>JAURYJ010000101.1 GCA_030653985.1 Methylobacter sp. | reverse complement strand
GTAGCGTAACCCGACACATTCACGCAAAATGTCGGGTTACGGCTATCGCCTAACCCGACCTACTTGGCTTTGAATTTGGTGGGGGCTGAGTAGTTACCAAATTTTTAGCAAATAGGACTTGCGGTTTAAGAGAGTATCTACTTGGCTTCGATCATGGCGGATTGCTAGCGCGAATCCGCCTTACGCCTTATGTCTCACTAGCGAAAGCATATCTAGATTTGGTCCGTTTGGCTTGATACATCGCCTTGTCTGCGCTCTTAATCAAGATGTCTGAAGTGTCACCGTCTTTAGGAAAAAGTGAGATTCCGATACTTGGATTTATAACTAACTCTCGTACGCCTATGTCGCATGGTTCCTGGATTACTTTGATAATCTTTTCTACCATCAGAATTGTATGTTGCTTTTCCTGAGCTTCCATTAGCAAATACAAAAATTCATCACCACCATGTCGGCTAACTGTGTCATCGTCGCGTGTATTATCTTTGAGCCGCTTAGAGATAGTTTGCAACACAATGTCGCCCGCATCGTGCCCATATACATCGTTAATGATTTTGAAATCATTCAGATCTAAAAACATTATTGCGAGAGACCAACCATGCCGTTTTGCCTGGACTAATCCATGCTCAAGTCTTTCATTGAAAAGAACTCGGTTTGGCAAGCCAGTTAAGGGATCATGAAATGCTTCATGGCGAGCTGACTCTTCCTGTTTTTTGACGGCGGCTAATTGATGCTCTAGACACTCCCGTTCACTAACCTCATGCTCTAAAGATTTATTTACCGCCGAAAGCTGATCGGAGGCTTCTTGCACCTTGCTTTCAACCTCTTGACTTTTTTCAAGAGCATTTTTAATCTCTGCTTTCTGATCTTGTATTGAAAGACTATCTTTCAATGCAAGATTAACTGACGACAATTCTTCAGCGCACTCATCTACCACGCCTTTAATCTGCTCACTTTGTTCCAGAACTTTCGACAAAGAGTTGACTGTATTAGGGGGGTTTTGCTGTTTAGATTTCATATCAAGTATCTTCCGACAATAATTATTTTCAATAGCTTACTTATATCGACTTCCTCTAGAAATTCTACCAGAAGAATAGTTTGTACGATCCAATTAGCCTAGCGCGTTTTAGCCCGTCTCTATTTGGAAGTCATTTTGGTTAGACAACTGCTGTTTCGTTGCCTAATATTTCTCCATCTCCAGATGGAGAAACCCAACATCTAATCAACACAGCGCTACTCGACTCCTGTCAGGTAGCACATGTACATAATAAAAGTTATAAGGAGTACGCGCATCGCGTGCACTATACAAAAATTAAAACAACAAAGGCGCGGAATGCGTACCCTTGGTTATTTTATTAACCAGACTTGCTAATTCTTTCGCTTCCGGCTTTCTGTCTCCCAGCAAAACCCCGATCAACACATCATCCTCCATCCCCAGCAACTCAATAAACAAATCCCGCTCCTCCTGGTCCGCCGCCAGATACCCCGCTTCCAGATAGCGGTTCAACAGCTTATCCAGCTCCTTGGTCCCGCGCCGACATTGCCACTTTAATCGAGCCAGTTCGTTCATCAGCCCAGCTTTCTCTGCACCAGCATTTTCTTGGTTTCGGCAATAGCCTTGGCCGGATTCAGGCCTTTAGGGCAGGTATCGGTGCAGTTCATAATGGTATGGCAACGGTACAATTTGAACGGGTCTTCCAGTTCGTCCAGCCGTTCGCCGGTGCTTTCGTCGCGGCTGTCGACCAGCCAGCGGTAGGCTTGCAACAGCACCGCAGGGCCCAGGTAACGCTCGCTGTTCCACCAGTAACTGGGGCAACTGGTCGAGCAACAGGCGCACAGTACGCAGTCGTATAAGCCGTCCAGTTTTTCCCGGTCTTCTTTGCTTTGCAGGCGCTCGGAATCCGCAGGCGCCGGGGTTTGGGTTTCTATCCACGGCTTGATCGAGGCGTATTGCGCATAAAAATGGGTCAGATCCGGAACCAGGTCTTTAACAACCGGCATATGCGGCAGCGGATAGATTTTGATGGTGCCGGAATAGGAATCGATGGCTTTGGTGCAGGCCAGCGAGTTTTTGCCGTTGATGGTCATCGCGCAGGAGCCGCACACGCCTTCGCGGCAGGATCGCCGGAAGGTCAGGCTGCTGTCGACTTCATTCTTGATTTTCAGGATAGCGTCCAGCACCATCGGGCCGCAGCTGCTCATGTCCAGTTCGAATGCATCGATGCGCGGGTTTTCTCCGGATTCCGGGTCCCAGCGGTATACTTCAAAGCGGCGGATGTTGGTTGCACCGGCAGGCGCTTTAAAGGTTTTGCCTTCGGTTAACACCGAATTTTTAGGCAGGGTAAATTCAGCCATTAGTACACCCTCTCTTTTGGTGGAATTACGTCGACATCATCGGTCAAGGTGTACATGTGTACAGGCCGGTAATCGATTTTAACCTGATCATCGCTTAACCAGGTCAGCGTGTGTTTCATCCAGTTTTCATCATCACGTTTGGGGTAATCTTCCCGTGCATGGCCGCCCCGACTCTCGGTGCGGTTGCCTGCGGCGTTGATCGCCACGGTGGCCTGGCTCAGCAAGTTATCCAGCTCCAGCGTTTCGACCAGATCGGTGTTCCAGATCAAGGATTTATCGACGACTCTGACATCGGCAAAGGTTTTTCTGACTTGGGCCATCGCGTTGATGCCTTCAGTCAAGGTGGAACCGGTCCTGAACACAGCCGCTTTAGTTTGCATGACTTTTTGCATGTCCAAACGGATACCGGAAGTCGAGCGGCTGCCATTGGCATGGCGGATTTTATCGAAGCGGGCGATGGCTTTATTACAGGCAGTCTTGGCTAGCGGTTTTAATGCGGCGCCTGGTTTGATAAGCTCTGCGCAACGGATAGCAGCAGCGCGACCAAACACTATAATATCCAGCAACGAGTTTGAGCCCAAGCGGTTGGCGCCATGCACGGATACGCAGGCCGCCTCGCCGATCGCCATCAAGCCCGGCACCACCGAGTCGGGATCGTCGCCATTCAAGGTAACCACTTCGGCTTTATAATTGGTGGGGATGCCGCCCATGTTGTAATGCACAGTCGGCAACACCGGGATCGGCTCTTTAGTGATGTCGACATTGGCGAAAATCCGCGAGGTTTCGGATATACCCGGCAAGCGTTCGTGAATAATAGCCGGATCAAGATGCTCGATATGCAGATAGAGATGATCTTTCAGTGGGCCTACGCCGCGACCTTCATTGATTTCGATGGTCATTGCGCGGCTGACCACATCGCGTGAAGCCAGGTCTTTGGCGGTTGGCGCATAGCGTTCCATGAAGCGCTCGCCCTCAGAGTTAGTCAGATAACCGCCCTCGCCTCTGACGCCTTCGGTGATCAAACAGCCTGCGCCATAAATGCCGGTCGGGTGAAACTGGATAAACTCCATATCCTGTAACGGCAAGCCGGCGCGCAATACCATCGCGTTACCGTCGCCGGTCACGGTATGCGCCGAGGTGCAGGAAAAAAAGGTACGCCCGTAACCGCCGGTCGCCAATACAGTCATATGGGATTTGAACAAATGCAGCGAGCCGTCATCCAGACACCAGGCCAAAATACCGCGACATTCACCGTCCTCCATAATCAAGTCCAGCGCAATGTATTCGACGAAGAATTCGGCCTTATGTTTTAACGACTGCTGATACAAGGTATGCAAAATCGCATGACCGGTCTTGTCGGCCGCCGCGCAAGTACGTTGTGCGGCGCCTTTGCCGTAATGCGTGGTCATGCCGCCAAACGCACGTTGATAAATTTTGCCGTCGGCGGTACGCGAAAACGGCACACCGTAATGCTCCAGTTCGATAACCGCAGCCATGGCTTCGCGGCACATGTATTCAATCGCGTCCTGATCGCCCAGCCAGTCGGAGCCTTTGACGGTGTCGTACATGTGAAAGCGCCAGTCGTCTTCGCCCATATTGCCCAGCGCCGCGCTGATACCGCCTTGCGCAGCGACGGTGTGACTGCGGGTGGGAAATACTTTGGTGATGCAGGCGGTTTTAAGGCCTTTTTCCGCCATGCCCAAGGTAGCGCGAAGGCCAGCGCCGCCTGCGCCGACGACAACGACATCGTAAGTATGTTCAATAATTTTATAGTCTGCGGACATGAGTTACCCTATCGATACGATGCGAAACACGGCCAGCAAAGCCGCAATCGCCAAAAACAAAAAAACCAGATTGACGGCCCAGATTGAAATAATCTTAGTACCTTCGGCGGCGACATAGTCTTCAATTACCACCTGCAAACCCAAGGCGGCATGGTAGAAAACGGCGATGATCCACGCCACGATACATGAGCTATTAATAGGTGATGCCAACCAGCCTACGGTCTGTTGATAAGGGGCCGTCAGGCTCAAACCCAGAAAATAGATTAACCAAAAAGACAACGGAATCAGCGCTACGGCGGTGACGCGCTGCATCCACCAGTGCATCGTTCCGCTTTTAGCAGAACCCAAGCCCCGAACTCGGGATAAAGACGTTCTATAATCCATAACATCCCCACACAAAAGTGATTAAAGTCAGTGTCAATGATGCTACCAGCTCAATCATCGCGTAGCGGTTTAGCGTATCCAGTTCAAAGCTGTTGCCAGAATCCCAAATCAAATGGCGAACGCCGTGGCACAGATGAAAAAACAGCGCGTAAACAAAGCCCCACCAAACTAATTTGAATAGCCATAGGCTCATAACGGCCTGCATTGCCTTATAGGAATCTTCGCCGCCTGCCAGCGCCGAAATGACATAAACGAATAGGATCAATCCGGCTGAGAGCATGACGCCGGTGATTCGATGGCTGATGGAAATAATGCCGGTTAAAGGCAGTCGGTAGACTTGCAAATGTGGAGATGTGGGTCGGTTGGTATTTATCGCCATAGTATTATCCAGTGGTTATGTTTATTCAATGATCATCCAAATCAAAAGTCGATGCAATAGTCGTTAATATCGGCTGATATTATGTTGTACCACAAATTATAGGCCCCCGTTAAGTTAATAAACCGGCATTTATAGCCTGTTGCACTGATGTTCCTGATGAAATTTTGTGCCGTTAACGAGTGATGCCCGGCCAGAACCGAAAAGCAATCAGAGCCAGCTTTGAATGCCAAAAAACACCATTATCTATTAGCCAAAACAGCAGCCATGTTTTTTGCTGAAACCTTACGCTACAACAGATATGTGGCAACAGGATTACTGCCGAATGCGAAGATTCGCTTTGCTGCCTTCTGCAAACCGGCTACACCACTCGCCATTAAACTTATATTAGTTAACGCATTAAACCAGGTCATATGACACACTTTTACTTTTAAAAATCATTTTAGCCTGATGCGCTATTTTCACTACCCTTTGAATTTACTGGCCTAACGGGAGATTAGCAATGTCTGACACAATAACTGCTGATTATTAATTCCTGATATAATCAACATTTTTTATCCAGCTATCTTAGGGCTTTTTTAACGACACAGACCCCGAGTTCCACTCCACTGTTGCAGAATAGTCAGCCAAAGATTGCAGCATCGTCACAGAACTTAACGACTAACCATAAAGGATAGCCATGCTCCACCCGAAAAAAAACTTCTGTTACGTTAGCGTTAAACTTGGTGCTTGCTATCTACAACGACACAGTTATCAGATGCCTCCCGATTACCGAATTACCGACCGATTCGTAGTACCTGTCTTTTTCGATTTTGGATAGTTCACATGATAGATTCACCTGATTTTCCACTCACTACACAAGTTGTTCGCTTTCATAACAGAACCTCCCTAAAAATATCTGTTGGGCAATTATTGGGGAGGCTGTTGCTCATCAGCGCATTAACGTTGATCGCCTGCAGCCATGATAATCAGGGCTATCTTAAAGCCGGAACTTCGGATTACAGCCATTATCCTGCCGGCGGAGGTCTGTTCGTCACCGCCGCATTCGGTCCGGATGGCCGCTTGTGGCGAGTCGTACCGGAAAAACAGCATGTTTATGTCGATTATTCCACCGATCTGGGCAAAACATTCAGTGCGCCTGTGCTGATTAATACAAAAGCACAGCACATCAAGGTGAGTGGTGAAAGTCGGCCAGGCATCGTTGTCGATAGCTCAGGACGGATCACTGTTATTTATGCGGCAAAGGACGCTCAACCGGTAACCGTTTACTTTAGCGTATCCGCCGATAACGGCCGCAGTTTTTCAACGCCATCGCCATTAAGCGATAAAGCGGCCGAAGCGAATTCTTTTCAGGGACGCTTGGCTTTGAGTCCGTCAGGTCAAGCCTATGTTTTCTGGCATGACGAACGCGACCAGACCGACCCGAGACCCCATGGCAACGCAATTTACTACACAACGCTTGATGATCGCGGCCTGCTTAACTTTTCCGCCCGGAAACTCTCCGATTCTGCCTGTGATTGCTGTCGTGTCGCCGTGGCTTTCGATACCGACGTGCAGCCTGTTTTGTTTACCCGATTTATTTATCCCGGCGGTATTCGTGATCATGGGCTGATTAAAATCCAGACTGACGACAACGAACCGCTTGCATCGCGAGCCACTTTTGACGACTGGAAAATCGAAGCCTGTCCCGATCACGGCCCGGCGATTGCGATCAGCGATAATAATTACCATATCGCCTGGTTTACCCAAGGCAATAAGCGCCAGGGGTTGTTCTATGCTTATTCATCTGACCGAGGACAGCACTTCTCGCAGCCACTACCATTCGGCAACCCGGATAAATTGCCCAGCCATCCTAACCTCATGGCTAAAGGCAAGCATATCATGCTAACCTGGATCGAATTTGACGGCAGTAACACGCAGCTTCTGCTGATGCAATCCAACGATGGCGGCCGGACCTGGTTACCCGCAAAAACCATCGCAGCAAGCACAGATGAAGTCGACTTCCCATTTTTGCTGAGCAATAATAACGGTGTTTTCATTTCATGGAATAGCAAAAACGAAGGTTACCGTTTGCTCCCGGTGAATTGACTCGCTCACACTACTTATAAAAAATTAATCATGCGCCTAAAAAAACTTTTCCCTTATCTTTTGTTTCTCCTTTTAGCCCCACTTTACTCACCTGTGCAAGCAGAGCCATCGGCATTCACCTCAGGAAGTTATCAGCAAATATTGTCCAGCAACGCCAATCAGCCATTCATGCTGGTCATTTGGTCGATAAACTGCTCTTCCTGCCTGAAAGACATGGAGCTGTTAAGCAATATTCATAAGAGCAGACCTGAACTTAACATGATCATGCTGGCGGCAGATGAGTTATCGGTAACCGACCAAGTTCAACAAATTCTGGAGAAAAACCAATTATCCGACATTGAAAACTGGATTTATGCCGATGAAAATACCCAGAAATTGCAATTTGAAATCGATCCTAAATGGTATGGTGAGCTACCCCGAACCTATTTCTTCGATAACACCCATCAACGTACCGGGGTCAGCGGTGTATTGTCAAAACAAGAGTACGACGAGATGTTCACCAAAATCCTGAAGCCTGAGTAACTACATTTTTAAACCCCAGATAAAAAGTTACGTTAAAATGGCCGACATAACTAAAACTACCGGCCATTTTTTATGTTAAAAAAAACATTTCCAGCGCTGCTAACTGCCTGCCTATTAAGCGCCTGCATCACTAGTCCTACAGGTAGAAGCCAACTTGTTTTCATGCCTGATACGCAAATAGATCAAATGGGCTTGCAGGCTTTTGATAACCTGAAAAAACAAAAACCTGTCAGCACTAACAGCAAATATAATCAACTGGCAAGCTGTATTGCCGGGGCCATTACCCGGGAAACCGGCGGCAACTGGGAAGTCGTAGTCTTTGAAGATGCCTCGCCGAACGCTTTTGCCTTGCCCGGCAATAAAATCGGCGTA
Source organism: Methylobacter sp. (assembly GCA_030653985.1). Classification (GTDB taxonomy): domain Bacteria; phylum Pseudomonadota; class Gammaproteobacteria; order Methylococcales; family Methylomonadaceae; genus Methylobacter_A. Next base: position 11,339 of record JAURYJ010000101.1, on the reverse strand, counting down.
CATACCGGAATGCTCACGCTGGTCGACAATCAGGATCAATTAGCTGCCGTGATCGGCCATGAAATCGGCCACGTTCTCGCCAAACACAGCAATGAACGGGCATCGCAAGAAATGGCGGTCAGTTCGGGCATGGGCATCATTCAGGCAGTCAGCGCCCCCCAAACCGCCCTCGGGCAAACGGCGCTGGGCATGCTGGGAGTCGGCGCTCAATACGGCATACTGATGCCTTACAGCCGCGTCCATGAAAGCGAGGCCGACATGATCGGCGTCGATTTAATGGCAAAAGCCGGCTTTGATCCAAGACAAAGCGTCGGCTTGTGGCAAAAGATGGAACAGGCATCGAAAGGTCAGCAACCGATAGAATTCATGTCGACTCACCCTTCGCATGCCACCCGCATCCAAGACTTGGAAAAACGCATGCCGCAAGCCATGGCATTATTCCAGCAAGCTCAAGCACAGGGTAAACAACCGCGTTGTAACTAATCGATGACTCCTAATTTAAAATACTTACACCCCTACCCATTCGAGAAACTGGCGCAACTTAAACAAGGCATTGTTCCGCCCATAGACAAGGCGCATATCGCCCTGTCTATGGGCGAGCCGACTCATGCCACCCCGCATTTGATTCAGGAAGCACTGTTAACCCATTTGCATGGTTTGGCTAACTATCCAACCACTAAAGGTCTGCCTGAACTCAGGCAGACGATTGCCGAATGGATCAGCCGACGTTTTCAGATTCCGGCTAATATCATTAACCCTGAAACCCAGGTTTTGCCGGTCAACGGTACCCGCGAAGCCTTATTTTCCTTTGCCCAGTGCCTGATCGATTCGACTAAGGTATCGCCTGTCGTCATCATGCCGAATCCGTTTTACCAGATTTACGAAGGCGCGGCTCTGCTGGCAGGGGCTGAGCCCTATTTTCTGAATACGCTGGAAGACTCCGATTATTTACCGGATTTCGATGCGGTGCCGGATGACATATGGCAACGCTGCCAGTTGATTTATATCTGTTCGCCCGGCAACCCGACCGGTTCAGTGATTGATCAAGCCGGCCATGAAAAGCTGCTCAATCTGGCAGAAAAACACGATTTTGTAATTGCCTCCGACGAGTGTTACACCGAAATCTATGACAACGAAAGCAATCCACCGCCGGGCTTGCTGCAAACCGCCTATAACATGGGCAACACGGCATTCAAGCGCTGCGTCATTTTCCACAGTTTATCCAAACGCTCCAACGCGCCGGGTTTACGCTCAGGCTTTGTTGCCGGCGATGCCGAGCTATTGAAGGACTATTTTCAGTACCGGACTTATCACGGCTGCGCGATGCCTTTGCCTACCCAACATGCCAGCATTCAAGCCTGGAAAGATGAGCATCATGTTGTCGAAAACCGGCGCTTATACCGCGAGAAGTTCGCCGCCTTCATCGATATTCTTGGCGACGTTTGCACCGTCACCCAGCCACCGGCCAGTTTTTATGTCTGGTTGAAAATCCCCCTCAGCCCCCCTTTGTCAAAGGGGGAAGCCGAAGGCAGGGGGATTTCAGATACCGAATTCGCACAACAGCTATTTGCCCAACAAAATATCACCGTACTGCCCGGCAGTTACTTATCCCGTGATTTTGACGGCATCAACCCCGGCCTTAATCACGTCAGAATTGCCTTGGTTGCGCCCTTGGATGAATGCATAGACGCCGCGCAGCGCATCAAAAATTTCCTTCACTCTTTATAAAAAAGCCATGTCACAACTAGAAAATATTATTAACGAAGCCTTTGAAATCCGTGCCGACATTTCCCCTGCCAACGTATCCGCTGAAGTGCGTGCAGCCGTTGAAGACGCGATCAACTTACTGGATAGCGGCAAAGCCCGTGTTGCCGAAAAAACCAGCGGCGAGTGGGTCGTCAACCAATGGCTGAAAAAAGCCGTATTGTTGTCATTCAGAATCAACGAAAACCGTGTGATCGAAGGTGGCAACAGCCGTTATTACGACAAGGTTGAAGCCAAATTCAGCACTTATTCACCCGACGACTTTGCAAAATCCGGCGTGCGCGTCGTGCCTAATGCCATCGTCCGTCACGGCGCTTACATTGCGCCGGGCGCGGTGTTAATGCCTTCGTTCGTCAACATCGGCGGTTATGTAGATAGCGGCACGATGGTTGACACCTGGGCCAGCGTCGGCTCTTGTGCGCAAATCGGCAAGAACGTGCATCTTTCCGGCGGCGTCGGTATCGGCGGCGTGTTGGAGCCTTTGCAGGCAGGACCAACGATCATTGAAGACAATTGCTTTATCGGCGCACGCTCGGAAATCGTCGAAGGCGTTGTCGTTGAACAAGGCTCGGTTATTTCAATGGGCGTTTATATCGGTCAAAGCACCAAAATCTTCAACCGCATGACCGGCGAAGTCAGCTATGGCCGCGTTCCAGCCGGTTCAGTTGTGGTTCCAGGAAATTTGCCATCTGCTGACAGTAGCTACAGCTTGTATTGCGCGGTGATCATCAAACAGGTTGATGAAAGAACCCGTAGCAAAACCGGTATTAATGAGTTATTAAGGGATTAAATCTGATTCGACTCGCTCCAATTAACACCGGAAAAAACCATGAGCTTAAAATACGCAAATAACAAAATAAGCGAAGAAGAATACCTACAAGGTGAGCTTGTTGCGGAATTTAAGCATGAGCTCATTGATGGTGCAATTTATGCGATGGCTGGGGCGAGTGAAAATCATAATTTGCTATCTATTAACATGCTTAGTGAGTTGAGAAATAAACTTAGAGGCACACCTTGCAGAACTTTCATAGCAGACATGAAAGTTAAGGTGGCTAGTGACTTTTTCTATCCTGATGTGATGGTGGTTTGCGAGAAAAACAGTAATTCTGAATACTACCAACAATCGCCGGTCATTATTGTCGAAGTCCTGTCCCCATCGACCCGGAAGTTTGACAAAACGGCCAAGCGTTTAAAATACCAAAATATTTCAACCTTGGAAGAGTATGTTCTAATTGACCAAACTATCGCGGAAGTTGAAGTCTTTAGAAGAAAAGAGCACTGGCAATCTTTTTATTACTATCTTGGCGATGCGATGACGTTTGACTCATTAGGCGTTACCGTTCTTGTTGAAGATATTTACTATCAAGTCAACAATGACGATGTGCTTGCCTTCTTACAGGAAAAAAATCAAACCGCTGTTACAGACATAAATCCTAACCTTGCCACACAAAAACCATGATAAACAACGATGTATTACGCCGGTTACGCTACGCTTTAGAACTTAAAGATCAAACTATGATCGATATTTTTGCCTTAAGCGACGTAGAAATGACTCGAGATGAGTTACTGCCGCTGCTCAAAAAAGATAATGAAGCCGACTATGTCGAGCTTGACAACAAGCTACTGGGAAAATTTTTAGACGGCTTGATTATCTATAAAAGAGGCAAGCAGGAAAATCAACCCGAACAGATCAAAAAGTCGGAGCCGTTAACCAATAACACCATACTCAAAAAACTGCGTATCGCGCTGGAATTTAAAGAAGAGGACATGCTCAGCACCTTAAAACTAGCCGACTTTGAATTATCCAAAGGCGAACTCAGCTCTTTTTTCAGACAAAAAGGCCATAAACATCACCGTGAATGCGGCGACCAGATTCTGAGAAATTTCTTACAAGGTCTAACCATTCGTTTTAGAGAACAAGACTGATAACTGCACTTTTGCAAACCAACCCCACCCATCACTTAACCAAGGCCAATACCATGAGCGACAACATATCCAACAATGCCATCATATACGCAACGCTTGCTTTAAACAGTGAAGTCGCCCTGCAACATGAATATTTGGAGTCCACGGATGTTCCTGATGATGAGCGCGAAAACGAAGAAGAAATTCTGGCTGATCTGGAACAAGCTTTTATGGAATTTGTCGATCTTTATAAAATCCGCTGCAAAGCTGACAAGCAATTGCCCAGCATAGACGAATTGCTGAACAGCCAACTGTAAAAACCATGCACACGCTTTACGGCATCAAAAACTGCGACACTGTCAAAAAAGCGCGTAACTGGCTGGATCAACACGGCATAGCCTATCGGTTTCATGATTTTCGGACCGATGGCTTAACCCCAGAGTTGCTACAGCATTTTACCGAGCATTTGGACTGGAACAAACTGCTTAACCGCAGCAGTACCAGCTGGCGTCAACTCAGTGCCAAACAGCAAAGTGACCTGACTCAGGAAAAAGCTATCCAACTGATGCTGACCACCCCTACCCTGATTAAACGCCCGATTTTAGAATCTGGCGATAAACTAATGCTTGGATTTAAAGCTGAAAACTACCAAACTGAATTATTATGAGCGGCACCCGGAATCTTCTTAAAGACCTGATCAGCCGTAAATCGGTAACCTAAAAAAAATGCGGGGGGTTCCTCGTTCCCACGCGCTGCGTGGGAATGCAGTTAAGGTGCGCTGCGCCGCGAATCACGCGTAACCTCCAAAAACGTAACCCCTAAAATACGGGACGCAGCGCGTCCACCATAGCATTCCCACGCGGCGCGTGGGAACGAGGAATTTACTATGAGCAACACACTGGAACTGCTTAAAGACCTGATCAGCCGCGAATCGGTAACCCCAAAAGACGCGGGTTGCCAGGATGTGCTGGCGGCACGACTAACCAAATTGGGCTTCAAAGAAGAACGCCTGGACTTTGCAGACACCCAAAACATCTGGCTTAGGCGCGGCAATGCCAAACCGCTGTTTACCTTCCTCGGCCACACCGATGTTGTGCCTACCGGCCCGTTGGATGCCTGGGTTTCACCGCCTTTTGAGCCGACGATTCGTGACGGCCAGCTTTATGGCCGGGGCGCTGCGGATATGAAAGGCGGCATCGCCTGCTTTATTACCGCCGTCGAACGTTTCATTGCCAAGCACCCGGATCATCAAGGCTCTATCGCGGTGATGATGACCAGCGACGAAGAAGGCATCGCCGCCAATGGCGTGATTAAAGTCGTTGAAGTGCTGGAACAACGCAACGAGAAAATAGACTGGTGCTTGGTCGGCGAACCGTCCAGCGACAAAAAAATCGGCGACGTGATTCGCGTCGGTCGGCGCGGTTCTTTATGCGCCAAACTGACCATTGCAGGCATCCAAGGCCACGTCGCCTACCCCGAACTTGCCGATAATCCAATACACACTTTTGCCCCGGCGTTAAAAGACCTGATTGATGAAGTTTGGGATCACGGCAATGCCTTTTTCCCACCGACCAGCTTGCAGGTTTCCAATATCAACTCTGGAACCGGCGCGGAAAACATCATCCCCGGCAGCGTGGCAGTTCAGTTCAACCTGCGTTTTTGCACCGAACTGGATGAGGAAACCATCAAACAACGCACCCACGCGCTGCTGGACAAATACGATTTCAACTATGCGCTGGAATGGCGTTTGTCCGGCAACCCTTTCTTAACCGAATCAGGCGCATTAATCGATGCCGCCCATGCCGCGATCAAAACCGTGACCGGCTTTGAAACCCTTGATGACACCGGCGGCGGCACCTCCGACGGACGCTTTATCGCCCCGACCGGCGCACAGGTTATCGAGCTCGGCCCGTTGAATGAAAGTATCCATAAAATCAATGAACACGTTGGCGTGGAAGATCTGGAAATTTTGTCCCGTATTTATGAACAGATGCTGGTTAATTTACTGGTGTAAATTAACCTAACACGGGAATAACCGAGGTAATCGCAGGCAAATATCTGGCTTAATGTAAAGCCAGGCAATGCCATACTGGATTTTTTAGATTTAAGGGATTATTGTTTTACATGGCCAATTTTAACACCCATTTATTCGTCGCTTCAGCTGCCAGCGTCGGCGCAGCTCTCATTGCCACCAATGTCCATTTGATCACTAACGCTGATATACCCTGGCTCGTTTTCCTGGGCATAGTTGGGGGACTATTGCCTGATATTGATGCGAGTAACTCAAGACCCGTAAGGCTGCTGTTTAACGTGTTAGCGTTAATGGGCGTAGCTGCGGCGCTACATACATTAAAAGACAGTTATGCGCCATACCTGCTATTGCTGATTGCAACAGGCACTTATCTGTTTATTCGTTATGGGCTATTTACCTTGTTTAACGGTCTTACCGTACATCGAGGCGTATTCCATTCAGTGTTGGCGGCCTTGTTTTTTGGCTTATTAATGACCTGCATCAGCTATCGTTTTCTGCAGTGGGATATTTTACATGCCTGGCTAAACGGTGTTTTCATTGCCTTCGGATTTATCGTTCATTTGCTATTAGATGAACTCTACAGCACCAATTTATCCAATTTAAGAATGAAAAAATCCTTTGGTACCGCGTTAAAATTATTCAGTTATAACAATATCGCTGCCTCGGCATTAATGACCCTTTGTACCATCATGTTGTACTCGATAGCGCCATCACCGATGCCATTGATTGCAGTATGGAAAGGCGCTCAATGGAGCAATTATTTAGCGCTGGCAATGTTTTAAAATAAAAGATGAAGCCGAATAAGAACGAAGTCTGCTAAAAGTCGATAAACCATTACCGGTAAGCAAAGCTTGCGCTTTCATCCATCACGGCAATCGACTCCTCACAGCTGATGATATTTTCCCTGTTTTTAAGAATATAATCCGCCAGACGCTCAATAGCCTGCCAATAAAGCGGTGAACTTATAAACTGAAAAGCTTTGCCAAACAGCTCAACCAATTTCTCTTGTTGCCGACTTTTAGTTGTGATAAAAATATCCAGATACTCATAAACCTGTTCAAGATCGGAGGTGCCGCCATAATAATGTAAAGCATTAATGTTAACCAATTGAGCCGTAAATTGTTCATCATCACGTAAGGCGACATGCTTCGCTTCGGCTAAAGGCCCGACCAACAGACTAATTATATCCGCTTCAAAAGCGGTCTGATACGCATCTTGCTCAGCGCCTGAAAAATAATGCGCACTTTCAATCAACGCAACTGGCAGGCTATGAATCAGACGACCTCCTTCTACGACGGCGGCAAAGTGCTCATAGCCTAATCTGCAGGTGTCCAAAAGGCTGCCTTTTTGGCGTTTCGAAGCCTTAATGATGATTTGAAAATGTACCGGGGGCAGTTGTTTTTGTTTATTGCAAAGATAAATAGCGGCAGCATGACCCGCCTCATGGAAAGCGATTTGTTTGAACAAATCTTGATCATTAATGACGTAAGAGGTATCAGTTTGGTGATTCCGTTTCATGATTTCACCCGTAGGTTAAAAAGATGCGGCCAGGGCTGCTGACCGCATTTAAAAGGAAGGACAGTCAACTCTACATCCCTTAAACAAGGAAGTGATGCAAGAGTTGTAAACCAGTCTAATGACTAAAACCAGCCTTGAAAATGTGACCGATTGCCGCGCGACAATAAGCCGCAGAAAATGGCACGGCAACTGCTTTATATTTTAGTTTGCGTGCTGAAAAATGCTTAAAAGCCGCATCGTTGCTGGACTCAAAAAAATCATTACACGAGTAACCCAGGCATTTCACATGGTAATATAGGTTATATGACACATAAAATTGTTGAATCGACTCAATCCGATAAAATCATCGCTGTTAACCGGACAGCATAATTAACGATCGGAATCACCTTAAATGACGGTCAAACAGGCGTCATAATCAACCCGTATAATACCGAAAATCAACCGACCCATTTGCAAACCAACTCCAGGATTTATAAGCCATGACCGTCCAAAAAAAACCGCTACCGCAAGAAGAAATCGGCAAGATCGACGCCTACTGGCGCGCCTGTAATTACCTGGCGGCAGGCATGATTTATCTGCGCGACAACCCGCTGCTACGCGAACCGCTCAAACTGGAGCATGTAAAGAGTCGCTTGCTGGGGCATTGGGGTTCAAGTCCCGGTCTATCCTTCACTTATATTCATCTTAACCGCCTGATCAACAAGTACGATTTGAACGCTATTTTCATGGCAGGTCCAGGACATGGCGCGCCGGGCGTGCTCGGCCCTGTTTACCTGGAAGGTGCTTACAGCGAGATTTACCCGAACAAGAGCGAAGACGAGCACGGCATGCGCGAGTTCTTCAAAGAGTTCTCTTTTCCCGGCGGCATTGGCAGCCATTGCACCCCGGAAACGCCGGGCTCGATTCATGAAGGCGGCGAACTCGGTTATAGCGTCTCCCATGCTTTCGGCGCGGCTTACGACAATCCCGAGCTGATCGTCGCGGTGATGGTCGGCGATGGCGAAGCTGAAACTGCCCCGCTGGCGACCTCCTGGCATTCCAACAAGTTCCTGAATCCGATCCGCGATGGCGCAGTATTGCCGATCCTGCATCTGAACGGTTACAAGATCAACAACCCCACTATTCTGTCGCGTATCTCGCACGAAGAACTGGAAAACTTGTTCAAGGGCTACGGCTGGACGCCTTATTTTGTCGAAGGTAACGACCCGGACACCATGCACCAGGCCATGGCTGCAACAATGGAAGACTGTGTACTGGAAATCCGCCGCATTCAACAACAGGCCCGCAGCAGCGGTCAGCCGATTCGTCCGCGTTGGCCGATGATCGTGTTACGCAGCCCCAAAGGCTGGACCGGGCCAAAACAGGTTGACGGTAAAAAAGTGGAAGGCTTCTGGCGCTCGCATCAGGTGCCTTTGGGCAACGTGCGCGATACGCCTGAGCATTTTAAACAGCTGGAAGACTGGCTGCGCAGTTACAAGCCGGAAGAACTGTTCGACCAAGACGGTCGCTTGTTACCCGAACTTAAAGCTCTGGCACCCAAAGGCGCGCGGCGTATGAGCGTCAACCCTCACGCCAATGGCGGCCTGTTGCGCAAAGCCCTGCATATGCCGGACTGCCGCGACTATGCCACGGTGGTGACCAAGCCGGGCACCACCAGCGCTGAAAACACCCGTCCGCTAGGCAAATTTCTGCGCGACATCATGCGTCTGAATAGGCATAATTTCCGCGTGTTCGGCCCTGATGAAAACAGCTCGAACAAGCTGGACGACATCTACGAAGTCAGCAAGAAAACCTGGCTGGCCGACTATCTGCCGGAAGATGCCGATGGCGGCGAACTGTCGCCTGACGGACGAGTGATGGAAATGCTGTCCGAGCATACCCTGGAAGGCTGGCTGGAAGGCTATCTGCTGACCGGTCGCCACGGCTTCTTCTCCACCTACGAAGCCTTTGTGCATGTGATCGATTCGATGTTCAACCAGCATGCCAAATGGCTGGCCATGTCCAAGGCAGTGCCTTGGCGCGCCCCGGTGTCCTCGCTGAACCTGCTGATTACTTCCACCGTATGGCGGCAGGATCACAACGGCTTTACGCATCAGGACCCCGGCTTTCTCGATGTCGTCGTCAACAAAAGCCCGGAAGTGACGCGCATCTATCTGCCGCCGGACGTGAACTGTCTGTTGACGGTTGCCGATCATTGCTTAAAGAGCACCGATTACATCAATGTGATCGTTTGCGACAAGCAAAAGCATCTGCAATTTTTGGACATGGATGCGGCGATCAAACATTGCACCAAGGGCATCGGCATTTGGGACTGGGCCTGCAACGATCAAGGCGTAGAACCGGATTTAGTGATAGCCAGCGCCGGCGACATTCCTACCAAGGAAGCGCTGGCCGCCGTGGTGCTGCTGCGCGAGAATTTCCCCGAACTCAAGGTTCGCTTCATCAACGTGGTTGACCTCTACAAACTGACGCCTGAATCAGAGCATCCGCACGGCTTATCGGACAAGGATTTCGACAGCCTGTTTACGCTGGATAAACCTATCCTGTTCAACTTCCACGGTTATCCCTGGCTGATCCATCGTCTGGCCTATCGTCGCAACAACCACAAAAATCTGCATGTGCGCGGCTACAAGGAAAAAGGCAGCATCAATACGCCGCTGGAACTGGCCATCCAGAATGAAATCGACCGTTTCAGCCTGGTGATTGACGCGATCAACCGCATCCCGGCGTTGCGTGTAGCCGGTGCCCATGTCAAAGAAAACATGCGCGACAAGCAGATCGAATGCCGCAACTATGCTTACGAATACGGCACCGATCTGCCCGAGGTCGACAACTGGGTATGGCCGTATTGAAGCGCTCAGTTCTAACCATCAACAGCGGCTCGTCTTCGATCAAGGCGAGCTTGTTTTCCGCTGAGGGTGTGCGGCGCAATTTTCGCTATGAACAGGTTTATGACCAAAGACAAGCATTCGCTCAGCTGTTACACGATTTAGCCGGTGAAATGCCCGAACTGGTGGGACATCGCTTTGTTCATGGCGGCGATATCAGCGATCTAGCAAGGCGGGTTGATGCTACTGAGCGTTCCCGGCTGGAACACCTGATTCATCTTGCCCCACTGCATTTGCCGGGCAATCTGCTCGGACTCGATTTGTGTCTGCAACGCTTCTCTGTGCCGCAAATCGCCTGCTTCGATACGGCTTTTCACAGCACCCTGCCCGAGTTGGCTAAACGGTTGCCGATTCCGAACGAGTTTGGCATGCGCCGCTTCGGCTTTCATGGGCTCAATTACGCCTACATTGCCAGCATGCTTGCGGGAATTTTAGGCGACGTGGCTTATAAAAAAGTGGTTATCGCGCACTTAGGCAGTGGTGCCAGCCTTTGTTTGCTGGAAAACCTGAAATCGGTGGACACCACCATGAGTTATACCCCGGCAGGCGGCATCCCGATGGGAACCCGTAGCGGCGACCTCGATCCGGGCATAATGCTGGAACTGGCAAAGCGTTTCAGTCCGGAAGCATTAAGTGACATAGTGTTTCACAACATGGGATTGCTGGCTTTGTCTGCGGGTGAAAGTTCGGAAATGGATAAGCTGCTTGCCAGTAACAGTGACAACGCAAAATTTGCCGTCGATTATTTTTGCCGCCAAGTGCGGGCGGCGATAGGCGGCTTTGCGGCCAAGGCAGGCGGTATCGATGCGCTGGTTTTTACCGGCGGTATCGGTGAACACTCTGCCGAAGTCCGTGAAAAAATCTGCGCTCCGCTGGATTTTCTGGGATTTTCTTTGGATCGGACGGCCAATTATTCCGGTGCCAATGAAATCAGTCTTGCCGGTCACAAGCCGGTGCTGATTGTTCCGGCTGATGAGGAAGTGATGATTCGCACTCTTTGTCTAAGTGCTTGCCGGTAAATTAGCGCTGTAACTGAGGGGGAATTAAGCCATGCTCATATCCCACAAAGATAGGAGCATGTTTGAATAGTTGTTAGGCAAGACGCAAAAATAAACCGCTACTTTTGTAGGATGTGCTGAACGGCAGTGAAGCGCATCATTCGTGATTGAGCGATGCGCTTCACTGCGTTCAGCACATCCTACGGGGGTATTTTATTTATTGCGAGTTACCTT
>JAURYJ010000100.1 GCA_030653985.1 Methylobacter sp. | reverse complement strand
GGATGTAAGTGTGCTCTTGATTTTGCAGTGATAATTATTTACTATAAAAACATGATTGCAGCCACCAAAATACGCATATATCCAGACACAAACCAAGTTGAAAAACTGGCTAAAGCGTTCGGTTGTGCGCGGTGGTTGTGGAACAATAGCCTTAACGAATGTCAGAAAACTTACCAGGAGACAGGTAAAGGCTTGGGGCATTTTGCCTTGAACAATAGATTGCCTGAACTTAAACAATCGGTTGACTGGCTCGGTGAAACCCATAGCCAAGTCTTGCAAGCTGTTTGTTTGAACTTGTCCCGTGCTTTTGTGAGCTTCTTTGAGCGTCGGGCAGCCTATCCCACTTTCAAAAGCAAGCACGGCAAACAATCTATTCAATACCCGCAAGGGGTGAAGATTATCGAAGGTCGTAAGCTTTTCTTGCCTAAAATCGGTCACGTCAAAGCCGTGGTGCATCGTGAAATAACGGGAACGATCAAAACTGTCACCCTCAGCAAAACGCCTGGCGGGAAATACTTCGCCTCCATCCTGGCTGAAAACGGGCTGGACGCACCGGCGATTTCCTTTGACGGCAAGATACTGGGTATTGATATGGGCTTGACGCACCTTGCGATTACTAGCGATGGCTCCAAATTCGATAATCCGAAGCATGTAGCCAAAGCTCAAAAGAATCTGAAACGGAAGCAACAAAAGCTTTCGCGTAAAGTTAAAGGCAGTAACACCAGAAACAAAGTGCGTATTCTGGTGGCAAAGGCGCATGAAAAAGTCGCTAATGCCAGAAAAGACTATTTGCATAAATTGTCCCGTCGGCTGGTGAATGAAAACCAAGTCATCGCCTTCGAGGATTTGCATGTCAAAGGCATGATGAGGAATCACTGTTTGGCTAAGTCCATCGGTGACGCAGGCTGGGGAGCGTTCACCGGAATGCTCAAATACAAAACTGAACAGGCAGGCAAGGGCTATATCGAGGTTAATCGCTTCTTCCCAAGTTCTAAAGCCTGTTCGTGTTGCCTGCATGTTCAATCCTCTATGCCTTTGACTATCCGCTCATGGCGGTGTGATAAATGCGGCTCTATCCATGATAGGGACATCAATGCCGCCCAAAACATCCGCAATGAAGCGCAACGTATGATAGCGGCGGGAATCGCCGGTACTGCTAACCGAGGCACTGTTAGCCAAGTCAGGGGACGTAAATCTTCTGTTCTTGCTCGTGCCATTGACGTTAGAAGCCCCGTCCTTTAGGGCGGGGTAATTCACATCGATAGGCAGAAAAATGCTGCTCGGTAATTGCTCCTGCATCACCCTACTACAGGCCATTCATGGCCTTATGCATTTTCTGCAACCATTACATCCATGTCATTAAGAGATTTTTATGTCAGCAAGTACACAAGAAATCAGTAATTTGATCAGTCAGGGTTACAAACAGGGTTTTGTCACTGAACTGGAAACCGATACTTTCCCGCCGGGACTGGATGAAGCCGTTATTCACCGCTTATCGAAAGTTAAAAATGAGCCTGAATTTATGCTGGAATACCGGCTGAAAGCATTCCGTCACTGGCAGACTATGACACCGCCTGAATGGGCGTTCGTCAAGTTCGATCCTATTGACTATCAGGCAATCAGTTATTATTCGGCACCTAAACGCAAGGAAGATGGACCGCAAAGTTTGGATGAGATCGATCCGCAAGTCTTGGAAGCCTACAAAAAATTGGGTATTCCGCTGGATGAACAGGAGCGTCTGGCCGGTGTTGCAGTGGATGCGGTTTTTGACAGCGTATCGGTAGCGACGACGTTTAAAGGTAAACTGAACGATGTTGGCGTTATTTTTTGCCCGATTTCAGAAGCTTTGCGCGAGCATCCCGAGCTGATTAAACAATATCTGGGCTCGGTGGTGCCGCATACGGACAATTACTTTGCCGCGTTAAATGCAGCGGTATTTACCGACGGCTCGTTCGTCTATATTCCCAAAGGCGTGCGTTGCCCGATGGAACTGTCGACTTATTTCAGAATCAACGCCGCCAACACCGGACAGTTTGAACGAACATTAATTATTGCCGATGAAGGCAGTCATGTCAGTTATCTGGAAGGCTGTACCGCGCCGATGCGCGACGAAAATCAGCTGCATGCGGCGGTGGTTGAGTTGATCGCGCTGAAAGATGCGACCATCAAGTACTCGACCGTGCAAAACTGGTATCCTGGCGATAAAAACGGCTTGGGCGGCATCTATAACTTTGTGACCAAGCGTGCCGATTGCCGGGGCGAAAACTCCAAAGTGTCGTGGACGCAGGTGGAAACCGGATCGGCCATTACCTGGAAATACCCAAGCTGCATCCTGACCGGCGACAATTCGACCGGCGAGTTTTATTCGGTGGCGCTGACCAACAATTATCAGCAGGCCGATACCGGCACCAAGATGATCCATATCGGCAAAAACACCAGCAGCACGATTATTTCCAAAGGGATTTCGGCAGGAAAAGCGCAGAACACTTATCGCGGTTTGGTCAAGGTGTTAAAAAGCGCGGAAAATGCCCGTAACTATACCCAGTGCGATTCCCTGTTAATCGGTGATAAATGCGGCGCGCATACCTTTCCTTATATTGAAGTCAAACAGCCTTCGGCCCAGATCGAACATGAAGCGACGACGTCCAAGATCAGCGAAGATCAGCTGTTCTTTTGCCAGCAACGCGGACTGTCGGCAGAAGATGCGGTGTCGATGATCGTCAACGGTTTCTGCAAGGAAGTGTTCAGGGAACTGCCGATGGAGTTTGCGGTGGAGGCCCAGGCGCTGCTGGGATTGAGTCTGGAAGGTTCGGTGGGTTAATGACTTAAACGGGGGAATCACTATGCACTATAAACAGCTTACCGCCATTATTCACAAAGAAGACAATATTTATGTGTCATTGTGCCCTGAATTGGATATTGCCAGTCAGGGTGAAAATATTGAGGAGGCCAAGGGCAATCTCAAAGAAGCGGTGGAACTTTTCTTTGAATGCGCCTCAGCGGAAGAAATTAAGCAATGCTATTACGGTGAAACCTATATTTCCTCAATGGAGATTGCTTTTGGGTAAGCTGAAGACTTTATCGGGTAAAGAGGTTTGCGCAATTTTGCTGGCTTATGGTTTTGAACAAGTGCGACAAAAAGGCAGTCATGTCATTATGCAAAAACATATTAATTCATCAACGATTACCGTTCCTGTTTCACAGCATAAAGAAATTAAAGCGGGAACGTTGGTTGCGATTATTAGGCAAGCGCAGTTAGCACGTTCTATTTTTGAAAACTAACTTTAATTTTTTGTAAAGATCTCGGTGTAAAATCCGTTAAATAACACAGGTAAAACAACATGCTCAGCATAAAAAATCTTCACGTCAGCGTTGGCGACAAGCCTATTCTTAAAGGCATTAACCTTGAGATTAAGGCCGGTGAAATCCACGCGATTATGGGGCCGAACGGTTCCGGTAAAAGCACCTTATCGCATGTTTTATCTGGCAAGGGCGGTTATACCGTAACCGCAGGTTCGGCGACTTATCAGGGTAAAGACTTGCTGGAGATGGCTCCTGAAACCAGGGCGCGTGAAGGCGTGTTCTTGGCATTCCAGTATCCGGTGGAAATTCCCGGCGTCAGTAATATTTATTTGTTGAAAGCGGCGTTGAATTCTATACGCAAGCATAATGGTCAGTCTGAAGTCGATGCGATGGATTTTTTAACGCTGGTTAAAGATAAAGTGCGCTTGCTGGAAATGGACGAGAAATTTTTGTACCGTGCGGTTAACGAAGGCTTCTCCGGCGGCGAAAAGAAACGCAATGAAATCCTGCAAATGGCTATTTTGGAACCTAAATTGTGCATCATGGATGAAACCGATTCGGGTCTGGATATAGACGCGTTAAAAATCGTTTCGGAAGGCGTTAATTCCTTGCGTTCACCAGAACGTTCGTTTGTCATGGTCACGCATTATCAGCGCTTGCTGGATTACATTAAACCGGATTTTGTCCACGTTTTGGCGCATGGTCAGATCGTCAAATCCGGCGGTGCCGATTTAGCATTAGAGTTGGAAGAAAAAGGTTACGGTTGGGTCGAAGAGGCGGTAGCGTAATGAATACGGCAACAGCAAGCCGTTATGCGGCTGAATATCAAACCATAGCATCGGCATTGCCAGGGAAAAATCTGCCCTGGTTGCAGGCGTTAAGAGCTCAGGCATTGACGGAATTCTCAGCGCAGGGTTTTCCATCGCCACGTGAAGAAGAATGGCGCTACACCAACGTGTCCGGCATTGAAAAGAAACTGTTTTCGCCGTCGATAAGTTTAAACGTCGATGAAGTCGATGCCGAGTGGCTGACATCGGTTCAACTGGAAGATGCTTGGGTCTTGGTTTTAGTGAACGGTCATTTTTCAGCAGAACTTTCGGTTTTAGACGGTCTGCCCGAAGCCGTTTCTGTAATGAGCATGGCGGATGCCTTGGCAAAACAGCCGAACACCGTGGAAAAATATTTAGGGAAGGCTGTCGATCAATCAGAGCACGGTTTCATTGCCTTCAATACCGCGTGGTTTACCGACGGTTTGTTTGTGCATGTGTCGGCCAAGATGGTTTTAGACAGACCGATACAGGTTCTGCATGTTGTGACCTGCGTCGATCAAATGGCGACCACCCGCAATATTATTATTGCCGACGACATGGCCGAAGTTAAAGTCATAGAAACTTTTATCTCCAGGGATGGAGTGTATGCCGCAAGCCAGTCGGGAACTGGCGCGGCGATCTCCAGGGATGGAGTGTATGCTGCAAGCCTGTCGGGAACTGGCGCGGTGGTTGGTTCAAATAATGCTTATTTAACCGCCGCAGTTACCGAGGTTTTTGTCGGGCAGAATGCCGATGTGACCCTGTATAAGCTACAAAGCGAGTCCGAAAAAGCTTATCATTTTGGCGGCAGTTATATTAAACAGGCTCGGGACGCGCGCTTTACCCATCACAATTTTGCCTTTGGCGGATTGCTGGCGCGCAGCGATATTCATGTCGATCTGGATCATGCGTCAGAGTGTGAATTGAATGGTTTGTATTTGGGCGTCAAGCGTCAGCATATCGACAACCATACCCGCATCAATCACTTAAAACCGCACGCGATCAGTCGCGAGCTGTACAAAGGCGTGCTGGACGACAGAGCCAGAGGCGTGTTTCAGGGGCGGGTGATTGTGGCTGAAGATGCCCAAAAAACCGATTCGCAAATGAACAACCGCAACTTGCTGTTATCGGATGATGCCGAAGTGGATACCAAGCCACAGCTGGAAATTTATGCCGATGATGTAAAATGTGCGCATGGAGTCACGGTTGGGCAACTGGATGAAAAATCCATTTTTTATCTGCAATCGCGCTGCGTTGATGAAGAAACAGCGCGTAACATGCTGACCTTTGCCTTTGCCAACGAAATGGTCGATAAGATCAAGATTAAAAGTTTGCACGATAGAGTTTTAGAACAGGTATTGGCGCGCTTCCCGCAGCAAGGCGTGAACAAGGAATGGTTATGACGACACGTTTAGACATCAATAAAATTCGCGCCGATTTTCCGATATTGGCAGAACTTATACGCAACAAGCCGCTGGTTTATCTGGATAATGCGGCCACCTGCCAAAAACCACAGGCGGTTATCGACAGCATCGTACATTTATACAGCCATGATTATGCTAACGTGCATCGCGGCGTGCATACCTTAAGCATACGCTCTACCGATAAGTATGAAGGCGCACGCACCAAAGTTAAAGACTTCATTAATGCGGCCAGCGACAAAGAGATTATTTTTGTCAGAGGCGCTACCGAAGCCATCAATCTGGTCGCGCAGACTTATGGTAAAGCCAATATCAAAGCCGGTGACGAGATTTTGATTACCGCCATGGAGCATCATTCCAATATCGTGCCCTGGCAAATGCTGTGCGAACAGACCGGGGCCATCTTAAAAGTTGCACCGATTAATCTGCAAGGCGAGTTGATCTATGCTGAGTTTGAAAAACTGATCAGCGATAAAACCAAGTTGGTTTCGGTCGTACATATGTCCAATGCGTTGGGCACGATTAATCCGGTTAAAAAGATTATTGCAGCGGCGCATGCCAAAAACATACCCGTCATGCTGGATGGCGCGCAGGCTATTCCGCACATGGCGGTGGACGTGCAGGACTTGGATTGCGATTTTTATGTTTTCTCAGGCCATAAACTTTATGCGCCATCTGGCATAGGCGTACTTTACGGCAAACAGGCATTGCTGGAAGCCATGCCCCCGTATCAGGGCGGCGGCGATATGATCCGCAAAGTCACCTTTGAAGAAACCGAATATAATACGCTGCCCTACAAATTTGAAGCGGGTACGCCCAGTATTGCCGATGTAGTCGGTTTGGGTGCGGCCATTGATTACCTGAATGCCATCGGCATGGATAATATCGCCGCTTACGAAGCCGAGTTACTGGCTTACGCCACAGATAAAGCCAAGCAAATTAAAGGGCTTAGAATCATCGGCGAGGCGGAGCATAAAGGTGCGATTCTGTCTTTTGTGTTGGATAAAATACACCCTCATGATATTGGCACCATGCTGGATAGCTTGGGGATTGCCATCAGGGCAGGGCATCATTGCGCGATGCCGGTCATGGATTTTTTTGAAGTCCCCGCGACGGCAAGAGCATCCTTTGCCATGTATAACACCAAAGCAGAAATTGACGTTTTAATGAAAGGCATAGAGTCCTTGATTGAGGTATTTGGCTAATGTATTACACTATCAAAGCATATATTCATACAGGCGAAGAATCAGGCTTTATTGCTGAATGTGTCGAATTGCCTATTGTTACTCAAGGGCAAACACTCGATGAAGTGACGCTAAATTTGCGTGAAGCGATAAGCCTGCATTTAGAAGGTGAAGATTTAACCGCCTTAGGATTTGCGCCTAATCCACCCATTGTAGTGAATTATGAAATGGAAGCTGTGTGCCAAAGTTAAAGCGTTTAACAGCCAAACAAGTATTAGCTATTTTGATGCAGTTTGATTTTGTTATTGTTTCTCAGCGAGGTAGTCATATTAAATTGGAACGAATCGTTTATAGTCAAAAACAAATTCTGACCATTCGGAATCATACCCAATTGGATACCGGAACCTGTAAAGCCATTATGCGCCAAGCAAGCCGCTATATCAGTTCAGAAGAGCTTTATCCCCATTTCTATACTGAATAACCACGCAAGAGAATAACTATGTTTGATGATTTACGCGACCTCTATCAAGAGGTTATTTTCGACCACAATCGTAACCCGCGCAATTTCCACGTCATGGAAAATGCCGACCGAAAAGTGGAAGGTTTTAATCCGTTGTGCGGCGACCGCCTGACCTTATATTTGAAAATGGACGGCGATAGGATTACCGATGCCAGTTTTCAGGGTTCAGGTTGCGCCATTTCGACGGCCTCGGTTTCGTTAATGACCGAGATAGTCAAAGGCAAAACCGAGCAGGAAGCCGAGAATTTGTTTAAAAAATTCCATGAAATGACCACCGGTAAAGATGAAAACTTTAATCTTGAAGCGGTTGGAAAACTGGCGGTATTAGCCGGAGTTCGAGAATATCCGGCACGGGTTAAATGTGCGACCTTGGCCTGGCACACGTTGGATGCGGCATTGAAAAATGAACAAAAATCGATTTCGACAGAGTAATCATTGAGTACGAAAATTTCATCGCAACAATGCACCGGCGCCGCGCCTGTTCCTGACAGGCTTGCGGCATGCACACCATCCCTGGCGATTGCCGCGCCTGTTCCTGACAGGCTTGCGGCATGCACACCATCCCTGGCGATTGCCGCGCCTGTTCCCGACACGCTTGCGGCATACACACCATCCCTGGCGATTGCCGCGCCTGTTCCCGACACGCTTGCGGCATACACACCATCCCTGGCGATAAAGTTGGCCGTACTTTACCAGGGGCAGGGCGATGTTCTTCCGTTCCAACAGTTGGCAGAAAGATTGCATATCCCTTTGTACCAGTCGCTTAGCGAAGATAGCTCAGAAGATTTTTTTTTAAGCTGGCGTGACGGCTGTTTAAAACTGCTTGACAGAGAGTTGCTTAAAAAAGGCGGTTTGGTCGTCGATATAGAGCCGCGTAATGGTGAGCAGCGTTCATGGCCCGCACCGAAAGACGGCGCTTTAGCCCAGGCGCTCGGCCGCAAAACCAGAACCGTTATCGATGCGACTACCGGCTGGGCTCAGGACAGCTTGCATATCTTTCGCATGGGCTATGAGCTACTGTGTATCGAACGTTCTCCTGTTATGGCGGAATTGCTGACAGACGGCTTTGCCCGACTGGCGCAACTAGACTGGATGCTGCGGCTTAATCTTGAGCCTCCCAGCTTGCTGCAGGGCAATGCCATTGAGCTGTTAGCCGAATTGGAAAGTGCTCCCGATTGCATTTATCTTGATCCTATGTTTCCGCCTAAACGCAAAAAATCGGCACTGCCCAAAAAATCGATGATGGTATTGCGCGATCTGTTGGGCGACGATCAGGATAAGGAGCAACTCTTTGAGGCCGCCTTAAAAGCCGCCGGGAAGCGCGTGGTGGTCAAAAGCCCTGATTATGCCGAACCTTTGGGCGGCAAGCCCAGTCAAAGTTTTCAGGGTAAGTTGTTGCGTTATGATGTTTATTTGAAGGGTTAGGCAAGATTCAAGGTTTCTCGTAGGGGCGACCTGCCGGTCGCCCGTTTTAAAACACAACGATAACGGATAAAAAATGTCAGACTGGATAGATGTAGTAGATCAACATGCCTTGGCGAATGGCGAGAACATCGTCATAGACGTCGATGGTACCGATGTCGCGATCTTTAAAATCGACGACGCATTTTATGCGATTGAAGATGTTTGTACCCACGACGGCGCTGAAATTGCCAGCGGCCTATTGGAAGGCGATGAAATTATCTGCCCTCGCCATGGCGCACGTTTTTGTGTCAAAACCGGCGCAGTCACATCCCCGCCCGCCTATGAGAACATCGACTGCTTTCCGGTCAAAATCGAAAACGGTAAAGTACAGGTCAGAGACAATCGCTGGGATTAACGTCGACCCTTGTTAGTCTATGCTTTTCTTAAGTCTATGGCCGTGCCGCAACGGAAGCAGATAAACTCAAAAACGTGACTATCTTCCAAACAGCAAAACGCAGCCTGCAATTTTTTCGGATCGGACTGGCGGCAAAAAAACTGCAACGTACTCAAAATGAGACTGAACGCTTACTCGCCAAACAGGCGCTTGTCAGGCTGTTTGCCGATGCCCGTGGTATTACTATGAAAGTCGGTCAGTTGTTTGCGGACAACGATGGCACGACGCCTTTTCAAGCGCTGGTCGAAGGCATAGAGCCTTTGCCGTTAAAAATCATGATTCCGCTGCTTGAAAGAGAACTCGGAAAAAAGATCAAAACTGTTTTCCGTTCCATAGAGCCTGCCATCGCTGCCGCCTCACTCGGACAAGTGCATCTTGCCGAGCTTAAAAACGGTAAAGAGGTGGCGGTCAAAATCCGCTATCCCGATATTAGCGATGCGGTCGATGCCGAATTGCGCTTGGTCGGCTTGCTGCCTGGTATTGGGCCGGTTAGCCGCTGGGGTTTTGATCTTGATGCGTATAAAAGAAGCCTGCGCGACAATATGCATCGCGAACTCGATTACCGCTCGGAAGCTCAGCGGCAGGACTATTTCGGCAGGGCTGTACAGGTTACAGGATTGCGAGTTCCCGAAGTCTATAAGGATTTATGCAGCGAAGGTGTGCTGGTGCAAAGCCGGGCACAGGGCGTGCTGATCGACAAAATCAGCGACTGGTCAGAGCAGGATCGTCGTTCTATCGCGCAGACGCTGATGCTGACGCTATTTAAAAGCTTGTTTGTTGCCGGCGAAGTGCATGGAGACCCGCATCCCGGCAATATTTTTTATAGTCATGACGAAAATGGTCAGCCACTAGTGACCTTGCTTGATTACGGTTGCACGATTACTATTGCTGAACAACGCAGGCTGGCGCTCCTTAAATTGATTGTCGGCTGTCGTGAGCGAAGCGCGATCAAACCGCTGGATTGCTTTGCGGCGCTGGGCTTCGACAGCAAAAAACTTGCGCCGATCAGCGGCTCATTGCCTGCTTTATGTCAGATATTATTCCGGCCTTTTTTAGTCAACCATCCATTTAGTCAGGATCAGTGGCAGCTAGGCCCAGCCTTTAACGATCTGCTGGGTGATTACCGCTGGTGGTTTCGGTCGGCTGGGCCTTCCGACCTGTTTTTACTGATGCGCGCTTTTCAGGGGCTTATCCAGCAATTACAACAGCTGGATATTAATCTGCCGTGGTGGCCGCTATTGCAACAAGCGGTTGGCCGGGAACTTATTCAGCAGGCAATGGCTTATGCGTTACCGGCCATTGAGCAAGAAGCTACCGCTACGGCGCTGAGCTTTGATCAGCAGGCAAGCAAACTTTGCGTGTGCGTCACCGATGGCGGTGAGCAACGTGTTTCGCTTGCTATGCCCGCCGAAGCGGTACTGGATTTGGAGCATCTTATTCCGGAAGAGGTATTGGAACGCATCATCCGTTCGGGAAAAATCGACCTCAAACAATTGAGTTATTCTCTCCGTGCCAACGGCATTACTCCCCAGCAATTGTTCATTTTTAACGATGGCAGTAAAACCTATAAGGTGTGGCTGGAATAGGCTGACGTTATTCGTAAAGACATTCGCTTAAATCGGGTGCTTTAGCCGGTTTGGATAGATGAATCATTTGAAAGGCCTTATCGAAATCCGCATTGATAAAACTTCCGGTTAAATGCACGCACAAGCAATAAACCGCCGAATAGTCATCGGTGCTGCCGGAAGCACAGTTATGGATTTTTTCAGACAGGGCACGCATGACCGATACCACAAAACCATCGTGCCGCCATGTTACCTGATGATTGACAATATCGTCGCCTCGCATAGCCACCGCGCCCAATGCACAATAGGCAAGGTTAATCAGACCTGCCAATATTTCAACCATATCGCCCGCTTTAATGGCTTTTAAAACCGCGCTACCTTCATCCATCAGTAAGGCTTGGCGGAAAATAACATCCATGTCCGATAGCGGCACATTGGCTCCGTGTTCCGCTTGCGGCAATGAAAATGTATCGTGGAATTCCCTAACTAATGTCAAGTGCTTGTTCATGGCTTTTGTCCTCTGTCCGTTTTATTTAATCGAGCGCTATTTTTCCTTCGATGCAATGGCTGACGCCAATAGCAGAAGCTTCCAGCGTCATTTTAATGTCTAGGGTCTCGGAACCGTTCAGCTTCCCGCTTTCAACGGCTTTGAATACAGCCTGTTCGATCTCGCGTTGTGAGGTGATGCCGACATTTGTAAGCAATTTTCTGATGTCTACATTTAAGGTATCTTCATTCATTTGGATTTCCTAAAGGCAAAGTGATGGAATTTTTTTAGGGTTGAAAAACTGACAGCACGTCATTGCCAATAACGCTTGAAATTATCCAGCAGATTTTCCAGTACATCGTCGCGCTCGGTATTAATCGTTATTACACGCGCTTGTTCATGTTCCGATAGCGGTTGCGCCGAGTGCTGTTGCTGATGCAGGACGGCCACCGTCGCTTCCGAAGCATCGCCTTGCCGTTGCTTAATACGCCGGCATAATGCCTGGTCAGACGCTTGAAAGTCAATAATATGAAACGGCACGCCGCAGTCTGTCGCCAGCTGCTGGAAAAGGTCGCGTTGTCCGCTTTTAAGAAAAGCTGCATCGACAATGACCGGAAAACCGGCTTCAAGCACCGCTTGGGCAAGTTCTTTAAGATGCAGGTACGTTTTTATGCTTGCCTGTGGGGTATAAACTTCGCTGTCTATGTTGCTGCCGGTTTGTTCTAATGGCCGGTAGTCGAACAGCCGTTTGCGTTCTATGTCGGAACGTATCTGGAAGGCACCGATTTGTTCGGCGAGTTGGCAGGCGAAAGTCGATTTGCCGGAACCTGAATAGCCGTGGGTGATAATCAGAGCGGTTGATCGTGGCTGGGTAAACTGTTCGGCCAGATTGGCAAAAAGACGGTATTCATCGCGCGCCTGTTTAACAACGCTATCGTCATCTTGCTGCTGAGTCATGCGCAATAAGGACACTTTAGCCCGCACCAGCGCACGGTAAACCAGGTAATAGCGGAGCAATGCCAGTCCTGGATAATCGCCGGTGTGCTGCAAATAGCGATTAAGAAAACGGTAAGCATAGTGGTGGTAACCAAAGTGCAGCAGGTCGATAAACAAAAAAGCCACTTCGCTGATCATGTCAATCCAGTACAGCATCGGATTAAATTCGATACAGTCGAACAGGGTGACTTTGCCGTTGATCAGCGTCATGTTGCCCAGATGCAGGTCACCGTGGCATTCGCGCACGTGGCCTTGCTGCTTGCGCCGCTGCATCAAATCAGCCAGATTACGCCATTCGCTATCACCCCATTGCTGAATATTTTGCAGCTGTTGTTTTTGACCGTTATCGACCAGCAAAGGTCTGATATGATCAAAATTCTCTATAAACCAATGGTTGATGTTGGCACTATCGCCATAGGGCGAATTTTCGCCGGTCTGTTCAATCGTTTGATGAAAACAGGCGATACTATCGGCAAGCTGATCGATTTGATCTGTGCTTAGCTGTTCGCGCTGTGCATACTTGCTGAGCAATTGCCCGGAAGGAAACCGAACCATCTTGACGGCATACTCAATGGCATTGCCGGTGCCGCCTATGTGTGGATGATCTGGGGTACCTGTTATCGGCACGACCTCAAGATACAGCTCGGCCGCCAAGCGTCTATTCAGTCTTAATTCTTCATGACAGAAAAAGCGGCGTTTTTCCAGCGTGGAAAAATCCAGGAAACCGAAATTAACCGGTTTTTTGATTTTGTAGGCGTGTTTACCGATCAGCAGCACCCAGGAAATATGGGTTTCAATGATGTTACAGGCATTAAAGTCAAATAACGCATTGATAAGGGTGAGGCTTGATTCCTGTGCTGTATTGTTGCTCATGTTGTTAACCTCGACGTAATCAATAGTCAGATGTTATTACGTTCATGGCATTGAGCGCAATGTTGCAAGGATAAGGCGGTTAAAAATATGTCATTTGCGCCGCGCCAAGACTAGGGTTTTAATCCGTTGTTTTTATCGCCAACGTCAAAATAAAATCAGTTTCAATGTCGAGTTGGTCGGCATCTTTAATGGTCTGCTGGACGCTTTCATTGGCTCGCCAGGCAAAAGGCGTCATCTGTAACAGCGCGATTCGTTGTTGGGGATTCGGGGAGATTTTATAGCGGATGCGCTGGCTATCGATGCGCTCAAAGCCTTGGGGGACAACGCTCTCTAAAGCATGCTCTTGCACCTCGGCATAGATAAATTCTTTTAATTGCCATAGATGCCGGGGACCCGGTGTCACCGTTAGCAAAAGTCCTGACGGTTTCAGTACCCGTCTCAGTTCATCGTCATTTGACGGGGCAAATACTCTCAGTACAAAATCAAAATACTGACTGACATAAGGCAGCCGGTTTGAACTTGCCACTATAAATTGGGCATTGGCTTGTTTTTGGGCAGCAGCGCGTATCGCAAACTTGGCAATGTCGACGCCGTGCAACATCATGAGGGTTGAGCAATCCGTTTCAATCTTTCGGCTGTAGTAGCCCTCGCCACAACCTAAATCCAGAAGATGTGTAGGCCGACTTGCCTCAATGATCATTGCCACCGATTTGGCCATCGCTGCATAATATCCGGCTGCCAAAAACTCGCGTCTGGCTTGCATCATTTGCTTACTATCGCCCGGTTCTCCTGAGCGTTTATGCTGAACCGGCAACAGATTTAAATAACCTTCTTTCGCAAGATCAAAATGATGGTTGTTTTCGCAAATATAACTTTTAGTGGATGGCGTTAGCGTTAATAGTCCGGCACAGAGCGGACATAGATAACAGGAGCTTGGATTGTGATGTTGATGCATGCAAACAGGGAAGGGGCTTTTACTCGTAGCTTAAGCTACGCGGTGTAGGAATTTCAGGGGGATTGAACGATGGTTTTTGCTATAAGACAGGATCAACAACGTTAACCCTGTCGACATTAAAAGCCAGATCTAATGATTAGATTGACTTGTAAAAACCTAAGGCTTTGTTTAATTCAGCAGTGGCTTTTTCAGTTTCTGCTTTTTTACCGAGTATCTGCGCTTGAATCAAGCTTTGGTATCCTTGTTTGGCAACGGCTTCGTTGCTAGTGATTTGCTCGGAAGCTTCACGCGCTGCTTTTTCATGCAAATAAGCGGCATTGAAATCATTTTTTTCGATTTCAGCTAAAGCGGCTTCAATATGCGTAATAACTTCAGTGGCTTGTGCATCTTCGGCGAAAGCAACGTTAGTTGCGCCTAAAGACATTGCCATAAAAAAAGTAAGTACTGCTTTTTTAATTAAATTCATCATATACCTATGAAGTGTTTTGATATGATTTCCAGACACTGTCTGAAAATTAATGATTAGAAAGGAAAGTTCTTTCCGGGTTCTATGATATAGGATTAATCGATTGCTTATACAGTCAATTTCAAATTAAAAGTTTTTACCAGGCTAAATAAGGGGGGCGTTATTTTTGCTTAAAATAGATTAATATTTTGATTTTAAAGGATAATTTTTAGTTTTTTTCAGGGGTAAAATCGGCTAAATGACGGTGCAATATTATTTGTTGGCAGTCTTTGAATTCACCTAAACAGTGGGTAATCGCTAGCAGGATTTAAGTGAATTTCGGTATTTTCGCTGGCTTCCAATCGCCAAATCGGAAACCAGCGTCATCGCTATAGCCAACTATTTGCTAACTTGAGCGATCCAATCTTGCAGGTTGTAATAGTTAGTAATGCGAGCCACTTTATTGTCGCGGATGTCAAAAAAAGCCCCGGCTGGCAGGCGATATTTCTGTCCCTGTGCGGCAGGTA
Source organism: Methylobacter sp. (assembly GCA_030653985.1). Classification (GTDB taxonomy): domain Bacteria; phylum Pseudomonadota; class Gammaproteobacteria; order Methylococcales; family Methylomonadaceae; genus Methylobacter_A. The sequence goes on along the minus strand of JAURYJ010000100.1, from coordinate 986 downwards.
AGCCTTCGTCGGTTTTAATGTATTCACCCAGCACGACAAATTCGGCAGCTGCGCGCTTGCCATCGGCTGTGGCCATGATCACCATGTCAACCAGTTGTTCCTGGTAATTGTTATTCATGCAGGCCATGAACTGGGTGAAGGCGTCTTTGCCGACTTCGCGTTTGCCTTGATTGATGTCGTGGATCACATCGTCGGTCAGCAGGCTAAGGAAAGACTCCATGTCGCCGCCGTTGAATGCAGCATAGTATTGTTCTACAAGCTTGATGCTATCTTGGTTCATAGTGATTCCGTGGTTGATAAGTTAACGAGGTATGGGTTGATTAGCTTTTTTCTCCATTATCCCGCAAGGTCACGGTGCGGTTAAACACCCGCTTGCCATCGACGCTGTCTAGCGCATCAAAACAGAAATAGCCGATGCGCTCAAACTGGTAGCGGCTTTCCGGTTGCGGATTAGCCAGACTGGCTTCCACTCTGCAATCAGTCAAGACTTCCAGCGAACCAGGGTTTATCGCATCCAGGAAATTAGGTTCATTGTCAGGATTAGGCACGCTGAATAAACGGTCATATAAACGCAGTTCCGCCGGTTGCGAGTGTTGCTCGGAAACCCAGTGGATCACGCCTTTAACTTTACGACCTTCAGGATTCTTGCCCAGCGTGTCCGGGTCGTAGCTGCAACGCAGTTCGGTAATGTTGCCGCCTTCATCCTTGATGATTTCGTTGCATTGGATAACATAAGAACCGCGCAAACGGACTTCGCCACCGGCCACCAAACGCTTGAATTTCGGCGGCGGAATTTCGGCAAAATCATCCTGTTCGATCAGTATGACTTTGGAAAAAGGCACGATGCGTTTGCCCAGCTCAGGTTTTTGCGGATGATTGCCGACTTCCAGCTGTTCGGTTTGGTCTTCCGGATAATTGTCGATGACCACGCGCAATGGCTGTAACACCGCCATGGCTCTGGGGGCATTGTCGTTTAAATCTTCGCG
>JAURYJ010000099.1 GCA_030653985.1 Methylobacter sp. | reverse complement strand
CGGATCTTTACGCTATCCCCTGCAACCAGCGTATTCGCCGCTTTGGTTATGGTCTTCCAGGGAGATGATAAGGTGCCCGGGTTTGTATCGCTACCATTCGTAGCCACGTAGTAGTCGGCAGCATTGGCAATAGGCGCGAAGGAAACAGTAAAAAACAAGATGGCCAGCAGACTTCTAAAATTGCTCATGGTTCCAGGGATTAAAGTGCTTAATTCGGAGTGGTTGATGGATGATGTCCGCAAGCTGATTGATCGTAATGCTTGATGATTGTTTTTCCTGTGGGCATTCGATGACGCTACGCTCACACCACCACTGAGTTGTCGATACAAACTAAGGGCCGCTTCTGAAAAGCTGGATAAAGCCGAAAATGAAATTACCAATTGAGTCGATCTATTCACAAAATTACCTCTATTACATAAAACTGTTAATTTATGAGACATTCAATATCTATTTTTTATATATAATTGATTTATATGGAAAATAATAATAACCATGAGACAGTTTTCTTTTCTCTAGGCAAAATGAATTTCTATATAACTCAGGCAAAGTTTACAAATGGTCTATTAACGTTTACTTAAATTTACGTCTATTTACGTGTTTTTACGTAGGTCGTCGTACGATTACTTTTTACCTATAAACGAAGAGCTAAAATTCATCACAACCTAAGTGTTTATACCACTTCACCTATTCATTTTTTCTATTTACAATAAAAAATAAATTGTCTGTTTTCTGACACGAACCTAAAACCAATACCTAACCGTAATGAGATGATTTAAGGAATACCCATGTGTGGAATTAACGGTATCGCAGCTCTGTCGATGCAAATCAAAATTAGCGAGCAGGATGTGCGCAGCATGCTACCTTCCCTACACCACCGGGGGCCGGATGATAGCGGCGTTTACCTTGATCCCTGCCAACGTATTGGCTTAGGCCACACTCGGCTTAGCATCATTGATCTTGCCGGAGGCGCCCAGCCCATGCACAACGAAGATCAAACCGTATGGGTCACGTTCAACGGCGAGATCTTCAATTACCTGGAATTACGTAAGACATTACTCAAAGCAGGACACCGCTTTCATAGTCAAAGCGATACCGAGGTTATCGTCCATGCCTACGAGCAATATGGCGACGACTTTGTGCAACACTTGAACGGCCAATTTGCCATCGCTCTTTGGGATGAAGGCCGCCGACGTTTGCTGTTGGTGCGTGATCGGGTCGGTATTTTGCCGCTATTTTATACGCGCCAAGGTGAACGACTGTTGTTCGCTTCGGAAATCAAGGCATTATTGCCTCAGCTATCAGAAGCGCCGCGTATCTCTCCCGTAGCTCTGGATCAGATTTTCACTTTCTGGGCGCCGCGCAGTCCTAATACTATGTTTGAAGACATTTTCGAAGTATCGCCTGGGCACATGCTGGTACTGGAAGATGGCCGTTTGCGCGAGTCAACCTACTGGGACTGGCGCTTTCCCGAGCAGGGTGAGTATCATCAGGGTTCGGACACCGAACTAGCTGAGCAACTGTATGATCTACTGGCCGATGCAACGAGCATTCGCCTGCGCGCGGATGTACCCGTTGGAGCCTATCTTTCCGGCGGACTCGATTCCTCGGCGTTGGTAGCATTGATTCGTCGCCACTCGGATGCGCCGCTCAAGACCTTCTCCATTGGCTTCGAAGAACCGTCCCTTGATGAATCATCTTTTCAGCAGCAAATGATTGACCATCTTGGCGTCGAAAACAGCCGGATAACCTGCAGTAATCGCGACATTGCCGAAGATTTCCCCGCCACTATTTTTCACACCGAGACCGCCATTCTGCGCACGGCTCCCACGCCTATGCGGCATCTGTCAGCGCTAGTGCGCGCCTCAGGTTACAAGGTAGTCCTCACCGGCGAAGGTGCCGATGAAGCGCTGGGCGGTTATGACCTGTTCAAAGAAGCCAAGATTCGCCAGTTCTGGGGTTGTCAGCCTCAGTCCGAATGGCGCCCTCTGCTGCTCAAGACGCTATATCCTTATCTGGAAACATCCGGCAGCCAAGCTAAAGCCTATTTACGCAAGTATTACAGCATCGGTCTGGATAATCCTGATCAACCGGGATTCAGCCATCTTACCCGGTGGTTCACCACCGCCCAATGCAAGGTATTTTTTTCGCAGGAACTGGGCGCCAAGTTGCGCGAAGATGCTGTCGATCGACTGACCGGGCAGTTACCTCCTGCTTTCGACAACTGGCACTGGTTCAACCGCGCACAATATCTGGAAGCCAAAACGCTGATGGGCGACTATTTGTTATGCTCCCAGGGAGACCGTATGCTGATGTCTAATTCAGTGGAAGGGCGCTTCCCCTTTTTGGATCATCGTGTGATTGAGTTCGCTAATCGCCTGAATCCGCGTCTGAAAATGCGCGCGCTCAACGAAAAGTATTTATTTAAGCAAGCGATGAAAAACCAGTTGCCTCGACAGATTCTTGAGCGTCACAAACAACCGTATCGCGCCCCGGACATACCGGCCTTTTTCTCTGCACATCCGCCAGCCTATGTCGATGATCTGTTAAGCGAAGAAAAACTCAATCGCTATGGTTATTTTGACGCTAAAAAAGTCGGCTTTCTGCTTAAGAAGGCGAGACGCGGTAGTTCGATTGCTTACAAAGATAATATGGCGCTGATCGGCGTTCTTTCCACGCAGTTGTGCCATTATTTTTTCATTGAACAATTTTCTCGAACTATCCGAGAAACGGGTACACCTCATTGCTCTTTAACCTAACCCTGGACCTAAACATGAAAAAAATTATTCGACAATACATTTTGGAAAACCTCCTTTTCACTGAAGATGAACAAGCTTTACAGGATAGTGATTCCTTTCTTGACAGCGGCATCATAGATTCCACCGGCGTTATGGAAGTCATACTTTTCATCGAAGAAAGCTTTGACATCAAAGTAAACGATGACGAAATGCTGCCGGCCAATCTGGATTCTGTGAATAATTTGGCCGTTTTTATTCATCGCAAACAAGCTGTCGCCGCCTAAAGAAGGGTGCTCGCTATGCCCAGACTCTTGCAAGACACCTTATTAGCGACTGTCGCGCGCTATCCCAATCAAACCGCATTGATTGCAGGCGACGTGCGCATGAGCTACTGCGAGGTGACGCATTACGCCTGCCGCCTTGCGCATGCTTTGCGCGCGCACGGCGTAGGCCGCGGCGACCGCGTGGCGATTTTCATGAATAACTCTTGGCAATGCGCGGCGTCGATCTATGGCGTATTGTTGGCTGGCGGCGTATTCGTTGCCGTTAATGCCCAAACCAAAACCGATAAGCTGGCATTCATCCTGCGCGATTCCGGCACTCGCGTGTTACTCAGTGAGCAACATCTTGAACGCGTGTTCGGTTCAGTGGCGGAACAGATGCCGACGCTACGGATATTGTGCTCATCCGAATCCAAAATATTACCGCTGGGTGTTGAAAACCTGGATGATGCAGTAGCGAATATGCCAAGTACACCACCTCCACAGCAGTCTATCACCTTGGATTTGGCCGCACTGATCTACACGTCCGGTACCACCGGCGAGCCCAAAGGGGTGATGCACTCCCACCAGTCGCTGTTATTTGTACTGAACAGCATCAATGAATATCTGGGCTTTACCCAGGATGACCGCCTATTTTCTGCTTTACCGCTCAATTTCGGCTATGGCCTCTTCCAATGGTTTTCGACAGTGTGCGCAGGGGCAACCTTGGTATTGGAGCGTTCGTTCGCCTATCCGGGACAAGTGTTCAAGCGCATGCAGGACGAGGCAGTAACCTGTTTTGCCAGCGTACCTACAGTGTTCGCCATGATGCTTGCACATGATGCCCAACAACCACTCCACTTCCCCAGCGTTCGACTGCTTACCAACGCTGCCGCAGCGCTTCCTGCGGAATTCATCCCCGGCATCCGGCGGCTGTTCCCACAAGCGAGCTTATACAAGATGTACGGACAGACCGAGTGCATCCGTTGTGCCTATCTGAATCCCGCCTTGGCCGAAATCAAACTGGAGTCGGTGGGATGCGCCATACCTGGCACCGAACTGCTGCTGTTAGATGAAGCTGGGCGGGTAGTGCTTCAGGGCAAGGTCGGCAACCTGCATGTGCGAGGACCGCATCTGATGCGGGGTTACTGGAATCAGCCGGAAAAAACGGCCGAAGTCTTGGTTCCTGGTTTACTGCCGGGCGAGTTCATGTTAAAAAGTGGCGATTTATTCCGACAGGATCCAGATGGCGATTTCTATTTCGTGGCACGTAGCGACGAAATCATCAAAAGTCGAGGGGAGAAAGTCAGCCCTGCCGAAGTTGAAAATGCTATCTACAGTCTTCCAGCCGTACTGGAAGTGGTCGTAGCTGGTGTCCCCGACGCCTTGCTAGGCGAGGCAGTATGCGCTTTTGTTGCCGCGCGCGCCGGTCAAAATCTGAGCGTACAAGAAATTAAGCGCATTTGCAGCGAGCGCCTGGAAAACCACATGGTACCCAAGCATGTCTTGTTATTATCCGAACTGCCTCGCACCATCAACGGCAAGCTATCCCGTAAACTGATTATGGAACAATGCGCCACGTTACTTGCCGAATTGATCTAATTTATTATTAAGGATTTACCTATGTCTATGAATCTTACTGCCGCGCTGAATCTTACCGCTACGCTCAAGCTCGACGAGGCTGCTGAAATCGCCAAAATTGCCGAGCGCCTACGTGAGTTGTTACGCAGCCATCTCCACCGTCGCGGACTGGTCGTTGCTATTTCCGGCGGTGTGGACAGTGCAGTCTGTGCCGCCTTGGCCGTGCAAGCAGTTGGACGTGAGCGCGTGTTCGGCTTGCTTTTACCTGAGCGCGATTCCGCCTCCGAAAGCACGCTTCGCGGTCGCATGGTGGCAAAGCAGCTTGGCATCGCCCACGAAGAGTTCGACATCGCGCCGACTTTGGCCGCTCTGGGCTGCTACCGCTGGCGCGACCAAGCTATTCGCGCTGTTTTTCCGGCCTATACCGACGCTTGGAAAAATAAAATCGTTATCGCTGGCGGGCAGACAGGCCACTTTAATTATTTCAAACTAGTGGTGCAATCGCCGGAAGGACAGCTATTTGAGGAAAGGCTGGACTCGAAGAATTACCTGCAAATTGTTGCCGCCACCAACTTCAAACAACGGGTGCGTAAAACGCTCGAATACTTTCACGCCGATCGATTGAACTATGCAGTCATCGGCACACCCAACCGTTTGGAATACGACCAAGGCTTTTTTGTGAAAAACGGTGATGGCTCGTCCGATTTAAAGCCCATCGCACACTTGTACAAAACCCAGGTCTATGCCCTGGCACGTCACCTGAAACTTCCCGAGGCCATATGCAATGCCTCTCCCACCACCGATACCTACAGCATGACGCAAGGGCAAGATGAATTCTATTTTGCACTCCCTTACGACAAAATGGATGTTGCTTTGCTGGCTTACAACAACGGTGAGACTACCGCTAAGCTGGCGGGAGAGTTGGGCATAGGTCTTGATCAAGCCGAATTTGTCTACCGTGACATCGAAGCCAAACGCAAAGCGACTGCCATGTTGCACTGGCCTGGAATTACTATGGAGACAGTGACCGGTCCGAATACTAAAGCGCCGATACTGGGCTGAAAGTAAACATTTGAATAAAACCAACAGGAGACAAGCTATGACGACGAGAAATGTATGTGGAGGATGGTTGCTGGCGGCATTAATAATGCAGGCACTACCGGGATATGCAGAATCAAAACAGGGGGAAACATCAATGACGGAAACAACACAAAAAATTAGCGCATCGGAATGGCAAGCGCTGGAAAAAAAGCGCGTGGTATTCGGTCATCAGTCGGTCGGCTGGAATATTCTCAACGGCCTAGAACGTTTGGCCGCCCGGCAAGGCATCAAAATCAATATCCACGAGCAGCGCACAGCACCGGTATTGACAGGTATTAGCCATTTTACTATCGGCAAAAACGGTGACCCGATGTCCAAAATCCAGGATTTCGCCGCCGCCATTGACGCCGGTGCCGCCCAAGGAGCCGATGCGGCTTTGATGAAGTTGTGCTATGTCGACTTCGATGCAACTACCGATGCACGACAGGTGGCAGACAGCTACATTGCTAGCCTGGAATCATTGGCCCAGAGGCATCCTGATACAAGCTTCGTAGCCGTTACCGCGCCTCTGATGGCCGTGCAAACTGGGCCAAAGGCCTGGACCAAACGACTCATGGGCAAGCAACCCAGAGGGTATCTCGATAATGCCAGGCGTGCGGAATTCAACACACGGCTTCGTGAGCGCTTTCTTGCTACAGGCCGTTTGTTCGACCTAGCCCGAATCGAGACCGAATCGACAGGCAAACTCTGCACGGTAGACGTAGAGGGCAAAGCGGTAGAGGCGCTGTGTCCTGAGCTTACCGATGATGGCGGTCATCTCAACGAGCGCGGACAGGAGTTGGTAGCCAACGCCTTGCTGAACTTTATCGACTCACTCCCGGCCAAGCAGACACCAAAGTGAGTCGAATGTCGATGGACATCGATATTGCCCATCGACGGCGCTGGCCGGATCGTCCCATGAACGGGGCTTCTCGCTTATGGCTACTGGTAACTTCCCCCGGTTTGCAATTGCTGCTGATCCATCGCATCGCCCACTGGATACATGTAAAGCGTAACAATGACAGCGAACACAGGTGGCTTTGGCATGTTATTTTGATTCCCTTGGGTTTGCTGAAGTTGGCGACGAAGATCAACACTAAAAGTGAAATTTGCAATGACTGTGAAATTGAAGGCGGTGTTTTCTTTTCCGATCAAGGGCATATCACCTTCGGAGCCAAAAAAACAGGTGGCGGGACTATAATAGGTACGCGAATTACTGTCGGCATGAGTCATACTAAAAGAGGGCGGGGACGCCCGGAAATTGGCCGCAATGTCTGGGTCGGCTCTGATTGCGTCATCTATGGCGCAATCACTATCGGTGACGGCGCAACACTACTACCCGGCACCGTACTTACCAAGAGCGTCCCCGCCAACGTAGTCATGCAGGGCAACCCCGCACGGCTGGTATGGCAAAACTTTGATAATGCCAAGTTACGCAGCCATCCGGATACCGATGCAGTGCAATATGTAACCGCAATACGAGACACTTAAATGTTCGAGAATATTCGTGCCGACATAATACGCGTGCATCATTGCACAAAAAAACTCGGCCCAATTGATGTCCTGCATTCGTTCTGGATTAATTACGGGCTTCGGGCGCTCATGGTATACCGCCTTGGTCGCTGGTTGACAAGCATTCGCAAACACCGCTGCGGCTGGATTGTTACTGCGCTCTTTTACCCGATTTACTGGCTATTATCGATTTGTATAAACAAGGCTTATGGTATCGACCTGGATCAAAGCGCGAATATCGCGCCCGGCTTGTATATAAATCATTTGGGAGGCATTGAGGTAAGAAATTGCTCTATTGGGCCTCGCTGCAACATTCAGCAGTTGGTCAAATTGGGATCGACCAAGACTACGGATGGAGGGCTGGTAATTGGCGAAGAAGTATGGATTGGAGCCCATGCACAAATATGCACGGATGTCAGCGTGGGGGATGGCGCTACTATCGGTGCCGGGGCCGTGGTTACTCAGGATGTCCCTCACCACTGTCTGGTGCTCGGCAATCCTGGCCGGATTGTCCAACGGAATTACGACAATCGTGAGTTTTTGTAAGTTTTCTTTGCCATCTAGTGCTAAACTTATTTCCTACTTTTAAGCATTTGCATTATCGGAGCGATCCACTATCCCATACCCTTAATCCTAATTTCCACTTTGATTGCGATAATCGGTTCTTTCACCCCACACAAGACTGCGTAATAGGGCTACGTAACCCTCTATGAATCCTATGTATCGACGATACTTGATACCAGCAATTTTAGCGGGGCACCTGCTACACAAAATAATGAGAGTAGCGTAAAAGTTGTTTAGGTACACACGCTATCACAGTCTAAAAATTATTAGGCAGTCGATGAACTGCATTTATTACCGCTTTGGACTGGTTTTTAAGTTCGAGCAATCAGAATTTTTTTATAAAATTTCCTAATTAGGGTCAGGACTTGAGACCTTCATAAGGTTCAAGAGAAAAATACCCTGCGTAAAAATAATAGACGAGGCACAGCATGAAAATTTTGGTAACTGGCGGCGCGGGTTTTATCGGTAGCCATACTTGTGTGGAATTATTAAGCTCGGGTTATGAAGTCATAATCGTTGACAACCTGCTTAACAGCAAAGCCAGCGTAGTCGATAGAGTAGCGACCATTACCGGCAAGCAACCCACGCTGGTGCAGGCGGATGTGCGCGATCAATCGGCATTGCGTGGTATTTTTTCAACACATAAGATTGATGCGGTCATTCATTTCGCTGGACTTAAAGCAGTAGGCGAATCAGTCCAGCAGCCCTTGCAGTATTGCGACAACAATATCGGCAGTAGTTTGGCCTTGTGTCAGGTAATGGCCGAGTTTGGCGTGTTCCAGTTGGTGTTCAGTTCGTCCGCCACAGTTTATGGCGATCCGGCCAGCGTGCCGATCAGTGAAGATTTTCCGCTGTCAGCAACCAATCCTTACGGCAGATCGAAGCTGATGAACGAGGAAATTCTGCGTGATCTGTTTGTATCCGATGCGCGTTGGCATATCGCACTACTGCGCTATTTCAACCCGATAGGTTCCCATATCAGCGGGATGATCGGCGAGGATCCAAACGGTATTCCCAATAATCTGATGCCGTATCTGTCGCAAGTGGCCGCAGGAAAACTGAGCGTACTTTCGGTCTATGGCAATAATTGGCCAACCCCTGACGGCACTGGCGTGCGAGATTATATTCATGTCGTCGATCTGGCCAACGGTCATAAAAAAGCCCTGGAAAAGATCAGCCGAGCACCGGGCGTTTTTACCTATAACCTGGGTACCGGGCGGGGTTACAGTGTGCTGGAAATGATTGCCGCCTTTGAAAAGGAGACCGGGCAGTCCGTCCCCTATAACATAGTGGACAGACGAGCGGGCGATATTGCAACTTGTTACGCTAATACCGAGTTAGCCGAAAAAGAACTCGGCTGGGTGGCGACGCGCGGCCTGAATCAGATGTGTGCCGACTTGTGGCGCTGGCAGCAATTTTGCGCAACGGCTGTTGTGTAAGGCTAAATTTCAGCGCTTACTGAGGAATGAAAATTAAATAACTCATGCCTTTGCGCAAGGGGGTGACCCGCCGGTCACCCCTACAATTTATCGCGTGTTCACGTTATTTGGATTTGATTCCTTAGGTATGTGGCAGATGTACTTTCATATTGTTACTAATACCGACTCAAACGATGCGACCAAATATAATCCGCCGACTGGTAATAAGCCATGTTTTCGGTGACCAACGAGGCGGCGGCATCCATATCCAGCTGTTTGTAAGCACCTAAAGGATCGTCAATCACATCAACTTTTTGCTGGGGCGACAGATACACCAATTTATTGTCTTTAAACAAGCCCAGTTTCTGGTAATTACTAATCAATGCCCTGCCCTCGTCTTTGCGCATCTGCATAATATCGCGGCCATAAAACTGGCTTTCATAGCTGAGATTTAAAAAACCAAGCACGGTTGGAGCCACATCAATCTGGCTGGACACGATGTCGTTTGTTATTGTCGGCACATGTTTGGGCGCATAGATAAACAAGGGGATATGGTATTTGTCCACAGGCAACTCGATTTTGCGCGCACTACCGGCGCAATGATCGGCAACCATCACAAACACGGTATTATCAAACCAGGGTTTGGTTTTGGCCTGCTCGATAAATTGATGTATCGCATAATCGGTATATTTAACCGCACCTTCCCGACCGCTGCCAGAGGGAATGTCAATCTTGCCTTCAGGATAGCTGTAAGGACGATGATTGCTGGTGGTCATGATCTGAAAGAAGAACGGCTTGTTGTTTTGATAGTCCTTGTCGGCTTCTTTTACGGTACGGTTAAAAATGATGTCATCGGAAACGCCCCAGGCATTGGTAAAGGTTTTTTCCTCTTCGCTGAAATCGGTTTGATCGACGATGCGGTAACCGTTGCCGGAATAGAACGCATTCATATTGTCAAAATAACCCCGACCGCCGTATAAAAATGCAGTATCGTAGCCCTTTTGCTGCAAGACCCTGCCAAAGCTGAATAAGTTGCCGTTATCGGGTCGTTTGACGATGGCTTGGCCGGGCGTGGGCGGAATGGACAAAGTCAACGATTCAAGGCCTCTGATGGTACGGGTGCCGGTTGCGTAGAAATTGGTAAACAATAAACCCTCTTTAAACCATTCATCCATGTACGGCGTAATGTTCTCTTTATTACCAAAGGTAGCTAAATATTCGGCACTTAAACTTTCGACAGTAATTAAAATAATATTCAGGCGTTTTTCTTCGCCTGTCGCTTTAATCATGCGCTTAATGTCATATAAATCATCGGATGAATTTTCGACTCCCAGTTGTTTTTTGATGACAGCGGATAGCTGCTGATCATCGCCCACCTTGTAAAAGTGCCGGTAATCCAACTCGTTATTTCTAAATGCCGAGAAGAACTGGTAAGGCCCGTTGGTAGCCAGTTCATTAAGATAGGTATTATTAGAAAACTGATACCATGACGACCCTATTGAGGCGTAGCTTATTACCGGTAACAGCAGCAAAATTCCGGCAATTTTTAACCGGGACAAAAACGATTCATTTGCCCTAAAGGTATGTGACAGCAGGCTTCTTACCAACAAAAAGCAAATCACGGTAATGACTAAAATACCCGACAATAGCCAGCCTAACGGATAAGATTCAATAATATTGCTGACCACTTCATGGGTGTAAATCAGGTAATCAACGGCAATAAAATTAAACCTGACTCCGAACTCGTCCCAGAAAGTCCATTCGGACAATTCGATAAAAAACAGCGCATATAAGCAGATAATAAATACGCCAAAGCTGATTGTTTTATGAATTTTGCTTTGGTAAATACGATTGGGCAGAACCAGCAAATACAGAACGAAGGGGATTAACAGGTAACTAAAAAAAGCCAGGTCATGAACCAGTCCAATAAGAAAAGCCAGCGCTATTTGATAAATAGGCGTGTCAATGTCGTCCAGTTGCTTGATCAGCAAGACTACTCTGAGCAAGGCAAAAGTACCTAAATTGATCAATAAAAACAGCAACACAATAGTGAACCGTGATTTTGAAAATAATGCGTTTACATTCATTTATGTTGTTACCTGGAAAAGAAAATAAGATTCAAGACGAAAGGCAAAAGGTGCAGATTTAACGGCTTGCACCGCTCTCCCTCCGACAAGCTCAAGGTGAGCCGAATTTTTAGGTATATGAAACTTAACCTGTCGCCCTGAACCTGTTTTTTATATTTTAACACCACCGTTACTTAATTGCTCAGAGCTAAAATCATCCACGCTAATGGCTGCAAACCGGGCCTTTTCGGCGATCACTATCAACTCGGCTTCTTTTTTGCTGATAACGGCCTTGCTGATCGCCGCCTCCAGCACATCTAAGACCCCGCCCTTCGGTAGCTGTTTTTGCTTTTGCGCGGCATGGATTTTGGCTTCCACCGGGGTTGCGGCAAGCACAGCCTGGAAGGCGACTTCAATTCTGCCGGTAGCATCATCAGGTTTATGGTTGATATAAATGCCGTGGGTTAAGCGGTCGCGGGTCGGGGAGTTTTTCAGCAGCAACGCCGCCGTCTGGTGGATTAAATGCTCGGCAGGAGGTGAGTAAGGCTTGCCGCTGGGGAATAGCACGGCTCTTAACAGATAGGCCGGAATGCGCATCGGCATGGTGTGGAAAATAGCCAGCAACGATTGCTGGGCGCGGTGCAGGGTTTGTTGGCAGGCCCAATGCAGCAACGGCAAGTCGTCTTGGGGGCTGCCCTGATCCTGGTAATTTTTCAGCACGCAGGAACACAAATACAGGTTGCTCAGCACATCGGCAAAGCGCCCGGAGATTCTTTCCTTGCGTTTAAGCGAGCCGCCGAGTGTCAGCAAAGCAAAATCGACAACCAGCGCAAAGCCGATGCTGAGCCGGGCAATCTGCCGGAAATAACGCCGGCTATGTTGGTCGCCCGGCACCTCGACAAAACGGGCGTTGCTGAGTCCCAACCAAAAACCGGCCGCCAAATTGTGCAGCACGGAGCCGATATGCTCGAACAACACTTGATCAAACTGCTGCAAAGCCTGCTCGGAATTCTCACCGCCCAAGGCTTCCATTTCCCGCTGGATATAAGGATGACAGCGCACCGCGCCCTGACCGAAAATCATCATGGTTCGGGTCAGGATATTGGCGCCTTCGACGGTAATGCTGACCGGAATCACCTGATACATCCGGCCGAGATAGTTTTTAGGCCCCAGGCAAATACCGGAACCGCCCTGTATGTCCATGCCGTCGTTAACGACGCGGCGCATCCGTTGGGTGAGTTCGTATTTGATAATCGCGGAGATGACCGACGGTTTTTGCCCGTCATCCAGCGCGGCGGCGGTGACTTTGCGCGCCGCATCGATAATATAGGTTTGCCCGGCAATGCGCGACAGCGGCTCTTCGATGCCTTCGAATTCGCCGATCGGCAGGTTGAATTGCTTGCGGATACGGGCATAAGCGCCGGTATTGCGGCTGACCATTTTCGATGCGCCGGTGCTGAGTGCGGGCAACGATACCGCCCTGCCGGTAGCCAAACATTGCATCAGCATCTTCCAGCCGTTGCCAACCTGATCGACGCCTCCGATAATCCAGTCCAGCGGAATAAACACGTCTTTGCCCCAATTCGGGCCGTTCTGGAACGCGGAATCCAGCGGGAAATGGCGTCTGCCTATGGAGACGCCTTGGGCATTCGTGGGAATCAGCGCGACGGTAATGCCGATATTTTGCTTATCGCCGATCAAGCGCTCCGGGTCGTAAAGCTTGAATGCCAGACCCAGAACCGTGGCGACCGGGCCTAAGGTGATATAGCGCTTGTCCCAGTTGAGCCGTATGCCCAGCACCTTGTCGTTGCCGTCGAAGTTGCCGTAACAGACCACGCCGCTATCGGGCATGGCTCCGGCATCGCTGCCTGCCTGAGGGCCGGTTAACGCAAACGCAGGGATTTCCAAGCCTTTCGCCAGACGCGGCAAATAATAGTTTTTCTGCTGTTCGGTGCCGTAAGCCAGCAGTAATTTGGCCGGACCCAAAGAATTGGGCACCATCACCGAAACGGCGGCGGTGCTGCTGCGGCTGGAAATTTTCATCACCACCTCGGAATGCGCGTATTCGCTAAACTCCAGGCCGCCGTATCGCTTCGGGATAATCATGCCGCAGAATTTGTGCTTCTTGATATAGTCCCAGACCTCATCCGGCAAATCGAAGCGGTTGCGGGTGATGTCCCAGTCATCGAGCATGCTGCACAGGGTTTCAACCGGGCCATCGATGAAGGTCTGTTCTTCGGCGCTCAGTCTGGCGGCGGGCAAATCCATCAGCACGTTCCAGTCGGGATGGCCGGAAAACAGCTCGGCATCCCACCAGGTATTGCCCGCTTCCAGCGCTTCGCGTTCGGTTTGCGACATCGGCGGCAGCATGGGTTTCATCAGCTTGAAAATCAGGTTGCTGAATAGTCTTTTGCGGATAGCCGGGACATTGAGCGGGATAAAAACCGCATCGAAAACCACCCAGAACAGGAAGACAACATTGCCGCCGCCCTGCGCCAGAGAAAAAAGCCCCAACCATCCGGCCACAGCCAGCGTTGTCCAGCGTAACGATGCCCGGCCATAAGCCAGAACGCCGGCGAGAATGAATAATGCGATTAACCAGATCATGGGATGCTCCTTAAGTTAATTACTGATGTCACACAAGCCATATAAAAACACCACGAAGGCAGAAATCGTAGATACTCTCTTAAACCGCAAGTCCTATTGGCTAAAAATTTAAAAAATTAGCATGACGCTTCGGCAGGCATCGTATAAAAACGCGAACCGTCAAATTCTTTATCCGCTTTCAACATGCCATGGATGGCGTGTAATAA
>JAURYJ010000098.1 GCA_030653985.1 Methylobacter sp. | reverse complement strand
TAAAACTTTTATCCCAGTGGAAAAACATTTTCCACTGGCGATTCTACTACTATTTTTAATGATTAAAATGTTTTTTTAACGCATTTTTTGTATATATTTGACTATGTTTAGATATGATTTTAGCCACTTAATAACACCTCTGTGCCACGCACTTAAAATACTTAACCTCCGAGCCACTTGCAAAATTACCGAATGTGTAAATAATTTCGTGTAACTGCTTATTTTCAGTGTAGTAGAATTCTTTCAGGAGGAATGAAAATGAGCGATATCATCAATGATCCTGTTTTAGTTTCAGTGATTCAGGATTTGGCACGAGTCCCTGTGTACCCTATGGATGGCAACGGATACCGCTGTCAATGCCTTTGATGCGTTTGTCGAAACGGATGCAGGAAGTATGAAGAAACTAAAGTGCCGTGCTGTGGTACTGGATAATGCCTCCATTCATCGTAGCTGCGGACTGGCAACAGCATGGTGTGTGCTTACATTTGCTTCCACCTTACAGCCCTGAGCTGAACTTAGTCGAAATACTCTGGCATAAATTCAGTACTCATTGTTTTCAGAAATCGTTGAGAAAACAGGGCTAATGGGGTTCGCAACTCACTCCATAACCACCGCTTGCCGCTTCGCCCCACAGTTTCCCGGCTTTGGCTTAAACACTCCGGAACAATGTTCACCGCAAAAGCGGCAATTTCCGGACGCATCCAGATTCCATTCGGACAATTCGTACCAGTCGCGGCCTATCAGCAGTTTTTTGCACGTGTGGCAATAGGTGCTGTCTGCGGACTTGTCATGCACGTTGCCGACATAGGCATAACGCACGCCGTTTTTGATCGCGATGTTTCGCGCCTGCAATAAGGATGAAATCGGCGTAGGCGGCTTGTCGCGCATCTTCCAGTCCGGGTGAAACGCGGTAAAGTGCATCGGCACATCCGGGCCCAGATTCTCTACGACCCATTGGGTCATGGCTTCCAGTTCGGCCTCAGAGTCGTTCTCGCCGGGAATAATCAACGTCGTCAGTTCCAGCCAGACCGAGGTTTCATGCTTGATATATTTCAGCGTTTCTAAGACCGGCTCCAGATGCCCGCCGACAATCTTGTAATAAAAATGCTCGGTAAAGGCTTTTAAATCGATATTCGCCGCATCCATCCATTGATAAAATTCGGCCCTGGGTTGCGCACAAACGTAACCCGCAGAGACTGAAACTGATTTTATACCCAGGCTCCGACACGCCTGCGCAGTGTCAATCGCATATTCATGGAAAACCACCGGGTCGTTATAGGTATAAGCGACGCTGTCGCAGCCGTGATCATGTGCGGCTTGGGCTATCGCATCGGGCGATGCCTTGCTCATCAGGGTATCCATTTCCCGCGATTTGCTGATATCCCAATTCTGACAAAAATTGCAGGCCAGATTGCAACCGGCGGTACCGAAAGAGAACACCGAAGTGCCGGGCAAAAAATGGTTCAGCGGTTTCTTTTCAATAGGATCAATCGCAAAACCGCTGGAACGGCCGTAACTGGTCATCACAATCTGGTCGTCCAGATTCTGTCTGACAAAGCACAGGCCGCGCTGGTCTTTATGCAGTTTGCAAAACCGGGGGCAAAGGTCGCATTGCAGGCGACCATCGTCCAGCATATGCCAGTAACGAGTTTTTACGGTGTCTTTGCTAACAAAATCAGTCATCATTATTCTCCTGGTTTCGTTGAAAAAAAATTCATCATCCAGCATGACTGATCAACGAGATAAAATAAATCATTTTCGTTGGTTTAAGTAATGCTACGTATAGCTGTCAGGCGGCTTTGACTCTATTATCTTAAGTCATTGATTAGGGTGTAGGTTGGCGCTGTAAAGCATTTTCGCGATTGAATGGTTTGTTACTCACTGAATAACAATTCAGTGAGTAACTACTCAACCATCGATATCATAGAACGCAGATGACGCTGATAATTAAGATAAAATAAGATTCTTCGTAACTGCTCATTAGCTACAGGCGATGTGAGTCTTTTATTTACCACGAAGGGCACGAAGAAAAATAGTGACTTCATGCTTTTCGTGGCGATGTTTCTTAAGTTATCCGCGTTTATCATATTCATCAGCGTCATCTGCGTTCCATTTTTCTAACTGCTGAGTAGTTACAATAGGACAAGCTAATGAATAGACAGCCCGCCGTAGCAGGTTCTTTTTATCCTGCAAATCCAGAACAGCTCCATCTGATGGTGGATCAGTATTTAAACGATGCCGCAAGCGGTGAAAAGGTTCCAAAAGCCATCATCGTGCCTCACGCCGGCTATATTTATTCCGGTTCGATTGCCGCAAATGCCTATGCCCGGTTAATAAAAGCCCATGACCGAATAACCCGCGTGGTGCTGATCGGCCCCTCTCATCGCGTCGCTTTTAGAGGCTTGGCGGTCAGCAGAGCGGAAACCTTTACCACGCCTTTGGGTAACGTCCCGGTAGATCAGAAGGCAGTGAAAACCATAGTCCAGCTGCCTTTTGTTGAATATCTCGAGCAGGCGCACACCTTTGAACACAGCCTGGAAGTGCAGCTGCCTTTTTTACAGGAAGTGCTGGATAACTTTGACATCGTGCCCATTGTGGCCGGTGACGCCTCGCCGGGACAAGTCAGTCAAGTGCTTGATGCGCTCTGGGGCGGCGATGAAACGCTGATTGTGATCAGTTCCGACCTGAGCCATTATCATGATTATGCAAGCGCTCAGCAGATGGATAAAGCCACCAGCCGACTCATAGAAAAGTTGCAATATGAGCATCTCGCCTCCGAATCCGCCTGCGGTAAAGTGCCGGTCAGCGGACTGCTAAAACTGGCACGGGAAAAATCGCTGTCGGTTAAAACCATCGACCTGCGTAATTCCGGCGATACCGCAGGCGATAAAGCCAGCGTGGTAGGCTACGGTGCTTATGTCATTGAATAAGGAAAATCAGCAACGGCTGCTGGATTTGGCGAAAAACTCCATTCGGCAGGGTTTACAAACCGGTCTGCCGATAAAAATCGACTTGACGGACTATCCTAGAGAATTAACAGAGCTGCGCGCTACCTTTGTGACCTTGGAAATAAGCCATCAACTGCGCGGCTGTATCGGCATGCTGGAAGCGGTCAGGCCGCTGGCTGAAGATATTGCCGAAAATGCCTATTCCGCCGCCTTTAAAGACCCGCGCTTTCCGCCGGTGAAGGCTGATGAACTGGATAATTTGGACATCCATTTATCGATACTCACGCCTGCTGAACCGGTAACGTTTGCTTCCGAACAGGACTTGCTAGCCCAATTGCGGCCCGGCATAGACGGTCTGATTTTAGCAGAAGGTCGCCGACGCGGAACCTTTCTGCCTTCGGTATGGGAGCAATTGCCGGAGCCTGAGCAATTTTTGCGGCATTTAAAACAAAAAGCCGGATTACCGGCCGACTACTGGTCGAAAAATATCCGTATTTACCGCTACCAGGCCGAAATAATAGGCTGAAAGTAATCATCAGCAGCGGCAAATCAGACGATTAGCCCCGTTTCACAACAATCCATGTTCCGCAAACGAATACGGTTTATCATTTCAGGCCGTCCCAGCCCGTCTCACTATTGACATTTAACTGATTGTAAAATAATAAGTACTTGTCCGTTGCAGTCTTTTGCCGTCCCATGTAAGATCACGTCTAAAGTGTACCCTAAGGTGTACCCTAGATTATTGGAGCATGGTTTTACTTATGGCGACGTTAGAAGATAAACAAATCAGGACTTGGGTTAAAAATAACATCCGCTTCGAGGCCAGATCAGACGGCGGCGGCTTGTATATTCGCTATCGAGAAACCGATAAAGCCCCCATTTGGTTTTTTCGTTTTAAGATTGCAAAAATTCAACAGCGGTTAATTATTGGGCGTTATCCCGATATGACACTATCAGCCGCAAGAAAGACCGCGACAGTCCACAGGGCAGAAATACTGCAAGGCCATAACCCAGCAGACACCAAACGCGAACTAAAGCGCACCACAGCGGAAAAAGCCATTATCGAACAATCAGCACAAACCGTAGCTGAGTTAGTTGATGAGTTCTTTAAGCGCAATATTGACGGCAAGTTAAAAACAGCCCACGCCATGAGACTTAGAGCTGACAAACACCTTATTCCTGCGATTGGAAAATTAAGAATTGAAAAGGTGGAGCCGCTAAATATAGCCGCCATGCTTAACAAAATTACTGATGCTGGAGCGCCTACTACGGCAAACGATATATTGACCTTTTCCAAGCAGATTTTTAACTACGCCATAAAGCGACACATCATTAAGCACAATCCAGCGGCGGCATTTGATACAGGAGACGCTGGCGGGAAGGAGTCATCGCGCACTCGTTATTTGTCAAAAGACGACCTCACAACGCTATTTGAGGCTATGAGGAAATCGGATAAATTCACCCGCCACCACTACCTTTGTGCAAAGTTATTATTATTGGTTGGGTGCAGGAAGAGTGAGTTATTAGGCGCGAAGTCCGAAGCGTTTGATATTAAAAATGCAGTCTGGAAAATGTCAGTAGACAACAAGACCAACACAGCAATCAGTGTCCCTTTGTCTCCCGAGGCAGTAGATGTTATTAGGGAGTTAATGATCGGCTCAGAATACTTAGTTCCGGCAATGGGGACGAGATCAAGCAAAAGGCCGCATGCCGACGAGGGCTATCTAAACAAACCGATTAAGAGCTTGATGCCATTAATGGTGGGGGTTGAGAATTTCACCTTACATGACTTTCGGGCAACGATGAAAACGCACATGGGAGGCATGGGCGTTAGTGGTTTTGTCAGTGAAAGATGCTTGAATCACAAAATACCCGGCATGGCAGGCGTATATGATCGGGGCGACTATTTCAAGGAACGCAAGGAGGCCATGGACTTGTGGGCGGCATTTCTGAACACTTGCGAAAATGGCAGAGATTGGAACGTAACGCCAATAAGAAAATCGGCAAATTAAGGTTTTATAGCGCAAGGACTGCGGGAGTATCAGTCAACAAATCAAAAGAATGGGTATTAATTTAAAAAAAATAAAGTGCTTTTAATTAATCTTTTTGGGTAATTGTAGATTGTAAATTTCTATATAAAACAGGGGGGGCTCAAAAATAAGTTTACCTTATTGGTAAACTATTTTCCCTTTTAATACAAAGACTTGCGGTTACACAAAGATTGAGATAACAATTCAAGATAGGTACTATGTTCTAGCGGCTCCAGTGTATCCCACACTGGCGCAAGCCCTTAGCAGAAAAGAACATGGATATGACAAACAGTATTTTACCCGCGATTGACCCGCTTCTTCGTTGTCCAATTGTCAGGCAGGCAACAGGCGATTCAAACTCAACAGTGTACCGAAAAATTAAAAACGGCTTACTCACACGCCCTGTGAAGATTGGCGGCGATAGATCAGCATGGCCCCAAAGCGAAATTGTAAAAATAAATCAAGCACGTATTGCTGGCAAGTCTGATGATGAAATAAAAGCCCTGGTGATTGAGCTTGAAGCAGCGAGGTTGGTGTAATGAGTCTGACCTTGACAGCTTCATTCATGGCGGCTATTCTTGCCCCGCTGTCTCCACATGAGATGGCCGGGATTTGCAGCCCGGATAACGGCCATAATAGGCCACTTAACACAGTGGTTTTTTTATGCCCACCAAAAACACAGACGGGATTATTCCGTTTGTATTTCATTATGGCGGGGTATTACAGGCAGACCCTTAAAAGTCTGGCCGATTCCGTTATCGGTACTGCAAACCTGTTTTATCCCGCCACCCAATGTTTTGCAGCATTGCGCGGCGGTTATTCCTCATTTAACGGAGCTACCGCATGAAAATACAATCTAATTCCGCTCAAATTTCAGAGCAAACCGCTAACCCACGAATTTTATCAACAGCCAACGCACTCACAGATTTGTTTGAATTGTCCAAAAACAACCTGTCGGACGACCATTTAAAATGGTTTAGTGGGTTGCTTACTCCAGCAATAACCGAAGCCGTCAATATCAGCGGTAGCCTTAATTCCCTAGCCTCAGCGCGAGTTAGTCTTGATGGTGAGGCCCTCCTGTCACCGAGTGAGCTTGCCAATATTCTATTTGGATTGTCAGATCAGATCGACAACATTAGGGCGCTGATGGAGATAGTAGACGAGTCAATATTCATCGCCAGTCAACGACAGATAGTAGCAAAAACGTCAGG
Source organism: Methylobacter sp. (assembly GCA_030653985.1). GTDB lineage: Bacteria > Pseudomonadota > Gammaproteobacteria > Methylococcales > Methylomonadaceae > Methylobacter_A. Next base: position 10,540 of record JAURYJ010000098.1, on the reverse strand, counting down.
CACAAAAAAACCGGCTTAACCCACAACAGTTAAAGCCGGTTCATGTAATCCATACCACCTAATGCAGGGTTATTTTAACCCATGGCGGTATGGATTGCACACGGTAAGGGAAAAATACCATGCAAAATATTATCGAACCATTCAAAAATGCCATGCTGGATAGCATAGGTTCTGCTCCTGAAACTATCATTGGTGATGGAAAACTACACCGCTTCAAAATAGAGGGAAAGCTAACCGCTTGGTACAGCTTGCACCTTGACGGTGTTGCCGCCGGTGCATTTGGCGATTGGAAGCAGGGAGTCAAAGAGTGCTGGAAAATGACCGGTACTTTCAAAAAGCTAACCGGTGCCGAAAAACAAGCCTTTGCAATAGAACGCCAACGCCAAGCCGAGCAACGCAAGGCCGAAGAAAAGACCCGCCATAATGCGGCGATTCAGAAAGCCGCTTATATCTGGTCGAGGTCAACGCCGGTTATCAATCATCAATACCTCAGCAAAAAGAGGGTACAGGCGCATAACGTACGCAGCTATCGCGGCTCTTTGGTCGTTCCACTCTATGACGAGGCCGGTTTATTGGTCAGTATTCAATTTATCGGTGACGACGGAACCAAGCGCATGATGAAAGGCGGCAAGGCTCAGGGGGCATGCTGTTTTATTGGCGACGCTACCGACTTAACCCGAGACAAACCTATTTTAATCTGTGAGGGATGGGCGACCGGGGCAAGCCTTTACCAAGAAGCCGGCCACTTTACTATCGTAGCATTTAGTGCTGGCAACTTAACCGCCATTGCAATTCAGACCAGAAAGCGCCACCAAGCCAATGAGATCATTATTTGTGGAGATAATGACGAATCAGGCGTGGGACAAAAGGCAGCGAGATCGGCAGCATTAGCCATTGGGGGGAAATATATCTTGCCGCCTACCGTCGGGCATGATTGGAACGACTCAATCAACATGGAGGTGGTTTTATGAGCAGCGCCGTGCCTATTAATAAAAAGGTAACCCAAAACAGGGTTACTTTGGTTGATTTAGAGACGACCGTTAGGGATATTTCCATTTTAGAGGCATTTATCCCCGAAAAATCCGAAAACGAGTTGGAATCTATTAATTTGGGGGTTACTAGGGTTACTGCGGTTACCGCCACGAATGGCGTGACCTGTAGCGGTAACCCTAATGAAAATGCGAGGGTTACCGGGGTTACCGACTTTGATATTAATTGTGCAATCGACCCAAACGAGACCCCCCCAATGGAGGTTGAAGCGGTTGAATTAGATCGGCCATGTTATGCGGTTTACGATGATTATATTAATTTTGGCGATTCAGACAAACCAAGCAAACCCGGCGTGTATTATCACGGACTAAAGTCTGTCAAAAAGGACGAGCCGCCAGTAGAGACTAACGACTATATATGCGACCCACTGCACATTGATGCGGGGAGTTGTGACATATTTGATAATAATTTTGGTCTGATGCTCAGATTTAAAAATAGTCGAAACAGGTGGAGGCAATGGCTAATGCCGATGGGCATGTTGTCTGGAAGTTGCGAGGATTTGCGTAACGAATTGCTTAGTCAAGGTCTGCGTATCGACCACCATAAACGCAACTATCTGCCAAGCTACTTGCAATCACAACGGCCTAAAAAGCAGCTCGAAAGCGCATTAAAAATCGGCTGGCATGATGAATGCTTTGTGTTGCCTGATCGCGTGATTGGTAATCGCGATGACATTTTCTTTCAAACCGACCATGCAGTAACAGCCCCCTACGGTCAGCGCGGCGCACTGAAAGACTGGCAACAGCATATCAGCCGTTATTGTGTAGGCAATCCATTGCTCTTGTTTCAGGTGAGCATTGGCTTTGCTGGCGCAATGCTAAGAAAGTGTAACGTCGATTATGTCGGTTTTCATGTTTATGGCGACAGCTCCACCGGCAAAAGTACCGGGCATAAAATAGCAGCGTCGATATGGGGCGGCGAGAGCTTCCGCAAATCATGGAAAGCCACAGGCAACGGGTTAGAAGCGGCGGCGGTTTTATACAACGATGGTTTACTGGCGTTAGATGAATTGGGCGACTCGGACGCGCGAGAGGTGAATCAGATCGTTTATAGCTTGGGCAACGGCACGGGGAAGCAACGCGCCAATGTCAGAGGTACGGCGCGGCAGGTTGCCACATGGAAAGTGGCGTTATTGTCGAACGGCGAAAAAACCTTAGAAACTTTTTTCCAAGAAAAAGGCTTGTCAGTCAAGGCCGGGCAGTCAGTACGCTTATTGCAGATTCCGGTATTTGGTCAACACGGCGCATTTGATGAACTGCACGGCATAGCAGACGGGCGGTTATTCAGTGACACGCTGCAAAACAGCACCACCAAATATTATGGCAGCGCCGGTATAGCCTTTATTGAAGCCTTGGTCGCTGATGATAAAGATTTTGGCGGCTACCTTGAAGAAGCGTTAAAGCCGTTTATGTCCAGCGATTTACAGCCACAAGAAAAACGAGCCGCACGAGCTTTCGCTCTAGTTGCCTTAGCTGGCGAATTGGCAACTGAGTACAGCGTAACCGGCTGGACAGAGGGCGCGGCATTGGAAGCGGCGTTAATATGCTTCAATAAATGGCGCGACCACCGAGGCAAGGGAGCTACCGAGGATAGAGTTATTTTGCAGTCCATCCGCGGCTTTATTGATAAGTTCAGTGACAGCCGGTTTACCTCAAAAGACGACCGGCAAAGCGTAGCGGTATCGGCAGGCAGGGCGGGTTATTTTACCGGCACAGGTGAGGACAGAATCTATCTGTTTAATGAACCCGGACTCAAGGAAGCGGCAGGCGTGGGCTATGACATAAAGCGCATCGTCGAAGCTCTTACTAAAGCGAATTGGTTGATACGGGCAACCGACGGCAAGCCCAAAGCGCAACACAAAGTAGACGGCAAAAATGCCAAATTCTACACCGTGGCGGTCAAGGAGTGCGAGCAATGAGCCTCATCGACTTATTCAGAAAACACGCGGAATCATTAAGCGGTAACCCCGGTAACCCTAATGAAAACGCGAGGGTTACCGCTACAGGCCACGACACGCAAGGCGGTAACCCCGGTAACCCTAGTAACCCTGAAATTAATAGAGACAAAGTATTAATTGAAAAATCGCAGACCAAAAAAGGCGGCGCGTATTGCTACCGGACAAGCGAAAACCCCAAAGCGGTATTGGTCATGGTTGCCCCTGAATCAGACTTGCAAGACGCTTGGGATGAGTTGCGCCAAAAGTACGGTGATCGACTTATTGAAGTTTTCGTTATGCCTGGCACCCAACATTAAGGGACACCACCATGATCGACGCACTAATCAGCGGTAAATTAATCAAAACGCCAGAACTCAGAACCGTCAAAACGGGCAACTATTACGCCCAATTTATTTTGTCAGTTGCGACAGGCGACGAACAGCCCACCATAATCTCTGGCATTGCCTTTGCAGAAACAGCGGAACGTATCGCCCGGTTACAGAAAGGAGATCCACTTGCCGTTATTGGCAGCTTGAAGCCGTCGGAATGGATTGATAAAAATACCGGCGAAACCAAACATGGCCTGAACATCACCGCCAACAACGCACTATCCCCTTACGACATAAAAAAGCGTAAACCTGTATCCAGCAATCCGGTGCAGTCGGGCTGCAGCTCCAAGCCATTCAACGACGCAATCAATTTTTAAGGTCAATCGCCAGTCTAGTTGTACATTACCGCTTGCGTACAACTAGAGCCCTAGGGGAACAACATGAAGATGACATTTAACCGGCGCTTGATACTTGAGGTCTTGGCTAATGAGATCGAGGGCACTCAGCCGCCACACGGAGCAAGCTCCATTGGTTATGCACTGAAAACCGCTTTTAACTATAAATGGGGTGATGGGCTTTATCCAGGCATGGTGACATTGCCCAACAAAAGGCAGATACACCGGACGCTTAAGGAATTATGGCAAGGTGGCTTCATCGTAGGAGCGCGGGTTAAGGTCGACGGCTACAGTGGACAATTGCCCTATTGGGAAGTTGAATATCAGCTCTGCAACGAGGTCTACAAAAACAGCCTGATAACCGAGTGCAACGCATTACATCAAAAGATTGATAAGGCGAAGTATGGCGTTAATTTCTTCGGCAGCGTATTCGATATGGGCTTACAGGCTGATGAAGTGGCGACACTGGCCACCGAGGTCAAGCGACTACTTCAACGCACCCACCCGGATAAGGCGCATGGCTACGACGTACAATTTAAGCAAATGATTCAGTGTCGAGATTGGATAAAGGACGGCATACCACCACCAGCTCCAACGGACTCAACAAAACACCAGGCGTGAAATGGCGGCTTGAAGTAAAACGGTGGTGACAAAAAACTAAACGCAACTCAATTTTTTTGGTTGCATTTAATGGTCGAAACGGTTTCTTGTTTAGAATATTCTGCTGTTTTTAGTAAAAGTTTCTGTGCAGCATCTCACGTAAAGGCGAATAGTTCAGACGGCATTGGCGCAATGTTCAGGACTAAATGCCGCTACTGCCTTATTGGTGCTGAAAGTCTGGGTAGTGACCAATACGTTAAACGCTCAGTTCTTTTTAAATCAAAGGTCTGTGCTCGCTGTAAGCGTCAGTCTAGCCGTCTGGTCAACGGGCTACGCTGCATTAGTTGTTATAACCGAGAACGGGAAAACTTTCTCGGCCTGAATAAGCATGGTAACAAGCTGAAACTTGTCCGTCGTTACTATCCTGCCCGTGTCACATTCATCACACTGACAGGCGCGGTCAGAGAGGTGGAATTTAAAAAAGTTATGACGAAAAACGAGGCTCGGCGGTCTGTCGAACTTACGCAGCCTGATTTAGCAAAAATACTAAAAATAATCCTGCTTGACCGATGCCCCCACGGCACTCGCTTGGTTAATGCTTCGGAGACACAAGGAACAACACAGATCAATTAAATCGTCGTGATGTAACAATGTGAAACAGACGGCAGCTTGGTTTTTTTCTATTATTTTGCTGGGTTTGTCGCCCCATAATCATTCAGAACAGGAGAAAAAACAACGTTATGGCATTTGAAAAGGGAAAATCCGGTAATCCAGGTGGTCGACCAAAGGGCGTTAAAAACATCAGAAAGGAGGCACAAGCGCACTGTCCAGCAGCATTGGCGGTGCTGGTTGAAATCATGCAGTCCACGACGGAAGCGACTAAAGACCGTCTGAAAGCAGTCGAGTTATTGCTTGATAGAGCGCACGGCAAGCCGGTAGCCGAAATCGAGTACACCCGAGAGCAAATTGCATTAATGTCCGATGAGCAGTTAGAAAAGCTAATCAAAAGCTGATTAAGGCAATTTAATTTTAATTTTTGGAATAAATATGAGTATTATTTTTACAGACGAAAATGGCGCCGACCACCAGATTAACAGTGGCGAGGATATGATTAAAGCAATTGGTCAAGACAATAAGCGTCTGCTGGTTTTTACGGACGAGGAGGGTGAGGTAGTTGGATCAGGTTATAGTGTTGCCCAGGCGAATCGCTCACAACCATTAATAAAGGCGTTAAAAGATGCCCAGCCGCTAGCTAAATCCTTTGGCGAGACAAAAACCACAGTTAAGGAAACCCCCAAGATTATTTTTACAAAAAATGAGGGGGATTCACTTACCGAACTGGATCGAGTGATTAGATCATTACAGAAATCCACGCGCCGCCGCCACGCTGGTTAGCATAAGCCAGGCGCAAATCTTGCGCTTCGCTACAGCCGTTAGCCTTTACGGGTTATCGGCTTTTTTGTGGCTGGAGATCGAGCCGCTAAAGGCTTGAGGTGCCAGAAAATAATCTCGCGCCTAAATAGGTGTCCTGAAAATTTAGGGCAACTATAACGAATCGTTATTGTTAGGGGTCGTGAAACGCGACCCCCTCACTATAAAGCCGGTATTCCGGTTTTATCTACTCAGCACGAAATCATGCTTAGTGGGTTATCCGCATATTTGAAATATGTTACAAGAATCAAGAGCAGCCTTAATTGTGCCTATCGACGAGCGCAGATATTGCGCCCGTGTGTGCTAACGCAGATATTGCGCTAGTGAAATTTGGTAGCGCAGGATTGAGCTCACCTATCGGCCGCTGACCTATATGGGTAATGGATGCTATTAATTAATCCGTGTACATGGTATTGATTGCCGCAATTGGGATGCACACATGAATTGTTTCGCCAATATTTTTTATCCGCTCACGTTGTTCAGGGTCTGTAATCCATTCAGGAAGAATCGATAGCTCGAAGTTCGCCGAATCTTCCGGTAATTCTAAAGCTCCATTTTTCAGACCAGTTAGAAATCTTTTTTTCGTTTCTTTGGGTACGTATAAATTCAGCATTACTTTGCCGATACTGTGCCTAAGATATATTTCAATTTTGTTTTTCATTCTGAGTTACCTAGGGACGATTAGTGTTCACAATTCACATTATTAACTATACAGGTAACTTCATATTTAAGTCGCACAACAAACAAAGCCTTTTATAGACGTGGGAAAATTTTCCCTTATCTATTTCAACCTCATAAAGTTGCAGGCTGCAGTCCAAAAAGAAAGCTCCCGTAATTTTCGGGTCACCTGTTCCATAAAATCCATTTGACAGCGGTTAGACTGCTGGCGCAAAACAGTAATAGCTTCACACAATTGAAGTGTAGGAATTGGCGTTCCTAAACACATACGGCACGGGGCCGCGTCATGCGGTTTTTTATTGTGCAAAATTCAGCGCGTCTTTATGTCGGGCTGGACAGGCAGTTCCATGCAAGCTCATACCAAGAGTGTACCCTATGGTGTACCCTTTTTTGATGTAAAAAAATAATAACTATAAATATTAATAACTTATTACAGTAAGCCATGTTCCGCAAACGAATACGGTTGCCCGTCACCGATAATAAAATGATCCAGCACCCGGATGTCGAACAAGGCTAATGCCTGCTTAAGTTTCTCCGTTATGTGTTTATCGGCTTGGCTGGGTTCGGAAATGCCGGACGGGTGGTTATGGGCAAAAATGACCGCCGCCGCATTATGGCGCAACGCCTGCTTGGCGACTTCTCTGGGATAAACGCTAGCACCGTCTATGGTACCTCTGAATAATTCATCCAGTTGTATGACCCGGTGCTGATTATCAAGAAATAAACAGGCAAAGACTTCGTAGCTGTAGCCGCGCAGTTGAGCGCTAAGATAAGAGCGGGTGAGTTCCGGGCTGGTTAGCGCATCGCCGCGTTGCAGCGCTTCTTTAAAATGCCGTCTGGCCATTTCCAATACGGCCTGGAGCTGGGCATAAGTGGCATCGCCCAAACCTTTGGCCTCACAAAAACGTTGCTGTTCGGCACCCAATAAGGCTCCCAGTGAGCCAAAATCGGCGAGCAGCTCACGTGCCAAGTCAACCGCCGATTTGCCGGGGGATCCGGTGCGCAGAAAAATAGCCAGCAGTTCTGCATCGGTTAGAGCGGCTGAGCCACGGCGCAGTAATTTTTCTCGGGGCCGATCTTCTGCCGACCAATCCTTAATGGACATCCGTCTTACCTTATAGGGTTGCGATTTAAGCATAGAAGAATTGCTGTAGACTTGCCATAATACCAGCTTTGTTCACGTTTCAGGACCTTACTATTAACAAGCATATTTTATTAGCTGTCAGCGGCGGTATTGCTGCGTATAAGTCGGCTGAGCTAGTCAGGTTGTTACGCAAGCAAGGGGCAGAGGTGCGCGTGGTGATGACCCATTCCGCCATGCAGTTTGTGAGTCCGCTGACGTTTCAGGCGCTGTCCGGAAATCCCGTGCATAGCGAATTGCTTGATGCGGATGCAGAGCATGCGATGGGGCATATCAGTCTGGCGCGCTGGGCCGATGCGTTGATTATTGCTCCGGCAACGGCCAATACGCTGGCAAAATGCAGCCATGGTTTGGCTGACGATTTATTATCAACGCTGTATCTGGCGGCAACCTGTCCGGTTTACGTGGCCCCGGCCATGAATCAGGCTATGTGGCATAAAACCGTCACTCAGGAAAATATTCATAAACTCAACAGCCACGGCGTTACCGTGATCGGCCCCGAACCAGGCGAGCAGGCTTGCGGTGAAACCGGCTTTGGCAGAATGTCCGAACCTGCGGAAATTTGCCGGTATTTACTGGCTGAATCGGACATTCAGTGCTTAGGCGGGTTTAAGGTTTTAATCAGTGCAGGACCCACCCGCGAACCTTTAGATCCGGTGCGTTACCTCACCAATCGCAGTTCTGGGAAAATGGGTTATGCGCTGGCCAACGCGGCCTTAAAAGCCGGGGCAAAAGTCACGCTGATCAGCGGCCCGGTGGCACTGACAGCGCCTGATAATGTCGATCTGGTGAACGTAGAGACGGCGGCGCAAATGTATACGGCGGTTATGTCCAAAGCCGCAGAACATGATATTTACATAGGGGCTGCGGCGGTTGCCGATTACAGCCCGGTCATGTTGGAACAGCAGAAAATAAAAAAACAAAGCGAACAAATCACGCTAACGTTAAAAAAGACCCGAGATATTTTGGCGGAAGTGGCGCAACTGACTCCCCGTCCGTTCACGGTCGGATTTGCCGCTGAAACCCATGATCTTGAACACTATGCGCAAGATAAATTGGCGAGAAAAAATCTGGATATGATTGCGGCAAACTGGGTAGGGCGTGATCTAGGCGGCTTCGATAGCGAACAAAATGCATTGCAGGTTTTTTGGCAACAAGGCCAAAAAACCCTGACGATGACTGATAAAAACCAATTGGCAGAGCAATTAATCCGCTTAATTTCAGAGAGAATGGAGTACAAAATCACATGAAAAAAATACAGCTTAAAATCCTCGATGGCCGCTTAGGCAAAGACATTCCGTTACCGGACTATGCAACAGCGGGTTCAGCAGGGTTGGATTTGCGCGCCTGCCTGGATGAGGCGGTCGAGTTAAAGCCGGGCGAAACGTTGTTAATTCCAACCGGTCTGGCCATCCATATTGACGATCACCAATTAGCGGCCGTTTTATTGCCCAGATCAGGTCTGGGACATAAGCACGGCATTGTTTTGGGCAATCTGGTTGGACTGATTGATTCTGACTATCAGGGACAGGTTTTTGTTTCCTGCTGGAACCGAGGCGACACCGCTTTTATCATTAATATAGGTGAGCGTATCGCCCAAATGGTTTTTGTGCCGGTGGTACAGGTGGAATTCGAACAAGTCGCCGAGTTTGATCAAAGTTTGCGCGGCTCCGGCGGCTTTGGTCATACCGGTCGTCATTAAGCTGTTTTTCTTTCGGATAGAGGCATAAACATGGTACGACTATTTTCTTTATTGTCAGTGTTTGCTGTGTTAATGGTTCTGACTGCCGGTGTGGGCGTTTACTGGATCAGTGCGGACCAAATCGCCGAAGTAAAGCAGAACTCAGCTGCGGCCGTTGCAAAAAGTGTCGCCGTAGGCATTAGTGCACAGGTCAATTTTCTGACCCAATCGCTTGAAAAAATGGCGCTGGATCCGGTCGTGTCGGCTGCGGTTATTCGTGCAGAATCAACCGAATTAACCGCAGTGGCCGCAACACTTGAAAAGTATTTGCCCGGTGTCCTGAAAGTGCGGCTGTTATTGCCGGGCGTCAGTGAACTTGATGACAAAAACGTGCCTAAAATGGGTTATGCCGACCTGGATATGGTGCGAGAAACATTGACCAAAAATCAATTACCGGCAATACAAGGCGATAACGGGCCTGACAGGCATCTAGCGATAACACGCCGGATTATGCACAATGAGCAGGTGGTTGGCGTCATTCTGGCCAGTTTGAACTATGACTTTATTAGTAAAGCCTTACAGGCAGCGGAACTAAAAAATGGGCACCTTGAATTAAGACAGGCTGCACTGGTATTAGGTGCAGCCGGTGACCCGGTCAGTGCAGCATTGAGTGATGATGTGCAAATAAAAGTAGCTAACACCGGCTGGGAATTGCATTACCAGGTTGCCGACAGTGCAAGTTCTACTGGACTGACTTTCATCGTCGAGATGATCGCTGTTCCTGCCTTGCTGGCGCTGCTGGCTTTTTTTATGGGATACCGGAAGCTTTCAAGTCTGCTGACACACGATCTGGGCAGTGTGCTGAAAGCCTATAAAGATATGATGAAAAATAAGTTACAGGGTACTTACCCCGTTAAGTTGACTGAAATGAATGCGGTTGTTTCAACGCTGGTGCAGTTTAAACGGGTTATGGATAATCAGGGTGACGATGTGAGCAGTGGCAATCATGCTATTGATTTAGAAATGAGCCGTTTTTTCGATGAGCCTGAAGATTTGGTGACTGCAGGAGCTCGAACCAAGGGTGTTAATTTTAATAAAGCTGTTACGGAAAAAACTCAACCCGCCAAGCTGGAAATGGCTGATCATAACGTACCTGACTCTAATACTGCTACCTTAAAATAATTAATACAATTCATAGGCTTAAACATGCCTGATGTCTAGGTACGGTAAGTAGAGGAAAAGGTTTGGGTCGTCGCTTAATAGCACGAGGCTGGTTCTTTCGTTTTTGTAAACCTATTG
>JAURYJ010000096.1 GCA_030653985.1 Methylobacter sp. | reverse complement strand
TAACCGGTGTGCAGACCCTTCGGGGGATTGCACCTGTCGGTTGAAACTGCTCAACCAGGATTCCAGTTGCAGGTTGCAAGACCTATCAACGGAAAGCGAATTATCAAATGAATATGTTTGTATATGAACTTTGAAGCAGTTTACCATTAATCTTTTCCAGCCATGTAGGCAGGGTTAGTGCTAATAATTTAAACAATCACCCCGGTATATTCCGGCAAGGCGAGCGCTACCTTGTTGCCGTAGCACTGCTGTCTATCGATAATATCCCGGCCCCATTGTTGGTGCGTCGCCACTTCACACATCGCGTTGTGCATTCTGAATACCGCAGGTGACGCACTTTGATTCAAGCTAAGCGCCATGTCATGGTCTTCGCTATCGACGCTGTACATCGCTTCAATGACCGGTATCTGAGTCGGATGAATAGCCGTTTTACCGGTCAAACCATACGCCAGATCCAGCCGAATCTCTTTTTGCAAGGTGATGCTGTCATTCAGATATTCGAATACCGGCGCTGACAATGAAAACCCGTAAGGCTTAAATACGGTCGCCAGTTGTGCGATGACATGGCCCAGCGGCGTCTCATACAAGGTCATATTTCTGGGGCGTCTGATACCTAAAATATTCATCAAGTCGTTGCCGCCGATCCGCAGCATCAATATCCGCGCAAAAACGGCATCCTGCGCCAAGCCCTGCCGCAATTCGGTCATCGCGCCGGCATCAAAAACATCCTGGGTTTCCAGTGTCGGCATAACCTTGAACGTGGTGCCCTGCAGTTGATCGAAATAAGCGTGAAAATTGCCGACATTAAATTTCGGCAACACAAAGCCGTCGATTTTTTCAATATCGGACAGCGCCAGCAGTCGCGCCAGAACTTCAGGATTCCTGGCGCGAATAAAACGAAAGCGCTGCGGCGTGTCTCTAAAACCCTGCAAGCAAAGCCCCAAATGACGCAGGCTGCTGTCTAACTCGGTATGGGATACCGCATCTTCGGTACAAAAAATCATCGAACGCAAGGCTGGCAGTTTTTCGCCATTGGCGCAATCCATCAGGTCGAGACGATGCGCGGGCATATACAGTGACGCACCTAAACACCAAGGCGAAAAAACTTTCGGTACATTATTCATCATGGCAACTCCTTGATTAATGCTACTGCTTGGTACGGCAGGTTGGGAAAAATAGCGATTGGAATGGATCGGGACTCGGCCAGCCAACGCAAATGTCGGGTCGCGGCACCCTCTTCATCCCGTAACAGCAAGACCTTGGCTTCGCGTCGTAATAAAACCCGCGTCGCCTCACCGATACCGGGCTTAATGTAATGGGGCTGATTGACACCGTAATGCGTTGTAATCCAGGCCAATAGCGCTTGGGAAATCGCTTGCAATTTTAGCCGGTCATGACTGCAGCTGACAAGATTGCCCTGTTGCCACGCCTGTTCAATGCAAGTCAGCATCGTGTCAATAAAATAACGGGACAGATCGTGCGGCTCAAACTGCCGGTAATAAACGCAACCATGAAAATCGGTTGGACCCGCCGTATCAGGGACGTAAATTGAACGACTGACCAAACCCGATACTGTCGCATTCAGGATGCACGAGGGAATCAAATAATCCTCTGACGTTGCCGCAACCGTAGCATTGCCTGATAAATCGGCCAACACATACAGTTCAGCCGGAATAGTCACGCCATCGCTTGCGGCAAAAGCCTGTAGGCTGGCGGCCAACTGCCGCGCAATAACGCCTTTCCCGGTCCAGCCATCGACAAAAACCAGCGATTCCGGGGCATGGTTTTGCACAATAAAGCGCAACGCATTTTGGTCGATGCCGATATCGCGCAGTATCGAAATGGAATAATGGCTCGCCTCGGTATCGAAATAGCGCCGCAGAACATGCTTAAGCAGTACGCCGACCGGCGTTCCGGCACGCGCCAGAGAAACCAGGGTAACGCCGTGTCGACGGGTGGCGACTATGCGTTCGGCCAATAGCAGCACATGTTCGGCCATACGCTGCTGATTTAAGGCCATCGCCTGATAAAACAGCGGTAAATAATGTTCCGGCGGCAACGACTCATGGCTCAGCATTTGGGAGTAATGTTGTTTGCCGGATTGGATTAAGGCTTCCTTGATAGCGATGGGCGTGTTCTCCATCACCATCGGTTTTAATAAAAACTGTACATCGTCTGCAGTGTAACTGCCGGTGAAAGGAATCGTCATTTATGTGGTTTCGGCAAAATCCAGCGCTTGAAACAGCTGGGTATTCTTGGGAATTAGCGCGTAATCGCACAGCGCCATAAACGCTGCGTCGGTTTTGCTGTCGCCCGCACCAAAGGTCAATACTTTGGAATGCTGCTGTTTGTAGCCTGCCAGCAGATAACTGACCGCGCTTTCTTTGTTGATAATCTTCGGTAATAACGCCAGATTATTGCCGTTCAAATGCCAATACAAACTGCCGTCAAGCACATACGGATGCGCGATGATAATTTCATCCAACAGGGTTTTTAATATCGCTTCGGTGCCGTCACTGTGTTTGATCACGCCATACCAGGTTGTACCGAAATCGTTAACCAGCCGTGGTTTAAAACCGCCATGTCGTTGTGCATAAAGCTCAACTTCCGCCCACACCGCCAATAGCTTTTCCTGGTAAGCCGGTAAGCTTTGCAGGATGTTATCCATCCACACCTTATCGACGGTACCCTGTTTATTCAAAATCACTGCGCCGTGGTTCAATACCACTTCTTCCTGAAACGGCAGCTTGACGCGCTCAAAGGCGTGAACATCGCGCGCCGTTACCGGCACGATCTTAAAGCCCTTGGCCAGCCAATGCCACAACCACTGCTGTTTTTGTGTCGCGTAGGAATTAGCCGAACCGTCAGGTAAAAAAGCCCGCGCCTGTAGTGGATGATTATCGACATCGGCTGCGCATTTTCTTAAGGTCTGGAACAAGGTGTCATCAAGGTCTAAAAAAATGTAGCTTTGCATAGTTAGTGTTGCCTGGTTGGCGTTCAAATCTTGCGCTAATGGCTTGCCATGCGTGCAGTCGGTCATTTAATGCTGCACACAGCGGGGTTTCATGGCAAAGAATAATGTCCCGATAATCATCTGGATTCAGGTTATAAATAAAATTGGGGATGCCATCCTCGTAGTTGTCTTCAAATTGGCATACCGAGCCGATAGCGTTGCCTTGATGAATCGGCGAGCGTGTGGTGCTTTGCACCTTGACCTTAAAACCCCGGTTTTCCAATTCGCGGCCCAATAGATAAGCGGGGGCGTTGCATTCGCCGGTACCTAGCACCAGAATCGGGCGTGAGTCGGTTGCCTGATCGCAGCTAAAGCCATTGCTGCACAGCTGCTTGAGCACATCCTTTTCCAGGCTGATCGGCGCATCCAAACCTAAGCGGCCCGGCCAAGCTAACAACGATTTTTTACAGCCGCCATTACCTGATACATTGACGCTGATGCGGTCAATAGCTGCGTTTTTACTGTCCTCAAAGCGCAACAATCCCTGCCTGAAACACAGCCATTCGACCGCCACACCGGCTTGATCTTCTAAAGCGGCGCGATCGTCTGGATGGGCAAAATTGACTAAACTGACGATGAATACTTTTTGCAGCCCGGGATTAACTGCTTTGTAGGCTTTGATCAGGCGTAAAAAGGTAAGTCCGGTACTGATTTCGTCATCGATTAACATCAGCGTTTTGGCCGTTAAAAACTGCTGACGAAAATCTGTGCGCTCAGGATAATACAAAAAAAAGTCAGTCGCATGACTATGCGCCTCTTCAAATTCCAGTCGTTCGATGCCGTCCAGGTGATAGCGGGTCGTCTGGATAAACAGGGCCTGCTCTGCACCTTCACGGCAGGCCGCCTCAAACACGCCGTAACCCAAGCCGGTTGCAGTTTCCGCCATGCCTATCCATAGCGAGCCGGTGTCTGCCCCGCTATTTAATACCATCCGGGCAAGGGCCCGATAAGACCAGCTCATGACTTTGGGCGATACCGGATAATGCTTGCCCAAGACCTTGCTGACCAGCAAAAACTTGCGCTTGCTGCTCACTCTGGCCGCAAAGCCCAGCAAGCGATTCAGCGGAATGCGTCCGGGTTCGATGTCGAGATGCAGGGTTCCTGTGTCTAGTTTTATGGTGATTGTTTTTGGCATAGTTTGTTGTGGAGTTATGTCGTAAGTTGCATGCAGTTTGTGACGCTTCAGCGTTGCGTTCGTTAACGCCGACGAGTCACCGGTAATTAAGGATTTAATCAATCTTCCTTGCTGGTTTAAACCTCGGCCTTTAGGTAGGCCATAGCTATCTACACAAGTTAAATTGTAGGGGCGATCCGGCAGGTCGCCCCGCAACAAGCGAAGCGATGTTGCTTTATCGAACGCGGATTTAGTGGCGTTGTTTAATGTCTATCGCGCGAATAAATTCGCGCCCACGGCAACGATAAAGCAATCAACAGCTCACAACAATTCCTGCATCACCACCGGCGTATTAATCTCGCTCACCCTTAGCCCATAACGAATGCTCGGCCGCTGGCATGCTTTACCTCTGATAGCCTGCAACGCAATCTGCGCCAGATTGGCCCCGGATAAACAGGCCATGCCGAAACCGCCCGAAGGCCGCGGGTTGATTTCCAGTAAACGCACACCGTGTACGCCTTCCTTGAACTGGATATTGAACAAGCCGTTGAGCCGGTAATGCGCGGTTAGTCTTGCCACCATGCCGTCAATATCGGCGTTGTTGTCGATCATTTGCCCGCCGCCCGCCCGTTGCGATTTTTTGCGTTGCACCGCACACAGCAAGTCGCCGTGCCGTCCGGCGCAATCGACGCTCCATTCAGGGCCACCCAGATGCTCCATGACCAACAGGGTGGTAAACTCCGGGGTATTCGCCATACCTTGCCGCAGTTCTTGCAGCGGAATCTGGTATTCAACGCCTTTAAGTAGCTGGGTGATGCTGTCGCGCTGGGTATCCAAAACCCGAAAGCCCAGGCCGAACACCGAAACTGCCGGTTTAACGCATAATCTTTGGTGATGTGCCGATAATGCGGCAACCGCGCTATCAAACGCATCGCGGTCGTTAACGGCGATAAAATCCATGGTTTGCGCAACTTCTGCAGGCAACGCGGCATAAAAATCTGCCTTGTTATGCAATAAGCTCAGTGTATCAAAATCGGCAACCGACACTACCTGCACACCAATCGCCTGAAATAATTCAGGGTGCTTGCTGATCAGCGCCGCTTCTTTGCCGGGCCAAAATAACTGAATAGTGTGGCGCCGACAAAAATCTACGCACCATTCAAGATACTCGTGTTCAGTGAGTCCGGCAGGTTCAAGATAGTGCTCATCCGCTGCCAAAAAGGCAGTCGCATGAGCGTGAGTGTGAGTGCAAATCAGGGTGATTTCGCCATTCGGTGCCGACTGGCGAAGATGTCTAAATACCGTATGTATAGTCGAAAATGTTTGGTTAAACCAAATTCTCATTGATGCCTACAAATGAATGATAATTTGCGGCAACAAGGCTTCAATGGTGCGGCCAGTGCCATTTTCACCGATCGCATGCATTTTCCACTCGCCATTATGCCGATATAGTTTCGTCATGATTTGCGCGGTATGGGAACCTTGCGAACTCAGGGTATAACGGGCAATTTCGGCATTATTACTGCTGTCGACGATGCGGCAATAGGCATTTTCAATTTGATCGAAGGTTTCGCCGGAAAAAGAGTTAACGGTGAATACCAGTGATTTAACATTGGCAGGTACTTTATCCAGATCAACCTTGATTTGCTCATCATCGCCGTCACCGGCGCCGGTACGATTATCGCCGGTATGCAAAATGCTGCCGTCACGGCTTTTCAGTTGGCCGAAATAAATAGTGTCAACCACCTTGTTTTGATCGTCAAACAATACGCAAGAAGCGTCCAGATCGATAGCGTCACTCTTACCGCCGCCGCCAAACAAGCCTTTTAAAATTCCGCCTGAAGGTGCCTGTTTAGCATCCCAGCCCAAGCCCATGACGATCTTGCTTAACGCACCGCCGGACTCTTTGGATAAAGAAATTTTCTGCCCTTTTTGTAAATTAATAGCCATACACATTACCTCAATAAATGAACCCTGCTGTGTTAAATGGCAGCAGGATTTTTGATGATTTGAAATTTCAAAATAAACAATCGTAGGAGCGGCTTTAGCCGCGATTATCGCGGCTAAAGCCGCTCCTACTATGACGAAAACTTTTGATTGCTTACTCCCTGGATTGTTTAGCGCAATTAAACATTAACCCCGAAGGAGGCGGCCAAAGGCCCTAGTCCACCGGCAAAACCTTGGCCAATAGCCTTAAATTTCCAATCGGTACCCACGCGGTAGATTTCGCCAAAAATCATCGCAGTTTCAATTGATGCGTCTTCGCTCAAATCATAACGGGCGATTTCTGCGCCGCTTTCTTCGTTGCAGATACGGATATAGGCATGACTGACTTGACCGAAATTCTGTTTACGCGTTTCGGCGTCATGAATGGTCACCGAGAATACGATTTTGTCCAGTTCGCCGGGAACTTTGGATAATTCAACCTTGACGGTTTCATCATCCCCATCGCCAACACCGGTGGTATTGTCGCCCTGATGCTGAACCGCGCCATCGCCGACCACCTTGTTATTGTAAAAACAAAAATCGTTGTCGGAGCGAACTTTGCCGTCCATTTTGACCAGAAAAGCGCAGGCATCTAAATCAAACGCAGCGCCGTCGGTTGCACGGGCATCCCAGCCTAGTCCCACGACGATTTTATTCAAGCCCGGGGCTTCTTTACTCAGATTAACATTGCCGCCTTTAGTAAGTGATACTGCCATGATTCTCTCCTGATGCTGAGTTAAGCTATATTAAAACCGCGTAGCGGCTAATGTTTCAATCCACAGCCGACCTCTATCCGTCGAGTGACGCTATAGAGGTCGGCTAACCAAAGTACTAGATGCTAATACCGTATTGACGAGCTAATGCGGCCAACCCACCAGCATAGCCCTGACCGACGGCTTTAAATTTCCATTCGGCGCCGTGTTTGTAGAGTTCACCGAAAACCATCGCGGTTTCAATGGAGGCATCTTCGCTTAAGTCATAGCGGGCAACTTCGCTGCTTGAGTCTTTATTGACTACTCGAACATAGGCTTGCGAAACTTGACCAAAATTCTGTTTGCGTAATTCGGCATCGTGTATGGTCACGGTAAAAACCACGCGGTGTATATCGGCCGGGATTTTGTCGAGCAGTACGATAACGGATTCATCGTCGCCGTCGCCTTCACCGGTACGGTTATCGCCGGTATGCTCAATCGAACCGCAAGTGGATTTAGTCTGGTTGTAGAAAATAAAGTCGCTGTCGGATCTGACTTTACCGTCTTCTTTGACCAGAAATGCACTGGCATCCAAATCGAAATCTGCGCCGTCGGTGGGTCTTGCATCCCAGCCGAGACCGATAATCAGGTTTTTAAGGGTCGGATCAGTCTTGGACAGACTGATATTGCCGCCTTTAGCGAGTGAAATAGCCATCAATAAATCTCCTTGTATAGAGTGTAAAGTCTAAATAGACAAGTTATCAAAAGTCTTTTAACGCTATTTGTTTCATGAGTCCTGCAAAAAAAATAGTAAAAGACTGCTGATTCATTACGTAGTACACCCGTCGACCCATCCACATATTTTCAAGGTCATTCGATAGGTGCCATTGCCATGATAACCTCTAATAAACTACTTGCCTAGTCAGCCATGTGATCAAGGAAAGCCTATTTAATGCATTCGTGTTCGACTGTTTGAAGCCACGAGAGACGCCACTAAGGGAATAGGGCAGCAGAGCAATGCATGAAACAGTGGCGAAAGATGTCAGTGATACGCATGGCGATTTTTGGTCATTACTGCCGCTGAAGACCGTTGAATCTTTGTTATAGAAGCGGTGCAACATCAGTTATTCATTCCGTAGACTGAATGAGGTTTGCAACCGGCTGTAACGCGTAGATCGTTAAAAATACCGGTGAAATTTTCAAGCAGTCAAGTGTCGTTGCTCTCAGGATAAATGTTGATTTTAAATTAAATCCACCTATAGTTGGTCAACAAAAAATCATCAATCTTTAGCGAGCACACTATGCAACACTTTCGTCTTTCTTTTATTGTCACTGCGATTTGCTTGGTGGCTGCATTTTTTTGGGGTGGAATAATGGGCGTTTTTATCGCCGTTATTCTGGGCGTCCTTGAAGTCAGTTTATCATTCGATAATGCGGTGGTTAATGCCTCCGTTTTAAAACGTATGGATGACCGCTGGCAACAGTACTTCTTAACCTGGGGGATTTTGGTGGCCGTTTTCGGTATGCGTCTGTTGTTTCCTATCGTGATTGTGGCGGCGGCCACCGGCATCGGATTTATGGGCGTTACTGATATGGCCTTAAACGATCCCGCGACTTATGCCAAGCATTTGGAAGAATCGCATGTGCAAATTGCGGCATTTGGCGGCATGTTCCTGCTGATGGTGTTTTATTCGTTTATTTTTGACGAGGCCAGGGAATTACATTGGCTGGGCTATATAGAAGAAAAAATGGCGTCATTCGGCAAGCTCGAAGCCATTGAAATTATCATGGCCTTAGTACCGCTATTAATCATCCAAAACTATCTGCCTGAGGAAATCCGTCTGGATGTTCTGGTTGCCGGTGTCACCGGGGTTATTTTATTCGTTATCGTCGACAGTCTGGCGGCCTTGTTTGAGGATGAAGAAGAAGGCGAACAGGTTGCTGCGGTGCTGAAAAAAAGCGGCATAATGAGCTTTGTTTACCTTGAAGTCTTGGATGCGTCATTTTCATTCGACGGTGTGATCGGTGCATTTGCGATTACCCAGGATGTGGTCATCATCATGCTGGGTTTGGCGATCGGCGCGATGTTTGTCAGAAGTCTGACGGTTTATCTGGTGCGCAAAGGTACGCTGGATGAATATGTGTTTCTGGAACACGGCGCGCATTACGCGATCGGCGTATTGGCGGGCATTATGCTGCTTAGCATCACTCATCATATTCCTGAAGTGATAACCGGCTTGGCGGGTGCGATATTGATCGGCTTATCGGTGTATTCGTCGATCCTTTACAAAAAACAGCAGGCTTGATTCCATCCTGGATACGCATAAGCATTCCGACGCTCCGGCGTGGGAATGCCTTCTGCATAGCTCCAGCGGTGCGAAATGCAGAGCTTGTTTGTTTGCGCTATGTCTTTTGCCGCAAACAACCAGTTGTTAATTACCAGTTAATCGCTTAGCATTGGCGCCATGTTGACAACATTACGCAAATTCACTGTTATTTTTCTGGCAATACTGCAATTGATTGCACCGTTGGTGCATGCGCATGCCGGAGAGAAAATGCCAGGTTTTGGCCTGCATATTCACGGTCTTGAAATGCATAGTGACGACCATGACGATCATGCATTTCAGGCCGTGAGTCATGATTTCAGTTCCGAAGGCATCATAGTGGGTGTCGCTGCCGGCATGAAAGATAAGCAAGTTACTATGCTTGCAGATCCGGATAACAGCCACTATCTGCCGCAACAGTCTCCCGTATTTAAAGCCGCAATATCCCCTTTCGATACCAATTTTTCTCCGCAAGCCACGCAGTTTGTTTGCCGCTTGCTTATTCCCTCGTTATCCCCTCGCGCCCCTCCTGCTCAATAAGTCCCCCTTCGTTTCGTAGAAACGTGATCTATCGCGTCTTTACATTAACGCGGTCAAAACCGCATTGAATATGCTCCTCATCTTAGTGACAAATCGTCTGTTTTTGTAAAACTGGCCAGCCCTTGATTAACAAGGTCTTCAGCCGTTTCAAAGCGGTACATTTTCAAAGCAAGACGGGAGTAAAATAACGGTGGCACAAAATGAGCTACACCCTAATCAAAGTTATTATTACCAGCCTCCTGCTTATCGTGGCTATATCGGAACTGTCGAAACGAAGTTCATTGCTTGGCGCTTTATTGGCCTCGCTACCGCTCATGTCCATTTTAGCGATGCTCTGGCTTTATATTGACACCAAAGATACCGGAAAAATTGCCAATTTGGCAGCCGGTATTTTTTGGCTGGTTATCCCCTCGCTGGTTTTTTTTATCAGCTTACCTTTTTTGCTCAAGAAGGGGCTTGATTTCTATCTGAGTATGGGGATTTCAATGTCAGTGACGGCAGGCTGTTATTTTCTAATGATCACACTATTGACGCGCTATGGCATTAAGCTATAAACACTCAATGAGGCTACCCGCTTAAGACGGCGTAGGAGTGCAAGCTTCGCTTGCAAACAGGCGAAGCCTGTATTCCGAACTGGCCCCGGCTTAAATTGGTAGCCCTAAATGACACATAAATTGAAGCAGGATTTTTTAACGATGACACCAACAACACAACGACCGGCCTGGCTTATTAGCGTGCCGTTATTTTTACTTCTCCTCAGCCTCAGCCCAAGTGTCTTTGCTCATGGCGTTGACGCGAATACCGAACGTTTTTTACTGGCAAACCAGGGTCTCGCTATCGGGCCGTTTCTTTATATCGGCGCCAAACACATGGTGACCGGGTACGATCACCTGCTGTTTCTGATTGGCGTGATTTTCTTTCTGTTCCGCACCCGGGATGTGTTGACTTATGTCAGCCTGTTCACCTTGGGGCATAGTCTGACGCTATTATTCGGCGTGCTAAACAACGTCGCGGTCAATCCTTTCCTGATTGATGCGATTATCGGGCTGTCCATTGTCTACAAAGGCTTCGATAACCTGGGCGGTTTTCGCCGATTGTTCGGCTTTCAACCGAATACAAAAATTGCGGTGATGGTTTTCGGCTTGTTTCACGGTTTTGGACTCGCCACCAAATTGCAGGATTTTTCACTGCCTCAGGCGGCGTTATGGAAAAATTTATTGGCCTTCAATGTCGGGGTGGAACTGGGCCAGTTTGTCGCCTTGCTGTTTATCCTGATTGCACTCGATTTCTGGCGCAGACACGAGAGTTTTTATCGCTTTTCCGCCGCTACCAATACACTTTTAATGACCGGCGGCTTGATTCTGTTCGGCTATCAAATAACCGGCTATTTAATTAACGGATAAATTCATGACTCATATCAATCCCCCTGTTCAATCGCTCAAATCACTGATTATAGCCAGCGCATTTGCGCTGCTGTTGGCCGTCATTATTTTACTGTCGGCGGTACTGCCCGCAGAATACGGTATTGACCCAACCGGGATGGGAAAAATGATGGGCTTAAGCGCTTTGTCTGCACCAACAAAAGACGGCAATAAAGCACTCGCGATTACTTGTCCGGTGTTGCCGCCGCAAACCATTAATCAAGCGGCCGGTTCGACTGAGACGATCCAAAAGGAAACACTGCCGCAGTGGCAAGATTCAGTCAAAATCATAGTGCCGGCCGGGGAGGGTTTGGAATATAAATTCCATCTGGTAAAAGGAGCGACACTGGATTATTCATGGACTACGGACGGCGCCAAACTCTATTTCGATTTTCATGGCGAACCCAAAGGTGACAAAACCGGTTTCTTCAAAAGCTTTAAGGAGAGTACCGATAATCAATCCAACGGCACCTTGACGGCTCCCTTCGAAGGCTCTCACGGCTGGTACTGGGAAAACAAAACCCGGTCTCCGGTGGCCATCATCTTGAACACCAAAGGCTCTTATCGGATTCTAGGTTTATTGTAAGGGTGCCTAACTAGCTTATTAATGGTTGTAGGAGCGGCTTTAGCCTCGATTTTCGCGGCTAAAGCCGCTCCTACAATTTGTTTATTTATATCGCGGCCATAAAAACCGCATCGAGTTTACTTATGTTTTTTTTGAACCTTTTCCGAAGGCTCATGCCCGGATTTTTACCGGCTATTGCTGTTTTTTTTGCGACGATAACGCCCGGCTTTGCTGAGTCGCCCCATCTTGTCGATCATCTTGATCCGATTGAAAGTGTTGCGACTTTGAGCTTGGCTAAGGTTGTTGATTTAACATTGGAGAAATATCCCGATGCAAGCTGGCTTAAATCACTGGAACAAGAAGCGGCGGCGATAGCACAGCGCGGCAACAGCTGGACAGCCGGAGCATCGCAAGCAGGGCTGCGTTTTCAGGAAGCGACCAGCGGCACCTTGCATTATATTGATGCGTCAGTACAAGTGCCGCTATGGAACTTGGGTCAGCGCGATGCGCAACAAACCGTCGCAAAGCTGGCAGAAAACAGCGCATTATCGCAAGCGGATGCGGTTAAATTGCGCGTATCGGGATTGGTCAGAGCGGCCCTTTGGGATATGGCGCTGGCAAACTTAAGTTATGAGCAGGCCAAAACCGAGCTGGCCATTACTGATCAGTTGCGGGCTAAAGTGCAACGGCGTGTCGAGTTAGGCGATTTGCCCAGAGCCGACTTTTTGTTGGCGCAATCGGAGTCGTTGCAAAAACGCTCGGTGTTAACTTTAGCAGAAGCGGAATTAATGCATGCCCGCAAACGGTATTCCAGCATCACCCAAATGACTAAAATTCCCGGCAGCTATCAGGAAAAACTGGTTGAGTTAACGGAAATCGAGCAAAGCCACCCGCTATTAGCGGCGATCAACAGTCAGATTGAACGCAAGCAGGCGGAGCTGAATGCGATTCAATTAGTCGGTTCAGGGCAGACCAATGTTGCCGTAGGTATCAACAGCGACCGGTTTACCGATGATCAGCGCAGTAATCAAACCGAAAGTTTCAATATCGGCGTTACCGTTCCTTTCGGCGGCAGTGCGCATTTGGCACCGCAGGTTGCGGCAGTCAATGTCGAATTAAATAAACTGCTTGCGGAACGCGAACAACTGAGCCGCGACCTGGAACAGGCGCATCACGAGGCCGAACATAATCTGGAGATCAACCGGGCTGAATTAGGTATTGCCAACGAGTTACAACAGGTTGCCGAAGAACATTTAAAAATGACCCACTTAAGTTTTTCGGTGGGTGAAATTAATTTGATGGATTTATTAAAAATCCAGTCCAGAACCCAGCAAGCGGTGTTAAATGCCAAGCAACGTTCGGTGATGCTGCAACGCGATATTGCGCTTTATAACCAAGCCGTAGGAGTTACGCCATGAGACTGTTTTTTGCTCGTCCGATAATGATGTTGATGCTAACCCTGGCCGGTTTCAGTAGCTACGCAGCCGAAAACAGCATCCAGATTTCACCGGAAAATATTGCCAATCTTGGGGTAATACTCGGCAAACCGGAGCAGGTTAAACAAATCCCGGTGTTATCCGCCCCGGCTAAAGTGGTGGTTCCGCCGACGCAGGAATATATCGTCAGTGCGGCGCAGGCTGGCGTCATCGATAAGTTGAATGTGGCGATAGGCGATAAGGTAATAAAGGGCCAGGTTTTAGCCCGGCTCAACAGTCCGGATCTGCTGACGCTACAACGGGAATATCTTAAAGCCGTCAGCGAACTGCAATTGTCTGCGGCTACTTTTCAGCGGGATAAAAAACTGGTGGAAGAGGGCGTTATTGCCGACCGGCGTTGGCAGGAAACCCGTATTCAACATAACTCCTTTGTATCCGAAGTGAATGAACACAAGCAATTGCTGGAAATTGCCGGCATGACCGACAGTGAGATTACGCAGCTGGCCAAAACCCATCGGCTCACCCGTCAGCTCAATGTCCGTGCGCCGATAATCGGCGTGGTGCTTGAGCGCATGGCCGTCGCCGGAACTCGCATAGATATGATGGCGCCGTTATATCGCGTCGCCAATCTGGATCAGCTGTGGCTGGAAATAGCCATTCCGCAGGAACGCATGGACAGCATTAAAATCGGTGACCGGGTTGTTGTTGAAAATGCCGTAGGGGCGACCGGCCGGTCGCCCTCTGCCAAAATCACCTTGTTGGGACAGAGCGTTAATCCGGACAACCAGACTATTATGGCCAGAGCAGCGCTTGAACCGCTGCACGATAAGGCGCCATTGCGTCCCGGACAACGGCTGAATACCCGGATTATTCAAGCCAGCGATAAAGCCGTGTTTAAAATCCCCAATACCGCCATCGCCCAGAACGAAGGCAAAGCCTATATTTTTATCCGCAAGCCAGAAGGCTTTTTGGTCACCCCGATCACCGTAGTCGGCAAACAGGATGATCAGTCGATCGTTAGCGGCGAGTTGACCGCTGATGATGAAATCGCTGTCAACGGCGCGGTCGCACTCAAAGCCAATTGGCTGGGATTGGGGAGTGACGAATAATGGCTAATTTGATTCGCTTTGCGCTGAGCCAACGACTATTGATGATGTTGTTGGTCGTGCTGCTGTCCGGCGGCGGCTATTGGGCGTTTACCCACATCCCGATTGACGCGTTTCCGGAAGTATCGCCGACCCAGGTCAAGATTATCGTTAAAGCGCCGGGCATGACCCCGGAAGAAGTCGAGGCCAGAATCACCGCGCCGATTGAAGTCGAGCTGTTGGGTATCCCGCATCAATCCATGTTGCGCTCTATCGCCAAATACGCGCTGACCGATATTACCGTTGATTTTGAAGAAGGCACCGATATTTTCTGGGCGCGTCAGCAGATTGCCGAACGCCTGAATACGCTATGGGGCGATTTGCCTTCCGGCATTGAAGGCGGCATTGCGCCGATGACCACGCCTTTAGGCGAAATGTTCATGTTCACCGTGGAAGGCGGGGGCTTAAGTTTAATGGAACACCGCAGTCTATTGGATTGGGTCATTCGACCGGCATTGCGCACCGTATCCGGCGTTGCCGATGTCAATTCACTGGGCGGACTGGTCAGAAGCTTTGAGGTGATACCCGATAATATCCGCTTATCGGCCAGAGGTATCAGCATAGCGCAACTGTCTGCCGCCTTGCAAAACAATAACCGCAATGACGGCGCGGGGCGCATGACCGACGGCGAAGAAGCCTTGATCGTACGTGTCGAAGGCCGGATCAAAACCCTGGACGATGTCGGCATTATCGTCGTGGATAACAACAACGGCATTCCGATTACCGTCAGCGATGTCGCCACCATCAAAATCGGCGCACTGACCCGTTATGGCGCGGTCAGTAAAAACGGCGCAGGCGAGGCGGTCACGGGACTGGTGTTGAGTTTGCGCGGCGCTAATGCCCGGCAAACCATCGCCGGTATCGAGGCAAAACTGGCCGAAATCAGCCCCGGACTTCCTAAAGGCGTCGAGGCCAAGGTGTTTTACAATCGCGGCAATCTGGTGGACCACGCGGTAGATACGGTATTGCACGCGCTGCTGGAAGCCATCGTGCTGGTCGTGATTTTGTTGATTTTGTTTCTGGGTGATTTGCGCGCGGCTTTGGTGGTTGCGCTGGCCTTGCCGCTGGCCGCATTGTTCACTTTTATTTTGATGAACACCATGGGCATGTCGGCCAACCTGATGAGCTTGGGCGGCCTTGCGATTGCGATCGGTATGCTGGTGGATGCCGCCGTGGTGGTGGTTGAAAACCTGATCACTCATCTGGCGCATGTCGAAAAAGCCCAGCGTCTGCCGCGACTGCATGTCATTTATCGAGCCACCCGCGAAGTTGCAGCTCCCGTGGTCTCCGGCATCCTGATTATTATTATCGTGTTCTTGCCGTTGCTGACCCTGCAAGGACTGGAAGGCAAATTATTCACCCCGGTGGCCTTGACCATCGTGTTTGCGCTCAGCGGTTCGCTGGTGTTGTCGCTGACGGTGATTCCGGTGATCGCCTCTTATTTGTTGAAAGAGGTATCGCATGAAGAGCCGTGGTTGCCCAGAAACCTGCAAAAACTGTATCAACCGGCTTTAGTCTGGTGTCTGGCCAACAGCAAGTTGGTCTTTATCGGAGCGGGTTCATTGTTGGCCGTGACCGTGCTGGTATTTACCCAGATCGGCAGCACCTTTATGCCGACCCTGGACGAAGGCGACATCATCGTGCAGCTGGAAAAATTGCCGTCGATTACCCTGGAGCAATCGATAGCCCTGGATATTCAGGTGCAAAAAAACCTGCGTAAAAATATCCCGGAAATTGTCGATATAGTCGCCCGGGTCGGTTCTGACGAGTTGGGACTGGACCCGATGAGTTTGAACGATACCGATACCTTTTTGATCCTCAAGCCCAAAGACGAATGGCGTATGGACAGCAAGGAACAATTGCTTGATCAGATCAGGACAGTCATGGCGCAAACCCCGGGCATCGCCTTTCAGTTTACCCAGCCGATTGAAATGCGGGTTTCGGAAATGCTGACCGGAACGCGCGGCGACGTGGCGGTCAAATTATTCGGCGCCGATCTTGCCGTGTTAAATGAAAAAGCCCAACAAATTGCCGATATTTTGAAAAACATTAGCGGCGCCAGCGACGTATTCGCCAAGCAAAACGCCGGGATGCAGTTTTTGCAACTGACCATCGACAAATCGGCGGCCGGGCGTTTAGGCCTGGACAGCGACAGCATCGAAACCTTATTGCGGGCGCAGATTGAAGGCTTAAAGCTGGGCGTGGTTCAGGAAGGCATCAAGCGTACCCCGTTAATATTGCGCGGCGACAGCAATGTCGCTAATTTTGACAACCTGCAAATTACGCTGCCGGATGGCGGGCATGTGCCGGTTACGGCGGTTGCCAAAATAGAAAAAGTGGAAGGCGTGGTGTCGGTGGGCAGGGAACGCGGCCAGCGCTTTGTGGTCATCACCAGCAATGTCGTCAATCGGGATCTGGTCAGCTTTGTCGATGAAGCCCGTAAAGCGGTTGCCGAACAAGCCAACTTGCCGACCGGCTACACCGTCGAATTCGGCGGTCAGTTCGAAAACCAGCAACGCGCAGCGGCGACCTTGTCGCTGGTGGTTCCGGTCTCGTTAGGCTTGATTTTTTTACTGTTGTTTTCAACCTTCGGCTCAGTGCGCCAGGCGGTGCTGGTGTTGTCCAACATCCCGTTGGCGATGGTCGGCGGCGTATTCGCCCTATGGCTGTCCGGCGAGTATTTATCGGTACCGGCATCGGTCGGCTTTATCGCGCTGCTGGGGATTGCGGTGCTGAACGGCGTGGTCATGGTCAGCTATTTTAATCAGCTGATCGCCACTGGCATGGACTTGGCTAACGTGGTGCTAATCGGCTCGTCGCGGCGTTTGCGGCCGGTGCTGATGACCGCCAGCATCGCCGCATTCGGCCTGATCCCGCTGCTGTTTGCAACCGGGCCGGGCTCTGAAATTCAGCGACCTTTGGCCATCGTGGTGATCGGCGGCCTGGTATCGTCGACATTTTTAACCTTATTTTTACTGCCGATTTTGTTTACATTATTTGGCTTGCCCAAGGAGCTTAAGCGATGAATGACAAGGAATATCTCGTCACCCTAAATGTACCGCCCAGCCTTGAAGAAGCGGTGGTCGATTGTTTGTTGATGCTGGAGTCGGAACACGGCTTCAGCAGTTTTCCGGTCAACTCGCACGATCATAAAAATGAAGGCCTGTCGCTGGCCGAACAGGTCACCGGGCGGCAGAAAAAAATCCGTTTTCAAATGTATGTGCCGGAGGATGGCTTAGCCCAATTGCTGGCGCAACTGAGAGCGGAGTTTTCCGATTCAGGGATTAAATACTGGGTGCTGCCGGTGATTGAGAACGGGGTTATTTAGGCAAACGATCCTTAATGCATGTTGATTTTTAGTTGAAACTGGCTATCGGATTACAGTCAGGAGCGGTCTTGCGAGCAATGAAGACAAACAACTACATATCAACCGATTCAGGAAGATTTACCCGAACCGGGTCAAATTCAGTCAAGGGATCGACGGGAACGCTAGGCTTTCCGGCGGGTGTTTCACAGAATGTTTCAGTATGAAACGTTATTGCGTTTCGTCGAAACACCGGGTGAAACATTCAAAGAATATATCAGTCTGCTAAATGTACTTTACTATCAATAGCTTGTTTTTTATTTTGTCAGTTGGCATGGTTTTGGCTATAGCTTCATTGTAGTAGTTAATACAGGGCAACGTTATTAGCTACGCCTACTGACCATCATTAACGGAATATTTAACATGAAAACAAAATTATTATTGACAGGCGCATTACTCTCATTGGTCGGTTGTGCCAGCACCGGTACGCCAGTGACAGAACAAGTGGCAGCAGCGCATACTCATGGGCATCCTGCGCCTGTAATCCCCGGACAAGCGAAACTTTACAATGAAACCTTAAACCCCAGACAAATAGAACATCCCGATCATTTAGGCTTTAACGATTTGCATATCCAGGCGATCAGACATCTTATACCGGATACCCACAGCGTCCACGACCCTAAGTTGCAAGTTATCGTGCATCACCATTGCAAAGCCTACGATGACGGTACTTTTGTGTGCATGATGTTCCCTACCGGGATGAAAGATCAGGACAAACCTATCGGCTTTGAATACATCATCACTACCGCGCAATTCAACACCTTGCCGGAAGCTGAGAAAAAATACTGGCATTATCACAAAATCGAAGTCGCCAGAGCGCATGCCACCTTCCCGGATTTAACCCAGGAAGAAGCCGCCAAAATTTTGCCTGCGGTGCATGAAACCTACGGAAAGGTCATGTATTTTCAAAAACCGGAAGATCAATACCCGCTCGGCGAACCCTACGTAGTCATTGTTCAGCAAATGCCTGAACAAGATTAAATCGACCCTCCTCGAAGTGTGCATCGCCAGACCGCACATTTTTTAAGCCAGAGGATTTAAGTTCTCTGGCATTTTTTTGGAGCGACCATGAAACGATTACTTACCTTATTGATTGGTCTGATTTTTTCGGGCTGCACATGGAGCGATTCCAACCTCGGCCTGCCTGCTTTGGCTATTCCCGCCGATAATCCGCAAACTGCCGAAAAAATTGCTTTAGGCCGCCTGCTGTTTAATGATAAACGCTTAAGTGCCGATGGCTCGATCAACTGCGCCAGTTGCCATCAGGCTGACAAGGGTTTTGCCGATGGCCTGGCATTGGCAAAAGGGATTGCCGGACAGAGCGGCACCCGTAACACGCCATCGGTGTTCAATGCGGCGTATTATCAAACTCAATTTCTGGATGGCCGGGAAAATAGTCTGGAAGCCCAAGCGCTCGGGCCGCTGGTTAATCCGATCGAGCACGGACTAAAAAATCGCCAGGCCATTATCGAAATCGTTGGGCAGGATCCCAATTACCTCAGCCTGATGGCCCGGGTATTTAACATCCAGCCCCATGAATTGACCCCGGATCATGTCGGCAAAGCCATTGCCAGCTTTGAGCGTACCCTGATTGCCGGGGATTCGCCGTTCGACCGCTATTATTTTGGCATGGATCAGTCAGCGATCTCCGAAAGCGCGGCGCGCGGCTCGCGTATTTTTAGACGCAAGGGCAATTGCGCCGTCTGTCATGAACTATCGATAAACAATGCGCTGTTCACTGACAACCGTTTTTACAATATCGGTATCGGCTATCAGCAACTGGAGCCGGTTATCGATGGCTGGTTAGCCGCAATCAGCCATGGCGAGCAGCCTGATTATTCGGCCTGGTCTGATCGTCAGCGTTCCGAATTGGGCCGCTACGCGGTCACCAAAGCGGCAGCCGACATCGGACAATTTAAAACACCGACACTGCGCAATGTTGCTTTGACCGCGCCTTATATGCATGATGGCAGCCTTAAAACCTTAGAGGAAGTGATTGAGCATTACGATAAAGGCGGCGAAAACAGCCGCTTCGTCGATGCCAAGGTGTTTCCTTTGCATCTCACAGCACAGGAAAAAGCCGATTTACTGGCATTTTTAACATCGCTAACCAGCGTAACCATAAACCCGAGACCCTCTCATGAATAGAACCATTGCCTTTATCTGCGCATTTTTTGTAACATCAGCATGGGCTGATGAAATCGATAATCGTCAAGTGCTGACCTTGTCAGCCCCACAAAGGCACCATGTACTGACGGAAATGCGCGATTTATTAGCGGGAACCCAGGCTATCTTAGCGGCGTTGGCCAAGGACGATATGGCGGCGGTAGCCAAATCCGCGCGCGCCGTGGGTTTTGATATGAAACACAAAGCCGAAAATTCGCTGCACCAGGTATTGCCCAAAGAATTTATGCAGTTGGGCATGTCTATGCATAAAGACTTTGACCTGATAGCCGCTGATGCAGCGTCCTTAAAAGACCCCAAGCATAGCTTGCAGCAAATCAGCGACACCATGGCTAAATGCACCGCTTGTCATGCCACTTATCAAATAAACGTCGGACAGGCCACTGAGGCGCGGCTTGATGAAGTCGCACAACGCGGCAGCCACGTCATGCCGTTTGATTTAGAACAAACCACGCATGTTTTCTCCAAAACAGATACCGGCGGTGTGCAGCAGGTTATCGTTAAGGATAAAGCCAATAGCGGACAAATTAGACTGATACGTGAGCATCTAGCGAAAATTGCCGATGAATTTGCCCATGGCAACTTTTCTAATCCGGCAAAAATCCATGGCGACACCATGCCGGGACTGACCGAATTGAAAAAAGCCAGGCAAGGGGACATGACAATTGACTATCAAGAGCTGGCTGACGGCGCCCAAATTACCTACGCAAGCGGAGAGCCAACGCTGGTTTCGGCTATCCATCAGTGGTTCGATGCCCAATTATCGGATCATGCACGTCACGCCATGCCCGAACATGGTGACCATTCACCGCATAAAAACTGATTTGTTTTAATTATGAACTACCCTGTCATCGTGCTTAACACCTTGAAATTATTTACGCCATTCTTGTTAATAGTGTCGCTGGCAGGTTGCCAACAGCAAGTGGTCAAAACCTACAGCCTGCCGGCTCTTGATCCGGGTCTGCATCAGTCGCCCATTAATATTTTTACCCGGAACACCCGAAAAGAACTTGAAGACCAGCATTTTGTTATTCATTTTCAGGACAAGGTCAACACTGTGGAAAATCTGGGGTACACCATACAGCTGGATTTTGCGCAGGGCAGCACCATAACCGCCAACGGTATGACCTATGCGTTTAAACAAATGCATTTTCATACGCCGTCGGAACATCTTATCGATGGTATGACCTATCCTATGGAGCTGCATATTGTCAGCGCGGAAGAAAATTCCGCTACGCCGCATTATCTGGTGATTGCCGTGCTTTTTAAAATGGGTGCGGAAAACCGCTTTATTAATGATTTTTTAAACACCGTGCCTGAACGCGGACATAGTCAGGCGAATGTGGCAACCGGAGTTATCAAATTAAGCGATCTGTTGTCATTAACGCCTACCGGCGATTTGGGTCATCACTATCATTACCAAGGCTCGCTGACCACGCCGCCTTACAGCGAAAATGTAAACTGGATTGTTTTAAAAACGATTTTTGAAGCCTCGCCCGAGCAAATAAAAGCCATCAACAACATTGAAGGCAATAACGCCCGGCATTTCGAGCCTGACAACGACCGGATTATTGAGGATAATTAGCCATGTAGGGGGCGCAGCGCGCACTATTTACGGCTAACCTAACGGATTGACTCCAAAACTATCATTATGAAAAAAATACCATATCTCATCATAGCTTTTATCGTTACTGGCTGCATATTTCAAAAGCCAGACTATTTGAAAGTTATAACGGCGGCTGAATTAAAGCAAATCATGCAAAATGAGGATATATTCCTTGTCGATGTTCATACGCCTGAACAGCAGCATATCAAAGGCACTGATCTTTTTATGCCTTACAATGAAATCGAGAATTACCAAGACCAACTGCCAAAAGATAAAAATACAGCTATCTATTTGTATTGCGAAGGCGGTCCTATGGGGAATACGGCGGCAAAGTCTCTTTATGAATTAGGCTACCGTAATTTAATCAATCTTGAGGGTGGAGCAAAGGCTTGGAAAAAGGCTGCTCTTGATTTTGAATAAAAAAATACGCGGCCTTTGAATTCAACGTACTAACTCGCAAACGGTCCTTTCGGCTTAAAGGCTACGTCCTCCCTGCACGCCTTTAAACAATTACTCAAACTCGTAACCCACATAAATGACTACGTAGGGTGCATAAGCGTGAGCGTCATGCACCTGAAACGTTGTGGAGCTTTAATTTGACAAGGGTTATTGGGCGTAATAATGACTATTGTGCGTGTTGTTGACGAATGGCGCTATCGAGACTGAGAAAAAATGTGAATTACCCCGACCTAAAGGACGGGGCTTCTAACGTCAATGGCACGAGCAAGAACAGAAGATTTACGTCCCCTGACTTGGCTAACAGTGCCTCGGTTAGCAGTACCGGCGATTCCCGCCGCTATCATACGTTGCGCTTC
>JAURYJ010000093.1 GCA_030653985.1 Methylobacter sp. | reverse complement strand
CGAGGGTGGGGAGCCTTTCTACGAACAAGCTCGAAGCTTCAGGTCGGGACGGCTTCCCCAGAAATCGGCGATCACTATAAACTTTTTGGTTTAATTTATCTTGTGGTTGAAGAGGGCTTTAATATACAAGGTCGGGTTAGCGATAGCGTAACCCGACAAAAGCATACATTTTACTGTCTATGTCGGGTTACGTTATCTCGCTACGCTCAATAAGCTAACCCGACCTACGCGGCTACGCTTGAAATTAACCCCAGCGCCCGGTCAATTTCCTCAAACGTATTATAAAAATGCGGTGAAAAGCGGATGCCACCGCCGCGCAAGGCGCAAACCACGCCGTTGTCCTGCAAATATTTATACAACACCTCGTTTGCAAGCGTCCGGTGTTTAAAGACAACAATGCCGGATTTCAGCGGGCTTTGCTTCGCCGACAATAAAACCAGCTGCCCGTTGTTATCAATCGCATCGATTAAATAATCGGACTTTTCTAAAACCTGCGCTTCGACCACGGCCATGCCGGTTTCCAGCAACAACGACAAGCTGGCGGAAAAAGCATGGATGCCCAACATATTAGGGCTGCCGCATTCAAAACGGCGGGCGCTGGGGTGAACTTCCCACGGCTGGTTCTCGTAATTATGGATGTCCTTCATCATATGCCAGCCGTACTGGGTCAGTTTCAGCTTGTCCCTGGCCTCGGGCGTGGTGTAGAAAACACCCAAGCCTTCGGGGCCGAACATCCACTTATGACCGTCGGCCATCACAAAATCGGCCTGACAAGCCTGCACGTCAAACTGCACCGCACCCAAGCTCTGGATCGCGTCGATGCAAAACAGGATACCGCGCCGCTTGCAGAATTCGCCGATTCTTTCCAAGTCCATACGCAGCCCCGAAGCAAATTGTATGGAACTGATGGTCAGTAACCGCGTGTTGTCATCGACCAGTGCAAATAAAGCATCTTCGGGCGTGTTGGCACCTGAATCGATACAGCGCAGATCGGCCTGGCGAAATTCCACGCCCTGATCGGCCAAGGATTCCCAAGGCAGTCTGTTGGAGGGAAATTCCTCGTTGCTGGACACGATATTGTCGCCGGGTTGCCAGGTCAAACCGTAGGCGACAAAGGACAAGGCTTCCGAGGTGTTTTTAACCAAGGCAATATCGTCGGCGGAAGGGGCGTTTAGCAAAGCCTGCAATTGGGTGCGCAGTTCGGCCTCCTTGTTCAGCCAATCCAGGTAGAAGTGCGAGCCGTAACGGGTGTTTTGTTCGGCAAACTTGATCACCGCTTCGCCGGTTCTTTTAGGCCAAGGGGCTACGGCGGCATGGTTGAGATAAATTAATTCGTCGGTCAGGGAGAATTCTGGGTGTTTCATGGGATCAAGCAGAGGGCAGTTAATGAAAAAAAGTAGGCTAAGGATACTTCAATAAGGTTTAAACAGCATGCCGATGTTTCTTATCGATGCTTCAAGATATGGAAGCGGTTGTTTTCAGCTTTGGAAGATTTACATGCCGTTGATAAAGCTTTCGCGATAACGTTGGCATAAACCCGGCTTATGTATTCCGCGGAATCAATCGTTTTGAGGTTTGAGCGCTCAACTTATCGGGATTATTCGGCGATAATACCCGATTGATTATAATAATAAACAACAGGAAGAAAATTTTATGTCCGCGTGGTTAGCCTCATCCTTTTTATCGAAAGACCGAATTATTGCGAAACCGGGTTTTAACCGTTGGCTGGTGGCTCCGGCCGCATTGGCGGTGCATTTGTGTATCGGTCAGGTTTACGCATTCAGTGTTTTTAATCTGCCGCTGACCAAGGTGCTGGGTGTGACCGAGTCGTTACCGGATGACTGGAAACTGACCACTTTGGGTTGGATATTCAGCCTGGCTATCGTGTTTTTAGGGCTGTCGGCTGCATTCGCCGGAAAATGGCTGGAGCAAGTCGGGCCGCGCGTGACGATGTTTTGCGCGGCGCTGTGCTTTAGCGGCGGTTTTTTTATCGCGGCGCTCGGCATAGAGCTGCATGCAATCTGGCTGATCTATTTAGGCTACGGCGTATTGGGCGGCATCGGTTTGGGACTGGGCTATGTGTCGCCGGTGTCGACATTGATCAAATGGTTTCCCGACCGGCGCGGCATGGCGACCGGCCTTGCCATCATGGGTTTTGGCGGCGGCGCGATGGTTGGCGCGCCGTTAAGCGTGTTGTTGATGAAGCATTTCTCGTCACCGACCTCGGTCGGCGTTGCCGAGACTTTTATGACCTTGGGCTGCATTTATATGGTTTTTATGATGGTTGGCGCTTTCAGCATCCGTTTGCCGGAAGACGGCTGGTTGCCGGTCAACTTTCAGCCGGACATAGGCAAAAACAAGTTGATCACCGACAAGCATGTGCATGTGGAACAGGTGCTTAAGACGCCGCAGTTTTATCTGCTGTGGCTGGTGTTATGCCTGAATGTGACGGCCGGAATCGGGGTTCTGGGTCAGGCTTCGGCGATGAGCCAGGAGATGTTTAAGGATCAAATTACGCCTGAAAAAGCCGCCGCGTTTGTCGGTATGCTCAGTTTATTCAACATGGGCGGGCGTTTTTTCTGGTCCACGCTGTCCGATTATCTGGGCAGAAAAAACGTTTATTTCACTTTTTTCATGCTGGGCTGTGTGCTTTATTCGATCGTGCCTTATACCGGACGGATGAATAATGTGTTGCTGTTTATGGGCTGTTACGCGGTGATTATAAGTATGTACGGCGGCGGGTTTTCAACCATACCGGCCTATCTGGCCGATATTTTCGGTACAAAATACGTCGGCGCCATTCATGGCCGATTGTTGACAGCTTGGGCCACAGCGGGCGTTGCAGGGCCGGTGCTGGTGAATTATCTCCGGGAAAGCCAGATTGCGCAGGGTGTGCCTAAAGCCGACGCCTATAACATGACCATGCAGATCATGGCTGGGTTATTGGTGGTGGGATTTTTTTGTAATCTGGCGATCAAGGCGGTCGATGAGAAACATCATCTCAAGCATGATGAAGTGCGTGATGAGTATGATGCAGCGTAGCCGAAGAGTCTCTTGATTCTACCGGCCCCGAGAACGGTGTATGGCTCTCTAGTTGAGGTGTTTACCCACAGAGTCCGTAAAGCCCCGTCCTTCAGGTCGGGGATGTAAGGATGCTCTTGACTTTGGTTGTTTGTTATTTATAATTTTCTCTGTTGGATGCGCTGTTGCTGCGTATCTCCTGCCATCAGGGTAACTGAGATGGTGTGAAGTAAGACGATTTTCAGAGTCGTCCCCTTCGGGCATGG
>JAURYJ010000091.1 GCA_030653985.1 Methylobacter sp. | reverse complement strand
GGGCGCGAATTTATTCGCGCAGTAACAGCCAAATGCGCGAATAAATTCGCGCCCACACGGTTCAGTCATCACTGTCTTTTCAGTCTAACTTAATCCGCAGTCCCACGGTAAAATAAAATCATGCAATATTTTCAATATTTTAATTAAAAATTTGGAATATTTCTAGCTTTTTTTTTGCATTTTTTTAGCTTACCTGCTTGGGTCTTTTGTGTGTTTTTAGTGTTATTATTATTCATTTATTTTTTTAGGTTTATTAATATGAGTGAGCAACCGTGGGTAAGTACTAAAGAAGCGGCTTTGTTGCTGGGTGTTAGTCAACGCACTGTGCAGAATTGGGTGGATAGAGGCAAAATAAAGGCCAGTCTTACGATGGGGGGTCATAGGCGTTTGAGTCGTGAGGATGTCAAGAAGCATTTATCGACAGTTCACCCGCTATTAACCGGCAATGATGAAACTTTTGTGCTGCCAGCAATTAACAGCGACACAACGCTACGGGTTCTGATTGTAGAGGATGATTACGCTATTTTGCGCTTATGTGAATTACAATTCAGTCACTTCAGTGTACCGCATCAACTTTTCTTGGCTACCAATGCCTATCAAGGTTTAATCATGGTGGGCAAGTATCAGCCGCACCTGATTTTCACCGATTTAAAAATGCCTCATATTGATGGATTACATATGATTAGTGAAATCATAAAAATGCCTGAGATGAAACACACAAAAATTGTTGTTATCACCGGACTGGAAACCAGGGAAATCATGAAGATGGGGACGATGCCGGATGGCGTGATGGTGTTGCCTAAGCCGATTCCTTTTAACACAGTGGAAACTATTCTTTATCAACAAGCGAATGCCATCAAGGCGACTACCGATAATGCTTTGACTCAGAATGATGCAGCTGATTGATAAGCGGCAAAAAAGTTATTGAAGTAGGTTCTGATCAGGAAGAACCGCCATGCCAAAATCGCCATAAAATCCCGGAAGATAATTACTGCCGCCCGCTTCGGTGGCGTTAGATAGAGTGGGGTGCAGTGTCAATCCAGCCAGTAAAAAGAGTCGTTGATACACAGCGGAATTTAGACGAAATTGCATTTTAAAATAAAATACTGCATAAATTAAAATTATGGCAATATAATAAGAAAATTTGTTTTTCATTGCCAATATAAAGGTCAGTTAATGGTACAAATGGAAATGTTGGTTAACAGGTTAAAAATACCGCTGAATCTTAAGGTAATTTCCAATAGATATCTTCCCTAAATAGTCGCTACGGTTATGTAGTCCGGAATAAGTCGGTTGAAGCCACTTTGTTCATGCATAGCTATCTACACAAGTTATTTGCCCGTTGTCGCGATAAATTGTAGGGGCGACCTGCCGGATCGCCCCTACAATTTAACTTGTGTAGATAGCTACGCCTGAAGAAAGGGGAGGATGTCAAGGCGGCAATCGACAGCGTGTAACATCAGTTATTTATTTTTTCGCTAAAATTTTGGTCGTGCCATGTTTGGAAAGCACTTTTTTGCAATAAAGTCAGCGCGGAATATATTTTTGCATCAGTGGGTGTGGGGCGCTTTTGTACGTACTGCGCTGACGCCGTTGTTATTTGTTGAGCTGGCGCTACTAGTCATCTATATGGTTTCCCATGAATGGTCTCGAACTGAAAATATTGCTACCGTGCAGGGTTTAGCAAGCAACGAATTATCGAGATTGGTAGAAAATCAGGCTGAGGCGATTGAACACCAATTGGCCGGGGTCACGCAATTGACTGAATTATTCAGACAAGAAACCCAAGATGCGCTTAAGCAGCCCGTTGATCATAAAACCGAGACCTCAAATCGCTATGCGATGACCGATGATGGCATGCTTTATACCCGAGCTAATGATGGTGGAGCTGCCGTATTTTTTAGTGGCTTTGTTAAAATTGATCAAGCAGCAAAACAAAAAATAGCCAGAACCGAACGCCTTGATTCCACTTTGCGGCGTATTATCGACATCAATCCGC
This sequence comes from Methylobacter sp., assembly GCA_030653985.1. GTDB lineage: Bacteria > Pseudomonadota > Gammaproteobacteria > Methylococcales > Methylomonadaceae > Methylobacter_A. The sequence goes on along the minus strand of JAURYJ010000091.1, from coordinate 43,976 downwards.
TGACGGTTCAGGCTTATTTTAATAGTTACGATTCACTGAATAGAATTTTTCCCTATGTTGATGTATTGAGCCAGTATCTGCCAAAGATCGATATTTCGTCTTATGGCTTTTATTACGAAGCCGATGCTAAACACAATCCGGAACGTAAAACGCGTTGGATAGATGCCTATTTGGACCCCGCTGGTCATGGCTGGATGGTCTCCTCTATTTCGCCGGTTTATAACGGTGACTTTTTAGAGGGCGTTGTCGGTCTCGACATCACGCTCGACGTGATTATTAAACAAGTGCTGTCTTTGCCGATTCCATGGCAGGGGTTTGCTGTATTGATTAACAAAGACGGTATGTTATTGGCCATTCCTGAACGTGCAGAAAAATTGTTTGGTTTGCATGAATTGACGGATCATCATTACGATCAAGCCATCCGTCAGCAAACGTTTAAACCGGATGATTTTAATATCTATCGTCGCTCTGATATGAGTCAATTACAAAAGGCCTTAGCGAATGCTCACTCAGGTTCGGATATTGTTGATTTTACTGAACCTTATCTGGTTTCCAGTGTAACGCTGCCCAGCACCGGCTGGCGTTTAGTGGTATTTGCGCCCCAAAATGAGATTTTCAAACCGGCAACAGCATTGTCGGAACGATTGACTACGATTGGCTGGTATTTAATTGGCGGTTTGTGTTTTTTCTATCTGCTTTTTTTTGGTTTTTTATATCAGCGGGCCAGGCGCTTAAGCCATGAGATTTCTGATCCACTAAGAGGGATACAGAATATGGCTATTCAGATTGGCGAAGGCAATTTTAAACCGGATACTCCGGTCTATAGGGTCAATGAGTTTACACTGACGGTCGAACAAATGTTGCAGACAGCAGACCAATTGCAACATGCTGAACAACAGTTAGTTGATGCGAAAGAGCAGGCGGAACAGGCTAACTATGCTAAAGGTGCTTTTTTAGCCAACATGAGCCATGAATTACGCACACCGCTGAATGCTATTACCGGATTGACCGAGTTAGCCCAAGACAGCGCTATTGATAAGAAACAAAAACGTTACCTAACCAAAATCCAACAGTCCTCACAATCCTTGTTGCTGATTGTTAATGACATTCTTGATTTCTCCAATAGCGAAGCTGGAAAAATCGAATTGAAAAACCATGATTTTTCAATCGAAGAACTAATGCAAGGTCTTGCCGATTTGTTTGTTCATTCGATTGAAAATAAACACATGGAGCTGTTGATAACGATTGCCCCTGCCGTTCCTCGTTTTATTTGGGGGGATGTGCAACGTATTCGGCAAGTTTTGATTAAGCTGATCGGCAATGCGATCAAATTTACCGAGCAGGGTGAAATTGAGATAGCAGTTGACGTTGTCGTTCAACAGAACCAACGCGCTGTGCGATTTTTAGTGCGTGATACCGGCATAGGTATTGCCACAGAAGATGCTAAGTTTATCTTCCAGGAATTTATTCAAGTGGATGATTTGCTTTCGCGTAAATTCGGTGGAACCGGATTAGGTCTAGCGATTTGTCAGCAGTTGGTTAGCCTGATGGGTGGTGTCATCAGTGTGTCGAGCCAATTAGGGAAGGGGAGTACTTTTCAATTCACCCTAGGACTAAAAGCTGAAGCCAACGTCGAACCGGTGTTAAATACAGGACTAGAGTTGGGGCTGCGGGTCTTGCTGATTGATGATAACCAGACGTCTTGCGAAGTGTTGCAGCATTACTTGCAAGAATGGAAATGCCAGGTTAATCGGGCCTCATCACTATCACAAGCAATGATTGAAATTCGACAGGCTTCGGAATACTCGCGGCCTTTCGATTTGTTGTTACTGAAGGGTGAGTTGTGGCAAGCCGATGGCTTCGTTATCGCTGAAGCTTTAGATAATACGGGGCTTCAAGTCATGCCGGATATTATTCTTTTGATTAAAGGTCATTATCAGGAATCTTTGCAACCACAGGTGAATGTAAACCTCAGACCCAAAGCCTTGCTGAACAAACCGGTGTTGCCCTCACGGTTGCTTAAGGCGATCCAAGCAACTAAACCGAAACACGTAAGGACCTCTACATTGACAACCCACGTAGCCAAAGAATCCACGGATAGTCTTCAATTGCCCGGTTTTAATCTGCACGAAATCCTTGCCTTACTGGGGGAGGATAACGCACAGTTATGTCATATTCTTGCGATGTTCAAAGAAGATTTCTCACCCATAGTTGATCAATTATTTACCCATCTTACCCAAGGCGAATGGTATGAAGCGCAGACGACATTGCACACAATAAAAGGGGTTTCGGGCAATATTGGTGCAATGATGCTTTATGACATTTCGGAAGAGTTGGAGCAACAACTTAAAAATAGCCGTTTTGAGGATGAAACTTGGGATAGATGGAAGGCCACTTTTGCTGAGAGCATGAAAACCATCTCTGATTTTTTGGACAACCGTCATATGGATAGTCCATCAGTCAGCGCTACTGTATTCAACAAAAACGTTACCCCGTTTTTGCATGAGCTGGATGTGCTCTTGTCTGAAAATGCTTATATCGGTAGTGAATTGCTGGACAAAATAGATTTAGCACTCGGCGAAAACCAAGTCCGCGAATATTCAGCCTTGTTGAACAGTTTGAGACATTACGATTATCCAGAAGCCAGGCGCGTTTTGGCAAATATGATCAATTCCGTAGGAGGATAAACAATATGATTTTTTTAGATACAGGTAAGCCTGTCGTGCTTATCGTTGATGACGAGCCCATTAATATCGAGATACTGGCGGCACTATTAACTCGCGACTACCAAGTAAAAGTGGCTACAAATGGTGCAACCGCGCTGGAGATTGCTCTGTACAATCCCAAGCCTGACTTGATATTACTGGATATTATGATGCCCAGTTTGGATGGTTTTGAAGTGTGCAAGCAGTTTAAAGCCAATCCAGAGACTAAAGATATACCGGTGATCTTTGTTACAGCCGCTGGACCTCAATCAGAAAGCATCGGCTTGGACTTGGGGGCGGTGGATTATATCACCAAGCCTATTAACCGCTTGATCACCCAATTACGGATAAAAACGCATATTGAGCTGGGTCGATCTCGGAAACGCATCAGTCAAAACCTCGGTTTCCTGTCGAGCATGATGGACAATGCACCCTTGGCAGTTTCGGTGTTGTCGCGAGATAATCAATGGCTATTGCTCAATAAAGTCAGTCTGACCCTGCAACAATGTCAGAGCTTAGACCAGGCGAACCAACAAAATCCCTTGTTATTCATTGATGAATCGGATCGCGACAGCTACATCCTTGCTAATCAAGCGGCTCTGACCGGTAAAAATCAACAACTGCAAGTCCATATGGTCGGTATCAAAGGCGCTCAACATTGGTTGGAGGTCAGATTATCGCCATTTTATGACACCAATGGCAACGTCATGGGGGTGTTAAGTTTGGGTGTCGACATCACCGAAAGTAAACAGGCGCAGACTCGATTGCGCTTACTGTCAAAAGTCTTTGACAGTTCCGTGGAAGGTATCGTGATTGCTGATTTGCAAGGCAAGATAGTGGACGTTAATCCTGGATTTAAAAAAGTCACCGGTTATTCACGACAAGAGGTTTTGGATAATAAGATGGGCTTGCACAACTTTGGTGCCCACAATCAGGGATTTGATGCCAACCTATGGGAGTCTCTTAACAGCATCGGTCAATGGCAGGGGGAAGTTGTTAATCACAAAAAAAATGGTGATATATTACCCGAATGGCTATCGGTGACCTTGATCAACGATGAACAAGGCAAGCCTGAACATTATTTGGGTATCTTTAGCGGTATAACGCTACTTAAAAAGCATCAACAAGATTTGGAACAAAGTGTCCATTACGATAGGTTGACCGGTCTGCCTAATCGTCTATTACTCGACGAGCAGCTCAAGCAGGCGCTTGCAGACAGCGATAGTGGGCAAAGTTTGCTGGCAATCTGTTATTTCGATCTCGATGGCTTCACGTTGATTAACGATACGGCACGTGATGCCGTATTGATTAAATGCATACAACGCATGAGTCAGGTGCTGGGTGAAATGGACACGATTGCCCGTGTCGGTCGTGACGAGTTTGTTATCTTGTTACGAGGCATGAACACTATTCAGGACTGTACGCTATGGCTGGAAAAAATACTCCAATCGATTGCGCAAGATATTCGTATGGATAATGATATTTACCGTGTGACCTCCAGCGTTGGGGTGGTTTTGTATCCACACGATAACAATGATCTGAATATGCTGTTACGGCAAGCTTACCAAGCCATGTGTACGGCAAAAATGTCAGGAAAAAATGGCTATCAATTCTTTGATGTGGAAGCCGATCAGCGCGTTCGCAGCATCAACGAAGAGCTGCAATATATTGGACAAGCTATCCAAAATGGCGAATTTGAGCTGTTTTATCAACCTAAAATCAATATGGATAACCATGCCGTTATCGGTGCAGAAGCCTTAATTCGTTGGCGACATCCTGAACGGGGGCTGCTGTCCCCTGGGTATTTTCTGCCACAGATTCATCAAACCGATTTGGACATTATCTTGAGTGAATGGGTTATTGCAGCCGCCCTGGCGCAACAGGGTCAATGGTATAAGCAAGGGCTGGAACTTGATTTGTCTATCAATATTTCCGCCAGTCACTTGCAAGCCCCAGATTTTATGATGCATTTTCAGCAACAATTGGCCAAATATCCTGAATTACCGCACGGCGTAATACAGATAGAAATTTTGGAAACGGCTGCCTTGGAAGATCTTGATACGGCGATTAAAATCATTGAAGCCGGTCACCTATTAGGTCTGAGTTTTGCGTTAGATGATTTTGGCACGGGTTATTCCTCGTTAGCGTATTTATGTAAATTACCCGTCGACACCATCAAGATTGATCAATCTTTTGTCCGGGATATGTTAGACGATGATGCTTCTCATGCGATGGTTGTTAGCATTATTGCTTTAGCGAAAACCTTTTCTCATGAAGTTGTTGCTGAAGGCGTCGAAACGGCTGAGCAGTATTCTGCCTTAGCTAAGATGGGCTGCGACATTGCCCAAGGCTATTTAATTGCCAAACCGATGCCGGCAAATGAATTTTATCAGTTTGTCCGTAAAACCCCTTTCTTCAGGTCATAGCTATCTACACAAGTTAAAGAGCCATAGGATGTGCTGAGGCACGAAGCGCATCACTTGCGAATGGGATGCCGGAAAGAGCCATAGGATGTGCTGAGGCACGAAGCGCATCACTTGCGAATGGGATGCGCTTCACGTTGTTCAGCACATCCTATGGCCACTGATGCATAAGTCAGCATAACGGGATAATGTATGGCTCATTCTATGCTCGCCCGTAGCATAATAGACTGTAGGAGGTGGCCATGCCCACGACATTTGGCGGTGATTGCAGCGTTTGCAGCGTTTGCAGCTCTTCATCGCGGGCATGGCCCGCTCCTACATACGGTGCCTATGGCTTTTCGCTGCGGAGCCGATTATCAAGAGGGCAGAGCCATAGGATGTGCTGAGGCACGAAGCGCATCACTTGCGAATGGGATGCCGGAAAGAGCCATAGGATGTGCTGAGGCACGAAGCGCATCACTTGCGAATGGGATGCCGGAAAGAGCCATAGGATGTGCTGAGGCACGAAGCGGATCACTTGCGAATGGGATGCGCTTCACGTTGTTCAGCACATCCTATGGCCACTGATGCATAAGTCAGCATAACGGGATAATGTATGGCTCATTCTATGCTCGCGCGTGGGAACCAGAAAGCATAATAGACTGTAGGAGGGGGCCATGCCCACGACATTTGGCGGTGATTGCAGCGTTTGCAGCTCTGCATCGCGGGCATGGCCCGCTCCTACATACGGTGCCCATGGCTTTTCGCTGCGGAGCCGATTATCAAGAGGGCAGGCGAATCTTAATAATGGGATGTTTGTCGGATCGTTCTATGAGTGAGCTGATGTTGTCAATCATGTCTTGATTGGCGATGGCATTTCTAATATAAGGCTTATTGTCAAAATAGACATATTCGATGTCCATGCCGGGTTTTAGTTGCGAACAAGAAATTTCAATAATGGAGTGAGTCTCGGTATTGGTTTTCAAGTTATTGGCTATCCGGCTGTTTTTCCATGATTTTGTGATCACGCTGGCAGCAGGAGCTATCACTTCAACAGTGGGCTCTTCTTTGACGAGTTTAATGAAAGCGTCAATAATATCAGGATCATAATAGCTGCCTTTGCGTAGCATTAATTTATTGATAGCGTCTTTGACAGGCATCACTTCACCGGTCATTGACCCGTCAAGATAGGCGACATAGTCACTGATAACGGTAAGAATACGCGAGCCTAGTGGGATTTTTTGTCTACTCAGTGCATCGGGATAGCCTAAGCCGTTATAGCGTTCATATTGATGCCGGATTAACAGGGCGGCAGTTTTTAACTGCGAAAATTCATTTAATAAGGCTTCGCCTTCTACCGCATGTTGACAATAGCGTTTTTTGTTAACGGCACTCATTGCGTCAAAAGGCTCTGCCAGCAAGTTATCCGGCAAACTGATTTTGCCAATTTGTAACAGCAATCCCGCATAAATAATATTTTTTCTGTCTTCTGTACTCAAGCCCAGTTGTTGAGTGAGCAGCAAGGCTTTTTCGACGATATATTTTGACTGTCCGTTTTTAATGCCGGGGCGCATTTCGATATTACGGGAAAATATCCTGATAAAGTTGTTGTATTGTTTTGTTAGGCTCTTATTGGCCAGATCAAGGTTTTGTATAGAGTTTTTGAGGCTTTGGCTACTGTGATCGACTTTTTCTTCCAGTTGTTGATTGAGTGCTTTTAAGGTTTTATTTCGCTGAGAAATAAAAGTCGATAAGCGTCCTTGCTTCTCAAGCAGTCGTTTTTGTGCCAACGCATCGTGAACCAGCACTTTAAGCGCTTCATCATTCCAGGGTTTATTACAATAATTATATATCCGCCCCTGGTTGATGGCAGCAATCGTCGATTCCAAATCGGCATTACCGGTCAGTAAAATACGGATGGTCTCTGGCCATTGTTTGACCACTTGAGCTAAAAATTCCGCACCGTTCATTTCCGGCATCCGCATATCGGAAATAATCAGGTCAACAGGATTTTGTTGCAACACCGCCAGACCTTCTGCGCCACTTGAGGCAAAGTAGGTGACATAGTGTTCATGGTGAAATAAGCGGCGCAAGGCTTTGAGCACATTATCTTCATCATCGACAAACAATATGGCTGCAACTTTGTCGTGAGTCGTTTTAGTTGGCTCGGTCGGTATCACTGTGGTTTTAAGCATGTTCAATTACCGCGCCGTTAATAGGTAAGACAATCCGAAAGCAGGTTCCCTCGCCCAATTGGCTGGTCAGTTGAATTTCTCCGTGATGTTTTTGGATAATAGAGTAAGAAACCGAAAGTCCTAAGCCGGTACCTTTACCGACGGGCTTGGTGGTAAAAAATGGATCAAAAACCTTACTCAGATGTTCAGGCGCTATGCCTTTGCCGGTATCGCTGATTTCCACCCAGGCGTCATCATGGTCTGTGCCTGTGCGTAAGGTGATAATGCCCTCATTTTCAATCGCGTGTGCCGCATTGACCAGTAAATTCATGAAGACCTGGTTAAGTTGGTGTGGCAAGCATTTTACTTCGGGCAGGTCGCCAAATTCTTTAACAACGCTTATTTTGTATTTGATTTCACTGTTAACGATATTGAGCGTACTTTCAAGTCCTAAATGCAAATCAATCCATTCCCAGTCATCATCACCACCCAAATGAGAAAAGTCTTTAAGATCTTGAATGATTTTTTTCACTCGTGTTGCGCCCTCATTAGATTCATCCAACAAATCGAGAACATCCGTCCTCATAAACTCCAGATCTATTTTTTGTTTAAAGGCTTCAATCTGTGCAAGTTGTTCGGTATTGGTATTTGTTGTTTCTGTTTGTTCGTACATCGCGATCAATGCCAGAAAATCATCAATATAATGTTTTAAGGAGGTCAGATTAGAGTTGATATAGCCTAGGGGATTATTGATTTCATGTGCGACGCCGGCAGCCAATCGACCGACAGAGACCATCTTTTCTGATTGGACTAGCTGTTGTTGCGTCTCCTGTAGCCTGTTCGAGCTGGTCTGTATTGCTTTATTCTGCTGTGTTAATAAATCTTCGGTATTTTTATAGGAAGTAATATCAACAGTAATGCCATCAATATGGGCAGAAATATCCTCAATATCACAGATGTAACGCATATGTGTAGACATCCAGCGTAATTCTTTATTTACGTTAAAAATACGATAGGTTATTTTTTTTACCGAATGGTTTTTTAATTGCTTCAAGCAGCTTTTTACGTGTTCACGGTCATCGGGGTGAATAATATCCAGCCATAAGCTTGGTTCGTTAAAAAAATTAGCCAGTGGATAACCATAGACATCTTCAGCCGCCTGATTAAGATAAAAAGGCTCAAAAGTGTTCGATGTGACTGACCAGATAACACTGTCCAGTGAATTCAGGGTGTCATTAAGGCGTTTTTTTGATTGCTCCAGACGGTTGCGAGTTGTCTGTAGCCGCTGGTTTAGCGCGGTATATTCGGCTATGAGCTGCTGTTTTTCATTATGCAGTCTGGCGTTTTCAATGACTAGGGTAATCATACTAACCAGCACACATCCAGATTCCATGTCCTTTTCGGTATAGGACATCTCGGGATTCAGACTGTTGATACTTAATGCGCCGATAACTTTGTTATCCACTTGTAACGGCCAACAAATTGCCGATGCGGGAATACGCCGACGCTCCCGGTGGATAGGCTGAAAAAAACAGGGGTCGTCCGCAATATCGCCAGTAAGCAGCATCGGCTTTTTATTGGTTACCACCCAACTGATAATGCAACTGCCCTGGTTGATCACGCTCCCTATATATTCAGCCGGTAAACCAATACTGGCAACAAGACTTAGTCGGTTAGGATCATCGGTATCATACAAGGCTAATGAACCGGTATCGGCGGTAAAACCGGTCACAATATGCCGCAAAATACGCTCAAATACTTCATGCGTATTATATTGCAGGTCGGATTGACCTAAGCGGTATAAATCATGAAGCCAGTTCAGCTGTTGATTTTCATTTAATAGCATGTTTTTCGCTGATTAAGTTAGGGTTATCTGGTTGGCAAACTGCTGTCCACGCTGAGCGCACTGTGCCGCCTGCTCGATTGAAATATTGAGCAGGGCAAGCGCGGCGCAAAGCGGGGCATGTTCTCCTAAGGTAAATTCATCGGACTGTTCAGTCTTGACGATCAATACATTGGCGGTATAGATCAGCCATTCGAGCGACTTGTCGGTATCGGCTTCAGGCGGGGTTTCGTGTTGCTCAATAGCCTGCTGGATAGCCACGGGAAGATTCCAGTGCTGTGCCGCCATACCCCCTATCGACATATGATCAAAACCTAAGATGCGTCGTTCCGTTTCTATCAACGGAGTAGTAGCTGACTCATGAATAATTTGATTGAATTCGTCAGGAAAAAGCCTATCAATCACTAGGCGTCCGATGTCATGCAACAATCCCGCTGTGAAGGCAAAACCAGGGCTGTTACCGGATAAACAAGCAAGTTGTCTTGCACATTCGGCAACGGCCATGCTGTGATGCCAGAGTTGGCGATAATTAAAATCTTTATGCCGTGCAATCAACATATTGGAAAAACAGAAGCTAACCAATACATCTCTGATCCGATTAAAACCGAGCAACACAATGGCCTCGCGCAACGATCCTATTTCCCTGGGCATACCGTAGAAAGGTGAATTGACAATACGTAAAATACGTAGGGTCATGGCTGGATCTAGGATTATTTTATCGATCAGCGTGGTTAAATCTTGTTGACCATTAATCTGCTGTAACGCTTCTACCAGTAATACCGGCATAGACGGTAAATCTGTTAAACGCGAAAATTCATATTTTGAGTGAGTCATTAGATGTTATGCCGTCCTCAATTTTTGCAACTCAGCATAAGCGGGGTCAATATCAGAATGATGTTTTTCGATAGGCTGATATTTCCGATTCTTCTGATGAATATTTGCATCGAAACATCGTCACTCAACGTTATGATGCGGCCATCAAGCGGTGCAAAGTTATCAGCATAGATGTCGGGTAATAGACGTAACAGTGTTTCGGGTAAAACATCTTCTGCCATAAGTCCTAGCAGACAACCCGAAGGTTGATCGAATAATGCTTCAGTGAATCTATTGGATACGACAATCATATGCTGCTCATCAATACCAATAATGCCTATCGGTAAATGTTCAAGAATTTCCTGTGAAATTTGTAACACATTAATGCTGTGTATAATTTCACGGGTTTTATCGGCGACTTTCTGCTCAAGATTCTGATTGAGCGTAAAAAGTTTGTTATTGGCAGATTGAAGTTCCCGGCTTAATCGCGTGTTTTCCTGTTCCATTTCATAGTACTGAAATGCCTCGCGAATATTGTCTCGAAGTAAGTCATCGTCCCAGGGTTTGGTTGAAAATTTATAAATCGAGCCTTGGTTAATCGCATCGGTGACGGATTTAAGTTCGGTATAACCCGACAATATGATGCGTAAGGTTTTAGGATAAAGTTTTTTAACTTGACTGAAAAATTCGACGCCTGTCATATGCGGCATCCGTTGATCTGAAATGACCACGCCCACTTCGTGGTTCGCCAATAAGTTCAGTCCTTCTTTGCCGCTATTAGCGCTCAGGATGGTATAACCATCGCGTCGTAACGTGCGCCTAAGCGCACTAATGACATTAACGTCATCATCTACCAGCAGCAGGGTGCGTGAGGTTTTTAATGTTTCTGCCATAAGTGGACTGGGAAGAGGCATTTCAGAGAGGCATTATTTGAAGGTGAAAATAGCGGTTCAATTTTTTATTAGAGTTCTATTATTTCGTAAAAAATACAATATAGATAGAACTATTTATTCAATTTTTGCGATATTGATACGGTAAAATCTATTCTTTATTCTGGTAGAAAAGCGCCCTCTGTATAGGTGTAGCTATCTACAAAACTTATTGGCTTTCGCCTGACTGCCCTTAAGTTAGGCTGAAAATATCCGTTTATGGTTTATGGTTTATGGAAATGTTGGCTTTTAGTCGTTTTGTGGCTAATAGTTTTAGCTTTAGTTTTGGTTTTGGTTGCGATAATTTTTTTCTTATTACTCGGCTTGATTTTGGTTTTTATCCGGCTGGTATTTTTTTGTTTGGCATTATGTTTGACAAGACTCGATGCCGGTTTTGCATGGGTAACTGCTCCATTGCCACAGTCAAGCTGGTAGGGCGGGTTGCCTGCTGATTTTGTCGGCATGGTGATGATGTTGCTCACTGGATAGCCGTTAGTCTGATAAGCGAAGCCCGCATCCATTTTTTGCATCATTAGCTGGTAGCGCTCATTGCTGCTGCTGCCGCCCATAACCACACCAATCAGATGTTTGCCGTTTTGATGGGCCGCACCGATCAGGTTGAAACCGGAGCCGCAGGTGAATCCGGTTTTCATGCCTTCGGCGCCGGGATAGTTGAGGGTAAACTTGTTGATACTGCGTAGTACCGACCCTTTGTAATTAAAGTTGTGCGCAGAAAAATAGTGATAATACTCGGGGAAATTGCGCTGAGCTTTCCATGCCAGAATGGCCATATCTCTGGATGTGGTTACTTGCCAGTTGTTGGGAAGGCCGGTTGCGTTCTTGAACTGGGTGTTGTACATGCCCAATGAATGTGCTTTTGTCGTCATGTTAACGGAAAAATGGTCTTCCGTGTCGCCTAGATATTCAGCAAGAACAACAGCGGCGTCATTTGCGGAACGGGTAATTGTGGCTAAAATGGCGTCTTCGACGGTCAAATGTTCGCCGCGTCTTAAGCCCAATTTGCTATTGGGTTGCTGTGATGCATGAGTGGATACGGTTAAGGTGTCGTGCAAATGAATTTGACCGGCTTTTAAGGCGTCAAATGTCATGTACAGTGTCATTAGTTTGGTTAGAGAGGCGGGATACCATGACTGAGTCGCTTCTACTTCATGTAAAACGTCGCCGTTATTTGCGTCAATGATGATGGCGGCATAGCGAGCATAGCTGACCTCCGACACTGCAAATAGCCAGACAACATTTAGAATAAGTAGGGTTAATTTAACTGTAGTCATTTAAAAACTGTTCTCAAAAAATGGATAATTAAAGGCGCGGGTACAATTTTCATGGGTGTTCGTTTGAGTAAGTGATTACCACAAATTGAACCGACCCAAAAAATTGCCCACGAAAGACACTTATTGACGCTGTTTTTTCCCTGCTGATCAGGTTCTTGAAGGTCTGTTTTTTCTTGGCAATAATTTTATGTTGGTCACCTTAGAATGCGCCGCCTATATTCTACACCTTAAGGAATAGCGACCAAATAGCCTGGACAAAATGGCGTTATTGGTGGGGCGGTAAAGCCGCCCCACACAAATAGATTTTTAATCCTAAAAACGTATACAAGTATAAGGTGGCTCGCCTTTGCATATTCCCCAAAAACGGCCAAATTCACCTTCTGCGCCAGGCTTCCAGTTTTCTGAAAATGCTTCGAATACGACGCCGTCCCAGCCTTTTTCAGCCAGTTTTTTGAAAGTGGACTTAACCACCAGCGCTTGGTTTTTCTTGCCCGCAACACCGCACTGTTGCTGAGTGAGTTTATTGATTTCAGTGCCGCCTTCAGGACCATTCGGCCAGCCGAATTCAGTTAGCGTTACCGCTTTGTCGGGATAAGTCCGGCGTATGTCCTCGATTCTGGCAATATGAAAATCAGCTGCTTTTTTGGCCGGAATGCAGGGAAAAACACCGGAAAATTTATTTTCCCACCAGGGGAAAACGTTGATGCCTATCCAATCGACTTGCGCACCAAAGTTGGTTTGATGACAAGGCGTCGTGCGATTACACCATTCCCACCAAATATCAATGGTCGTAATAGGTTGGGATACGCCTGCTTGGCGCAGGCTGTCTATGCAACGGGTGATTTCACCATCAAGGGCATAACCGTGACGAGTTCTGACCTCGGAACCGCAGCTTAATTTTATGATGGTTTTGGGAAAGGCTTTTGCCACCTCAATACCGCTGGCTATGGACCGTGAATTGACTGCGATGTCGTCATCCAGCCAGATGATCGCAATGACTTTAAGTTTTCGGGCTTCGGCGGCGGCAAAAGTGTATTCCAGTCCATTCATAACACCATAAGTCATGATGCAGCGAAAAGGGGTCTCCTTGATTAATTTATCCAGCAGTTGGTCAATCAGCTCTTTGGATGGGTGAGCACCATAATCGGGATTGAGCTTGGCGTGGTGGGGACTAATTGCGGCGGAGTGCAATGAGCCGCTGTTAGTGGTTTTAGTGGTTTTTTCGCGTGCCGATGCGTTTTGGCATACAGCCAGCATGATGAACATTATAATGAATGACAGTAACTGTTTCATAAAATCCTCTAACATAAATTTATGTGGGTCGGGTTAAGCGTTAGCTTAATAATGACATCATTATCTAAGCAAAAAAACACCACGAAGATCACACGCCGCTGTCGTTATGATTATTTCAACCATTTGTTTTTTATGATAAAAAATGGAATTATGCAGCCTAGCAATGCGCAAATCATCAACACTGCCCAAGCGGTTTGGTTCCAGTCCACCGGATAAATGTCGGCGTTGATAGGCGAACTGATGCCGGGAATACTGGGCAAATCGCCATCGCCGCCATCGACTTTTAATTGTGCTTTCATGCCTTTTTCCATGTGTTGCGCCAGTTCGCAGTGCACGAGGTAGGTTTTTTTCTGGCTGGGCACAATCAGCGAGGCTTTCAATTCGCCGGGGCCGTAAAGTTCCAGATGAAACATGCCTTGCGGGTATAAATAGCCCGGCAGACCGTGAATCATCAATTGGTGGCGAATCTGGTCGTCATTGATAAAGGTGATGTTAATCCGGGAGCAGGGCGCAACATCCCATTCCTGATTGTCGAAGGCAAACATTTTGCCGGGAAATTTCAGTGCGTGTTTCTGACCGGCATGGATGGTGATATTGACGTCGCCGGAAACTTTCGGGCAGTCCTTGGGCAGATTGTCGCTGTTGGCGTTCATGATCATGCCTTTCTCATCCATGATCATACCGCCATGATGCATCATGGCCATGGTTTCGTCCGCCATTGCCGCGTGGCTGTGCAAGCCCAGCATGATTAACAGGGTGATTAAACCTTTCATTGTTTTTGTTTCCGTTTGTAAACCAGCGCCACAAAGATAAACAGGCCTATGGCCATGCCTATCGCTAGGCCGAACACGATGATGCGGAGGTAATCGGGTGCAATCAATCCGGCTTCACCGAGTAACGGCGCAAAATCACCTTGACCCCAGACCGCCTGTTTTTTGGCGTAGTAATCTTTGTTAAAGACCTGATCAAGGAAGGCATCATGCATAAGCGGCATGCCCTGTTCATCGATCAGTGGCTTGTAGGCCAGGATTGCCATGTTACCGCCCGGTTCCATGCCATCGGTGGTAGTGCCGGTCGGCACATGGTCATGAAACATCCACAGGCCGGGGCCGTAACTGTCCAAACCGTTGTTCTGGGTGCGCAGACGCAGATCAAGTCGTTGTGCCGGTGCGATGTCGAATACATCCCGCGTTATCTGGGCTCCGGACGGTTGATCAACGCCGTCGAAAGCGGTAATCGTCGCTTTGTGCCCGTGAATATGCAGCGCGACCAAAGAGCGTTGGGCATTGGCGACATGCAGCTTTATGTCTTCATTGTCATTGGCGACGATCACCGCATCCCTGAGCGTGTAGGGAAAAGAATGGCCGTTCAGCAGAAAATAGTTTTCAAACGATTCGGTCATGTTGTATTCGCGGTTCATCCGCTGCGCGATCAGTCGTGGATCATTGGCATTCTGGATGATCTGCGCCAGTTTTTTATCGACAGACTGATAATGCAAATCATATTCCTGATGGTAGGATTCCTTCACTGCAACGGCTGGGTGACGGACTTGCCCTGCACCGATATTAAAGGTCTGTACCCAGTTATTGGGCCGGTTTTCTTCGACGATAAACATACCGCTCAAGCCCATCATGGTGTGCTGGGCGGTTTGCACATGACAATGATAGAGCATGGTGCCGGCATGCCGGGGTTGGATTTCATAAGTATGGCTTTTGCCGGGAAACACAGGGTGCTCTTCCATGCCGTCATTATCGTCACCGGCAGCGGTTTCCCAAGGATGATCGACACCATGAAGATGAATGGTATGCGGTAAATAATGGGTGTTTTCCAGGGTGATGTAGACCTTGTCGCCTTGTTCAACCCGAATCACTGGCGATGGTGCACGCAACAACGGATTAGCGACCAGCGAGTTGAAATTTTTAACGGCCATGCCGCTGGATTTGGGCGCAAAAACCCAAAGCCCCGGCTGAATGCCGGGGGCAATATCGTAAGTATTGATCAGAAATTCGCCATCGGGACTGGCGCCGTTAAGTTCGACGACTTCCAGTTTGATACGGATGATGTCGGGATCGCCATCGCCATCGAGGTCGTCAGTCTTGGTCAGCGCATCCTGGGACAAATGCGATTGCATCAAGGTCTGCATCGATACATTGTTGGCGCCTTTGACCGCAACGGCAATGTCGTAGGGGTTATCAGGCTCGCATGACAGCGCTTCATTGATGCTGACGCCATCAATAATCTGCGCGGGTCGCCATTCGGGATGCTCATTAGAGCAAGGCTTTTCTACGGCAATGGTTTCTCCCGAGCGGTTAAAAACGGTCGCAGGCGGTGTAATGTCGGCTTTTTGTAACGAGGTCGGTACAAAATAAACGGCAACAGCAATGCATGCAGCGATAAATAGTATGGCTAAAAGCAGGAGGGATTTTTTGGGCATATAACGACAGAAAATTTCTACAAAATAGAGCTATTGTAAATGGCTGCCAAGTTAAAACCTAGATGCATTTTTAAATGCGAAAAATGGCAATAATAGGCCGAAGTTACCTGTTATCGACGTTCAGAGTTATTTTAAATAACACCGCTACACATTATACTTGTTATAATTTCATCAGCTTTTATGTTCACGGGGGTGAACCGTTCTTGAAACAACGGTTCACCTTTTTAGTGTTTAATTGGTACAAATCTTTACTGGTATTCATCCATGTCTCATTCTCATTCAAACTCGAACTCGAACTCGTACAATCCTGATCTTGATTGGACCCAGGTAAGAGAAACATCAAAAATGCTCATTTTATCAGCTATTCAAGTCGAAGATATGATGGCTGAAGCTGATTTATCGGTCAATACACTGACCGAGTCGTTTACCTCTATCGTTGAGCATATGCAGGCCATCAATAAACATCTTCTCGCGCTAAATTCTTGTGACATAAGAGATGAGGCTTTGCTGTGTTGCTCGGAAACAACCGACAAAATTCAGGCTTCCATAGTTGCGTTCCAGTTTTATGATCGGATGCAGCAATGTTTGCAGCATGTCACTTCAAATCTAAAAGGATTATCCGAACTGGTGGAAAGTCCCAAGCGTCTTTATAATCCGACTGAATGGCGACAATTTCAGCATGAAATCCGTTCCCGCTACACCATGGAATCAGAAAAACTGATGTTTGATGCCATTGTACAAGGCAAGTCGATAGATGAAGCGCTGTCGATAAAAAACACCCATCAAGAAGAAGATCAGTCCGATAATATAGAATTTTTTTAATCAATAATGTTACTTAAACGCATCGTTATCATTTGCACATTGCCCTCTTTTGTTGCCGGTTGCGCTGGACTGTATAGTTCTCAGCCACCGGCTCCCGTGTATGGCGGTCAACCGAAGGGTCAAAGGCCCAAAGGCAGTGCACAAAAACAAACCAAGCCGCCTAGTGCTGAAGCTAAAGAAACGGTTAAAACACAGCCGATTAAAGACTTTTCGGATGTAAAGCCCGAACCCTTTTTCCCTTCAGAGCCCGCCTCTTCCGACCCCGTTACTTTAGACGCACTGGAACCCTCAGCGCCGACGCCACCGCCTCCTTCGGAATTAACGCCGTTTCAACCCATAGAGGCCACAGTTCGGTTGTCGCCCGTAGTCACGGCTTTAGTTTCAGCCGCTAATCAAAACAGCAATGCCGGTGATCTTGATTCGGCGGCTACCTCCATAGAAAGAGCCATCAGAATCGAGCCAAGAAATGCGACTTTGTTTTATAAATTGGCCTTATTAAGGCTAAAACAATCAAAGCCTAATTTGGCAGAAGATCTGGCAAAAAAATCCGCGTTATTAGCGGCTACCGATACGACCTTGAAAAAACACTGCTGGTTATTGATCGCGCATGCCAGAGAAATACAACAGGATTTTTCCGGAGCAAAGGCAGCGAGGGCAAAGGCAAATAATTTTTAATCGTTTTTGCTTGAAGTGCAAGGAGCCGTTTTTTATCAAAGAAAAAGTTTTCCTTCGAGAGAGTAGGATCACGGCCATTAAATTAGGCTGAAAAAAAAGTGGTGACTGAACATTGTGGGCGCGAATTTATTCGCGCAGTGACTGCTAAATGCGCGAATAAATTCGCGCCCACGTAACGCCAAGCACTTAACTTAATAACAGTGGAGAAGTAGGCTTAGTATTAGCGCATCCCTATTTGTCAGGCCCATTTTTCGTAGAGAAATTATTAAGTTTATTATTAATGAATAGCGCTTTTTATGTGGTTTTGATGCGATACTTCTTTTGAAGCTTTTGAAGCTTTTGAAGCTGAATTTATTCACTAAGGAAAGGTTTCAAAAGTGGTTAAAAAAATTGTTTTTATAGTAACCGCTTTGACTGGGGTGACGGCGCAGGCAGATAGCAGCATAACGCTGGAACCTATGGTCGTCGAAGACGCGTCGCCTCCCGGTAATGGCCTGATGACTCCGCAAGATCTGCCGCAAGCGCGCAGTGTAATCTCCCGAGCTGCGATTGAGCAAAAAAATACCCTGAATAATGCCTATCAGGCCATGGATATGCTGCCGGGAGTCAACACCTATAGCTACGATGCCACCGGTTTATTTGGCGGCGGTTTACGCATGCGCGGTTTTAACAGCGATCAAATTGGTGTCAGTATTGACGGCGTGCCCATCAACGATGCCGGTAATTTTGCCGTCTATCCGTCCGAACTGGTCGATCTTGAAAACCTGGAGGAAATTTCAGTTATTCAGGGTTCAAGTACAATGGATGCCCCTATGGTTGGCGCTACCGGCGGTTCCATAGGAATGACCACATCCAACCCCACCGATCATTCACGCTTTCGTGTGCAACAAAGTTACGGCGCCTATAATGCCTACAAGACCTTTCTGCGTGCCGATAGCGGCTATCTGGGCGACAATCGTTTTAAGGCTTTTATTTCTGTATCCAAAGCCGAGGCCGAAAAGTGGAAAGGCTATGGCGGTGCCGACCGCGAACATCTGGATTTTAAAGGGGTATTCAACTTGGCACCCGGCAGCAGCATTACCGGCGGCTTGTTGTATAACGAGATGCTCAATCACAACCTGCGCACCTTGACCCGTCAAGAAATTCAAACCTTGGGCCGCGATGCGGATTTTGGCGGGGTCGCCCCGCAACATCTGGCCGGAGTTAATGGCAGCGCACAAGTCGAAAAAGCACCTTCCGATCTGTATTACAATCTTAACCTTAATCCCTATCGCAATTACTTAGCCACGCTGAAAGGCCGCTTCCAATTGCTGCCAAACCTGCACTGGGATGTCGATCCTTATTACAGCTACGGTTACGGCACCGGCGGCAATCAACTGAGAACGCTGGCAGAAAGCAACGCTGCCAATAAACTGGGCGGCGGTATCCGCGACATCAATCAGGATGGCGATACACTCGACACCGTGATGGTCTACAGTGCCGGACTGACAGAAACCCAGCGCCCCGGTGTCACCACGCGCTTGCGCAGTCAAATAGCGAATCATCATGTAATGGTCGGTTACTGGTTCGAATATGCGCACCACCGTCGTACGCAACCGGCGGTGCCATTCGACAATGCAGGCAATAGCGCCGATCCGTGGCTGAATAACACCTCTGTCTTCCTGTTACGCCAGGATGGCACGCCTTATCAGGGCCGCGACTTTCTGACGCTCAACACCTCGCAATCGTTTTTCGGCCAGGATGACATCCGTTTTCTGGAAGACAAACTCATGCTGTCGCTGGGATTGCGCTACACTCAAATTCAGCGTGATTTTACCAATTTCGCCAGTGAAGGCGGCGCTACCGATTACAGCATCAAGGCAACTTACGCCAGACCGCTGCCCAGCGTCGGTATTCGTTACCAGTTCACCGAGGCCCAACAAGTGTTTGTCAGCCGCGCCGAAAACTTTAAGGCACCGCCCGACTCGGTGTTTTATGGTTTGATAAACGGCAGTAGGCTAAGACCGGTCAATGTTGCTGAGGAAGTATCAACCAATTGGGACTTAGGCTATCGCTATACCGGCAAAGATCTGTTATTTTCCGGCACCGTGTTTTATATCGATTACCGCCATCGCATTGCCTCGGCCTTTGATCCCGCCAACAATATCAGCACGAATTACAATGTCGGCGATTCCATCACCAAAGGCGTCGAATTGGAATCCGCTTACCGTTTTTTGCCGAGCTGGAGCGTATACGCTTCTTTGACCTATACCCACAGCCGCATCGGACAAAATCTGCAAACGGCTGCCAATACCGTTGAAGCGACTGCGGGCAAGGCGTTTCCCGACGTGCCCAACTGGATGTCGGGTGCGGCATTGCAATATCAGGATGGGCCGTGGTCGGCTAATTTGTCGGCCAAATATACCGGCCAGCGCTATGCGACACTGGTCAATGATGAGTCGATCAAGGGCTATACACTGGTCAGTTTTGACGCCGGCTATCGCTTGCCTTCGACCGGTTGGTTCAAGGATCCGAGCGTACGCCTCAACGTATACAACCTGCTTAATCAGGACTACCTCAATCTTAATGCCGGTAGCGGCAGCGGCTTTACCTCTCGGGCCTTGGGTACGGATGGCAGGGCGCCGAATTACTATGTCGGTGCGCCACGCAGCTTTAGCGTTATGCTGTCTACTGATTTTTAAGTTATTTATGATGCCCTTTGTAACGCGGGTGCTAAGAACGCTTAAAATAACCGGTCAATTATTTTGGGTGCTGTTTATTGGCTTGGCATTAGTGATTTCACGCGCTTATGCCGCGCCTGCGTTGGATTTTGTTCATCTCAATATTGAAGGCTCTAGTCCAGTATTCGATATGATTCAGGATCATCAGGGATTTATCTGGCTGGCTACCAACGAGGGTCTGTCCCGTTACGACGGTTATCAATCCCGGCATTTCCACCATCAGTCCAAGCTGCCAGGCAGTTTGCCTGATGATCATGTGAACACGGTGTTTGAGGATCAGCAAAAGCGCTTATGGATTGGCACCAATGCCGGCCTGGCGCTTTTTGAAGCCAAAACCAATAGTTTTAAGGCTTACCGGCCGTCCCCTGAACAGGGCGGTGCCCAAGAAAACCGGCAAATTCGCCAAATCGTTGCGGATGGCAAAAGCGGCCTATGGCTAGCGACGCGGCAGGGCCTGCAGCATTTTGATCCTGATACGGAGAAGTTTCGTATTTATCGACATGATCCGGCGCAGACCGATAGTCTGGCTAACGATAATGTCGATAACCTGGCGCTTGATCGGCAAGGGGGTTTATGGCTTGCGACCTGGCCGGAAGGCATCGATTATTTGCCGGAGGGCAGTACCCAATTTCAGCATTATCACATCAACACCGCTGACAAGACTCCCCAAAGCAAAAACATCAGGGCTTTGCTGGTGGATAGTCGGCACCGCTTGTGGCTCGGATCTGAGGCCGACGTTTTTGTTTGGCAACCGGGTCAGCCGTGGATACAGAAAAAACCGTTGCCGACACCTGGGATTTCGGGAAATTTTAGGGTTCACCAGTTTGTCGAAGACAGCTCGGGCGTTATCTGGGCAGCGACTACTGTCGGCTTATTGCGTTGGGATGAGACCTTGCAACAATTTGCTCACTATCAGCAGCAACGCAACGACCCCTACAGTCTTGCCAGCAATCACGTTTTATCATTGTTAATGGATCGCTCCGGGGCATTGGTCATCGGCACGTTAAAGGGAATCAGCCGTGTCGATTTATCCCTGAAGGGATTCGAGCACCTGATACCCAGCGCCTTGCAAGGTGGAAGCGAAAATACAGAGAACACTGTGCAAACGTTGGCAGCTACTGAATCAGGTCAATTATGGCTAGGCAGTCGGTCTTCATTGCTGCTTGTTGACCTCAAAAATCGGCGGATTGTCAACAACCTGGGTAGCCATCATCATCAAAAAAATGAATTTCTCAATCACATGATTTACAGTTTATACCAACAGCCTAAAGGGTCGCTGTGGATAGGTACCAACAACGGTTTATTGCGTTATGACTCTCGACAGTCGCATTTTCAGACACTATCTCTGGGTGATGCGGCTTGTAATTACATTAATACCATTGTCCCCGGCGATGACCGCACCCTATGGTTAGGTACCGGCTGCGGCTTGATTGAATATGACCAGAAAGCTGGTGTCCTGAGAAAGTTCCAGCATGATCCGCTTGACCCGCACAGCCTTGCTAACAATTCCGTCAGTATTATTGTGCTTGATCGGAGCAATAAAATATGGGTGAGCGGTGGCACCATATCAGGTGGCGGACTAGGCGTACTTGATCCGGCCACCGGTAAATTCCACTATTACCGGTTCAATCCCGATGACCCGGCTAGTTTAAGCAGTAATTCTATAGCCGATATAAAAGAAGACCCGCAGGGCTCGGTATGGCTGGCGACAGCTAGCGGCCTTAACCAAGGACTGGTGGCGGCAGACGGCAGCATCAGTTTTCGCCGTTACCACAATTCCACTGCTCTGGACGTAGAAAATATAAAAGCGATCAATATCGATAGAGCAGGAAAAATTTGGTTCAATACCCCAGGAAAACTGGAGCAGTTTGATCCGATAACACAACAATTTAGCGGATATCATCTTGCCGAAGGCTATTATCCTACTGACAGGGACAATCAAACCACCTTAATCGACGCTGACGGATCGCTGTATTTTAATAATGTGAATGGCCTGATCATTGTTAGTCCCGAACATATTCAGAGCAATCAAATTGCGCCGCCTGTAGCCATAACCGATATCCACGTTTTTAACCGTTCGCTGACTGATGGCTTTGAGGCTGACGCCGTTAAGCTGGAAGGCAGTATCACCGAACCTAGGGCATTAAGGTTATCGTGGTATGCCTCGGTATTTTCCCTGCATTTTTCCGCGCTACATTTTGCCGACCCTCAGCGTAATCAGTATGCTTACCAGCTGGAAGGTTTTGACCGGGATTGGGTGGTAACCGATAGCAGCAAGCGCCTGGCGACTTACACCAATCTGGATCCAGGGCACTATGTATTTCGCGTTAAAGCCAGCAATAACAATGGAATCTGGAATGAAACGGGGGTCAGTCTGCCCATTACGATTATTCCCCCGTATTGGCAAACCTTGTGGTTTCGCGCCATTGTGATCGGCACGGTATTGAGTCTGTTGATCGTGGTTTATTTTTGGCGTATCTGCCAACTTCGTCTGATTCAGGCCCGTCTTGAAAATCAGGTTGCCCAACGTACCGAAGAACTGCAAAGCATGACCCAGCAGGCGCTGGCTGCGGTGGAAATCAAAAGCGCATTTTTGGCCAACATGAGCCATGAAATTCGTACGCCGATGAACGCTATCATGGGCATGATCTATGCGACCTTGCAAACCGACTTAACGACTAATCAGCGTAACTATTTGAATAAAATCAATACCTCGTCTAAATGGTTGCTGGGCATCCTTAACGATATCCTGGACTTTTCCAAGCTTGAAGCCGGTAAACTTAAGCTGGAACGCACCGAATTCAGTTTTGACACGGTCATGCAGTATCTGGCTGATGTCACCTCGCCGATGCTGGCAGATAAGTCTTTGACACTGAATTTTGAGCTCGATCCCAATGTGCCGTCCACTTTGATCGGCGATCCGTTACGGCTGGGGCAGGTGTTGCTCAATCTGCTGGGCAACGCCATCAAGTTTACCGAGCAGGGGAGCGTGTCGTTACACGTGCAGTTGCAAGCTGCTGATGCTCAAGAGGTCAGTTTGTGCTTTAGTGTCATCGATACCGGCATCGGCTTGAGTGAAGAGCAACAAAGCAAGCTGTTCAGCGCTTTCAATCAAGCCGATGACTCGACCACTCGCCAATACGGCGGTACCGGACTGGGGCTGAGTATCAGCAAGGATTTAGTCGAAGCCATGGGCGGCACTATCAACATCGACAGTCGTTTGGGGTTTGGCAGTACCTTTTATTTTACTGTCACCCTGGGTGTGCAGATCGAGAGTAAGCCCGATCCATTACCTCTACAGGCTGGCGCGCCAGACAAGTATCCGACACTGAAAAATGCGTATGTGCTGTTCGTCGATGATGATGTCACTGTCAGTGAAATGATCCCCGATATACTGGGTTACGAAGGTATTCGGGTCGATCTCGCCAGCAACGGTGCCGAAGCCATTGCGATGATTGGCAAAAACGACTACGCAGCTGTGCTAATGGACTGCCAGATGCCGATGATGGACGGCTTTGAAGCCAGCCGTATCATTCGTGCCGATCCGCGCTTTACTGATCTGCCGATTATCGCTATGACCGGCAACGTGATGGATCAAGATCGAGAACAATGTCTTGCCAGTGGTATGAACGATCATATTAGCAAACCGGTTGACTGGGATCAGTTTTTTCAAACATTGGCACGCTGGGTCAAGCCAGTCGATGCTCAAGGTATTGCTACGCTTTCCGCTTTGCACAACAGCGATGCTGAGTCCAGTTTGGTTCAGAGCCCTGTTCAAGCATTATCGGTGGCGCCTTTGCCAGGAGATGCGCCGACTCATCGGCAACTCATCGCCGAATTGGACGTTCTGCTTGCCAACGACGCCTTTATCAACGACGCATTGCTGACTCAGCTCAACAGGTTTTCCCCGGATGATCAACAGGCAGAATACAGTCGTCTGACCCAATGCATTATTGACACCGATTATCCTAAGGCCAAAGCTATCCTGAACGCACTCAGAGGCTTCTTAAATGAAGAAACTGAAACATCGAATCAAGACCATCGTCCCACCATCCTGATTGTCGATGATACGCGCGTTAATCTGGAAGTACTGGCTTTACTGCTCAATCAGGACTACCAAGTTAAAGTGGCGAGCAATGGTCAGAGAGCATTGGATATAGCAGAGCGTTCACGTGATCTCGATCTGGTTCTGCTGGATGTCAGAATGCCGGAGATGGATGGTTACCAAGTCTGCCAAAAATTGCAAGAAAATCCGCTTACTCTCAGTATTCCGGTGATTTTTGTGACGGCCGCCTTTGACCAGGAATCCGAAATCCATGGCCTGCAATTGGGTGCGGTGGATTACATCAGTAAGCCTATAAGTCCAGTCATTACCTTACTGCGGGTACACAACCATATGTTGATCAAGCAACACAAAAAGGAACTGAAGCGCATTGCCCATTATGATGCTTTGACCGGCATTCCCAACCGGGTGCTGCTGGCAGATCGGATGAAACAGGCAATCGCCCAGACCAAACGAGAGCAAAAAACGTTGGCCGTTTGTTATATGGATCTTGATGGTTTCAAGCCCATTAACGATACGTTCGGGCATCAAGCCGGAGACCATGTATTGATTGAAATTGCCCGGCGCATTGGTAGCACTCTGCGTGAAGGTGACACCGTCGCCCGCCTGGGTGGCGATGAGTTTATCGTTCTGCTACCTGAATTGAATCACGAGGAAGAATGTATAGTCACCCTGAAACGAATTCATGAAACTATCGCGCAGCCTATTGTTTTTCAGCAGCAGTCGATTTCCATCGGTGCCAGCATCGGGGTAAGTGTTTATCCTGGTGACGATAGCGACCCGGACGCACTATTACGTTATGCTGACCAAGCTATGTATACCGCCAAAAAAATGGGCAAGAACCGTTATCACCTCTTTGGTTCTACACATGGCCAGTAAAGTCGCGCCTATGAATGTAACCAGGCAAACCGGATATAACTATTTCAACTAGATCAGGAGAAAAACCATGAGAAAAATTGACGATATAACTATTGAACTACAGCATATGCAGCAGCAAATGCTGGCTTATTTGCAATTACATTGGCGGCTGTTTTTAGCGGAAGGTGTTTTCTTCATTATTCTTGGGCTTTGCGCGGTAGTCGTGCCGCAGTTTTTTACGGTGGCGATAGTCGTATTTTTAGGCTGGATTTTACTGTTCGGCGGAATAGTTCATGTTAGCCGCGCTTTTGTTTTTCAACAGATGCCCGGTTTTGGCTGGTGGTTATTCATGGGCATTTTGCAGGTTATCGTTGGTTTTTTGTTTATCGCCAAGCCGGTTACCGGTGCGCTGACGTTGACGATGTTGATAACGCTGTTTTTTGCGCTGGAAGGTATGGCCAAAATTTCCGTGGCATTGATGATGCGACCTCTGGCTAACTGGGGTTTTATTCTGTTTAGTGGCGCTACGGCTTTGGTTTTTGCGCTGATTATCTGGATCAGTTGGTCTGAATCGGCGCAGTGGCTGCTGGGCTTGTTTTTGGGCATTAATATGGTTTTTTTGGGTTGGTCGCTGGTCAAAATAAGCCTGCACCATAAAGCGCAATAAGCTTTTGCACGGGGAATGATTATGCAACAAAAACACTCTAAAAATCTGATCGTAAAAGTGCTGATAATTGGCATAATCATCGCTGTTCTGAGCTATGTTTTTTATCCCGGCGTCGGCCAATTCAGCGTTATGATCAACGGCGAACCGGTTGCAGATCCGTTGGTTCGCTTTGCCGCCGTACCGACATTTTTGTTGATCATGATGGTCACCGGCGTGCTGATGGTATTGCTGTTTTTGGGTGTCGGCGTATTGATGTTCCTGGGCGTAATATTTGCTGCATTGATCGGTATTTTTATCATGGCGCCTTATTTTTGGCCGGTACTGGTTATTGTTTTGTTGATGGTAATCTTGATGACGCTAGGTAATGGCAATAAAACTTAAGGGCCAACCGCATAAGATTGTCTCTAGCTATCTGCCCTACGGCGGAAGGCGTGTTTACCAAGCTGGTCAAAGATCATGATTTGGAAGTATGTTTCACGATCGATTCGGCAGGCACTCATGCTTACCATGTCGGCAAAGAGCCTGATTTACGCTCCCAAGCGGCCGCCCTTGAACGAGGCTTGATTTATCCGGTTTGCGTGGCAGACAAGTCATTACAACAATTGATTTTACTAAGTAGCGACGCATAAGTTTTTTGACTCTTGTTGTCATTGATGCGTCGGGCCTGTGTCTGCGAATGAGCGATTAAAGTCATCTTGGCAGGTCGCTAATGTTGATCTATAGCCTGTTTTATTTGTCTAATTGACGCACTGTTTAATTGGGCTGTTCTGTTGTGATCCAGACATAATGCGCCTCTAAAACCAAGATAATCCGGCTGGTAGGGTATCAGTTCGGCTATATCATCCAGTCTGAGCGAACCGGCCAGTCCGCAGAGCATTTTCCGGTCTTTTGCCAGTCGGACAAATTGCGCTATGTCGGATTTTGCCATGACCTGAGTTAAGGAACCGTTGGATTTGTTCATGGTGTCGAGCATGACCCCGTTGAATCCGGCATTTTTTAGTGAGTCTATGACGGCAAGATCCGGTTGGGTATCAGCGAATAACACCGCTATTAAGTTGATCGTTCTCAGGTTCCGGTGTTGAAATGTAGCGAGTTTTTCTACAGTTCCGTGCCAGTCGCCGCCAGGAAAAAAACCGATTTTTATATAATCGACGCCGGTTTCGGCCATTGCTGTTACCGCTTGGTAAACAATCTCAGGCTGCATCGGCAGGTCGCCGACGGTGGCGCTAACAGGACAGCGACCGTTAATCTCAGTAACAATGGCTTTGACCAGATCGGTTTTCAGCGCACCTAATGCGCCTAAAGCCGGTTGTTTCAGGTCGATAATATCGACATTCGCGCTTAAAACCAACAAGGCTTCTTCTACGCTGTTAACACTGGCAAGCATTCCGGTCATGCGTCTACCTCAAAATTTTCAATAACCGTCATCAACCAACTCCAGGCTTCCAGTTCTCGGTCTCCGGCTGTTTTTTCCAGGCCGATACGCAGATAGTCGATTTCGGCTTGTATTTTTTCTAATGGAATCATACCTAAGCGGCTGATTAAAATCGCCGCTTCCAATACCGAATATTGGGCGCGGTTAAAGCCCCTAAAGGGTGCATGATTAACGCTATGCACGGCCTTGCAGAATAGTTTTGGCCGGGTTTCATCGTCTTCAACGCGAACCAGTTCGACTTCGGTATGCGCCAGCGCACACTCAAGCACTTGGCCGTTGATTCTTTCCGCCTGTTTTAGCGGCCAGTCGCGCCGCCCGGTCAGGCATCCAGCAAATACCCGTACGTCATCGCAATAGTTGATCACGGCGGTGTTGCTTGCCAACAGGTTATTGAGTGTTGTTGAGGGGCGAAACGGCAGGATGATGAAATCGTCTTGCGATTTTGAGGGTATGTGTATGCCCATCGGCGCAATATGCGCCAAACCGGAACTGTTTTGGGTGATGACGATGGTTTCTTGAATCATGGTAACTTCTTCATAAAATTAGGCGATGTCACCTTTAATGGCGAAAACGGCTGATTACTGGAGTGCAGGCTTTGCCTGCAAGCACAAGCAAAGCTTGCACTCCTCATTTTTTTCTTGGTTTCCGTGGGCTACGTTGATTTCAACGTGCTTCCGGCGGGTTTAAAGGTGTGCAGGTCAACGGTGGCTTCTGAGCTGTCGGTTGCGCAACCCCATTGTAACGCTTGATCCTGGGTATAGCGTTTTCCCAGTTGCCAGGCTATTTCAGCTCTGGCCAGTTCAACGCCCAGATAAAAAGCGTGGCCGCCGTCATTTTCGACATGCAATTGTGGAAACAGGTCAAAGGGGTCGGTGGCACTGTGCAAGCCGTCGCGGTTGAAAATATGCACCCCTTCGGCGCTGATTTGAACGCGGAAGCTGGGATCTTTGATTTGCCCGGCCAGTTCCTTGATTTCTTCCAGGCTATAGGGGAACGGGGAGGTCTCATGCAAAGCCATTAAGCCGGGATCAATATGCTTGGGCAGCATGTCGTGTTCTTTTGCCGCAAACATGATGCGCCGGGCCAAATCGGCTTCTTTGACGGCGCGGCAAGCATGTTTGCTGACTTCGGTTGCCAAAATGCTGTTGATATTGAGTTCGGAGCAGATGCCCAGCAGCAGGGCGTTCATGCCCAGGGTATCGGCATGGGTCAGTTCGGTGATATTGCCGACGCCCAGCATCATTTCAATATCGGGATGGTTCTTTCTGACTTCATGGTAACGCACGATGGATTGGGTGAAGCCGAAATGCAGCGGATCCAAAATCGGGTCGACGATAAAGGCCTTATTTTTTGCCTGCATGATCTTGATGGCTCGATCCAGCGAAGTCAGGTCTTCATGTCTTTCCGGAATGATGATTGGCGTCGCCGCCACTTCATCGGCGACCCACAAAGTACTTTCGTGCAGGCTAAGCATATAATCAGCACCCGCTTTGCCGCCTCTGAGCAAGTCGTCGGCCTCCAGCGAATCGATGCTGACGGTAAAACCTTCTTGTTTCAAGGTACGGATGATGTCTTCCATATGCGGAAAATCGGTGCTTGGCAGGCAACCTATGTCGATCACATCGGCGCCGTTTTGTCGATAATAGCTGGCGCGTTTAACGACTTCTTCAACACTGACATTCGGCGCATCGACAATTTCGGCAAAGATTTTGACGCTGTAGCGGCTTAAATCCAGTTTGTGCGCGGCGTGTCCGAAAAACATCGGCAAGTCTTTGAGTTCATCCGGGCCGCGTTCAATCGGCAAACCCAAGTTTTTGGACAAGGCTTCCAAATCGCCTCGACAGCGTCCTGGCACCAGTATGCGGTCAGCGCCGAAGGTGTCGGTCAAGCGGCGGCCTATCATGTCTGCGGTCATTAAGGCTGCGACCTTGAGACCCAGTTGATGCACGGTGTAGGTGAATTTAGGCTGCATTTTTTCGAGAATACTACGCAGCTGTTTTTCAGCCAGTTTGCCGGTAAGAAAGAGGATGTGTTCGCTCATGTCAGGGATTGCAACCGCTGGTTAACTTTGCTGATTAATTCATCGACGCTTTCAACGACGGTGGTGTATTCAAAACTGCGCAATTTGGCCGTGCCTTCCAGATCGATTTTTCGCGGATACACCATGACTTTTCCGCCCGGTGCGGTGGTTTCCATTTCCGGCGCTATATCGCAGGGATAAACAATACTGGGGACTTTGCATTTTCCGGCCTGGGAATACAGATTGGTCACCAACGAGTCGGCAATGCCCAGCACGCATTTGGCCACCGTATTCGATGTTGTCGGAGCCATCACAAAGGTATGGTAATGACCCTTGTAAAAATGCCCGACCGGCGGTGCTGAAGCGGTTTTGTCACGGTACACCGGCATTTTTTTGCGGATGTCGTCGAGATTGATGCCGTACATGTGTAATACCTCTTCACCAGCCTGGCTCAGATATAAATCAACATCGTCCAGCGTCATCAGGAAATTTAGGCATTCTTCTATATAATGACCGGAGCCGGTAATGGCCCAGGCTAGTCGTGCCTTATTCATCAAGGTTCCATTAAAATCAATCAGGGTCGAAAACAATTGGTTATTATACATGAATCGATACGCCGATTTCGCGCACAGGAGTTTTTAGAAAATGTTCAATCAGGTCAATCGGGGCGACCGACCGGTCGTCCCTACAGGCGGCATACAGACCAAACCGCTGATTATGGGGATTTTAAATGTGACGCCGGATAGTTTTTCCGACGGCGGCAAATTTTCAGGTCTCAATGCGGCTTTGCAGCAGGTTGAGCTGATGTTGTCTGAAGGCGTAGATATTGTAGATATCGGCGGCGAATCGACGCGTCCAGGTGCTGAACCGGTTGCGGCTGCGGAACAAATCCAGCGGGTAGTTCCGGTGATTGAGGCCATCAGACAACAGTTGGCTAGTCCTCTATTAATCAGTATCGACACGACCTCAAGTGAGGTCGCCAAAGCGGCGCTGGATGCCGGAGCCGATATGATCAACGATATTTCAGGGGGCAGGGCGGATGCCGCGATCTTGACGCTGGCCGCTCAAACCGGTGTGCCGATTATTTTGATGCACAGTCAGGGCGTCTCAAAAACCATGCAGGATAATCCGCATTATGAAAATGTCGTACAGGAGGTACTTGAAGCTTTGAACGAAAGCATTAAGGCGGCATTAGAGGCAGGAATTAAAAAACAAGCGATTATGATCGATCCGGGCATAGGCTTTGGCAAGCGCAAGCAGGACAATATCGATTTATTGGCGCATCTTGATAGCTTGGTAGCAACAGGCTTTCCGGTGTTGTTAGGCACCAGTCGCAAGCGTTTTATGGGGACGATTTGCGCAGTGACAGAACCTTCGGAGCTGGTTACCGCTACTGCAGTGACTACGGCTTTGGGGGTTATGGCGGGCGTGCAGTTGTTTCGAGTGCATGATGTTAAAGAAAACCGCCAGGCAGCTGATGTGGCCTGGGCTATTAAACAGAGCAGATAGGGTGAACAAATGAAGATTTCGTTGATATTTTTCTTAGGATTAATCTGTAGTGCTCAAGCTTATGCAGAAACTCGCATAGCAATATTGGATTTTGAATTGCGTGATTTAACCTTAGCGCCGGGCATACCTGCCGAGCTGCAAAGAACGGCGAGCATAAAACCCATGCTGGAAGCCGAACTGGAAAGAGCGGGGTATAAAATTGTTACTATAGATCTAGCGTTGCAGCGGGAAGCAAATGGCGGCGTTGGCTATCTTTTTGATCACCACGATAGCGCCGCCGAACTGGCTAAAAATGCCGGTGCAGATTATGTCGTGGTTGGAAGGCTGCATAAACCCAGTTTCTTATTTGCTTATATAATGGGGCATTTAGTCAGGACTAATGATAGTCAATTAATCGGCAATTACATTTCAGAGATCAAAGGCGGAGATAAAAAATTAACGCTCAAAGGCGTCGAAAGTCTTACGGTTAAAATCGACGATGATCTGGATAAAACTTATATGCCGCCGCCTCCAAAGACAAGACACAAATAATGATGAGATAAAAATGGATAAATTAGTGAAGTACCAAGACGACAACTGCATAACAATATGGAAAAAAGACTGATGAATCAGCAAAAATACGCCAGGAAATCCTGGAGAAATTCGCGCCTTGCCTCTGGATTTCCAAGGACGGATTGCAATTTATGATCTTACGAGGAAATTTTGAACAACTGCCGTTAAAGGATTTTGCCGAAAAAGCGTACTTGGATTATTCCATGTATGTGATTTTGGACCGGGCTTTACCGCATATTGCCGATGGCTTAAAACCGGTGCAGCGGCGTATTGTTTATGCGATGTCAGAGTTGGGTTTAACAGCCACGGCCAAGTTTAAAAAGTCGGCCAGAACCGTCGGCGACGTGTTGGGTAAATATCATCCGCACGGTGATTCCGCTTGCTATGAAGCCATGGTGTTGATGGCGCAGAATTTTTCCTACCGTTATCCGCTGGTTGATGGGCAGGGCAACTGGGGTTCGCCGGATGATCCAAAATCTTTTGCTGCGATGCGTTACACCGAATCGCGCTTGACCGCTTATGCGCACACCTTGTTAAGCGAATTGGGACAGGGTACGGTGGACTGGTCGGATAATTTTGATGCCACGCTGAAAGAGCCGGTGCTGTTGCCTGCGCGGCTGCCGAATATTTTGCTGAACGGCACCATGGGCATCGCGGTCGGCATGGCGACCGATATACCTCCGCATAACCTGCGTGAAGTTGCCAATGCCTGTATCCAGTTATTGGATGATCCGGACAGTACGCTGGAAATGCTGTTTACTCATATTAAAGGCCCTGATTATCCGACCGATGCGGAAATCATCACTTCGGCTGAGGATATACAAAAAATGTATATCAGCGGCGGCGGCTCGATAAAAATGCGCGCCAAATATGAGCAGGAAGACGGCAATATCGTGATTACCGCGCTGCCGCACCAGGTTTCCGGCGCCAAATTGATGGAGCAGATCGCCGCGCAAATGTTGGCGAAAAAGCTGCCGATGATTGAAGACTTGCGCGATGAATCGGATCATGAAAATCCGACCCGTTTGCTGGTGATTCCCCGTTCAAAACGGATCGATGCGGATGAAGTGATGTCGCATCTGTTTGCCACCACCGATCTGGAAAAAAGCTATCGCGTCAACATGAACATGATAGGCCTGGACGGACGGCCCAAGGTTAAAGGACTGAGAGGCATACTGGTTGAATGGCTGGTATTTCGTACCGAGACCGTGCGCAAAAGGCTGCAATATCGACTGGATAAGGTGCTGGCGCGCTTGCATATTTTGGATGGCTTACTGATTGCCTATCTGAATATTGACGAAGTGATTGCCATTATTCGCAACGAAGACCATCCCAAGGCGGTGCTGATGGAGCGTTTCGGACTCAGCGATACTCAGGCCGAAGCGATACTGGAATTAAAGTTACGGCATCTAGCCAAGCTCGAAGAGATGAAAATTCGCGGCGAGCAAGATGAGCTGGAGAAGGAACGCGCCGCGCTGGAAAAAACCCTGGGTTCGCAACGCTTGCTGAATCGCCTGATCAGAAAAGAACTCGAGCGTGATGCCGAGAAATACGGCGATGATCGTCGCTCACCAATGGTTGCACGAGATGCGGCGCAGGCGTTGGAAACAACAGCGTTAATCAGTAACGAACCGTTAACGGTTATTCTGTCGGAAAAAGGCTGGATCAGGGCGGCAAAAGGTCATGATATCGATGTTGCCAGTTTAGGTTATCGTTCCGGAGATAGTTTTCTGGATGCAGTCAAATGTCGGACGACGCAGCCGGTTTACATCCTCGATTCCACCGGTCGAGCTTACAGTACGGCTTCGCACGATCTGCCGTCGGCCAGGAGTCAGGGCGAACCATTGACCGGGCGACTGAATCCGCCGCCAGGTTCGTTATTTTTGCATCTGCTGGCAGGCGGAGCCGATGACTGGTACGTGCTTTCCAGTCATTTTGGCTATGGCTTCAGAGTTCAGCTAAAAGAGTTGTTCAGCAAAAATAAGGCCGGAAAGCAGCTGATTACGCTGCCGGAAGGTGCCAAGGTATTAAAACCTGCGCGGGTACGTAGCGAAGCGGATTCGCTTGCGGTGGTCACTTTACAAGGCCGTTTACTGATTTTTCCGGTGGCCGAGTTGCCCGCTTTGGCGAAAGGCAAAGGTAATAAGTTGATTCAAATCCCAACCGTAGATTTGACCGGTGGGAAAGATTACGTGGTTGCAGCGGCAGTGTTACCTGAAAATGGTCAGTTAAAAATTATGGCCGGAAAGCGGCAGTTAACGCTTAAAGGCGCAGATATTGAGCATTATTCCGGCAGTCGCGCTAAAAGAGGCTTGTCTTTACCCAGAGGATTTCAGCGGGTTGACGGCTTGGAATGTGAGTAATGATGATTTTATCGTAGGATGATTTTTTGTGACCACTTGCTCATTGGCAACTGCTCCTGCGTCGCCTAAAGCGCCCATTTTTTGCAATTAAGCGTGACGGGGTTTGGAAACCCCGTCACGCTTGCGGTGGTTTTTTGTTATTTTTTACCCGCCGTTTTCAGTCTGACGATAAGCCGCCGATAATCCTCCTTAGTTAACGCATCGTTGAGTATCAGTAAGGATTGCTTATGTGCGTTTTTATTAAAATGCAAAAATATCGCGAATACCGTGATCACGGTTGAATTCAGGATTTGGATTGATTCAAAGTCATTGCCGTCGGATATTCCCCAGCCAAATTTTTCGGTATGCTTGATGCTGCAGGGCTTTTTGGTTAAGTGTTTAACAGTACTCCAAAAATGGATGCAGATACCGGTCGACAAGGCCAGTTTGACGGCAACCGGTAACGTATTAGCGATGCTTGAAGCCAAGGCCAGCGCGTGCATCACCATCAGCAACTGCTTTAATCGTTTGGATGATTTAAGTTTCACCAACAGCAAATTTTCGTGTTTTTTTTTCAAGTTGGATTTAGCTTATTTTGCCAGCGATTGATAATCTGTTCATAGCAGAATGGGTGAATGAGGCGATGCGGTGAGCTGGCGCATTAGATACATGCATTGCTCTTGTAGAAACTTTGCCTAATCTTGAAGTGTAGCAGGGTCAAAATCAATGCCTGCTTTGGCGGCTTTCAATAGATGAAGCGTTTCTTCTGCGGTTTCATCGACAGTGACAAGGTAATGAATATAAGCAAGAAGTGGCTGAATCATATAAGTTTTGAATTATTTATCATCGTTAAATGTTAAAAGTTTGAAGTAGGGGTGGTCAGTAACCGCCCCTACTTGGTTCTTAACTAAAAGCAACAAGGGCTAGGAAAGATACGCTCACCGTAAAGGAGGTAACCCATTTTACTTTTTGGATTGAAGTCTGTTCGCTCCAGTAATCCTTAAAATAGACTTTATACTCTAAGCTGGTAGCAAGAAGTTGTGTTTTAAACTGTCTATAAAGACCCGGCAGCTTGCGCCATAGGTAATAGAGTAAGCAAAATGCCATCAACCATAGCAAATAAAAAACGATGACCTGGCTTTGTTGGCGGCTAGTATGAAAAATATGTTCGATAAGTTCCTCAAGACCGAGTTCAAACCACTCAAAAGCAAGGTGTATGACTACGAGCAAGGAGTGCAATATCATATCGTATAGCATTATAACAAGGCCAAATACAATGAAACGGCTCAGTATTTTTCGGTTAGCTAATGGAATCATAGGTTTCTCCTAAAATAATTTGCCCAATAAAATTGAATTTCTAAAAGAGACGTCAGGGTATTTTCAATACTGAATCTCCCAAAGAATTGTTTACGAATTAAATACGCCTAAAAAGCGTAAATCATTCGCCAGGTACCCAGCCAGTCGGTTTGAGCACCGTCGGTCTGACTGAACCCGGTACCTGCTTGGAGTGTGACATGGTTATTAAAATCCCAGTGTACTTGAGGCATCAACAGATAATGCCAGCCCAATTCCTGACTAAATTCGTTATTCATTTCAATCCCCAAGGTCAGTTGTTGCGAATAATCGTAAAACCAGCTGGTGTTAAATAAGCCGACAAAATGACCATCACGTTCAACGTCCTCTCGACGCAAACCAATCATATTAAGATTGCTAATTGCCGAGTTCAAACGAAATCCAGCTATATAAAGACTGTCAATCGAGTACTTTTGTGCTTCTCTCTCATAGTAGCCAATCATTTGCCAGCCATGGATGAAGCTGTTGTTAAACTCGGTGCCGAATGTGCCTTGAATGGCCACCTTATACTCGGTCAGTGACAACTGGTCGAAGGGGAGCTCAAATTCCACTGCAAGGTTGTCGAATAAACCGAATTCGATTTCGGGCGCCCACTCGGTGTGACCGCTTCGAAGTGAGTGCCCGGAAAGTGTATTCACTTCCAGGTCGCCCTGACGAACGCCTAGGGGTCTAATTAAATCGAAAACCATGGGCTCAGGAATGTGCGGCGCATCACTACTTAGTGCGGCATCGCCGATTTCGGAGCGGCTGTCATCATCAACATAGGCTTGCACAGGACTGGCAATCATTACTATCAGACAATATGAAAAGAGGCTTTGTTTGCGATGCGTCTTGTTTTTGTTGAATACTGAAAACGATGTCATTTTTATCTTTATGTATCTTGCTGTTAATCAGGTGTATAGAATTTTACTTTTCCGGTTTCAATGTCATACATGCCGCCGACTATATCGATTTCACCGCTTTTTAGCATAGTGTTTAGCAGAGGGCTTTGACTTTTAATTTGCTCGACGGTCATGCGCACATTTTTATCGGCTACTTTTTGCACAAGATCGTTATTGCTGGCGCTGATTTCCCCGTACTCTTGGGCCTGTACAGCATCCACAGCCGGTTTTATTTTGTGCAATAATCCGCTTAAATGATCCAGTTCCACATTGGCGCAGGCGCCTTTGATTGCACCGCAATGCGAATGGCCCAGTACCACAATCAACTTTGAACCGGCCAGCTTACAGGCATATTCCATGCTGCCCAGGATGTCGTCATTGATGACATTGCCCGCCACCCGTGCACTGAACACATCACCCAAACCCTGGTCGAAAATCAATTCGACCGAGGTGCGTGAATCCATACAGCTGAGAATAATCGCAATGGGAAATTGCCCTTGCCGAGTATCGTTAATCTGTTCCAATAAATTCCGGTTAGATTTTAGATTATTCACAAAGCGCTCATTACCTTCTTTCAGTAACGCCAATACGGTAGACGGCGTCAGTGCTTGCTGGGCATCGTAGGTTGATGCCCTCGCATTTTCAACCGGTTCGAGCACGCCAAATCCACGCAGGTTTTCAATGGTCAACTTGATGTGCTTTCGTTGTGCTTCGATTTTAAAGTTTTCAATAATTTCGTAGACATCGTAATCAATATATTTTGAACGGGTTGCGTCAATCACAACTTCCGAATGATCGGGCAACTGTTCAAGAGTCTGTTGAATATTGGCTTTATTCAGAAAAGAGATATGCTCGGATAATCGGAGTATGGTTTTATTGCCGATGTGCGACTCATTCAGATAAAAACCACTTTTATAATTTTCCAGCAATATCGAAAACATCGCAGCGACCAGTCCCATAGCAAGACCGATCAGCAGGTCGGTAAAAATCATGCCCAAAATAGTGATGCAGAACGGGATGAAATGATACAGTCCCGCTTTGTACATGATTTTAAAAGCTTTCGGCCTAATCAATTTATAACCGACGACCAGTAATACGCTAGCCAAACTGGCTAAAGGAATTTTATTGATCAGCACTGGAATAAGAATGACTGCAAACAGCAATAACAGTCCATAGATGATTCCTGACGTTTTGGTTTTTGCGCCGGATTGAATGTTAATGGAGCTGCGCACGATGACTTGAGCCAGCGGCAGACCGCCGATTAAACCACTACAGGTATTACCGATTCCCTGAACAATGAGCTCTCTATTGGTAGAGGTGACTCTTTTATAGGGATCCATTTTATCAACCGCCTCCACTGAGAGCAGGGTCTTTATGCTTGCCACAACAGCCAGCGTTAACGCGGTCAGGTAAATAGACGGATTATTGATCTGGGAAAAATCAGGGTAATGCAGCTGAGCCAATAAATCACCGGTGTTTTTCAAGACCGGAATCATAACCAGATGATTACCACCTAATGCCAATTCAGGATAAAAATTGTGCAGACCTTGATTGATCAGCGTGCCGATTAAAATCGCGAATAAAACGCCCTGGAATAACTGAAAAAACCGAAATTTTTTCATAAACGGTTGTTCCCATAAAATAATAATTGCCAATGATATCAGCGCAATTATTATTGCCGTAGGCGAGCTGAAATCCAGCATATGTGACAACTCAGAAAAAGACGAGTAGTTATCTGTCTGAAAAAAAGAGGTATCGCCTTCATAATCCCGGTCATAACCCATAGCGTGGGGAATCTGTTTAAGAAAAAGAATAAAACCCATACCCGACAACATGCCGTTAATCACCGATGACGGAAAGTAATAGGCAATAACCCCCGCTTTAGACAGCCCCATGATAGTTTGGAAAATACCCGCCACGACCAAGGCGAGTAAAAAACCATTGAATCCCAGTTTGTCAATGGCTGACCAGACAATGATCGCAAGACCAGCGGTTGGACCGCTGATACCTAGCGCAGAACCGCTTAATGGCGCCACCACTATTCCGCTGATAATGCCGGCAATCAATCCTGAAAACAGCGGTGCACCCGATGCCAGTGCTATTCCTAATGATAACGGGATAGCTATCAGAAAAACGGCAATACCTGCGGGTAAATCGTATTTCAGGTTGGCAAACAGGCTGCCATTATTCATTTTAGGGTTTGAATTCATCTATATCTCTATTCTTTGCGTTTTATGGTATTAACTTTAGTTAATGTCTTAAATTTTATAGAGTATGGCACATACACAATATTTCATTTGCATACGGAAGAAAAGTAACGGTGGCAATGGCAATGCTTCGATTTATTAGCAACTGATGTTATGCGCCGATTACAAGTTATCAATAACTTACGCTCATTTTTTGCTTTGTAAGTTATTGATTTCTGGTTTGCCTGCATAACATGCAGTTATCAAGTTATAATTCTAGCCTTATTCCCTTTCACCAACCTTTCACGGGTTTATGAACATTTTATTGATAGAAGACGATGCCGTTTTGGCTGATGGGTTAATTCATACGCTAGGCGACAGCGGTTACTCAGTGACCTGTTCAACTTCTGGGGCTTATGCTGAACACTTACTGCAAGCACAAGGTTTCGATTTGATCGTGCTTGATTTGGGCTTACCGGATGTCGATGGTCTGGAATTATTACGTAGACTTCGAAATCGTAAAATACCTTTACCTATCATGATCTTGACTGCACGTGACGGCATTAATGACAGAATTAATGGCATTGAACAGGGCGCTGACGATTATATGACTAAACCTTTTGAACTCAGGGAGTTAGAGGCCAGAATTCGCGCCCTGATTCGCCGCTGTTACGGAGGCTTTAGTAACGATATAGTGAGTGGGCGACTGACCCTGGATACCCATAACCACCAAGTGCTGGTAGATGGGCAGCCGATTATGTTGTCAGCGCGGGAGTATGGTCTTTTGGAAGTGCTGATGATGCGAACAGGCAATGTGGTCAGTAAAGATTCCATTGCGCAACGATTGGCCGTTGATGGCGATGCCTTAACCGATAATGCCATTGAAATTTATGTGTACCGACTGCGCAAGCGTATAGAGCCTTATGGCGCGGTCATTAAAACGGTGCGCGGACTCGGCTATTTATTGGAGCGATCAGATGGTAAATAAAAGTCGCAGTCTCAAAACAGAAATTCTGTTACGCCTGGCTATCCCGCTCATTCTTTTTATGAGCATCGAAACGGTGTTGTCCTATTTTGTTACGCTGCACCATGTTAATGTCGCTTACGATCGCTGGCTCCTCGATTCCGCAAGATCATTAACAGAGGGCATTAAAGTGCGTGCAGGCAATATATTGGTAGAATTGCCGCCTGCTGCTTTGGATATTTTTAAATGGGACGAGTTAGATAAAACTTATTTTAAAATAATCTCGGAAGAAAAAGGTCTGCTGGAAGGAGACAGATTTGTCCCCGAACCCTTAGTTCCCGAAATCAACTGGTCAAGCCCCATCTATTTTGATGATGAAATGTACGGTGAACCGGTTAGAGTGGTCTCCATTCTCATTACTCATGATGAAACTCCTGAAAAAATTTTTGTCCATGTTGCTGAGACCCTAAATAAACGCAGGGGCATGATGATGGATATTTTATTAGCCGACCTTGTTCCACAGCTAGTGCTGGTTTTACTAGTAGGCGTCTATTTATTAGCGGGTGTAAGACGTGGCTTGCAGCCGTTGAATGTGCTGGCGGATGAAATTGCCCAGCGAACGCCACGCGACTTGCGCCCAATTCCAGAGCAACATGTTTTTCTGGAAGTGCGCGCCCTGACCGATACCATCAATGACTTATTGGAGCGTCTGGCTCAGGCTATTGCTTCGCAGGAACGCTTTATTACCAATGCAGCGCACCAGTTGCGCACGCCTTTGGCCGGCTTAAAATTACAGGCTGAACGAGCGCTACGTAAACAAGATGTGGCGGAGATTAAACCGGCATTGATACAAATTCAGGGTTGTGCCGATCGTATGTCGCATCTGACGACACAGTTGTTGATTTTAGCCCGGTCGGAACCGATCAATGGCGGCTATGAATTACGGCAGCTGGATTTGTGTGCATTGGCTAGAAAAACCTGTATAGACTGGGTTCCTAAAGCATTGCAGCGGCATATGGATCTGAGTTTTGAGGGTTTTGAGCAACCGCTGTTTGTGCAGGGTGATGAAGTTTTACTGCGGGAATTACTGGCTAATTTGCTCGATAACGCTATTTGTTATGGTTATGACAAGGGCAATATTGTCGTTAAAGTCGAGCGTTATCCGGTGCCAACTCTGATCGTTGAAGATGATGGTCCGGGTATACCGGATGTAGAAATAGCCAGAGTTTTTGAGCGGTTTTATCGTATCCCAGGAAGTTCAGGTGATGGTTGCGGCTTAGGCTTGGCAATCGTTAAAGAGATTGCCGATTTGCATAAAGCGCGCCTTGAACTGGATCATGCCGGTGAAGCAGGTGGCACCCGGATTGAGTTGATCTTTGAGGGGAAGTAAAGTTGTCATTGATGACAAGCTGGGATGATATTTACAATCTATAGGACATAAAAAAACCGGTCGATTGCTTGATAGCAATCGACCGGTTTTTATTAAAGACAGCTTAGTTGGTTTTTGGATCAGACTTTTCCCAGAACCGGCTGGCAATTAAGGCATCAAGCAGACCTAAATGATCGCCGACATGCTTAACCGCAACAATGGGGATTGATGAATCCATCATGGTTTGCGAAGTCACACTACCGAGCAGAATAGTCGCGGCATTACTGCGTCCACGCGTACTCATTACAATCAGATCGGCTTCCAGCTCTTTGGCTTTGCGTAAAATAGCGTGGGAGGGAATGCTACTCTCGACAAACTCAGGTTTTATGGTGATGCCGTGAGTTTCTATGTTGGCCAAAAACTCCTCAAAAACATGTTGTTCATGCCATTTGACTTCGTCTACATGTTCTTCGTAACGTATTGTTGATGAATCGAAATAAACATGTAATGCCGTTATCTCGCTCAATCCATACAACTTAGCCAGTGCAGTTGCCTGCGATAAGCTGTCGGCCGAAGCTTTAGAAAAATCAACCGGAGCAATAATGCGCTTGATATCACGGGCGGTGCCTTCAGGAACCATCCACACTGACGCTTTAGTGATCATCGCCAAGCGGCGGCCTAAAGAACGCTGACCAGACCGTTCTTTACGATGGCCGAGCAGAATCAGATCCGAGTTTGACGTCACCGTATATTCAATTAGCTTGTCGAGACGCGATGCTCCGCTCATGACCTGGCTATTTAATATCAAGCCTTCAACCGGGGTATCGAAATATTTATCAACTTCAGCACGAATACGCTGTTTGATAGACGCTTCCTGCTTCGGCTGAAGCGGTTGCTGCTGTGGCGGAATGACATGAACAAAGTTAAATTCCCTGGCAATCTCTCGTTTAGCAAGGTTAGCTGCATAATGCAACAGTTCGGCATCTTCATCGGTCATCGCCAGAGGCACGGTAACACGATTAAATTGGCCATTTGAGGTGATTTTTTCTTGAGCCTTAGCGATTGCGATTGCTTCCACTTCATGTTCGGTGCCGTGCTTAACTGGTTTATCCAGAAATTTAAACAGCACAACATAAATAATCAATGCTGACAGTACGCCGGTCAAAAAATCAGTCATAGGCACCATAACAGCGGTATAAATCATTAAACTAGCATGAAACTTATTGTGCATCATGACTTCTTTGATTTCAGAAGGTTTAACCATGTTGGTCGCCACCCAAAGTAAAATGCCGCCGATACAGGCCATTGGCACAACTTCCAGATAGCCGGCTATATAATAAGCTAGAGCCAGTTTAAGAATCGCCTTAAAATAACCCGCCAAAGGGGTGACGGCTCCAGCCTTGATGCTGGTTGCGGTTCGAGCCAGTGCGCCGGTGCAGGGAAAACCGTTGACCATCGGTACAATAACTTGCACCAAGCCCTGGCCCCAGAATTCCTTGTCGGGGTCAAATGGCGTTTTACGGTTATCGGCAAGGCGGTCGGCCATCGATGAACACAGCAGGCTCTCGACCCCTGACACGAATACGATAGCAAAAACAAAATAAACAATATCAATCATCACGCCTGAGGTCATCGTCGGCATAATAGGTGGTGTAAAGACGAAAAAATGATTAGGGATTGAACCGTAAATATCGCCCACTACGATAATACCTTTGTCACTCAGTAATGTTGCCGCCACCACAGTCGATGTGGCAATAGCAATCAGCGGCGCCGGAATAAAGATCGAAATGCGCAGCAAATATTTGGTTAAGAAGAACGTGCCTAAACCTATTGCAACAGACCAACCATTTATCATGCCAAGATTGGAAAACGCCTGAGAAATATTATGAACTAACCCTCCCGTGATGTTCTCATCTTGCCCTAGCATATCTTTGAGATTTTCCACGCCAAGAATGTCTTCGAGATTGGTTAGAGCGATGACTATT
This sequence comes from Methylobacter sp., assembly GCA_030653985.1. Taxonomy (GTDB): domain Bacteria; phylum Pseudomonadota; class Gammaproteobacteria; order Methylococcales; family Methylomonadaceae; genus Methylobacter_A. Next base: position 1,690 of record JAURYJ010000091.1, on the reverse strand, counting down.
GCTATGCCGACCGTAAAGCCGACAACGATGGAATTCGGCACCAGTTTGGCATATTTTCCAAGGCCGAATACGCCCATTAGCATCAATATTACGCCGGCTATTATCGACACCAATACCAGGAAACCATGAGCTTCCTGAGGGGTGCCGCCGCTGGCTTCGCCGTATTTGGCCATCAGTCCGGCGATTAACGGAATAAAGGCTGCAGTAGGACCGTAAACCTGATATTTGGAACCGCCCCATGTTCGGCCTACCGCACAAGCCAATGCCCCTGCAATAATACCTTGCTCCGGTCGAAGTCCCATTGCCATTGAAAAACCCATCGCCATCGGAATTGCCGTCAGCGCTACAATCAATCCTGCGCTAAAGTCCCGATAGGTCGACTGTATCCAAGTGTCGCGGGTTAAATCCTCCCAGCGATTGTCGAAAAAGTTGTTAAAGCGTTTTAATCGTTGCAAAATCATGGCTGATTTCCTTGTGAATGGGACATGCTATTCCTTATTGAGTTACTCGGTTTGATAAATGTATTTTTTGCGTCGTGTTATGGGTAAAAAATCGATGGCTTGTTATTTCTTGTATCGACTTAGCCTTAGAGAAGATGAAGACGATGGAAACTCATCAATTAGAACGATAGGCTTTAACGCTAGTGGATCTTCGGCCGACAATACGGCTATTATCGTAATCGATTAACCTTTCAATAACCTTTCAATAACCTTTCACGGCACTCAGGCTTTCATGATCATTTTATTTATTCATGTTTTACCGGCCAATTTTGTGCTTACACTCTATAAATTTGCGTAATATCAGTTGTCCCTGAATAAAGCTGTTTTTCGGCGAGTCACTGCTGCTATCGGTATCAAGAATTGGTGTTGAATAAGTAATCATACGTATTTGTCGGGGTTCGCAAACAAGGGATACTTTAAAGTGACTTTTTAATAATTGACATTTTAGACAGCGATAAACGGGACTAAAATTATGAAAAATAATCTATTAATTTTGACTGGGCTTTTACTTTTCTCTGCGACAGCGCTGGCTCTTGAAAAAACAGGCCCTGTGCAAAGTGATAAAGTGTATCAACGCATGCAGCAACTGGTACCGTTTTCAGTAGATCAAACCTTGGAGACGTTTACCAAGACTGTTCATGGCGGTATTCAGCACGTTGTTGCCAAAGCAGCCGACAATACCCAACAAATAAAATTGATCAGGGCGCATTTACTCAAAATTGCCAATGAATTCAGAAAAGGTGATTTTTCCGTAACTGAGCGCATACACGGCGCTGATATGCCGGGTCTGGCCCAATTAAAAAAGGCAGAAACCGACGATATAAAATTTGAATATAAAGTTTTACCCAGTGGAGCACAGATACATTACTCGACTGAGTATCCCGAGTTTGTTCAGGCGCTTCATCTATGGTTTGACGCCCAGAAGATTGAGCATGGAAATACTGAAATACCCGAACACAGTCAGCATCATTCAACGCCTGCTGAGTAAAGGTCGCAGATAGCTAATAAGTAATTCTACTAATTGAATAAATAATTTACCCACAGAGTCCGTAAGGATGCTCTTGACTTTGGTTGTTTGTTATTTATAATTTTCTCTGTTGGATGCGCTGTTGCTGCGTATCTCCTGCCATCAGGGTAACTGAGATGGTGTGAAGTAAGACGATTTTCAGAGTCGTCCCCTTCGGGCATGG
>JAURYJ010000075.1 GCA_030653985.1 Methylobacter sp. | reverse complement strand
AACCGTCGGGCAGACGGGGCTAGTCTGTGAAGTGAACGGTGCAGTAATGCCGTCAGCAGCAGAAACCAGTGAGCAGTAGCGATACATACTCACTCTTAGGAAACTAGGAATCCCCTTCCTTCAGGTGGGGGAGGATGTCAAGAATGGAACGCGGATAGCACTGCACGACGGGGTTGAATGGGTTTATCAAAAGGCCGAAGCAAAGTTCGGTATATACTTTATAGTGGCTTAATTGTCGGTCATCTTAATGAATAACTGATGTTACGCAGGTAAACCAAAAATTAATAACTTAAAATGCAAAAAATGACGGTAAGTTATTAATAAATATTAGTCGGTGCGTAACATCAGTGCATAAATTCTATTCTATCAGTCTACCCCGTGTCACCTGTGTACTATTTTCTAATAATTCACTGATGTTACGCACCTATAATGAAAAATCAATGCGTTACAAATTTTGCGGTTTGCTACACCTTTTGATTTCTCTGAAGGTCTGCTTGACATCCGTTATTAAATAGCTAGGTATGTTCTTCGCAGGAAATCGCTTTAATCCAAGTATTTGATATAAAATTGTGCTATCACACTAAAAAGCTTTATTATCCATCAATAATAACTAAGCGTGTTAGTACAATAATCCTCCTCTCATTTATCTTGTTGGCTACCTTTAATCTAAATGCCTAATTCCCAAAATTACGATGTCCTTATTATTGGCAGCGGCGGTGCTGGTTTAACCTTGGCGCTTAAACTGGCTGAGCATTCGATGCGTATTGCTGTGCTGTCAAAATTCGCCTTGACTGCGGGTAGCACCTATTATGCACAAGGCGGCATATCCGCCGTTTTCGGTGCCGATGATTCGATTGAGTCGCACATCGAAGATACGCTGGATGCCGGTGCCGGACTCTGTGATCTCGACATTGTACGCTTGACTGTGACTCATGGTAAAAGTTCCATAGACTGGTTGAGGGAGCAGGGTGTTGTTTTTACTGAGGAGCAGACCACATCCGGGGAATCAAAGCTGCATTTAAACCGGGAAGGCGGGCATTCTCACCGCCGTATCGTGCATACCGCCGACGCTACAGGTAAAGCGGTGTCTTTATCGCTGATTGAACGCGCTCGGGAACACGCCAATATCGAACTGTTTGAACAACATAATGTGGTGGAGTTAATTACCCGTACTCAGGAAGCCGAAAAACGGATTTTGGGCGCTTATGTTTTAGATTCAACAAAGCAGCAGGTCAGGACGATAGCGGCGCGCGTCGTCGTTCTGGCAACCGGCGGCGCAAGTAAGGCTTATCTTTACAGCACCAACCCGCAAAGCGCAACCGGCGATGGCATCGCGTTGGCCTGGCGCGCAGGCTGTCGCATCAGCAATATGGAGTTTATGCAATTTCATCCAACCTGTCTGTATCATCCGCAGGCACATTCTTTTCTGATCAGTGAAGCGGTAAGAGGCGAGGGCGGCAAGTTAATCCTGCCGGACGGCTCACCTTTCATGCAGGATTTTGATCCGCGAGAGGAATTAGCGCCTCGGGATATAGTGGCTAGGGCCATCGATCATGAAATGAAAAAGCGTGGCATAGACTGTGTTTATCTGGATATTAGTCATAAATCGGAGGCGTTCATCCGCGAACACTTTCCGACCATTTATCAGCAGTGTCTTGAGTTTAATATAGACATTAGCAAGCAGCCTATTCCCGTCGTTCCGGCCGCCCATTATACCTGTGGCGGCGTGTTAACCGACAGCTATGCCCGTACTGACATCGTTAATCTTTATGCCATCGGCGAGGTTGCTTGTACCGGTTTGCACGGCGCTAATCGGATGGCCAGCAATTCGTTACTGGAGTGTTTGGTGTTTGCGGAACGGGCCAGCGAGGATATTTTGCAGAAATTTCCCGGCATTTTGCCTATACCCGAAATACCGGATTGGGATGAATCAAAGGTCGGTGATTCCGATGAAGAAGTCGTTGTTTCTCACAACTGGGATGAATTGCGCCGTTTTATGTGGGATTATGTCGGTATTGTTAGGACGGATAAACGCTTACGTCGGGCAATGAATCGCGTCGAACTGCTTAAAAAGGAAATCGCTGAATATTACAGTAATTTTCGTGTGACCAGCGATTTACTGGAATTGCGCAATCTGGTCATAGTCGCCGAATTAATCATCCGTTGTGCCCAGCAGCGCAAGGAAAGTCGTGGTTTGCATTACACGCTGGACTATCCTGAAACCGATAACAGCAAATCTGCACAAAATACAGTTTTGACTCCATGTCCGACTGAGCGTCATTGATGTTAAGGCGCTAACAGCGCCTTGAGCTCTAAAGCCGCTTGTTCGCAGTCTAATGCAGACTTCTCAACGCGCCGCCGCAAAAGAAACCCACTACTTAAGCCGTCTATATCACGAGAAACATATTCGTTAAGATCGGCGCATGTCTGTTGCATATGATGCTCAGCTTGCATTAAGGCCTGGTGTTTTTTGGCATCCTCGCTTTCCAGCAGTAGCAATATCATCACTTCACTGGTCATTCGATTTTGCAAGCGGAAGATTTCTTCTACGTGATGTTCAAAGGCTTCAAGTGACTGACTGTCAGCACCATACCCACCCAAAAACGGAACAGCACAGCCTGATATTAATGAAGCGATAGCAACTAATACCAAGCTTCGATGAATAACCAAACTCTTCACATGCATCATTTTTATTTTTTAAACCACGCTTACCATGCCCAATAATTAAACCATAATATACTATAAAATAAGTTTATTCGTGTGTAAAAACAACAATATTGTTTAATTTTTCCGCATTAGAATACCTTTCCTCCCCCCTTTGTTTTTTGTATTGCTGGCTTATTCTAGGTGTATACTTTGCAAATCCTGTATCCATAAAAAATCAACAAAGACGGTGTCAAACAGATGACTAAAAAGACAGCAAGCAAATATCTGCTTAACCTCGAAAAACATTTCGCCGCTGATAATCCGATATTACTAAAAGCCTCAAAAGTTTTTCAGGAGCTCGATCAAATTGAATATGATCTAGGGCTCATCGACATGGATGAAACGACTGCCAGTAAAAATTCATGGTGGCCAATAATTAGCTTCATTGGCGGCAATTCAACGGCTAAATCCCGGTTTATTAATCATTATTTGACGGCGGATAGTCTGTTTTCCGGCATTCAAACAGCCAGCCATAAATTTACCGTGTTGCTGCATAATAATCAGTCCAACCCGACAACTTTGCCCGGTACTGCGCTAGATGTAGACCATCGGTTCCCTTTTTATCGAATTAGCGATAAAGTCGAACAGCAGCAAAAAGGCGAAGGGGATCGGATTAATTCTTATCTGGAATTAAAAACACTGAATAGTGACCGCCTGAAAAGTAAGTTATTTATTGACGCACCCAACATCAGTGAGGCACCGCCTAATCCAGTTACGTCGTTGTTAACAAAACATATCATTGAAACTTCGGATCTGGTTTTTATTTTTACTGATGTCTTTGATTCAATATCACCACTGGTCGATGAGCTAATAGAAAGCATCATTCTCCATCAGGATTCCAATAAATTTGTTTATCTGATAGATAAGCCGACAACGATGATGAATTCGTCTACGAATAGCGAAATTATCTCTTCATGGCAAAGAAAATTGGCCGGATTGGGTTTAAACACCGGTCAGTTTATGGTTCTATCTAGCCAAGAAAGCGATGTTAGTCCTCAAGCTACGGTTGACTACTCGGAGATAGATCAGTGTATAGCCAATGTAGGTCATGATCGTACTTACCGCGTGTTGAATTCACTGGAAAAAAATATTCGTGAAATTAATGATGTGGTGATGCCGGAAGTCAAAGCAGCCATCGTAAAATGGAAAGAGCGTGCAGTATTTTCCAGTCTGGTTGTGCTCGGGTTTATTGCTACCTTGGCGATTTTCGCTGAAATACAAGCCGGTGTTCTGGATTTATTGCTAGATCCTATTATTGGGCCTGTCGTTGTTATTATACTGATAGTCACCATGACGCCTCTGCATATTATGTTTAGCAAGATCCATGCAAAATCAACAATAAATCAACTGAATGACCGGCAAAAAGAACTCCATTTAATGGAGAATTTAGCCAGTATTTTTGAAAAAAATCTGACCTTCAGTCGCATGATGCTGCCGATCTCCGATCCCATTGGTTGGAATAAAAAAACAAAACTCCGTCTGACTCAGGTATCTAATAAAACCAAAGAACTGGTACAGTTATTGAACGATAATTTTAGTACCTATGATGGCGAATCTTTCCCTAACCATTCGGATTCGTCGGATTTTAACTAAATATGCTCATATCCACCGGGGTATTTGTTACTCGGTGGACACGGGTAGTTTGTAAAAACAAAAAACTAGGTGACTATGGATGTTTTAAAACAATATTTACCGCTATGCTGGTTAAAGAATAACCCGTTGGATCTGTCGAGATCAGTTAGTTTTTTTAAGCAAAATTTGTTGTTCTATTTCGTGGTTGAGTATTTCATGCAAACTAACATGACTGCCGACCCGCTAGAATCATTCGTTGAAGTTAGTATAGAAACATTATTAACACTGGCATTTATAGGTGTCATGCTGTTCTTTAATAGAACGTTATATGCCTATATACAAGTGGCCACAGCGATTTTATTTTGCGCAAATATAGTTGCCCTCCCTCTGGTACCTGTGTTGATTTGGCTAACCGTTAGCGAGGATCTTTTAAGTTATTATTTTTTTGCACTGCTTTTATTTTGGGAATTTGTTTTGGTAACGAATATTATCAGGCGAGTTCTCTCCATCAATATTTTCGCCAGTCTAATCTTGTCCTTGGTTTACTTTATCATTTCTTATTTAGGCGCCTTTGGACTGGGGCAGTTGCTGTAACCCGTCTACCCCTTACTCGAAAACAGCGCGTAAGTTGGGTTACAACTAACTGTATAGACAGGAAATAATCTCGTCATTTCCCTGCATTCCCCACATCCCTGTGGGTTATGCACGAGCAATTGTCGAGGCGTTAGCCGTAACCCAACACAATGGGTTACGCTAATCTACAGACTATGCGTCAGTCGCATCACAAAGAAATGGGAGAAATTCCGACCGCTTTACGCAACTCCTGCATAAACGGTACGCTGACTGCGCGCGCTTTTTGAGCGCCTTCCTGCAATTGCTCTTCTATATGTTCAGGCGCCTGTATCAATGCTTCGTAACGCTCTCTTGCCGGCGTGATATGTTCATTAATATGCTCAAACAATGCCTGCTTCATTTCCCCCCAGGCGATGCCGTCCGCATAACGTTGGCGTATTTCAGCTACTTCAGCTTTGCTGGCAAAGGCCTGATAAATACCGAACAAGGTGCAGCCCTCGGGGTCTTTCGGTTCACCCGGCTCCAGTGAATTGGTTTTAATCTTGTTAATGAGTTTTCTTAACTTTTTTTCAGGCTCGAATAACGGGATGGTGTTGTTATAACTCTTGCTCATCTTGCGTCCATCCATGCCCGCCAAGGTTGAGGCATGCTCTTCAATGACCGCTTCCGGCAGTACAAAATGTTCACCGTAAATATGATTAAACCGTCCGGCAAGGTCTCTGGCCATTTCAATATGCTGAATCTGATCTTTGCCTACCGGAACTTTACTGGCATTAAACATCAGCATGTCTGCGGCCATTAATATCGGGTAGCTGAATAAGCCCATGGTGATGCCCTTGTCGGCATCGCCCTCGCCGCCCTGTTCATTTTCGGCAACCGCTGCCTTATAGGCGTGAGCTCTGTTCATTAGGCCTTTTGCCGCGACACAGGTCAACATCCAGGAAAGTTCCATGATTTCAGGCACATCTGACTGTCGATAGAAAACCGCATTTGACGTGTCCAGACCCAAGGCCAGCCAAGTTGCGGCAATTTCAAGACTGGACTGTCTGACTCTTTCCGGTTCCTGGCATTTGATCAGCGCATGATAGTCGGCCAGAAAATAAAAGGGAGTGACATTTGCGTCCTTACTGGCCGCAATGGCTGGTCTGATAGCGCCAACATAATTACCCAAATGCGGCGTTCCCGTAGTGGTGATTCCGGTTAAAACGATTGCTTTATTCATGATACTCAGAAGTCTGTTTATTTAAGCATTAAAAGTTGACACCATATTACCTAAATTCAGGCTAATATCCAGCGGAATAGCTCAATTTATAGCTCTATTGCAAATCATGCTCTATTATTGTCTTTTATAGTAAACTTAGCAGTCAAGGCCATGCAGCTCAACTAGTGAGTGCCATAACTGCAAATTTGACCGGAGAAATTGATATGGTAGAGTATGATGAAAAGCGGAATTATATTCGCATGGAAATAGACTGTGAAGTCACCTACAGACTGGCGGGTTCAGATGAGTTACATCAGGGACGCTGTTCATCCATTAGTGGCGCTGGTGTTTCATTTATTGCCGACCGTCTTTTTGATACGGGTAAGGCAATGGAAATAAACGTTATTCCCAAAAACACACTCACTCCTTCGATGACCGCTTTTATCGAAGTTATCAGAAGTACTCGGCATGACGATGGCAGCTACGAGATTGCCGCAACCATAAAGAGTATAAAAGGAGACTAAAGCTCCCTGTTCACGCCCCTTACTTACGATCATATAGGTAAGCTCCTGTTATCTTTTATTACTAAAACTGTCTGTATTTTAATTTATGTATACGATTACCAAAGAGGTGTATTTTTGTTACGGACACCGGTTAATGAATCATCCCGGCAAATGCCGTAACTTACATGGACATAGCGTTAAGGCCTCGATTTCCATAGAGCAGGAGCAGCTTAACGATCAAGCCATGGTCTGCGATTTCTCCGATATTAAGGACTGTGTTGAGGCCTACATTGATCTACAGCTTGATCATAATTTTCTGCTGCATAAAGATGACCCGATCATTCCCATGCTCATCGCAAATAAAGAGCGCTTTCTTGCCCTTGACGAACATCCCACCGCAGAAGTCCTGAGTAAAATGATTTATCAGCATCTCAAACAGGCCGGTTTTAACGTTGCTCAGGTGGTGTTATGGGAAACCGCCAGCGCTTACGCCTGCTATCGGGAAAGCTGATATCGATCATGAATTTTGTTAATCCGGTCAACAAATCAATCTGCTTGGAACAAGTCTGCGAATCAAACTATCAAAAGTTATTTAAGTTAATTCCAGACTTAATGGTGTTTAAAGAAACAGCCATTGGTCTTGCTCCTCATCATACGACGCTGCATCTTGAAATCATTGAACGTACGCCGCATACCTTGACGGTGGAACTTAGTCACTGTTTTAATAAAAACAGGGATCAATTTATGGCGCCCGCCGTAAAAATCAGGGTTTACCTGGATGCGCAACTGGCAGAAGTATTAAGCGATCATGCCCGCGCCGGTGTGGCGCAAGTTTTTAAAGATCCCGGATTAAGCCATGAAATCATGAATTATAAATGGCGCTTAAATTATTTTTTGCAAAAATGGCTGGATCATTGTTTAAAAAACAACTATTTATTCAGTCCTAACGTTGCAAAACTCGTGTTAGCTTAAGGTAACTCGCAATAAATAAAATATCCCCGTAGGATGTGCTGAACGCAGTGAAGCGCATCGCTCAATCACGAATGATGCGCTTCACTGCCGTTCAGCACATCCTACAAAAATAGCGGTTTATTTTTGCGTCTTGCTTAAGTTGTTCGTGGTGAGTTCTGTCGTCGAACCACACCTTTAAATAATCCTCAGCTGCTCATGTGCAAAAAAAACTCTTTACTCGGTCCGCTTACATTATTGCCACGCTTATTCCGTTTAGGCCGAAAACATCCGGTATTACTGCTGGTTATTTTTGGCCTTGGCTTGGGTGGTTATGGTTATGAAGTCAAAATCGCTCGTCCTGTATTGCTTTATCAAGGCGCACCGCAAGCTATCGATGCCAAAAATATCGATACCTGGTTTCGGATATTACGCAATCACGGTTTTATCTTGGGCTATTCGGATTTACGCGGTAATCCGCTGTGGGTCCAGTATGCCTTGACTCCGGAGACAAACAACGCGCCGTCCTTAAAGCGGCCCAGTCGCTTTGAAACCGATTGGCGTGGGATTAACCGCGTTAGTCACGACAGTTATCAAAAAAGCGGTTACGACCGTGGACACATGGCACCGAATTATGCGATTAGTCATCTTTACGGCAGGGAAGGGCAGGCCGACAGCTTTTTGATGACCAACATCACCCCGCAAAAGCCTAAGCTAAATCAGCAGCTGTGGCAGCGCTTAGAAGAAATGGAAATCAAATATTTTGCCAAAAATCAGGGGAAAATATGGGTGATAACCGGGCCGGTGTTTAGCGGGACGGTTGAACGTTTAAGTTCAGATTGGACAGTGGAAATACCGGATGCGTTTTATAAAATATATATCACCGAAGCCGCTCCCGGCAACACCCCTCTTGCTTTAGGTTTCTTAATCCCTCAAACCGTTAATGGCAAAGAGCCGCTGGAACAATTCGTGACCAGCATCGATCATATAGAAGCGCAAACCGGTCTGGATTTTTTTTCCCAACTGGATGATCGCACTGAAGCGGCTTTGGAGGCGGCAGTTAAGCCGCAGTCATGGGGTTTACAAGTAATTAATAAATAGTTGCTGTGTTGTTAATTGCAGGTTATAGGTTCTTCATTGCCGCTTCAATTTGCTTACACAAGGTTTTCAAGATCTTGATCCGTGCAAAGTTTTTGTCGTTAGCCTCTACCAGCGTCCACGGCGCAATTTCGGTGCTGGTGCGATCAACCATCTCGCAGACTGCATGTTCATAGTCATCCCATTTTTCACGATTGCGCCAGTCGTCTTCGGTAATCTTGAAACGCTTGAAGTCGCTTTTTTCGCGCGCATTGAAGCGCTCAAGCTGCTCATCCTTGCTAATAGCCAGCCAGAATTTGACCACCACGATATTGTGTCGCACCAACTGCGCTTCAAAATCGTTGATTTCGCCGTAAGCCCGCATCCAATCGGCTGTTGAACAGAAACCCTCAACACGTTCGACCAATACGCGGCCATACCAAGAGCGATCGAAAATGGTCACTCGTCCGCGCCGGGGAATATGCCGCCAAAAACGCCATAGATAAGGCTGAGCCCGTTCTTCTTCAGTCGGTGCGGCAACCGGAATAATGGTGTAGTAACGGGCATCCAGCGCGCTGGTGATGCGGCGAATGACGCCGCCTTTGCCTGCGGCATCATTCCCTTCGAATAGGGCTATTACAGTGATGTCCTTAAACTCGGCTTCGCGAGTCAGTAATGCTAGCTTGCCCTGATATTTTTCCAGCTCGGTTTTGAATTTTTTCTTGGTAATTTTCTGCTTGAGATCGAGCGTTTTTAGAACGTTAAGTTGGTCAATTGATGGCAGCGGTAACGGCGCAATAATGTCTATTGTTTTTTTGTCGGCATTATCAATACGTCTGCGTATGGCATCAAGAACCACCTTACCTATGGTTAAGCTGCGGTAGCGCGAATCGTAGCCCTCGACGATAGTCCACGGAGCTTCAGCGGTGCTGGTGCGTCGGATTGCACTTTCATGTACGGTACGGAACTCGTCGTATAGCTTGAAATGCTTCCAATCGCGATCAGTCACACGCCAGCGGGTTTCAGGATTTTTTTCTAGCAGTTTCAAGCGTTTTTCTTGCCTATCTTTGGATAAATGCATCCAGAACTTAAGAATCAATGCGCCTTCGTCGGTCAGCATGTTTTCCAAGCGTTTAGCACGTTCCATACTTTGGTCAAAATCAGCCACCTTAGTTTGGCCGGTTACGCGATTGAGGATAGGCCAGGTATACCAGGAACCCAGAAATACGCCTATCTTGCCTTTAGGCGGAAGCTCGCGCCAGAATCGCCACATCATAGGCCGATCAAGCTCTTCATCTGAGGGTTCGCCCATGCCGTGAGTTTCAATAAAACGCGGGTCCATCCATTCGTTGAGTAAGTTGACGGTCTCGCCACGTCCGGCGCCATCGAGGCCGCCGACCAAAATAATGACAGGAAATTTAGCCAGTTTTGCCAAATCGATCTGTGCTTCCAACAGCGCTTCGCGCAGTTTTGGTACTTCCAAATTGTAGGTTGCTTTGTCTATTTTGTGTCCAAGCTCTGCCGATTCAAACATAATGATCCCCTGAGTGGTTTATCCTAAATTGAAATACAAAGATTATAGATACTATCGCTTAGCTTTGTTGGTAATAAAACACGCTTGTCTCAGTATTCCTTTTTCGGCGAGCTGTTACGGTGTTAGCCGCCTCTATGAAGACCTAATCAAAACCGGTTCATATCCGCGATAATATTTCTTCAATCAGTTAAACCCTCTATAATGCCTCGCATACAAGGACTACAGGGCATGCCCCATTCTATGACTAATTTGAATAACGCGCTTTCAACACGCTTGAATCAACTGAACGCCAGCGGTCAGCAGCAATTGCTTTGCGGAGGGCTTAAAGGGATAGAGAAAGAAAGTCTGCGCATAGCCAAAGACGGATTCATCGCCCAAACACCGCATCCCAAGGCATTAGGTTCCGCGCTGACGCATCCGTACATCACCACCGATTATTCCGAAGCGCTGATCGAGTTGATTACCCCGCCGTTTGCCGATATAAAAGACTCGCTGGATTATTTACACCGCACACACCAATTCGTTTATGAACACCTGGACAATGAAATGCTGCTGAGTGCCAGTATGCCTTGTGGCATTAACGGCGACCAAAGCATCCCCATTGCCGAATACGGCTCGTCGAACATAGGCCGGATGAAGCATGTTTACCGGCATGGTTTATGGCATCGCTACGGCAGAACCATGCAGTCCATTGCCGGTATCCATTTTAATTATTCCGTGCCAGAAGCATTGTGGCCGGTTTTGCATCAACAAGAAAACAGCCGGTTGAGTCTGGAGCGGTTTACAGCCGCTGGCTACTTTGGCTTAATCCGAAATTTCCAGCGTATGGGTTGGTTAATCTTGTACTTATTTGGTGCATCGCCCGCTATCTGCAAAAGTTTTTTCGGTAGTCGCCCGGCATTAATGGCGCAATTTGAACAATTTGATAACGGCACGCTTTATCATCCCTATGCGACCTCGTTACGGATGAGCGACATCGGTTACAAAAGTGTCAATCAAGCTAACCTGAAAATCGATTACAACTCAATAGACGGCTATGTCAGCAGCTTGAGCGCGGCCATTAATACGCCTTATCCCGAGTACGAAAAAATCGGTACGCTGGTCGATGGCGAATACCGTCAACTGAACGGCAATATCCTGCAAATTGAAAACGAGTTTTACAGCACTATCCGGCCTAAACAAATTATCGAGTCCGGAGAAAAGCCGACCTTAGCGCTTAAACGTCGCGGGGTTCGTTATGTTGAAATGCGCTCCCTGGATTTGGATGTGTTTAACCCTATCGGCATCGATGAAGATAAAGCCCGTTTTATAGAGGCGCTGTTGCTCACCTGTTTATTGCAGGAGAGTCCGGAAACCTCAGATCAGGAGCATCAAGTTAACAACGCCAACCAATTGGCCGTTGCCCATTACGGCAGAAAACCAGGGCTGGAACTTGAGTTAGGCCAACAAAAAATACCGTTGCAACAATGGGCAACTAAAATTCTGGAATCCATGCAGTCGGTCTGTACGATTCTCGATCAGGATGATGCGGATAAACTCTATACTTCAGCGTTGGCAAAACAGCAGCAGCTGGTTGAAAATCCCGATTTAACCGCATCGGCACGCATGCTGGAGCAGATGACGCAGCTTCAACAGCCGTTTGCCCGTTTTGCATTAAACACCTCTGCCGAACACGCACAGTATTTTAAACGTAATAAACTGGATAAAAACAACAGCCAACAATTTAACGAAATGGCCGCAGAATCCCTTACCAAACAGCAAGAAATCGAAAGTAAAGAGCAAATACCGTTTGATGAATTTTTGAAACAGTATTTTTTGCAAAGCTGATTTAATGTTTCAATCCACCGTGAACGCATAGCTAAAAATACAAGACACTGTAGGAGCGGGCCGCGCCCGGGACATTCGGGCAGCGATTGCAGAGTTGCAGCCCTTTCATCGCGGGCATGGCCCGCTCCTACAACGCTTAACTTGCGTCCGGTTCCTATGCTCCGGCGTGGGAATCCATAAAGCCATACGGCATAACCGGGAAAATATCATGACTTCCGTCAACATAGAGCAACTACAAGCCGAACTGGATCATAAAAATCCGCGTGTCATCCTGAAAAAGGCGCTGGAGCTGTTCGATAATATCGCCATCTCTTTCAGCGGAGCAGAAGACGTGGTACTGATCGATATGGCAGTGGCTATCAGAAAAGACATACACGTTTTTTCCCTGGATACCGGACGTTTACATCCTGAAACCTATCGTTTCATAGAAAAAGTCAGGAAGCATTATCACATCGATATTGAATTATTGACGCCGGACAGAGACGTATTGGACAGCTTCGTTAGCAACAAAGGGCTGTTCAGTTTTTATGAAGATGGGCACCAGGAATGTTGCGGTATTCGCAAGGTTGAACCGTTAAAACGCAAGCTGGCGAAGGTAGACGCCTGGATTACCGGTCAGCGCAAAGATCAAAGTCTGGATACTCGGCAAGTCGTTCCCGAAGTACAGATAGACACCGCCTTTTCCACCGCCGAGCATCAACTGGTTAAATTCAATCCCTTGCTCAACTGGAGTTCGGCGCAAGTCTGGGATTATATTGAAGCCTATCAGGTTCCTTATAACGAATTACATCAAAAAGGCTATACCAGCATAGGCTGCGAACCCTGTACCCGTGCCGTACTGCCCAATCAACATGAAAGAACCGGTCGCTGGTGGTGGGAAGAGGGAACAAAAAAAGAATGCGGGTTACATGCGGGGAATTTGAAAAAGTAATTGTGGGTAGATGATTAGGGCGTTGTGGTAAGAATACTGGTTAGCCAGTCAATTTGACATATGTTGAAGCAAAAAAAAAGCAACTTACCAAAGGTAAGTTGCTTTTTTTGTATATGGCGGAGAAGCAGGGATTCGAACCCTGGGAGGGGATAAACCCTCAACGGTTTTCAAGACCGCCGCTTTCGGCCGCTCAGCCACCTCTCCATACCCGGCGTATTATATATAATCTTATATTTATTGCAATAGTAATTCTTTATTTAAGACAGATATTACGCTCTTTGACGGTAGATGTACTCGGCATTCTCCGAGCGATCGCCTTCCGCTGCTGCCGCAGATAAAGCCAGAGTCACTTCTTTGCGTTTGCTCCACAGCTCTCTTAATTCACTTTCCAGCGCTTGATAGCCTTCAGGCGTGATGTAAGGGGATGACTTAGGCCCCGGTGGTTTCCAGCGCGACATGATTGATTTCCTGCGAATAAATTACGATGAATTGACATATTTTTTCAGACAAAAGAGCTGCAATTCTTTATCATAGTCGGCTTTTAAATGACGAAAAAGGTTTTATCATGCAAATAGCTGACAATATGGCTGTCTCAATTCACTATACTTTGACTAACGATGATAGCGAAGTATTGGATAGTTCAACAGATGGTGAGGCTTTGGTTTATCTACACGGCACAGGAAATATCATTCCCGGTTTGGAAGATGCGTTGCTCGGCAAAGCTGTCGGCGATAAATTTAAGGTGCGCATTGCGGCCAAAGATGCTTATGGCGAACAAAATGATGAGATGATTCAGGTCATCCCGCGAGCAATGTTTGAAGGCATTGAAGAAATTGAAGTCGGCATGATGTTTCATGCCGATGTCAGTTCCGGCTCCGGCGAGGTCACCATCGTTAAAATAGAGGGCGATGATATTACTATTGACGGCAATCACTCGCTGGCAGGAATGGCCTTAACGTTTGATGTTGAGGTTGTTGATGTTCGGCCTGCGACTAAAGAAGAAGGCGAGCATGGGCATATACATGGTGCGGGTTGCCATCATTAAGTTGGTCGTGGCGGCGCTTCGCCTATAGCCTACTGTTGGTAGTCGCCGATTAAGCGATAGCTTATTGACTGATTGGGCGACTAAAGTCGCCCAATCAGTCCTGTCCATGTGTTAACGTAATGGCGGCCTTGCCTGCACTTTACCAAAGAGTCCGTAAAGCCCCTTCATTTAGGCGTGGATGTCAGGATGCTCTTGACCTAGCCTACAAAAGCCTTCAGTAATTCAGCGGTATTCGCCATGCCTTTATGGAGATGCCGCTCAATTTCCGCCATGGTTATTTCACCTGCCGTTTTTCCTGCTGCCCAATTGGCGACTACGCTGATCGCGGCATATTCCATGTCGAGTTCTTTGGCTAACGCCGCTTCGGGCATACCGGTCATGCCGACCAGATCGCAGCCATCTTTTTCCATGCGTTGTATTTCTGCGGCGGTTTCCAGACGCGGACCTTGGGTGCAGCCGTAGGTGCCTAGCGGGCTGATTTTTATGTTGGCATCGCGCGCGGCGCTAATTAAGCGGGAGCGCAGTTTCTGACTGTATGGATAGGTAAAGTCGATATGGGTGACGGCTTCATCGTCAAAAAAAGTATGCAGGCGACCATAGCTGTAATCAATAATCTGATCGGGGATGGCGATATGCGCCGGTATCATTTCGCTGGTAATGCCGCCGACGGCGGCAACGGCAATGATCTGTTCGACGCCGAGTTGTTTTAGTCCCCAGATATTAGCCCGGTAATTTATTTGGTGCGGAGCAATGCTGTGCGGGTTGCCGTGTCTGGCAAGAAAGATAATCCGGGTATTGTTCAGTTCGCCGGTAACGAATTCGGCAGAAGGCGAACCGTAGGGCGTGCTCAGCTGTTCGCGTTTGATGATGTTTAAGTCGCTAAGTTGGGTTAGGCCGGTGCCGCCAATGATGGCAAGTGTGGTCATGATGATTCCTTGCAGGCAAAAATGCCCGGTGCGTTGCGTAAATAGCCTTTGTAGTCCATGCCGTAGCCGAATAAATAACGGTTTTCCACGTGCAGTCCGACAAAATCGGCGGTTAAGGGTTTTTCATGGTCGAGGATTTTATTCACCAATACGGCGCTGTAGACGGCTGCTGCGCCTTGTCCCCGGCAATAGTGATAGATCGCTTGAAGAGTTATGCCTTCATCAAGGATGTCGTCAATAATCAGTACCGTTCGGCCTTTAAGCGGTGTTTCCGGTTTAAGCCGCCACTCGATGCTGCCGCCCGAGGTCTGGTTTTGATAACGGCTGGCGTTGATTGAGTCTATGGTCAACGGCATGGTTAAGCGGGTCAGCAATTTACCGAAGGTCGGGATGCCGCCGTTCAAGACGCAGAGTAATAGCGGGTTGCGATCCGCAAGTGCGATGTTGATTTCCTGAGCCATGTTATCGATGGCGGCTTCAACTTGCTGTTCGCTGTACAGCAAATCGGCAGTTGCCTGGACGTGTTTTATTTCTTCAAGCATATTGATGGGTGTTGATGAGTGTTGATAGTTGCAGCCATTTTTCGTTGCGCATCAGCTGTTCGCGGTTCATCTGCGGTTTGCCTTGCATACGCCTAAGGCGCTGTTCCCTGATGGGGTCTTGGCTTATCGGCAGAGACTCAAGCACCTGATCGGCAGCGGCAGGATTGTTGCAAACCAGAATCATATCGCATCCGGCAAGTTGTGCAAGGCGGGCACGTTCCGGGAAGTCGCCGACCGATGCCGCGCCTTTCATACTTAAGTCGTCGCTGAATACCGTGCCGTTAAAGTTCAGTTCCTTGCGTAAAATCTGCCCAATCCAGAACGGTGAGAAACCGGCCGGATTCGGGTCGATTTTCGGATAAACCACATGCGCCGGCATAATGCCTTCCAGGCCTTCCTCGATCAGTTGTTTAAAAGGCAGCAGGTCTTTTGCCCTGATGCTGTCCAGGTCTCTTTCGTCTACCGGTAAGGTCAAATGCGAATCCAGCGCGACTGCGCCGTGTCCGGGAAAATGCTTGCCGGTGGCGGCCATGCCTGCTGCATTCATGCCTTTTCTAAATAAGCTGGAAAGACGGGTTGCAAGCTTAGGATCGGTGGAAAATGATCGGTTGCCGATGATGTCACTGACACCGCAATCAATATCCAAGACCGGCGCAAAGCTGAAATCAACGCCGACGGCCAGTAATTCGGCGGCCATTAACCAGCCTGCCGGTTCAGCCAGTTCCGGCGCTTGCGCATAGCTAGCCGCAGGCGGCAGCCGAGTGAAGCCTTGTTGAAAACGTTGTACTCTGCCGCCTTCCTGGTCGACGGCAATCAATAGCTTGCCGTTACGCGCGGCACGAATGCTGTTAATCAGCTCGGTAACTTGTTCGGGATTTTGATAATTGCGCGAAAAAAGAATGACCGCCCCGGTGTTGGGATGGTTTATTTTCTCTTTTTCGTCTGCTGCCAGGGTTAAACCGGCAACATCCAGCATTATCGGGCCGATGGGGAGATTGCTTGTCATTACGTGGATTCGTTTTAAAATTGATGGGCTTGGCCTATACTAGGCCACTATTTTTTGGCTACACGGAGTCTGTTATGCGTTTATGGATTGTGGTATTAAGTTTTCTGTTCATGTCTGTTGCTGTTGCGAATGAAGGGACAAAAGAATCAGCATCAAGTCCAGAATATCTGGAAATGACGCCCAAGTTTATCGTTAATTTAGCGGAACCCAAAAAATTTTTGGCGATAAACGTGCAATTATTGGTTGAAGGCACCGGAGCTATTGAGGCAGTAAAAAAACATATGCCCGCATTAAGACACGAATTAATTATGCTGTACAGCGGCAGGTTGTCTGACGAATTGCAAACCATGGAACAGCGTGAAGCGTTGCGGCAAGAAACGACGGCTGTTATTCGTCAGACGCTGGACAAGATGGAAGGCAAGAAAGGCGCCGAAGCTGAGGGTATCAGTGGTTTTAAAGACGCTTATTTTACTGAGTTTTTGGTGGATTGATTTTTTTCTCGGACTCACGGTTTGTCCGCTTAGGCAAGACGCAAAAATAAACCGCTACTTTTGTAGGATGTGCTGAACGGCAGTGAAGCGCATCATTCGTGATTGAGCGATGCGCTTTACTGCGTTCAGCACATCCTACGGGGGTATTTTATTTATTGCGAGTTACCTTACATTTTTAACAAGTCTTTAACGCGGGCTAAATTGTCCGCAATTTGCTGTTCTGTGTAAGGCTCGGCAGCAAATTTACCCCAGACTGGCGCAGGCCAGGCTTTATCGGTTTGATAGCGGACGATATGGTGGATATGCAATTGTGGAACCAAATTTCCTATTGCGGCAATATTCATTTTATCGGCTTGATAAAGGTTGGCCAGCGTTTCGGCAAGATAGCTCGATTCCTCGGTTAGTAACTCACGTTCCGTTTTGTTCAGCTGGTAAATTTCCTGTAGATCGGTTCGTTCCGGCACCAGTATGAACCAGGGATATTGGCTGTCATTCATCATCAATAAGCGACATAATTCAAAACGGCCAATGGTTATGCAATCTTGCTCTAAGCGTGGGTGCAGCTGAAAACTCATAACACTATTCATCCTAAAAAATAAAAGCAATGCTTGAAAACGACTAAATAATCAGTTTAACTTAACAGTCCGACTGAGAACATAATAATAACAACAAAAGGATAGTTTTATGTCTGCTAGAGCCTTTTCAGATCAGGCCATTTCAGTTCAAGATAGTTCTGATGATAATCAGCTGGTTATTTCGTTCCGGTTGTTGTTGGGGTTGTATGCCATCATTCCCTTGTGTTTATTGCTGCAGTTGTTTGACGGTTGGTTTTGGAGTGGCGTTCTACAGCAAAATTTACCGAGCAGTCCCGAACAATTTTTATTGTTTCAAGTTCTTTTTGGAACACCGCATATCGTCGCGAGCTCGATTTTGCTGGCGAGTAATGCCGAATACCTGAAAGTGTACAAGCCGAAAATCCTGTTAATGACGGCAGCTATTGTCATGATTTTCGGTGTGGGCAGTCTGTTTATTCCTTATAAAGTATTTTACTTGATAGTGGCTGCCTGGACGGTACACCACGTACTAAAACAGCAAATTGGCGTGGGGCGAGGGCTGTATCGTCTGCCCGATTGGGCTTTTTATCTGCTCTTGTGGCTGAGTGTGACGGCGGGCATTTTTGTTTATATCGGCATCTTCCTAAAAAACAGCCTGGATGTGCAACAGCTGGAGTGGATAAAGCTGATTGCGGGCGGTTTATGTGCCGCGATGATTGGCAGTGCATTGTTATGTCAACGCTATGCGACCACGACGATGGGACGGTGGTTTTTGTGGTCGAATGTTTTATTGGTCTTAAGCAGTTTTTATCTGTTTATGCAGCAGTATTATTTCCTCGCGATTTTGGTGCCAAGATTGGTGCATGATGCGACGGCTTATGTTTTCTATGTGGTGCATGATTACAACAAACACCACCGGCAACCGCAGAATTTTATCTATCGCTATGCGGCGCGTTGCCATCTGCCTATTTTTATTGTATTGCCGATAGCGTCATTTTTGCTGGCATTTGTGTTGCAGTCCTACGGGGACAGTGCGGTCAATAGTGTCACCGAGCTATTTTTCGGCGTAGAGATTCGTAAGGCGATTACCCTGGGTTTGCTGGGTTATCTGGCGTTAATGCATTATTACACCGAATCCTTCACCTGGAAGCACGGTTCGCCTTATCGGCGGTTTATTGCATTTTCTAAATAGCGATTGTTTGTAGTGTGGGCGCGAATTTATTCGCGCATAGACAGCAAAGAATACGAAGAAAAGACTGCGATAAAAAATTCGAGTCTTCAAGTTGATGCTTATGGGCGGCGAATTTACCTTTTTTTTAAAAGGCGCGAATGAATTCGCGCCCACAACAGACTTAATTTTTAGCCTAATAGCAGTAGCTCTCTGACCGCGTCTTCAGTATGAAAAAATACCTTACCGGGTTTTAGTTGCTCGATAAAATCGGTTTTTTCAAGCTTATCGAGTACCGGGCCTTTTGCTTCCGAGATATGCAGAGTCATATCTGATGCTTGCAGGGTATGATTCAGGTTTTCCAATACCTCCAACGCCGTGGTGTCTATGTCGCTGATGGAGGTAAAAATCAGCACAATATGTTTAATGTCCGGCTGCCGTCTTAACTCGGTGTTGATGAATTCTTCAATATAATTGATGTTGGCAAAGGTGATGCTTTCATCGACACGCAGCAACAGCAACTGAGGCCAGGTTTCCACGCGATGGCGTTTGATATTGCGGTAATGTTCGCTGCCGGGGAGACGTCCGACCACGGCAATATGCGGTTTGCTGGTTTTGCGCAAATGGCTGATCAGGGTCAGAATTATGCCCAAAGTGATGCCTTCTTCAATGCCGTAGACTAAAACGCCCAGCAAGGTGGCGATTTCGGCGATGCCGTCGCCACGGTCATAGCGCCAGGTGACGGCAATGTTGCCGAGTTTAACCAAAGGAATGATGGCGACCAGGATAATCGCAGCCAATGCCGCTTTGGGGATGTTCTCAAACCATGGGCTGAAAAAGATGACCGCCAGCGCAAGCAGTCCGGCGGCGATCAGCATCGCCATCTGGGTGCGTGCACCGGCAGAAAAATTCACCATGGTGCGGCTAAAGCCGCCAGCTACCGGCATGCCACCGGAAATGGCCGCTGCCAGATTAGCGGCGCCTAGCGCAATCAACTCCTGATTGGGAGCGATTTTTTCGCCTCTGAGATTGGCGGTAACCTTAGCAATAGCAACGCTTTCCACGTATGCAATCAGCGCAATAAAACCGGAGTAGGGCAGTAGTAATTGCCATTTCTCAATGGAGCCGAAAGTTATGTTTAACACGGGGAAGCCCGATGGAACTGATCCAACAACCGCCACCTGTTGATGATAATAAGTAACCGCCAGCGTTGCCAGGATGATGGTCAATAAGGGTCCGCATTTGCTGATGGCCGTGATCAGTGAAAGCGAGACATTCGCTTTTTTAAGGATGAATATCATCGGCCGACCGAAAAATATCAGCAAACCTAATGCGCTAAAGCCGATGAGTATTGCGGCGATATTGATTGTTTGGAAAATCGCATTGTAGCAGCCGGTATCCAGTCCGCATGAGGGCATTTTTATGCCAAATAACTGCGGCAACTGGCTGGCGATAATCAACAGCGCCGCGCCGCTGGTAAAGCCGGTAAGCACAGGATGGCTGATAAAATTGACCAGTCCGCCCATGCGCAACAGCGCCATCAGCAGCATCACCACCCCGCTTTCCGCCGACAGGATCAGCGCGCTTTGTATCGGGTCGCCGAGTGCGCTGATTTGCGGCGCGTTCAGGGCGCTGGCAATCATGATCGCGGCAATTGACACCGGTCCGACCGACAAGGTTCGACTGGTGCCGAATAAGGCGTACAGTATCGGCGGCAGGATGCTGGCATAAAGTCCCAGTTCCGGCGGCAGACCGGCCAGTATCGCGTAGGCAATGCCTTGAGGAACAAGCAAAATGGCAGTAATGATGCCGGCAAACAGATCGCTGTTAAATTCCTCGCGGGTGTAGGATTTTAGCCAGCCTACAATCGGAATTAATTGCATTAATCGTGATTCGCGGTGGTTTGAAGATGTCATTTTAATTTTTACCTAATGCCAGAGAGGATATTCGGCGTCTTTCGACAAAGCTAAGGGCATGCGTGTGGACTCAGTTCTAGCGGGTTTGCGCCAGGTAATCCGTATAGTTAATACAAGATCAATATAGGTGATTTTCGGCGCAGCACGCCTAGCATGCGTTCCCACGCGGCGCGTGGGAACGAGAAAAAGCGGTTTTTTCTTCTTTCACCTAATAATTTAATCCTCTTTCGTAAATTTTTTGGCATAGCATTCCAGATGCGGAATATCGATGCGATAACCTTTGATCATCAAATGCCAGTACATCCACGGAAAGCCAACGAGTTTGCCCCACCACCAGATCAGGCGACTTTTTCTAGGGTCAAGCAACGGGAACGAAGGTGTCACCTTGCCGTCGTAGGCAAACTCGGCCAGTATCACGGTATTCAACGAGGTGGTTAATGGGCAGGAACCGTAACCGTCATAGCCTTCTCTTACGGTAGTACTGTTCTTCAAACTGAGAATATTGTCGACCACGACCGGCACCTGCTTGCGCACCGCAGCCGCAGTTTTGGCATTCGGTGTCGAACCGGCATCGCCCAGGCCGAAAATATTGCCGTATTGATTGTGTTGCAGCGTTTTCGGATTGACATCAACCCAGCCGGCGGCATTGGCCAGCGGGCTTTTTTTGATGAAGTCCGGCGCACTTTGCGGCGGCGTCACATGAATCATGTCGAACGCTTTGGTGATGCGCTGTTTGTTGCCGTCGCTGTCGGTAGCTTCGAAAGTGGCGATTTTGGCAGGACCGTCAATAGCAACCAGATTATGGTTGAAACTGGTTTTAATGCCGTAATCGGCGACGACTTTGCTTAAGGCTTTGGCAAAAAATGGCACGCCGAACATGCCCGGACCGGCATTTAAAAATTCAATGTGAAACTTATCCAGTGTGCCTCTTTTACGGAAACGATCCGCCGCCAGATACATGATTTTTTGCGGCGCGCCTGCGCATTTGATCGGCATCGGCGGTTGGGTGAACAGCGCAGTGCCTTCCTTGATAGTCTGGATGCATTCCCAGGTGTATTCGACGGTCTCAGCGGAATAATTGCTGCAGACATTATTTTTGTTCAGCGTTTCTTTCAGGCCTTCAATCTTGTCCCAGTCCAGCTGCAGGCCGGGGCAGACCACCAGGTAGTCGTAACTGACGGTATCGCCTGAACGTAAACTGACGCTGTTGTCGTTCGGTTCAAAGGTTTCTGCGTAATCCTTGATCCAGGTAACGCTAGGGTGGATCAAGTCGGCTTCATTACGCAGGGTTTGTTTCATGGTATAAGCGCCGCCGCCGATAATAGTGAAGCCCGGCTGGTAATAGTGAACTTCGGACGGTTCAACGATGGCGATATCAATGTCAGCATTTTGACGGCGCATATTATTGGCAACGGAAACGCCGGCGGCGCCTCCCCCTATGATTAGCAAGGTATGGTGTTGGTTTGACATAAATTCCTCTTAAGTCTGTAGTTAGTAGAAAATTTCGGTGCACGACAAAAAAGTGTAAAACAACTCAATTTCTTTGTCATGCCCCCATTTTTCTTTTATCGGCCGACTTTTTAGGCGGTTGGGTTTTAGGCGTTACTTTTCCATGCCTCAAACCCGCCAGCCATAGACAGCACGTTAGTGTAACCCAGTTGCTGCAGGGTTTGCGCCGCCAATGCCGAACGGTTGCCCAGACGGCAATAAATCAGTATGGTTTTCGCTTTGTCGGCCAGTTCAGGCATATTGCCGACTTTAAACTCCAGCATACCCCGCGGCAGCAATAACGCGCCATCAATATGTCCGGCGGCGTACTCGCTTTCTTCGCGGGTATCGATCAGCACGATATTACCTTGTGCAAGCAGTTGTTTCGATTTGGCGACATTGATTTCAGTAATACGTTGTTTGGCAGCGGCTACCAGATCTTCGGTTTTAGTGGTGGCGCGAAGCGGCAGTGTTTCGTCTCTGAGCGTTACCGCATCCTGGCGTTCATTCTCATCCAGGCCGCAATAACGGTTGGCAGGTACGGCCTCGTCAATTAACCGGGGTTTGGGTAAATTCAGATTGTTCATGATCTCGATGAACTGCTCACGGGTCTTGCCAGCCAGACGGGGATTGATGGTGCGTTCTTGCATGATGCTGCTGACCCAGTGCTGCTGATAATCATGGCCCGGATAGACCAGCGTTTCATCCGGCAGGGTAAACAAACGTTGGGTAATGCAGTCATACTGCGCACCGGCATCGCCGCCCTGGAAATCGGTGCGGCCGCAACCGCCGATCAATAATGAATCGCCGGTAAACAGTCGGTCGCGCCATAAAAACGAAATACTGCCGCGCGTATGTCCCGGTGTGGCAATCACCTTGAGCTGTTCGTCGCCAGCAAATTTGAAAACATCGCCATCCTGAATTTGAATGTCGGCCGACTCAGCACCACACAGTCCGCTGACGCCGGTTTGTGCGCCCAAACGTTGGCGCAGCAGACCGCTGGCGGTGATATGGTCGGCATGAACATGCGTTTCCAGGGAATATTTCAGTTGCAGGTCATGTGCTTTTAATAGCTCGATATACTTATCAATATGGGTGTTGACCGGATCAATCAGAATGGCGTCCTTGCTGACCGGATCGGCAATCAAATAGGTGTAAGTCCAGGTTTCATGGTCGAATAATTGTTTGAATAGCATGATGTCTCTCCGGTGGATTATGGGATATGTATTAGCTAAAGCAAAACCTGTGCCAAAAGATTAAGGCAAGGGGCGAAGGGCAAAGAGCAAAGGCTGAAGAAGAAGGGAAGGTTTTTCGCCTTTTACCTTGCGTCTTTCGCCTGTCTCATATATCGTTTCAGTGAAACACTTATTCAGTTCAGTGAGATGCTTGTGAAACAAATTAATAAACCTTTGTCAGCCTGGCTGGAACATCAGCCTCTACAACCGCTGTTTTTAAAACTGCTAGCGCTTTGTGATGTTGTCGGCCTTTATATTGTTGACCGGGATCAACAGATCGTTCACTGGAGCCAAGGCGCGGAGCAGTTATCGGGATTAAAAGCCGATGATTCCACAGGCAAAACTTGTCTGCCAGAATACGCGATTACCGATGGCAGCGACCATCAAAAACAACTCATAAAATCATCTAAGAGTGATCAATATAACATTGAGCTGCAAAAACTCACCCAGGCTTTATATGATCATGAGGGTATTTTTGCCGGTGGCATTGGTCTGTTGCTTCCCGCTTCGGAGCAGCAAGCAAACATGACTTCACCGAAGGCCTCAAGCGAGACAGCGGAGAGTTTTCATGGCTTGCTAAGCCGCTCACCGGCGATGCAGGCGGTCTTTCGGATTATTCAAAATGCCGCAGAAACCGATGCGACGGTCTTGGTCAGAGGCGAGAGCGGTTCTGGCAAGGAGTTGGTTGCCAAGGCCATCCACGATCTAAGCGCCCGGCGCAATGCACCGTTTCTGGCGATCAATTGTGCGGCCTTGTCCAGCAGTCTGTTGGATAGCGAGTTGTTCGGCCATGTACGCGGCGCGTTTACCGGTGCGGTCAAAGATCATCGCGGCCTGTTTCAACGTGCGCACGGCGGAACCCTGTTTCTGGATGAAGTGGCCGAATTGCCGCTGGAATTACAGGCCAAGCTGCTGCGGGTCATACAGGAAAGAAACTTTATCCCGGTAGGCGGCGACCGCTCAATTGATGTCGATGTGCGTATCGTCGCTGCAACCCACCGCTCATTGCGGGAGGAAGTCAAAAACGGACGCTTCCGTGAAGACCTGATGTACCGACTCAGAGTTGTGCCCATCTTTATTCCGTCGTTACGGGAGCGTCGGGAAGATATAAGTTTACTGATCTGGCATTTTATTCAGCAGCATAATGCCGCCAATTTCAGGAAAATCGAGAAAATCGATCCGCAGGCCATGCGGGCTTTGCTGGATTATACGTGGCCGGGCAATATCCGGGAGCTGCATAATGTCGTCGAATATGCGTTTGCGGTAGGCAGGGGCACGACCTTGCGCGGGGCAGAATTACCGCCCGAGTTTAGAGAGCCGCGTATTCTTGAGTCGCAAACTGTGAAAAATCTGCCGTTGTCGGCGGAAGAAGAAACTGCGTCAATCCGTCAGGCGCTGGAGCAGAGTCATGGCAAGGTTACTCAAGCCGCTCTGACACTGGGTATGAGCAGGGCAACGTTCTGGCGAAAACGCAAGATTTATGGCGTTTAATGGGGACGTAGCGTTTTTTGTTAAAGCTTACCTTCTAAATGTATTCCAATCGCCCCAAATAGCAAAGGTTGCACCGACTGCTTGCAGATTGACGAATAAGGTTTTGCCGTCCTCTGAAAAAGTTGAACCGGCAAATTCGCTGGTTTCAAAATCCTTCGCTATATTTTTGGCGAAATTAGCCATTTTGCCGTTGGGTGATAGGATGCGCATGTAATTTTCAGGCGTACCGCCTTCTCCTAAATAATCGCTGTCTTCACAGATAAACAATAAATCGCTGTTGGGTTTCAAGCAGATATTATCCGGCATATCCAGTATTTCTGGACTGGGTGATTCAAAAATCAAGGTCACGGTGCCTTCCTCTATACTATTGGGATCATAGCGCCAAATTTGTCCACCTCGATTATCGCCGCCATTGGTTGAAACAAAATAAATTCGCCCGTGCTCATCGGAATAAGCCCCTTCAAGACGTGCAAACGTTGCTGCGCCTTTCCCCAAACCTTGTTTATAAACGGCGCTTTCGTCGAGATCTGCTGCAACTGGATCGGGGTGATCAATCGTTACCCAATTCGTTGCAAAACATTGTCCTGTTTTCAATCCCTTTCGCGTGTCGAAAGCATCCTTGTCTTTGATTTTTAACATTTGCAGCGTCCCACCTTCGGCGAGGTATTGGTTGCGCTGGGGTAAAAAACGATAAAAACCGGCGGTTTTAGCATCTTCAGTCAGGTAAATAATCCCCGTATTCTGATCAACGGCAATGGCTTCATGCTTGAATCTGCCCATCGCTTTAAGCGGAACCGGCTCCACTGAGGCATTGGCGGAGGCAAAAACCTCAAAGCAATAACCGTGCGCCTTAGGATAGCCGCCTGTTGGGTTGATTACTTGATTGGTGCGGATAGCTTGTCCCAATGTTGTTTCTTCGCAGGAAATCCAGCTTTTCCAAGGCGTTCTGCCGCCCGCACAATTATTTAAAGTTCCGCTCAAGCTCACGAAATCCTTGATCACTTCAAGCGTTTCGGGATTTATGACGAGAGTCGTGGTACCGCCCCCTGTCGTTTCATCGTAGGGATTTTCTCCAATGGCAGCCCCTGGCTTGGGTATTTTTCCATTGGAGACTTCGTGGTTACGAATCAGGCGGAGTTCGTTGCCAATTTGAAAGCAGGCCATACCGTCATGGGAGGATGGCGTTATATGTCCATCGGACATTTTACTGCCTGCCTTGCCTAATACTTTGTACTTAAAGCCTTTAGGTAGCGCAAGAAAAGTTTCTCCGGTATTTTGAGTTAGGGTTGGAACTAATTCACCAAAGCCGTAAGAACGCATTGCGGCTACAGTATCATGCGTTGTAAGGGCTTGTGCCCGGTGTTGAAATCCACTAAAACCTAGCGCTACCCCAGTGGTTGCCATACTCATTTTGAAAAGAAAATCTCGTCTATTGATCATCATGATTGGGTCTTCCATAAGCATTCGCACTTATCATTTCGTTTATTTTTCTAGTGGTTTATAAAATTTAAAAATACTACATATAGTGCTTGGGGTTGCTATAGAAAAACTATCGCCCAGAGATAATGATGTCAGAAATTTCGGTTTTATTTCAATTATTTGCGGACCTTTAGGGCCTTTAGGGCTTAGGTGAAAGTCATAGCCGAAAAAAACGCCGTGCGCTTTTGACATAAACTGTGCCGTGTCGGGTGCATAAGTCAGAGCACGTTGTTGATAAGCGGGCATCGCAATGACGCTTTCTATCGCGGCAATAATGTCGCGCTGCTTACTTATGCTGGCCTCGTCAACAAAAACGATAGCTTCGGCGAATAGGTGAGGGCGCTCTTCAATGAGCATCCGGTACAGTAAATCATCATCCAGTTGTTGCGATAATGCCTTGTGCATGGCCTTCCGGTCGAGTGAAACATAACGGCATTCGGCGTTGGCTTGTTCGGTCAATTGAATAGATTCATTGTTGGCGCCCGCTTTGGGACAAATAAGGTCATGCAAATTTTAGCTGTCGATTGTCTAGGTCGCCGCCGGATTAGCCTTAGATTATTACAGAAAAACCCTGATTTGTAGAGTCGTAGACTCAGGGAATCAACAAGCGGTTAATCTGTTCAAGGTCGTCTTGACCAAGGCCGCTGGCCGCTTGTTTTAACTTGATGCTGTTCATCAGGTAATCATAGCGGCTACGGGAAAAATCCCGTTTTGCCCGGTATAAATTTCTTTGTTCGTTCAGCACATCGACCATGGTTCGTGTGCCTACGCCAAAGCCCGCTTCGCTCGCCTCCAAGGCGCTGGTCGCCGATATCACCGCAGCTTTCAGGGCGGTTACGCGGCTGATGCTGGAGATGACGCCGCGATAAGCGTTTTTTACCTGACGTTTTACCGAGCGTTTTTTCCGGGATAAATCCTCTTTGGCGGCTTGGTATTCATAGGCGGCCTGACGGGTCCGTGAATTGACCGCGCCGCCTTCAAACAGCGGCACATTCAGTTGCATACCGACACTCTGGGTATCGCCCCGAAAACCGAAGCTGCTGGTGTTGTCGAACGCCCCGTAAGCGGCGATCAAATCCAGGCGGGGCAGGTGGCCGTTACGTTGCAGGTCTATGGCTTTACGCGATACTTCGGCCTGATTAAATGCCGAAATGATGCTGAAATTGTTGAGTTCGGCTAAATCGCTCCACGCCGAAATATCCGCCGGTTCAGGCTTGAGTAAAGGCAGTTGCTCACCCAGCGCATTCAGCGAAACATCATTTTCACCGATGATTTCTGTTAACGCCTCTTTCTGGTTATCCAGATTATTGGCGGCGTCAATTTCGTTAGCATTAGCCTGGTCGAAACCTGCCTGTGCTTCGTTAACGTCGGTTATCGCAATAATGCCCACATCAAAACGTTGTTTGGCCTGTTGCAGTTGCCGGACGATAGCCTGTTTTTCTGCCGAGGCAAAGGCTAAATTATCCTGAGCATAGAGCACATTAAAATAGGCTTCGGTTGTTGTCACCATCAGGTTTTGTAATTCGGATAAGTAAGTGGCTTCAGCCAGGGCGATTTGATTGTCGGACTGGCTTAATTGTATCCAGTGATCCCAGTGGAACAGGGGTTGGGTTAAGTTGATATTAAAGCTGTTATTCCAGTATTCCTGATGGGCATCAGGACCTCTAAATCCCCCGGTTTTTTTATTATGCAGCTGTTCTTTACTGCTGGCTCCGGTAGCCGAGATGTTGGGCAGAAATCGGGCAATGCTTTGATCTTTCGATTCTCCTATAGCCGATTGTTGGGCTTGAGCCTGCTTTAAAATAGGCGCATTTTGAAAAGCCAGCTCAAAAGTTTCTGATAAGTTTTGTGCGTGCAGCGGTGAAATCCCCGTTAACAAGCTGACAATAATGGCGGATAGTTTTACTTGTGCTTTCATGTGCGTTCAAAAATTTTATCAGGCATTATCATCAAATAGTTTTTTTCCGGCTAGTGGATGAGTCGGTTGCTTGTTTTGAGAGCCGTTGTGAGCGATCATGTGCCCCGTTGTTAAACCCGACTCTTCAAGTTGGTTTTTTAGGTAATCCAGGTTGTGCTTGATTAGCTGAGTCGTTTGAATCTGCAGGCTGTTGAAATAGGTATTGATAACAGCGTTCTGGTAGGCAACTCGGCAATGAATCGTACCCAGTTCCGGCGGTGTAATCGTGATATTAACCGACCAGTCGCTGCTGCCGGATGGTTGATTATTGTCTTTGTCCCGCTGTATTTCAATAGTAACCGTTTCCGCCTGTTGTCGGTCAATAAAAGGGATGTCGATAAGCCATAGCTGCTTTGGGTTATCTTCCTTGGGCAGGGACATTAGTTGATCCAGTACCAGCTTGGCAACGGTATTTTCAGTTTTATTTTGCAGGTTTTTAAGCAGATCAAGATCCGCTTGATTTATTTGTTGTGCCGCTTGGGTTGTAAGTTCCTGCTTTAAAGCCTGAATAAATTTAAGCAAATTGGCTTTAAAATCCTCATTACCTAAAGCTTCTGCTTTGGGTGCATCTGCCATATTGAGCTTTAAAGTTAATAACTCGGCTTCAGCAAGCTGTTTTGCCGTAGTGGCTGATGGACTATTAAGCAAAGGCTCTTTTTGAGTCAGATTTTGTAATATTTCAGCGGCAATGCGTTGCAATGATTGAGGCACAGTTTCATTTTTTATCAACTGGGGCAGTTCTTTAATCAGTTCAGCCTGAGCCATCGCTGGCGGCAGCTTGGCCTCAAGAAACAATCCTGAATTGGCAATGGCTTGTTTTAGGCCTTGACTAGTGATCAGCTGTTCTTTTGGCGGCAGGTTCTGAATTATTTTTGCGGCTATATCCTTTAGCACTTTAGGAACGCTTTCGTTGTTCATCAATTTCGGTAAATCCTTTATTAACTGATTTAAAAAGAGAGGGCTCGCTTCATGTCGAGGCAGAAACTGCTTGATAAATTCGGCTATTTTTGCTTCAGGAATATTATGGGGCGCTGAAATAACTTTAAATTCAGCTGTGGTTCCTGCTTTGAGCGCCTCCAGATTCAGGTTTTGCCCGATTTTTAAATTCTGCGGTGCATGGGTCAGTTGAGAGCGGTCAATAGTGATAAGGCTGACTTGTTTATTGCCCATATCCGTTATTGATGGGGTAAAAATCTGTAGCTGGATTTTATTGCCGGTGATGCCGATTATCTTTGCGTCTAACGGCTGTTTTACGAGCGATGACAGGCTTGCGCCGTCTTGTTTTTCAGCGGCTGTCGGTCGCATCGGTTCCCTCGGCAACTGCTCCATGCGTTGCCCTACCTCCTGCATCCTTGCAGTCGTACCGCTTGCGACACTCCCACCATCCCTGGCGGTCGGTCGCATCGGTTCCTGACCGTTTGCGGCAATGAATTTCAGGCGCAATTCTGCTAATTCGGGTGATGAATTGAGGATTTTAAATTCCACGACCGGGACGGTTTGAGTCACCTGAAGTTTTAAATTTTGACCGGGGTTTGTCGTCATCGGTTGATTGCTTTGTACGGTGATATCCTTGTTGCCCAGCGCTAAGGTAAGGGTGTTTTTTGCCGCTTGTATATCCGCATTGATGACTTTTGCGTCAAGTTTTTGCCCGACTTTAAGGTTTAAGGTGTTTTCCAGCGGCCTGTTTACTCCGAATAGGGCTTTAGGGTTTATTGGCGAGTTAATATCCATTCAGCACTATCTTAAGCCAACATTTGCCAAATATGCTCGATTTCATCTTTGGCAGTATCCAGTATATTAATGCTGTCGCTTGCATTTAAATGGCTGGCCAGTTTTTTATAAGCAGGCAGATCGTCTATTTTAGGTATCTTTTTAATGTCAACTTTGCCGATAAAACTGTGCAACTGCGAGATCATGACGATGTCTGCATAATTGGCTGGATTTTTGTTATTACGAAACCAGTTTTCGGCATTAATCACCACACCTTCAAAATCCTCAGGGAAATCCCACTGGCGGATAATTTGTACGCCAATGTCTGCGCGAAGCTGCCTGACCGTTTCTACAAGGTCTCTCGGATTCGCCATAATATCGGGATGTTTGTCGGCATAAGTCAAAATGGGCACGATACCAATATCATGAATCAGCCCGGCCAGCATGGCTCTATCTGGATCGAAGCCCGGGATTTTATGGGCGAACACCGCGCTGATGGAGGCAATGTAACTACTATGCAGCCATAATTTGGTCATTTTTTGACGAATAAGGGGGGATTTGGCGTTAAATACCGATTTCATCGCAACCGTAGTGATAATGTCTTGAGCTGTTTTTAATCCCAGTCGGGTCAGCGCTTCGGGGCAGCTTTCAATTTTTTTTCTCCCCCTATATAAAGGGCTGTTGGCAATTTGTATCAGTTTCGCGGTAATGGATGGATCAATTTGAACGATGCGTGCTATTGAAGAGACGCTGGATTTGTCGTCATTAATAGCGCGGCGAATTTTAAAAGACACGTCCGGGATAGTGGGCAAGACCAGATTGTTGGAGTGCATATGCCGATAACAGTCCATTAACAGTTTATTTTTAGCTAAACTTGCTGGGGTATTGCTGTTGTTGTTATGGGTTGGGCTCATGTTGTGTTTAGTTAATATTCAAACAAGCTCACAAAGTTTAGTTTAAAATCTCCCGCTACGTCGAACCGTATTGACGCTATCTTACTTTGTCCAGCCATGAAAACAACACCCTCTGAAGCTTTAACTACCTTATCCACTATTCGCGATTACATCCGCTGGGCCGCCAGCCTTTTTACCGAGGCCGAAGTGAGTTTCGGTCATGGTACGACAACGGCACTGGATGAAGCCGCGGCACTGGTTTTACACACTATTCATCAGCCTTATAATCTGGCCGATGCGTATCTGCAAAGCGTTTTAACGCTCAGTGAGCGCCAGGCAGTCATCGACATAATCGACCGGCGTATCAACGAACGTATACCGGCCGCTTATTTAACCCACGAAGCTATCTTTGCTGGGCTATCGTTTTATGTGGATCAACGGGTACTGGTACCCAGATCGCCGATTGCCGAATTAATCGAACAGCGATTTTCGCCCTGGGTCGAGGAAGACCAAGTGGTGCGCATTCTGGATTTGTGTACCGGCAGCGGCTGTATCGCCATAGCCTGCGCTTATGCATTTGCTGACGCTTATGTCGATGCAGTGGATTTATCGGCCGATGCGCTGGCTGTTGCCGAACTGAATGTTGCCAAACATCAGCTGGTCGATGTGGTGACTCTTTATCAGTCTGATTTATTTAAAGAACTGCCGGATACTCGGTATGACATTATCGTCAGTAATCCGCCTTACGTATCCCTTGAAGAATGGGAGCAATTACCCGTAGAGTTTCGTGCCGAGCCCGATATGGGCTTTAAAGGTGGGCATTCAGGACTGGATATTGTGTTGCGCATTCTGGTCGAAGCCGGGCAGTATCTGACAGAGCAGGGTATTTTGATTGTGGAAGTAGGCAGCAGTGCTGAAACCTTGCAAAATACCTTTCCCGACGTGCCTTTTTTCTGGCTGAATTTTGAACGCGGCGGTGATGGCGTATTTTTGCTGACGGCTGAACAGCTTAGTCAATATAACGAATTATTTTTAACGGCTTTATAACTATGTCTGGAAACTCAATAGGAAAATTATTTACCGTGACTTCGTTTGGTGAGAGTCATGGTCCTGCAATCGGCTGCATCGTTGATGGCTGCCCTCCGGGCATGGCCTTGACCGAAGCCGATTTGCAAGCGGACCTGGATCGCAGGAAGCCAGGAACGTCGAGACACACCACCCAGCGGCGCGAAGCCGATGAAGTCAAAATCCTGTCCGGCGTGTTTGAAGGCAAAACTACCGGTACGCCGATAGCCCTGCAAATCGAAAATACCGATCAACGCTCCAAAGATTATTCCAATATCGCAGAAACATTCAGACCCGGCCATGCGGATTATACCTATCAGCACAAATACGGGTTCAGGGATTATCGGGGAGGAGGGCGCTCATCGGCGCGTGAAACGGCCATGCGTGTGGCGGCGGGCGGTATTGCCAAGAAATACCTGAGAGAACAGCACGGTATAGAAATACGCGGTTATTTATCGCAACTGGGGCCGATAAAAATCGAAAAACTCGATTGGTCTGTTATCGACAGCAATCCTTTTTTCTGTCCCGATGTCGATAAAGTCGCAGAAATGGAAGCTTATATGGATGCCTTGCGTAAAGAAGGCGAATCTATCGGCGCCAAAATAGAAGTGGTCGCAACCAACGTCCCGCCGGGCTTGGGTGAGCCTATTTTCGATCGACTCGATGCCGATCTGGCTCATGCCTTGATGAGCATTAATGCGGTCAAAGGCGTGGAAATCGGCGACGGCTTTGCCTGTGTCGACAGTAAAGGCACGCAGTTTCGTGATGAAATTACCCCGGACGGTTTTTTAAGTAATCATGCCGGTGGCATTTTGGGCGGAATTTCCAGCGGCCAGCAGGTAACGGCCAGTATTGCCTTAAAACCGACTTCCAGCTTGCGCTTGCCGGGTAGAAGCATCAATGTGCACGGTGACGCTATTGAAGTCAGCACCAAAGGTCGCCACGATCCTTGCGTAGGCATAAGAGCAACCCCGATTGCCGAGGCGATGATGGCGATAGTAATCATGGATCATTTGTTGCGGCATCGGGCGCAAAACATCAACGTGCAATCGGGATTGCCGGTTTTAAGGTAAACGTTTTTTGTTGTATCGTTCTCTCGTTCCAACACGCGGCGTCACTGCCATTAAGTGTCATTGTGGGGGCGACTTTAGTCGCCCAGTAAGTAACTCAATTGGCGACTACCAACAGTAGGCACTTTAGGCGAAGTCGCCCCCACATCAGCAACTCCCTGGCTCCCGCGGAACCCGTGGGAGCCAGGGAAACCAGCCTACACAAGCTATCTATTTAATTTAAATGTCTATCCCATACTGGCGCCTGTCAGGCTTTTACTTCTTTTATTTCGCCACAGTCGGTGTTTTTCTCCCTTACTGGGGCCTCTATTTAAAAGAAAGGGGCTTTAATCCTGTCGAAATCGGCGAACTTTCGGCGATGCTCAACGGCACAAGAGTTATTGCGCCGGTTTTATGGGGTTGGATTGCCGATCATACCGGAAGAAACGTGCGGATTATTCGCATAGCCGCGTTTTTAACCACCGCATTTTTTGCCGGATTCTTATTTGTTCAGGGTTATTTCTGGTTTGCCTGGATAACGATAGGCTTTAGTTTTTTTTGGAACGCCGCTTTACCGCAGTTTGAAGCGGTAACCTTATACCATTTAAAAGATGAAGCGCATCGCTACAGCCAGATAAGGCTGTGGGGATCTATCGGTTTTATTGTTGCGGTGCTGGGCGTAGGTTGGTTATTGGATTATCAGTCCTTAAGCATCATTCCTATAGCGATTATCGCATTGATGACCCTCATCTGGCTGGTCAGCTTAATGACGCCGCCCATTCAGGCTGCGCATCATCAGACCGCCGCTGTCGGCATCATGCAAATCATGAAAAAACCGGAACTGTGGGCTTTTCTGGCGGTTTATATGCTGTTACAGCTGGCGCATGCCCCTTATTACGTTTTTTATTCGATCTATCTCAAGCATTATCAATACACGGCAAGCCTGACTGGATTTTTGTGGGCGCTGGCTGTTTTTGCCGAGATTATTTTATTTATATACATGCGCCGTGTGTTGAAGCGCATTTCGCTAAGAGCTATTTTATTGTTCAGTATTTTACTGTCGGTTGTTCGCTGGTTGATGATTGCCTGGTGCGTCGATTATTTTTGGCTGTTGGTTTTTGCTCAATTATTGCATGCGGCAACGTTTGCCGGTGCGCATGTTGTCGCCATTCATTTGGTGCATTTGTATTTTGGCGACCGACATCAAGGTAAAGGCCAGGCGCTATACGCCAGCTTAACATTTGGTTTGGGCGGGATGCTGGGCAGTTACTATAGCGGTTATTATTGGGAATCCTTAGGTGCGGAATTTGTCTATTCTATGGCGGCAGTATTTTGTGGAATTGCTTTTGTGATTGCCTATATCTGGGTTGGACGGGAAAGTTCTCAAGATAGAGCGGTATTAGGTTAAAATAGCGCCGGGTTGCGCGAATTCGGCCTGTAATTTTTTTGGGAAATAATGTGTTTGAAATTATAAAAAGCGGCGGCTGGCTGATGCTGCCCATCATACTGTGTTCAATCGGTGCCATGGGCATCGTTGTCGAACGTTTCTGGTCTTTACGAAGAAAAAAGATTTTACCTCCTGCACTGGTTCCTCAGATATGGCAATTATCCCGCGAAAAAAAGCTG
Source organism: Methylobacter sp. (assembly GCA_030653985.1). GTDB lineage: Bacteria > Pseudomonadota > Gammaproteobacteria > Methylococcales > Methylomonadaceae > Methylobacter_A. Next base: position 51,368 of record JAURYJ010000075.1, on the reverse strand, counting down.
GATGACGTCACCTTGCGGCACTTGAAAAACAGCTCCCCACTCGGGCGTATCTTGGCGGCAGGTCTTGCTAATAGCCAGCATGGCCGACGGTTCATGAAGGAATCTGTTGAAGAAGCGGGCAGGATGGTCGTGCATGACCTGGAACGTTTCCTTAATACCTTGGGTACTATCGCCTTAATTACCCCGCTGCTGGGTTTGTTAGGAACCGTGTTCGGCATGATTAATGTTTTTTCTGCGCTGATGGAGCATGGCGTCGGCAATCCCGCTGTGCTGGCGGGTGGCATTTCGGTAGCATTGATCACTACGGCGGCCGGATTGACGGTGGCCATTCCCAGTGTGATTTTTCATCGCTATTTTGAAAGATTGGTCGATGAATATGTCGTCAGCATGGAAGAGGAAGCGGTAAAACTGATTGATATTCTTCATGGGGATCGCGGGGAATCCTGATGAAATTTCAACGCAAGAAAAAGGAAAAAATCGATATATCGATGACGCCGATGATCGACGTGGTTTTTTTGTTGTTGATTTTCTTCATGGTGACAACAACGTTTAGCCGACAGACCGAAGTCAATATCAAGCTGCCTGAGGCGGAAGGAACGGAGGCGAAAGATTATCCCAAAACGGTATCTCTGGTCATCGATGCCAACGGCATTTATTCCCTGATCGGTGATGACAACTTGCCTCATCAATTAATCAATCAAACCAGGGACGGCTTAAAACAGGAATTGAGTCAGCTTGCAGAGCATTCAAAAGATCTTCCTTTTGTGATCAATGCCGCTGATGAAACGCCTAACAAAGCGGTCATGACGGCTTTGGATATTGCCGGTCAAGTGGGATTCAGTCATATCACTTTTGCCACATTGAAACCGAGCGATTAAGCATGAAAAAAACGGTATCCCGATGGCTGATCGACGTTTGGTATACAGACCAGCTTATTGGCCTGATCTTGTTGCCGTTGGGGTTTTTATTCAGCGATTTCGTTAAATTCAGGAAATTTTTGTACCGTATCGGGGTGTTAAAAACACACACCTTGCCGGTTCCTGTCATCGTGGTAGGCAACATTACCGTGGGCGGCACCGGCAAAACGCCGTTGATTATCTGGCTGGCCGAGTTGCTTAAAAACGAGGGTTTCAAGCCCGGCATCATCAGCCGAGGCTACGGCGGGCAGGCCGAAGTCTGGCCGCAATGGATCGATGCCAACAGCACTGCGGAACAGGTCGGCGATGAAGCCTTGTTGATAGCCAAACAAACCGGCTGTCCGATGGCGGTCAGTCCGATACGGATTGATGCCGCCAGGCTATTGCTTGAAAAATCAGGCTGTAATGTCATTTTGTCCGATGACGGCCTGCAACATTACGCCCTAAATCGGGATATTGAGATTGCGGTGATCGACGGGGAAAGGCGTTTCGGTAACAGCTATTGCCTGCCGGCAGGGCCGCTCCGCGAACCTATAGAAAGATTGCAGAGCGTCGATTTTATTATTGTGAATGGGGAAAAATATCAAGACAACGAGTTTTCGATGCAAATCACCGGAAATACTGCTGTCAACTTGGTCACCGGCCAGAAAAAGACCCTTCAGGAGTTTATCGTATCCGACTGCCATGCCTTGGCAGGAATAGGCAATCCGAACCGGTTTTTTAAACTGCTGGAGACAGCCGGTTTGACCTGTAAAACGCACAGCTTTCCGGATCATTATAAATTCCAGGTCAGGGACATCTCGTTTCCCGATTCCGAGCCGGTATTGATGACCGAAAAAGACGCCGTCAAGTGCATGGCTTTTGCAGGTGAGCAGCATTGGTACATCCCGGTAACAGCCGTTCCTGAAACGGGTTTTGCCGAGGGCTTATTAAGGCTGCTACGGGAGAAGCAACATAGGTGACCAATACTCAGTCAATTTAAAAATGATGGGTTCCTGTAATTGTGGGGGCGGCTTTAGCCGCCCCCACACTCAGTTGCTTAACTGTCAGAATAAAGTTGACTGAGTGCTAGTCTAAACCCTTAATTCAATCATAAAGCCGACTTTGAATTATCCGAAGCTAGCTTTGGACTCCTCAGTTGTTCAGTGGATTCTCTCGATATGAATCATAGTCGCCCGTAAAGACGCCAGTACATCGATAAACAAACAAACCATTGAGCTGAAGATAAACAACACGCTGAATACGACAAATAAAATCAAAAAATCAGCGCTGATATGTCCGATGAATCGTGAAGATATTGAACCCAGCACAAACACGCCGCTGCTAATCGCGCTACATAACAGCAGGCCGAAGCTCCATTTGAGTAAGTGACACCGGTACACCATGGTATTGAGTTCTATTTCCAGTTTTTGTGCCTGTGAACTGGTTTTCAACTCATCGTAAATGTCTCTGACCCGGCCTATGGCATGGGTATAGCGGGCATTTAAGGTCAGTACGAAAATACCGATACTGGAAAACAAAACCAGGGAGCTGGTTACCAGTTCGACAATACCATCAAATTTGGATAGCATTAACCGTCCTGACCGTCGGGTCTTGCGCTGCTTAATATCGGCGCATAAACAAAGATGAATAACGAGAATGCGGCCAGCCAGGAAAGTGTTGATACATACATTAAGGTTTCGTACCAACCCGGCATCGCTATTGGCAATAAAACCCGAAACAAGGCTGCTATGTTAAGCAACGCAAAGGCAATGACTATCGCATTGGACGCTTTCAGCGCACGGCCGGTGTGGCCTAGTGATACCCTGGCCATCATGCCCAAGGTTAATACGCCGATACCTCCCAGCGTAAAAGCATGCAGGGCCAACGACGGCAATACTATCGAATAGGCCGATAAGGCGGTCAATATAAAGCCTAAAACGATCCAGCCGTAACCGGCATAAAGCACCCATAACAGCGGTACATAGATGACGCGCGGTACATACCAGATCGATAGCCTGACAATATTAACGACTACGGCAACCATCGCCGCCAAGGCTAACAAGGTTCCTGAAATATCGAATAATTGCAGGGCAAAGACAATAACGGCTGACGCTACAGATAGGTTATCCAGCATCGGATTTTTGATGGTCAGCGTTCCGGGTATAGCCCGTTCGGTAAAGAAAGGAAACACGCGTCCGGCGATGATCAAAATCAAAATAATGATAGTCGCAACAACCAGTTGAATGCCTGTCGTTGCGGTGTTTTCTTGTAAACCCAGCATTTGTGCATGGATTAAGCCATTGCCCAGCGCCAACAGTAGTATCAGTCCGATAAAAAATAGATTTCTATACTGCTTTGCCTGAATAATCGGCTTGCTGACTTGATAAGCCAGGGCAGGCAAAAAAGCAAAATCCACCGCTGCAATCAAGGCGTCCGGCAATTCGCCTGCATAAAACGGCAGGATGCGTCCATACAGCCATAACAGACACAGGCTGGCCAATTGATCGCCGGTTACCGTCGGTTTGCCGGTCCAGTTTTTAACCGCTGTCAATAAAAAACCTGCAATAACGGCTACGGCATAACCTAACAGCATTTCGTGCGCATGCCAGTAGCTATCAGGGAAATAATGTTCCGCCGTTAAGGTACCGTTGAACAGGGCATTCCAAAAGACGATCAGAACCAGTGCCGCGAATCCTGCCAGGGCAAAAAAGGCTCTAAATCCCAAGGCAAAAATAGGGTAATCGAAGATAGGTTGTGATTTCATTGCGGTTTTCCAGACGGTTCGGTTCTGTGTTCGAGAATGTCGTTAATTATACTCATTTTTCTATTAAAAGAGCTCTCTGCGTTTCCATGATGATAATTTTGATTTTATTCAGAACTTGCCGTTGCTGCTCTGGCGTCAGTTGACCAAATTCCCGTTCAAATTCGGCCAAGCTATAGGCCGATTCACTGGTTGCATTATCGGCCAAGCTAAGGCCGCAATCGGAAACAACCTGTTTAACCGGTTCGGCGGCGCCTTCTAAAGGTATTTTCGCCGATAGCACTTTGCGTATCATGGTATTGACGCGAATAAACAGAGATTGTCCGGTCATTATTTCATCGATAATACGTTTTGCTTGGTCTTCGTTATAGCCTCGGCGCTTTGAGTCCTTAAAAGTATTCATTTGAAGGGTGACGCGAGGGTTTTTGTCGACTTGGTATTCAAAGTCAAAGCCGCTGCCTTGCGAAGCGATCAGGCTATGGGCATCAACAACTACCTGCAAGCTATTGTCCTTGCAGATAATTTCCAGCCGGATGTTGTCATAAAGACCGCGAGGAGGCAACGGTGATTGAGCCAAGCTATAAGTTCGATTGCTTAATCGGTCTTTTTCTTGATGATAGTTCCAGGTATCGGCAGCCGATACGCTAAAGGGACAAAAAAACAACAGTGTCAAAAAAAGGCGTTGAGCCATTTTGTTGAATAATGCCGATGGCGTGTAGTCGGGTAAAGCGACTGCTGCCTGCTCACGCCTATTGCCTCTATCCACGTAGGCAATGCAAAAACTACGGTGAAGTTTCATTTTTAATATTCCCGGGTTCAAAAACGCTGAACGGTTATAAAAATTAATGCTTATTCCATTAATTTGAAAAAACTTTTTGGCGCACCGCATATCGGGCAATCCCAACTATCGGGAATGTCCGCCCAACGGGTTCCCGGTGCAATACCGCTATCAGGATCGCCTTTGGCTTCGTCATAAATATGTTCACATTCTAAACACTGATATTTTTTAAAATCCGACATATTCCGCCTTGTTTAAGAGAATGAAAAGGGTAGCCTACGTGTTTAATTGGCGAGGTGCACAGCGCGGTTAACCTTTACCGCGAGTACGGGTTCTGGTGTCTGAATTGGTAGGCGATTTATCTTTAGAGATTTCCATGGTTTCAAAGCGTTTTTCAATAAATTTAATGATTAATTCCGCAATATCCTTACCGCTGGCGTTCTCAATACCTTGTAGTCCCGGAGATGAATTAACCTCCATAATGACCGGACCGTGATTAGAACGCAGGATATCGACACCGCAGACATTGAGTCCCATGATTTTAGCAGCGCGTACCGCAGTAGAGCGTTCTTCCGGTGTTAACCGTACTAAAGTCGCAGAACCGCCACGGTGTAAGTTCGAACGAAACTCACCGGTTGCCGCTTGTCGCTTCATTGCGGCAACCACTTTATCGCCGACCACAAAGCAGCGAATATCACTACCGCCCGCTTCCTTGATGAACTCCTGCACCATGATATTGGCTTTCAAGCCCATAAAAGCTTGAATAACACTCTCCGCCGCATTATGGGTTTCGGCCAAGACCACGCCGATGCCTTGTGTACCTTCCAGCAACTTAATCACCAGTGGAGCGCCGCCCACTTGAGCAATTAAATCTTCAATATCGTCAGGATTGTTAGCAAAACCGGTTACCGGCAGGCCGATACCTTTTCTGGCCAGCAACTGAATCGACCTTAATTTATCGCGTGAGCGTGATATGGCCACCGACTCGTTTAAAGGAAAAACATTCATCATTTCAAATTGTCTTAATACCGCAGTCCCATAGAAAGTGACTGAAGCGCCAATTCTTGGAATAACGGCATCGAATCCCGTCAAGTCTTCGCCCCGATAATGAATAGAGGGATTATGCGAAGTAATATTCATATAGCAACGTAATACATCCAGCACTCGCACCTTATGGCCTCGTTCTTCTGCAGCTGCAACCAGCCGAGAGGTCGAATACAGTTTTGGGTTCCGGGACAAAATAGCAATTCTCATAAAGACTTAAGTTCTCAATTTAATACAGTAGATAAAGGCATATTTTGACACGAAATAAGGCAGGATGTTTGATAAATGGGGCTTTAATGGACTTGTGTTGTCTAAAATTGAGTTTCCTACTTAAAACGGGACAAATCGGAGTACAAGCTTTGCCTGTTCGCAAGCAGAGCTTGCACTCCGCATGGCACATTGTTCCGCTTTAAATGGGAAGCCTAAAATTGTTACTGTTTTACGTAAGACAGGAGTAGGAAATATATCTATTAACTGAACAACCACCCACTAAAGCGGGTTATTATTCAGTGGGTTTTTTGTGGACTCATCGCTGTTTTGAGGATTATCCGGTTACAGCCATCCCTCGAATTGCATGACCGTACCCACCGTGGCAATAGCCTCGCTACTCGCGGCAAGCTCTACCGCTAACCCGTTTCTGTCCAGCGTACCCTGGTCAAGCTGTTGCTGATAATGACCGAGTTCTTCCAGGCTTGCCGCTCTGTTGAAGGTGTTTTGATGAAGTGTTTGAATATAGTCATTATTATTCAGGCCTTGCAGATTGGCACGATCTTGAAACCAGTTGAGGATAGTGTCCGGCGCAACATGAGCTTGTAGCGCTTGCAGCCCTTGTTGCCATTCGTTTATCGTGGCATCGCGGTTAAAGAAAGTATGAACCAGTCGGCCAAGTATGCCTTCTGTTGGATTATGCGCCAATACCACCGTTTCGCCGCTGTCAAAGGCCAGTATTTCGGCATTGATCAGATTTAACATGCAGCCATCCTTGAGTTGCGTCAACTCCAGGACATTCGCTTTTTGTGCCAGATGCATGTCTTTACGCGTGCCGGACAGATGCAAGACATCAAAACCGGCACCGCCATCGACAGTCAACGCCAAGCCAAAAGGCAAGTAGCCTTGATCATTAGCGGCGCTAAAGATTAGATCGCGGTGGACATCCAGGTTCAGTATCGAAGGATTAGTATTGAGTCCTGCCAACAACCCGTCACTGCTGCGCGTAGTCAGATTGGCCGTTTCCGGCAAGGTTAAAAAGGCTTTGACAACATCATCGGCACTGGCCGTGCTTAAATAGTGCTGCACATAAGTCCCTTCATCGGCTGTCAGGTTACGGTGTAACCAAGTAGCCACCAAATGTCCGGCTACCGCTTCGGCTTGACTATGAGCCAGCGTTAACGCCGGGCCGCTGTCAAAACGAATTTGTTCGACATCAGTAAAGCTGTCTTGTTCGCCGGAGCTGTTATGAGTCAGGATTACCGACGAGCCAAGCCTCATCACTTGATAATCGCTAAGCGCCCCTAGTTGCAGCGCAACATCAAAGCCGAAACCGCCATTCATCTGGTCGTTGCCGCTACCGCCGCTGAGCTGATCATTACCGGCACCGCCGTAGACAACGTCATTGCCCTCATCGCCAAAAGTCTGATCATTGCCATCCAAACTGCCGACAGTATCGTCGCCACCACCGCCACGCAGTACGTCATCATCCGCGCCCAGCACAATAAATTGATCGGCATTGTCCGCAATGATTATGTTGCGGCCACTGCCGCCAATTAATTTGATCGCGCCGATAATAATGGCGAATTCCACGTTATTCAATTGCAGCACCGAGCCATGCGGCAGATTGCGCACATCAATGATCAACGCCTTCTGATGGTCGGGATGGTTTTGCTCACCGTTGATCGCGATAGGCGGCGCATTGGGTGCGGCGATTTGATCCGATGCGCCGGGGTCGGTCTGGAAGGTGAGGGTACGTACAGTAACCTGGGTTTCGTCAGCTACGCCGGTCACGTAGCTGTCGATTCCCTGGCCGAGAATATCTATGAAACTGGATGCATCGGTGCGCGGCCCGGATGCGACCATCAGTAACTCGCGTAAAGTCAGATTATCACCGCCGCTGATAGCCTCGGATGTCAGACCCACGCCGACCGGCAGACTGGCTTGCAAGATGGTGTCGCCGCTGCGGTCACGCACCAGCGGAATATCGGCTTGAGGCGTGGCGTTGTTTGTGTCCGTCCGGGTATCGTGGATGATGGGAATCGTGGTAGTGGCCACCTCCGTGGTGATGATTTGCTCCTTGCCGGTTACCGGATGAGTGACTGTTGCCGTCGCCGTTGCCGTGGTGCGTGTAACGACTACGCCGTCCAATTTTTCTGTGGTTGGTACGGGTGCGGGTACTGGCGAGGGCGAGGGTGCAGGCGAGGGTCCTGGCGTAGGGGCAGGGGTATCATTAGTCACCAGCGTTGCCGTCAACGTTGCGGCATCAGTGCCCCCCGCATCCTGAATGGCGTTGACATCGTTATTCACGGTGGGGTCGTTATAGGCCACTGTGACTGTATTGCCATTAGCGACCGCCGAAGCCAGCGTTAACGTCACGGTCTTATTAACGGCGTTCACGACCACGGCAGTGACCGTATTCGCAGTAGCGCCCACCAATACGACAAAAGCGCCGGGAAATGGAATATTAACCGCATCCAGCGTGGTGGCTTCGGTGTAGGACATTACTAGGGTATTGCCATTGACGGTCGCGCTGGCAAAGACCGGCGGCGTATTGTCATTAAGAAAAAACAGTATATCGCCAGCACCATTCCCGACAAAAGCATCCAAATCGCCATCGCCGTCGATATCGACAAAGGTGGGTGCGGCATAGTTGTCCACCTTGCTTAAGCCAAAGGGGTTGCTGCTGACCGGGTATGCAAAGGCCGGGCCGCTGGCGCTGCCGGTGTTTTCAAAAAACCAGGTATTGCCCGTCATATTCCCCACGAAGGCATCCAAATCGCCATCGCCATCGATATCGACGAAGGTGGGGCTGGCATTCCATTCCACCTTGCTTAAGCCAAAGGGGTTGCTGGAAATGAAAGTAAAGGCCGCGCTGCTGGCGTTGCCGGTATTTTCAAAAAACAGCGTGTCGCCAGAACCATTCCCCACAAAAGCATCCAAATCGCCGTCGCCGTCGATATCGACGAAGGTGGGTGTGGGTGCGGCAGAATTGCCCACAGTGCTTAAGCCAAACGGGTCATTGGTGACTGGAGCTGCAAAGGCCGCGCTGCTGGCGTTGCCGGTATTTTCAAAAAACAGTATGTCGCCATTCCAATTCCCTACGAAGGCATCGAGATCGCCATCGCCGTCGATATCGACGAAGGTCGGGCTGGCACTCCAACCCCCATTGCTTAAGCCAAAGGGGTTGGTGCTGGGCGCTGCAAAGACCGGACTGCTGGCGCTGCCGGTATTTTCAAAAAACAGTATATCGCCAGCTCTATTACCCACGAAGGCATCGAGATCGCCGTCGCCGTCGATATCGACCAAGGTGGGGCTGGCGTACGTGCCCACCTTGCTTAAGCCAAAGGGGTTGGTGCTGGGGGTGTTAAAAGTCGGATTGCCGACCGGCAGGTCATTATCGGTGATGGCGACGATGACATTGCCAATGGCAAGGTTGTCGTAATTTGAACCGGTACTGGTGACGGTGTGTTTGATGACGCCGCTGTGTTTGCCTTCGCCGACGCTGTCATTAACGGCGGTGACGGTGACGGTTTGCGCCACGTTCCAGTTGGCGGTGGTGAAAGTCAATGTAGCGACATCGCTGGTGACTTGTTTGTTGGTGTTATCCAGGGTAATGGTCACCTCAGCGGTCGGCGCCGCATTCAACACCAGGGTGTAAGTGTCGGTTGCGCCGCCTTCGGTGACGGCGGTGCTGCCGCCCGTTTGGGCTATATTTACCCCGGGAGGAGGCTCATTAAGAAAGAACAGCGTGTTGCCATGCATATTCCCCACAAAAGCATCCAAATCGCCATCGCCATCGATATCGACGAAGGTGGGGCTGGCATTACTGCCCACATCGCTTAAGCCAAAGAGGTTGGTTGTTTCGAGCGAAAACACGGGGGTGTTGGGAGCGCTTGAATGGGGCGTGTTGCGGAAGAACCGTATCTCGCCAAAATTATTCACCACAAAAGCATCCAAATTGCCATCGCCATCGATATCGACGAAGGTGGGGCTGGCATTCCATTTCACATCGCTTAAGCCAAAGGGGTTGGTCGCTTCGAGCGAAAACACGGGGGTGTTGGGAGCGCTTGAATGGGGCGTGTTGCGGAAGAAGCATATCTCGCCAGCACGATTCCCGACAAAAGCATCCAAATCGCCATCGCCATCGATATCGACGAAGGTGGGTGCTGCAAAATTGCCCACATTGCTTAAGCCAAAGGGGTTGGTCGCTTCGAGCGAAAACACGGGGGTGTTGGGAGCGCTTGAATGGGGCGTGTTGCGGAAGAACCATATCTCGCCAGCAGTATTCCCCACAAAAGCATCGAGATCGCCATCGCCATCGATATCGACGAAGGTGGGGCTGGCATTACTGCCCACAGCGCTTAAGCCAAAGGGGTTGGTGATGCGCGAAGCAAAGGCCGCACTGCTGGCGCTGCCGGTGTTTTCAAAGAACAGTATATTACCAACACTATTCCCCACAAAAGCATCGAGATCGCCGTCGCCGTCGATATCGACGAAGGTCGGGCTGGCATAGGCACCGACATTGCTTAAGCCAAAGGGGTTGCTGGATTGAAAATTAAAAATTGGATCAGCCATGATAATTATCCTGATTAAATCGATGGGAATGCTGTTACGGCCAACGGCTGAACCAGCAAGGGTTGTAAGTGTTTAACCAAGGCGGTAGCGATGCCTTGATCACGGTAAGCGGGAATAACGAACAACGATAATAATTCGCTGGCCGGGGTGGCATCGTCTTGGATAAATTGCTCGGCAACCGCAAAGCCAACCATTTCGCCATCGACCGAGGCCGACACTGCCAGTAATTCGCCCCGTTGCGGTTGGGTTTGCCAGCGTTTTTGCAAGCTGGGGTAGGTCATGGCGTCATAAGGCGCAAGGTTGTCGGAGGTCAGGTGATAAACCTGTTGAAATTTAACCGGGGCTTCGCTGACATTAGCCAATGGCGAGGAGCGCGGCAAACCTGCGGTTTGTACCGGTTTGCCGATACCGGGACGTTTGACCGTTGGCTTGGTGGTGATCAGGCCGCCGGAACCGGGAAAGCTGATCAGGCGGTCGATGTCATCGTCCTGAAAACCCAAGACTCTGGGCAGTTGCACCTTGGGCAAGACCACCACATCGAACAATTCTTCGACCGCGCCATCGATGTGTAAGCTGTGTACGATAGCGCCGGTATTGATGTCGATAATCAGCAGGCCGCATTGCGAGCTTTGTCCGGTCTCGGCGAGGCGCTGCTGCAGGGCCAGGCCGCCAAAGGTCTTGGAGCGCAATTTCGACAGGCCGACCAGGGCGTAATCGCCGACAAAAGCCAAGCCGCGAACAAAGCCGGGGCAGAACGTTACCGGGGTGAACTGGTCGCCGTCGAGCCAACCCAATTCGCCTGAACCTGAGTTGAGCAGCCAGAGTTTGCCCCGATACCAGCGCGGCGAATGCGGCATTGATAAGCCGGTGGCGATGATGTCATTGCTGGGGATGTGCATGACGATGCCGCCATCGACGCGATGATTGCGCCAACCGGCGGGGTCGTCGGTAGCGCTGCAGGCGGTGACGTAGGTCGGTTCGCCGCCGCGTAGGGCGAGGCCGTTGAGGTGGCAACGGTCTTCGGCTTTTAGTTTGCTGATAAACGGCGGCTGCCAGACCGGTTCGAAACTGTAGCCGGGGCGCAATTTGGCCAGGCAGCTGAAATCGGTGTTGATGAACAGCAGCTCGTTGTTTTTGTCGACCACCACATCATGCACGTTCAAATCGCCGGTGGTGTACGACAGGCTGGGCACGTAAAGCCTATCGCAGCCCAAATGGGTTTCGTTTTCGGCAAGCCGGTTTTCCAGTTGCCAAATCGCATAGCGGGTGCTCATGATCAGGCGGTCGCGGTCGGCGTATAGGCCCATTGGTTTATCGAACAGCCGTTCATTGACGGCGATGCGACCATCGGCTTTGCAGCCGACTAAAAATAAGCGGTTGGTCTGGTAGGTAGTAAAGGCCAGGCTGAGGCGCTGGTGTTGCAGCCATTGCCACAGGCCGTCCGAGCTTTGTATGTCGGTTGTTGGGTGTTGTTGGGTCATGGTTTTTTTTATAGTTATTGTTTAGGGTTCTACCGTGCGCTATTGCGCGGTATTCCAAGAGACCGTAGGAGCGGGCTATGCCCGCGACATTTGGGCAGCGATTGCAGGGTTGTAGCGTCTTCATCGCGGGCATGGCCCGCTCCTACCGGCTCTCTCGGTATTTTTGCCAGACCTTGCGCAGCGCCTGTTCTAATTCCAAGACAAAGGTTTGCGGCTGAAATAGTGGCGAATCGGTCAGCAATTCGGCAAGTTTGGCTTTGAGTTGGGCCATGTGTTCGGGATGATTGCCCAGTTCTATCGCCAATTGTTCATAGGCTAATGCTGAAGCGCAGACCAATTCGGGCAAACCGACGGCGTGGCACAGGCTGGCACCCATACGGGCGGCATAGCTTTCGCCGGGACAGGTCAATACCGGCAATCCCGTCCATAATGCCCCGGCGGCAGTGGCTCCGGCGTTGTAGACCAAAGTATCTAAAAACAAGTCGGCCAGGCGATAACGGGCCAGGTATTCGGCATGAGGGATGTTCGCGGCAAACACCAGCCGGTCAGGATTTATTTCAGCGTTAATGGCGTATTGGCGGAAACGGTTATTAACGGTGTCGCCGCTATCGCTTAGCCATAACACGCTGCCGGGGACGTGCTGCAAAACCCGCAGCCACAGGGCAAACACATCGGGGGTGATTTTGTAGGTGCCGTTAAAACAACAAAATACGGTGGCGTTTTCGGGCAGGCCAAAATCGCGACGACGCATGATTAAAGTGGCTATCGGCATAGGTGACGCCACCCAGGCGCGCGGTAAATAGATGATTTCTTCAGTGTAATGCTGGGCTAAATGTTCGGGGATTAGCTGGGCATCGGCGATGATGTAGGGGGTAAAATCCGCGCCCATCGTGCCCGGATAACCCAAAAACTGCATTTGCACCGGCGCCGGTTTACAGGCAAACACGTCGGTGCAGGAATGGGCGGTGTAGCCCGCCAAATCGATCAGGATGTGAATGCCGTCGGCATGAATGCGCTGGGCAATGGTCAGCGGCGCTTGGCAGGAAACGTCGATAAAATGGTCGCAGCCTTGGCGGATGGTTTCGGTGCATTCGTCAATGATCGGCACCAGACTGTAAGCGAAAATCTCAAAATCGGGGCGCCGATGCTGCTGAAACATCGCATAAACCAGCATACCTACTGCATGGGTACGAAAGTCGGGCGACACGTAGCCGATGCGCAAACGCGACGGGTTAAGCTCGACCGGTACGGAAAAAGGTTCGGGTAAAGCCGCTGCCGCTTTGGCGTGATGACGGGCCAGTTGTTCGGCGACGGCTGTGCGTAACGGCATCGACAAGGGAAAAGCCAAGGTCATCATCGCCGGTAAGGCGTCGGCATTATCGTGTTGCAGATAAGCTTCGGTACGGGCGCTTAATTCGGCGACGCGGTCGTCGTAATCCTCCCAATCGGCCTGTTTTTGCCGGATGGCATTGAGATGGTATAACACTCTGAGGTTGTCAGGACGTAAGGCGAGCGCCTGTTCAAAATGGCTTTGCGCCGCTTCCATTTGTTTGGAGGCTTCCAGTAGTTGCCCCAGATTAAAATGCGGCAGATCGAAATCGGCCTGCAAAGTCAAGGCCCGACGGTAAGCGGCCTCGGACAATTTCAGTTCGCCCCACTGTTGCAAAGCAGCGCCCAGGCTGTTGTAAGCGGCTGCCGATTGAGGTTGGTTGCGAATCTCGGCCTTGTAGCAGGCAATCGCTTCTTGGATGAAACCATAGCGCTGATACAGGTTGCCGCATTCGAACTGAAGCTCCGGCGTAGCGGGTTGTAAGTCTATGGCCTGTTGATAGGCCGTTAGCGCTTGGGTAAAATCACCTTCAGCAGCCAAGGCTTTGCCCAGATTATGGTATGCCAGAAAAAAATCGGGTTTCAGGGCGATGGCTTGTTGATAAACGCTGATAGCGCGTTGATGTTCGCCTTGAAGTTGCCAAAGGCTGGCCAGATTGCAATGCAAAACCGCCATGTCCGGCGCTAACAGCAACGCTTGCTGATAAAGCGCAATGGCTGGCTCAATTTGGCCGTCAGCCTGCAAGGCATTGGCGAGGTTGTTGTAAGCCGGGACAAAATCAGCTTGCAGGCGGATAGTTTCGCGGAAACAGTCGATAGAGGCGGCAAGATTGCCTTGTTGGCGTTGTTGTTTGCCTTGTTGAAAGCTGATTTGAGCGGGCGTTTTTACGGTCATGTGGTGTCAATCTTATTGTTTTTTATGACAGGATTGTCGGGGTTTGGCTTCAGCCTGATGACAAAAACCCTGGCTTGGAAACATATTTTTAGCATCCGGTCTATTCAACCACGATGTCTTTGGTATTCAAGCTGCCGCGCAGAAACAAGTCAGTGGTTTGTTGCACCCAGGCATCGATTTCCGCTTCGTCGGGCGTTGGTTCCAAACCGAGTTGCAGTTTTTGAAAGCGTTCGCTACGTAATGCGCTCAGGAATTGGTCGGCGAGAAAATGCGGGTCCATTGCGGCAAAATAGCCTGTTTGCTGCTGCCTGGAGAAAAACTGCGTGAGAACATCAAGGGTGCGCTGTGGCCCTTGCTCATAGAATTGAGTGGCAATATCGGGGAAGCGTAACGACTCGCCAATCAGTATGGCGCGTATGCGCACTATATCCGGTCTGGTTATACGGTATAGAAACTGTTTGGCAAATGCGCTTAATGCTTCTTTTGGCGAGCGCTCCACGACGTACTCGTCAGAAAGGTCGGTGACGATTTCGTCGCTGCAGCGTCTGATCACCGCGCCGAATAGTCCGGCTTTACCGCCGAACTGGCTGTAAATAGTGCGCATTGACACGCGCGCATCTCGAGCGATAGTTTCCAGACTGAGGTTACCGTAGCCGAATTCAAGAAACAGGCTGAAGGCGGTGTCCAGTAACCGATCTCGACTTATCAGTTCTTCGCCTTTGCGAGGTCGTCCGCATTTAATCATAGGTAATGCTCACGAAATGAAGGTATTTAAATTATAAAGCATACCTTAAATTAAATGGTAATATGTCTTACCGTTTTGTTTTTATTAAAAGGATAGTCATGCAACGCACACGAAATGGCCTGTTAGCCACTGTCATTCTGATGGTTATGGTCGGATGCGGAAACCCTGATGATTCGGGTTCACAGCCAAGGCAAGGGCAGTTACCCAAGGTCAAAATCGCTCAAGCTCTGTCGCAAGATGTCACCGAGTGGGATGAATACACGGGCCGCATCGAAGCGGTTAATTCAGTAGACGTACGCGCCCGGGTCAGCGGCTATCTGGATAAAGTCAACTTCAAGGCAGGAGACAGGGTCAATCAGGACGATCTTTTGTTCCAGATCGATCCGAAACCGTTCACCGCTCAATTGAACTATGCCGAAGCTGAACTGCAACGCGCCAAGTCCAAGCACGAATTGGCAAAAAATGACCTGTCGCGCGCCGAGCGTTTGTTTCGCGTCAAAGCCATCTCCGAAGAAGAACATGATGCCCGGAGCAAGGGCCTGCAAGAAACCGGTGCAGCCGTTCAGTCTGCAAAAGCCAGTGTTTACACGGCACGTTTGAACCTGGAGTTTACTCAGGTACGCTCCCCGATAAGCGGCCGGATCGGTCGCGAATTAATCACTGCCGGCAATTTGGTTAACGGTGGCGGAGGCGATGCAACCTTGTTGACTTTCATCGTCTCTACCGATCCCGTCTATGTTTACGTGGATGCGGACGAACGCTCGGTACTGAAATACCGGCGTCAGGCCAAGAAAAGCGGTCAAGGTAATCTAGGCGATGAACAGACGCCGGTGGAGTTGGCTGTAGCCGATGAACCTAGCTTTCCTCACCAAGGTCATCTCGATTATATATCGCCGCGTGCAGATACGGCTACCGGCACACTTTCATTGCGAGGCGTATTCGCCAACCCGGACGAATTGTTAAGTCCCGGTTTTTTTGCCCGGCTGCGGGTTCGTGCGAGCGCTCCGTACCGCGCTATTTTGCTTCCTGATCGGGCTATTGGCACGGATCTGGCGCAACGCTTCATCTGGGTAGTGAATCAGGAAAATCAGGTGGAATATCGCAAGGTGGTACTCGGCGCTCATATCGGCGAGTCCCGCGTGATCATCGAAGGGTTGACGTCTGAAGAATGGGCGGTTATCGAAGGTATCCAAAAGCTTAAGCCGGGTATTAAGGTGAATCCAGAACGCATCTCGCTATCAGGACAAACAGAAGGGGTGAAACCATGAACCGATTCACCCACTTTTTCATCGACCGCCCCATTTTTGCAGCGGTATTATCCATCATCATTGTCCTGGTCGGAAGCCTCGCGCTGATTAACCTGCCTATTGCCCAATATCCCGAGATTGCACCGCCCACCGTAGTCGTGAGCACGGTTTATCCTGGTGCCAATGCCAAGGTGGTGGCCGAAACCGTGGCGACGCCTATCGAGCAGGAAGTGAATGGTGTCGAGGATATGTTATATATGTCCTCTCAGTCCACCAACAGCGGCAACATGGCGCTTACCATTACCTTTAAACCGGGTACTGACCTGGATAAAGCACAGGTGCTGGTGCAAAATCGGGTCGCTTTAGCCGAGCCAAAATTACCCCAGGAAGTCAGCCGACAAGGCATCAGCGTCAAAAAACGCAGTCCCGACTTGAGTCTGGTGGTCAACCTGGTTTCTCCAGATAAGCGCTATGACAGTGTGTATTTAAGTAATTACGCGTTGTTGCAAATCAAGGATAAGCTGGCGCGATTGCCCGGTGTGGGTGAAATTCTGGTATTTGGCGCCCGAGACTACAGCATGCGTATCTGGCTGAATCCAGAGAAAGTTGCTGCACGTAATCTGACTGCCAGCGATGTGGTTAATGCTATCCGGGAACAGAATATTCAGGTCGCGGCCGGCGTGGTGGGGCAACAACCCACGCAGGAAAACACCGATTTTCAGTACACGGTCACGACCACGGGACGCCTGATGGAAGCGGAGGAGTTCGCCGATATCATTATCAAAGCCGGGAAAAATGGCCAAGTGACTCAGCTCAAAGACGTCGCCCGCATCGAGTTGGGCGCTAAGGATTACAGCTCTGGACTGCTGTTGGACGGCGAACCTAGCGTGGGTCTCGCGGTCTTCCAACTGCCCGGCTCCAACGCACTAGACACTAAAAAAGCAGTGGTCGCCGCGATGGAGCAGATGAAGCCGCGTTTCCCGGAAGGTCTTGATTATCTGCTTATTTACGATACCGTTGTCTTTGTACAGCAGTCGATCAGTGCAGTAGTCAAGACGCTGTTTGAGGCTATGCTGTTGGTGGTTCTGGTTGTGGTGATATTTTTGCAGAGCTGGCGCGCGACTGTTATCCCGCTACTTGCGGTACCGGTGTCTTTAATCGGCACGTTCGCGGTGATGTCGGCATTGGGTTTGTCACTGAACACTTTATCGTTATTCGGACTGGTACTTGCTATCGGCATTGTGGTGGACGACGCCATCGTGGTGGTAGAGAACGTGGAACGCCATATTGCCCTGGGTTTATCGGCTCGGGATGCAACCCGAAAGGCGATGACCGAAGTCGTAGGTCCGATTATTGCCACGTCTCTGGTTTTGGTCGCGGTGTTCATTCCCACCGCTTTTATCACTGGCGTTTCCGGCGCTTTCTACAAGCAGTTTGCCCTGACTATTGCCATTTCCACGGTGATCTCGACGTTCAATTCGCTGACCCTGAGTCCGGCTTTGTGCGCGCTGCTGTTGGATCGGGCGCACGGCAATAAAGATGCGTTCACGCGGCTGCTTGATCGACTGTTCGGCTGGTTTTTCAGAGCCTTTAACCGGTTCTTTGATTCATTCAGTGCGGGCTACGGGCGCTTAGTCGGAAGGCTGGTTCGCATGACGGTGGTCGTTTTAGTGGTCTATGTCGGTCTCAACGGGCTCAACTTTCTGGCCTTTGAAAAGGTGCCGACGGGTTTTATTCCTCAACAGGATCAGGGTTACCTGATTCTGTATGCGCAGTTACCCGATGCGGCATCTTTAGCACGCACCCAGGACGTGGTTCAGCAGGCTACCCGTATTATTAGGGAAACTAAAGGCGTTAAACATGTCATCGCCTACGCCGGTTTTTCGATCCTGAGTGGTTCCAGTCAGTCCAATGTCGCAACGATGTTTACGCTGCTGGATGACTTTGACCAGCGCGTCGGTCATCCTGAACTTCATGCCAATGCCATTATTACCAGCCTCAATGAGCGCCTTGCTCAGGTCGAAGGTGCCCATATTGCCGTCTTTGCTCCGCCGCCCATCCGGGGCATGAGTTCGACCGGCGGTTTTAAACTGCAAGTTCAGGATCGCACCAACGCGGGTGTCGACGCACTACAGAGCACGGTCAACGAACTCATCGCCAAGGGCAATGAACAACCCGGTTTGGTCGGACTGTTTACCACTTTTCGCGCTGAAGTGCCGCAACTTTTTCTGGACGTAGATCGTACCCGAGCCATGTCTATGGACGTGCCGTTGAAAGAGGTGTTCGATACCTTGCAGATCTATCTGGGGTCTATGTATGTCAATGATTTTAATAGTTTTGGCCGAACCTATCAGGTGGTGGCGCAGGCCGATTCGGATTTTCGGATGAAACCGGTAGACATCACTGCTTTGAAGACACGGAATCTTCAAGGCGGTATGGTGCCGCTGGGTTCCCTTATGTCGGTTAAAGAAATTACCGGTCCTGACAAAATTACACGCTACAACATGTATCCTGCGGCTGAAATTAATGGCAGTACCTTACCGGGAGTGAGTTCCGGTCAGGCGATCACCATCATGAATCAGCTCATGGGCGCAGAGTTGCCGCCGGGATTCGATTTTGAATGGACTGAACTCAGTTTGCAACAAGTGTTGGCCGGAAACGTCGCCCTGTTGGTTTTTCCGCTGAGTGTCATCTTTGTATTTTTGGCCTTGGCAGCCCAGTATGAAAGCTGGTCATTGCCCTTTGCGGTGATTCTGATCGTACCTATGTGCATCTTGTCTGCCTTGGCCGGCGTTTGGTTACGCGACATGGACAATAATATTTTTACCCAGGTCGGCTTCATCGTGCTGGTGGGCTTGGCCAGCAAGAACGCCATCCTTATTGTGGAATTTGCCAAGCGGCGCCAGGAAGACGGACTTAACCGCTTTGATGCGGTCATAGAAGCATCAAAAATTCGGCTGCGGCCCATTTTGATGACCTCGTTTGCTTTTATCATGGGTGTATTTCCGTTGGTGATCGCTCAAGGAGCTGGCGCGGAATCGCGGCAGCTGCTGGGTACGACGATGTTTAGCGGCATGTTGGGTGTGACCTTATTTGGTTTGCTGTTAACGCCGGTGTTCTACGTGATCGCCCAGGGTTTTTCGCAACGTAGGCAAAAGGCTAAGGGCTTGCTGCCCCATGAGCCTTCTTCTGGTGCCGACTTATGAGCCAAGGAATAAAGATGCACTCCGTAGAATTTCGCCCCGTCATGCAATTTGGAAATACTGTCATCGTTGCGCTTAAACGAAGTAGGTTTGTTGGTCCGGTAGTTCTCTGCGCGGCCGCGCTGTTGAGTGCCTGCGCGGTAGGCCCCGATTATAAGACGCCAACAACCGATGCCGGCCCAGCTTTCGTCAATGCCAATAACCCGGAATTTTCTGTGCAAGGTGTGGACGTAGCGTGGTGGAAACTGTTTGAAGATAAGGAGCTAACCCAGCTTGTCGATCAGACGGTGCAGCACAACCGAGATCTCCAGGTCGCCCGCGCTAATCTTAGAGAGGCACGAGCTTTGTATATGGATGCTGGGCTGAATTTGGCGCCTATCGTGAGTTCACATGCTAATTACACCGATCAGAAACGCAGTGCCGGTGCTATGAACAACCTGTCTTTCGCTCCGCGTGAGCTTAAACTCTACAACGTCGGTTTCGACGCTTTTTGGGAAGTCGATTTCTTTGGCCGTGTGCGTCGTAATGTGGAAGCGAGCAGCGATGAAGTCGATGCGCAGGAAGCCAGCCTTCGGGATCTCGGCGTTAGCCTGATCGCCGAGGTAGCGAGAAATTATTTTGAATTGCGGGGTCTGCAAAACCAGTTGATGACGGCGAAAAAGAACGCTGAAAACCAGGCTAAAACGCTGAAAATAACCCAGGTAAGACTTGAAAATGGGCGCGGTACCGAACTCGATACGTCGAGGGCAACAGCTCAGCTTGATTCCACTCTGGCCATTATTCCGCCTCTGGAGAACGGCATTCATCAGGCCATGCATCGCCTTAGTGTACTTACCGGGCAGTTTCCTGGCGCCCTGACACAGAAGCTGTCGAAGTCTGCGCCACTGCCTAAGATTCCCAAGACTATCCATATCGGTCAGCCGGCGGAGCTATTGCGCCGCCGACCTGACATTCGCATCGCCGAACGAACGCTGGCTGCGGCGACTGCCCGCATCGGCGTTGCTACCGCTGATCTGTTTCCACGGGTAACCTTCGTCGGCACTATCTCACTAGA
This sequence comes from Methylobacter sp., assembly GCA_030653985.1. GTDB lineage: Bacteria > Pseudomonadota > Gammaproteobacteria > Methylococcales > Methylomonadaceae > Methylobacter_A. Next base: position 31,147 of record JAURYJ010000075.1, on the reverse strand, counting down.
GGCTAGTACTTTTTCGGCTATAGGAGCGGCTCGGTCGGATGCTTATTCCTTGGGCCCAAAAATCAGTTGGGCAGCGCTGGATCTAGGTCATGTGTATGCTCGCATTAAAGCCGCCGATGCCCGTGCCGAGGCCAGTCTGGCCCAGTACGAGCAGACGGTGCTGAGCGCTTTGGAAGAAACGGAAAATGCGCTGGTAAATTACAACCGGGCGCGAGTCCGGCGAGGATTGCTCACTTCGGCGGCTACGGCCAGCGAAAGAGCTCATGAACTGGCTCATCTGCGTTTTACGGAAGGCATCAGCGATTTTCTGACGGTATTGGATACCGAATTGCGTCTGTTGCAAGACCAGGACCGTCTGGCCCAGAGCGAAACCGCGACGGCGACAGCGCTGGTGGCATTATACAAGGCTTTAGGTGGCGGTTGGGAATCGAACCTTGATGTGAGTAAAACCGATTAGACAAGAAAACGAATGCTGTGGGTTATATGCCGTGGGCGCGAATTTATTCGCGCATTTTTAATGCCTATTGCGCGAATAAATTCGCGCCCACACTAGAGTAATGGCAGTGCTGTAGTCGGCAGGTAGAGTCAAGCGCAATAGAGACGGCTCTAGTCGTTTAGCTTGTTTTAAGGCTAAGCGCCGCGCCATGCAGGGCTTTGGCAAGGGTAGGGTGGGCGTGTATGGTTCTGGCCAGGTCTTCGCTGCTGGCGGAAAACTCCATAGCCAGCACGGCTTCGGCAATCATTTCGGAGGCTTGCAGGCCAATGATATGAACACCGAGTATCGCGTCGGTATCGGCATGAGCGATGATTTTAACGATACCCTCAGTTTGGCTCATGGCGTGAGCACGGGCAGTGGCGTTTAGCGGGAAGATGCCGATTTTAATGGATTCGCCCATGGCTCTTAAGCCTTGTTCGGTTTGACCTACCCAGGCAATTTCAGGATCGGTAAAAACGACGCTGGGCAAGAGATCGTAGTTGATAGGGTTGCGAATGCCGGCGATTTGTTCGGCAACAAACAAGCCTTCTTCTATGCCTTTATGGGCAATCATCGGGCCGAGCAAGGTCAGGTCGCCGATGGCATAAACGCCGGGCAGGTTGGTGCGGCAGTTTTCATCGACATGGACATAGCCGTTTTCGTCGAGCAGTAAATTGGCTTCAGCCGCAGCCAGATTTTCGGTATTGGGTTTACGGCCGGAGGCAACAATCAGTTTATCGACACGCAGGGTATGAGTGCCGTCGCTATCCTGGTATTCTACGGTGACTTTTTTATTGCCTTTTTTTGCTGAAATAACCCGCGCACCCAGGCGCAGTTCCAGTCCCTGTTCGGTATAGATACGATAGGCTTCCAGCGCAATTTGCTGGTCGGCCATGCTTAAAAATGTTTCCTGAGCTTCCAGCAAAATGGTTTCCGCACCTAACCTGTTCCAGATGCTGGCTAATTCTAGGCCGATAACCCCCGCACCGATAATGGCTAAGCGCTTGGGTATTGCGCCGAGATTTAAAGCCATCGTCGAATCGATAATGAATTCATTGTCTATCGGCGCACAGGACAAATTGATTGGGGAGGAGCCGGAGGCCAGAATAATATGCTTGGCTTCGAGCATTGAAACACCCGATTGATCAAGCGGTGTAATTTCTACCTGTCGATCATTGAGTAACCGGGCCTCTGCCTTCATATAGGTAATGTTGTGATCCACAAACGAGTCGGCAATTTGTTGGCTGAGTGCGTCAATAATGTTGTTTTTGCGCTGCATCATTAGCGCAATATCCACAGAAATCGCCTCTGCCTGGATGCCGTGTTCTTTTAGGTTATGGTTCAGCGAGTGATAAATTTTCGCCGATTCGAGCAACGCGATAGAGGCAACACAACCCGCGTTAAGATAAGTCCCCCCCAGACTGACTAGGCCTTTCTTGTCGCACCAGTTGTCGATACAGGCGGTTTTTAAGCCGAGCTGGGCGCATCGAATAGCGCTGGAATAGCCTGCCGGTCCGGCGCCAATGACGATGACATCAAATGATGTTTGCACGTGTTTTTTTGACATGGCTTTATATATTTAGCAATAAGTGAGCGGGTGCTTCCAAGCATTCTTTGATGGTGACTAGAAATTGCACGGCCTCTCGACCGTCAACCAGTCGATGATCGTACGATAAAGCCAGATACATGATCGGCCTGATAACAATTTGGCCATTTTCAACAACGGCTCGTTCTTTAATCGCATGCATGCCCAAGATAGCGCATTGCGGCGGATTGAGTATCGGCGTGGACAGCATAGAGCCAAAAATACCGCCGTTGGTAATGGTGAAGGTGCCGCCTTTTAAGTCATCATAAGTCAAGTTGCCGGCCCTGGTCTTGGCACCGAAATCGACGATACTTTGTTCGATCCCGGCAAAGTCGAGTTGATCCGCATCGCGCAAAACCGGCACGATCAGGCCGCGCTCGGTGCTGACTGCAATGCCTATGTCATAGTAACCGTGATAGATAATATCGTTGTCGTCAATGGAGGCATTGATTGCCGGAAAGCGCTTTAATGCTTCGATAGAGGCTTTAACAAAGAAAGACATAAAACCCAATTTGACATGATGTTTTTGTTCAAAGCGTTCTTTGTACTGGTTGCGAAGATCAATCACGTTTTGCATGTTGACCTCATTAAATGTGGTTAGCATGGCCGCATTTTGCTGTGCCTGCAACAGGCGTTCGGCTACCTTGGCTCTTAACCGGGTCATGGGGACGCGCTGTTCCGGGCGCAGATTTGAAATTCCCTTGCCTGCTCCCTCCTTAGGCAGCGGGTGACTGCTGGCGGTAACGGCTTCTCCTTTTGTCAAAGGGGAGCTGGAAGGAGTTTCGGCTTTGGCCGTTGGGACTATAAGTTGAGCTTCTTGCAGGGTTTTTTTATGCAGATAATCCAACACATCGGTTTTAGTCAGACGGCCGTCTTTTCCTGAGCCTTTGATGACGGAAGGATCCAGCGTATTTTCAGCAATTAGCCGACGTACCGAAGGGCTTAGCGGGATGTCCGGCTCCTCTTCATGGTCAGGTTCGGTTGCCGTTGTTGGGCTTGCTTCTACGGTTTGAGGTTCGAGCAAGGCCAGTACATCGCCGCTGACAACAATGGCTCCATCTTGCTGCAGTATTTTGCTAAGGATGCCTGATGCCGGCGCAGGCACTTCAAGCACTACTTTGTCCGTTTCAAGGTCAACGAGATTTTCGTTTTTAATCACGGTGTCGCCGGGTTGCTTATGCCAGGTGATCAGCGTTGCATCGGAAACGGATTCGGGTAGGTTGGGAACTAGGACTTCAATGCTCATTGTTATTTTCCTGAAGGATTGCCGTAAAGAGCCGAGTGAACGACAGCTTTTTGTTGTTCGATATGGACGCGGAAATTGCCGACCGCCGGTGCCGCCGAGGCATCTCTACCGGCATAAGTCATACTGATTTTTGGGCCTAAGTTGTCGGTAAAGTGGTGTCTGGATTGATACCATGCGCCTTGATTCTGAGGTTCTTCCTGACACCAGATAAATTCTTTAAGTTGCGGGTATCTGCCGACTTCCGCTCTAAACAATTTATCGGGGAAAGGGTAGAGTTGCTCTATGCGGGCAATGGCGACGTGCTTGAGATCGTCCTGACGCCGGGTTTCGATCAGATCGTAATAGACTTTGCCTGAACACATGACCAGGCGGGTCACTTTTTTGGGATTGATGTCGTCCTGCTCGCCGATAAGGGGCTGGAACTGACCGTCGGTTAAATCTTCAAGCGTGGAGATTGCGAGTTTATGGCGTAGTAAGCTCTTGGGGCTCATGACTATCAATGGCTTACGGTAGGGTCGTAGCATCTGGCGACGCAATAAGTGAAATATTTGTGCAGGCGTAGTCGGGCTGCAAACCTGAATATTGTGTTCAGCGCACAGTTGCAGATAGCGTTCCAGTCGAGCGGAGGAGTGTTCCGGTCCCTGGCCTTCAAAGCCGTGCGGCAGCAGCATGACCAGGTTGCATAAGCGGCCCCATTTGGTTTCGCCGGAACTGATAAATTGATCGATAACGACTTGCGCGCCGTTGGCAAAATCGCCGAATTGCGCTTCCCATATAACCAGGGTATTCGGCATTGTGGTGCTGTAGCCATATTCAAAACCTAACACGCCTGCTTCGGAAAGCAGTGAGTCGAAAATCTGCGCGTTGCCCTGATCTTTGTCTAAATGTTTGATCGGTGTATAGGTTTTATTATTGAGTTGATTATGCAAAACAGCATGACGATGCACAAAAGTGCCGCGACCAACATCCTGGCCGGTTAAACGAACGTTATATTTATCCAGCAGCAGTGTTGCATAGGCCATATTTTCGGCAAAACCCCAGTCCAGCGGCATGGCTCCAGCCGCCATTTTACGCCGGTTATCCATGACTTTTGCGACTCGGGCGTGTAATTCGAAACCGGTTGGCAGGCGTTGCATTCTGTCGTTACAAAAGCGCAGATGATCCATGGAAACTGCGGTATTGCAGACTGGATTCCAGTCGATGTTCGGGAATTTATTCCATTGATTAGTGTACGGGTAGGGGCCGTCGGCTAGGATAGGTCTGGAAACAATTTCACCGGCTTCTAGCTGTTTTTGGTAATTTTGTTCTAACTCAGCAGCTTGTTCAACAGTGATAAGCCCGGCTTTGATGAGTTTTTCGGCATAAAGTTTCCGCGTCGTCTTGAGTTTGCGGATTTTTTTATACATCAAGGGTTGGGTAGTAGAAGGCTCATCGGCTTCATTATGGCCCAGTCTGCGATAGCAAATAAGGTCGATGACCACATCTTTATTAAAGGTCATCCGGTAATCCATTGCCAGATTGGTGACAAAGATGACGGCATCGGGATCGTCACCGTTGACATGGAAAACTGGCGCCTGAATCATGCTGGCCACATCGGTGCAATAAAGTGTGGAGCGCGCATCCCGCGAGTTGCTGGTAGTAAAGCCGATTTGGTTGTTAATAACAATATGCACGGTTCCGCCGGTGGAAAAAGCGCGGGTTTGCGACATATTCAGGGTTTCCATGACGATGCCTTGTCCGGAAAAGGCCGCGTCTCCGTGGATTAAAATGGGGATGACTGTATTTTTGCCGTTTTCCCCCGCTCTGTCCTGACGGGCCTTAACCGAACCTTCGACCACCGGATTGATGATCTCCAAATGTGAAGGGTTAAATGCCATCGTTATATGAAGAGGGCCGCCGGGCGTACTGATGTCTGATGAAAACCCCAGGTGATATTTCACATCGCCGGTACTGACACCCGGAGAAAGCGGCGAAGTGCCGGCAAATTCATTAAACAGGCTGGCAGGACTTTTTCCCAGGATATTGACCAGCACATTCAAGCGACCTCGGTGAGCCATGCCGATCACAACTTCATTAACGCCATTTGTGCCAAATCCTTGCGTTAATTCATCCAGAATGAGAATCAGCGATTCTCCGCCTTCCAGAGAAAAACGTTTTTGGCCGACAAATCGATTGTGCAAATGGCTTTCTATGCCTTCGGCGGCAGTCAATAATTTTAACAGCCAGTGTTTTTTTTCAAGCGTTAGTTCCAAGTTGGTTTTAGAGCTTTCCAGACGGTTTATGATCCAGCGCCTGATATGGGTGTCGACGACATGCATGTATTCAGAGCCGATACTGCCGCAGTAAATCTCTTTCAGGTTGGCAATAATGTCTCGTAAAGGTAGTCGGTCAACGCCATAAAGTGAACCGGTATCGAACAAAGTATCCATATCAGGTTCGGAAAGACCGTAATAAGCGGGATCCATATCGGGAGGAGGGGGCATTGTTTTCCCCAATGGATTATTGGCGGCAATCTGATGCCCGCGAACCCGGTAATGATTAATAAGTCTGGCAACAGCCGATTGTTTTTTAACGCTTTCTTCGGTAAATCCTTGTAGCTTTGCCAATCTGCCTTGAGATTTAACGGCAAGTTGCGCAAAGCGCTCTACGACAGGACTGTGAGGCGTTTCAAAATCAGTGCCGTTGTGGATTTTATTGAATTCTTTTTGCCAGCTCGACTCAACTGAGTCCGGGTCTTCGAGGAAGCGTTCATATAAATTTTCAACAAAGCTGGCGTTGCTGCCGTACAGAGAAGAAGAATCTTGAAAAAGTTTAAGCAGTTTACTCATTTTGAATATCCAAATTTATTCTGCAAGGATTTTGTCTTTGTTTGAACTCTTAAGTAGTATATTACCAAGGTTTAGCGTATTCGCTGACTAAAATATGCGGTGTTAAGCTAAGAAAAGCAACCGAGTGTTTTCACCTAAAGCAGGGTCGATATGATTTTATGACAGACAAACGAAATATTGTAATTCAAGTTAAATATCCTATATCTGGAAAAGCGGCGGTGGACTTGGCACCCAAGATGATAACGGAGTGGAATATCAAAAGGATATTGCTCGCTGCCAGTATGCTGGTTCTTATTTTAGTCTCGTTGTTTTATATTATTAATAAGGATGCGCAAAATATCGATCAGGATAATGTTGCGATGATAGTTAATGCTACAGAAAAACAGCTAGCGCCGCCGGTTGATTTTAATGAAGTTGAGACAAAAAACCTGGACATATCAACGCAGGGAATTGTGGAAAACAAGCTGGTAGCTAAGTCAACTAAAGAGCCAAATAAGAGCAGTCAACAAGCTGCGGAAATTCCAGTTAAGAAAATTATAAAAGAACAACCGAACAAAAAAGTTATTAAAGAATTAGAGTCTTCAAAGGTTAATACTAATCAAGTAAGGGCTGTGTTAACGTATGAGATTACTAATAAAGAGCCGGTAGGTGAAATAGTCAAGACTATTAACATTAGCAAGAAGAAGCCGGTGTGGGTTTATTATTTTACTGAATTGAAAGAAATGAAGGGTAGCAAGGTTTACCATGAATGGTCGAAAGATGGTGTTGTTGATACTAGGAGGGCATTAATTATATCGGGTAATAGATGGCGTACTTCAAGTCGCAAGTTGTTTTCTGATGCTGAAAAAGGTAACTGGATTGTAAGGCTGTTCGATAAAAACGACCAATTATTAAATGAAAAAAAATTTAAGGTTGAATAACTTTTTTCTGTTGTGTGATAAATCATCTGAGTTTGTAAACTTAACTTTGAGTCATTGATAAATAATTATATTGCTTTCAAAGTAAGAGGGTAAATGCATATCTGTTGTTGAATAATTTAATATATTTATATTAAAATTAATGATAAAGTTAATATATCTTTTTTATTTATTTTAAGGGCTAAAAATGACCGAGTATCAAGATCTTTCTGAGCATGAATTACAATCTGTTATTGTAAACGCAGAAAAAGCATTAAAAAATATGCAAGCTAACAAGCGCAAAGACGTTATGGCGCAAATTAAAGAATTGGCCGCCTCTATTAATATTATTGTAGAAATTCACGAAGCTGAGAAGAAGTCAGTTCGTAAGGGTACAAAAGTTGCCATTAAATATCGTCACCCTGATGATTTTAACAAAACATGGACGGGACGCGGGGTGGCGCCAAAATGGATGCAAGAGTTGCTGAATGCTGGACATCAACGCGCTGAATTTGAAGTATAAAGTTTAGGATATTAAGCTTTTTATATAAACGATTGTATTCAAATATTTTTTCCTGTACTGCAATGGACTGGGTTTAGTAAAAACTAAAGCAGCCGTCACCATCATTAAGTTTATACATTATGGGCGCGAATAAATTCGTGCCCATAACATACGCCCCCAATCATCTCCGGCTTACCTTGATAACAGCGTCGTTCTGTGTCTAACACAGGGTGAAGTCTTAGCTTTTATCGTAACTTATCGCATTCTGCCCCCATAAAAAGATTTGGCCGCATCAGAGAAATGCTTCGGTCTCTAAGGTCGGAACGGCACGAAATTGCCCGATGCTAGCTTTTTTCGCCCTCTATGAAAATACCAATTATATAATTTGGTTATATGATATAGTTATCTTAATGAGAATGATTGTTGATAACTCCTGGAGCGGTTGGTTTTAATGCACTTTATTTTAATATGTAGTTTATGGCAATAAGCTTAAAAAACCTGACGGTGGGTGATTCGGGAAAAATCGTTGGCTTTGAATCATCGGGAAAAGCTTATCGAAAACGCTTGCTGGCTATGGGCTTAACGCCGGGAACCGAGTTTAGCGTCACCCGTTTTGCGCCGATGGGAGATCCGGTTGAGATTAAGTTGCGGGGATTTTCATTAACCCTGCGTAAAGATGAAGCGGCAATATTATTAATAGAGAAAATCTGATGAAAACTGATTTTACAGTTGGCGTAGTCGGTAATCCGAATTGCGGTAAGACCACACTATTCAATGTACTGACGGGTGCCAGACAGCATGTAGGCAATTGGCCTGGCGTTACCGTCGAGAAAAAAACCGGTGAATACAGTTTCGATCTTAAAGTGATCGAATTAGTCGATTTACCCGGCACCTATTCATTGGAAGCTGCCGACGATCAGGTTTCTTTAGATGAAAAAGTCGCCCGTGATTATGTTGCATCCAAAAATGCCGACTTGATTATTAATATTGTTGACGCATCAAATATAGAGCGAAATCTTTACTTAACCTCGCAACTTATTGAAATGCAAGTACCGATAATTTTGGTGCTTAATATGATGGATGCGGTTAAACACCGTGGCATCAAAATTGATATTGATTTTCTTGAGCGACTATTGGGTTGTCCTGTTATTCCGATTAGCGCCTCGAATAAGGACGGTATCGATGCATTAAAAGTGGCGATCAATAGCGCGGCTATCGCCAAGCCTATACCTTCGGTAAAAATCAGCTATATATCAGCTTTAGAGCAAGCTATCAATGAGCTTTCACCCTCGTTGATTGAGGCCGCACAGCAGCACGACTGCGATCTGCGTTGGCTGGCTATTCGCTTGCTGGAAGACGATACCTTGGCCAAACAGATTGCAGGCTCGGCTGTGTTGTCGACAGTTGCACAGTTACAGCACCGGGTAGAAACTGAAACCGATGACGAAATCGACATTCTCGCTGCCGATGCCCGTTACGGATTCGTCAATGAATTAACCAATGGCGCAGTCTGCAAGCTAACCGAGGTAACTCGGCACACAACCGATAAAATCGACAACATCGTTTTAAACCGCTTTCTGGGCATCCCGATTTTTTTGTTAGTCATGTACGCGATGTTCATGTTTACCATTAATATCGGCAGCGCCTTCGTCGATTTTTTTGATCAAGCCGTAGGCGCGTTATTGATCGATTCGCTAAGTCTGACGCTCACCGAACTGAACTTGCCGCAATGGCTGGTCGTATTAATCACCAATGGCGTGGGCGGCGGCATACAGGTGGTTGCCACCTTTATCCCGATTGTCGGCTTTCTGTTTATGTTTCTGTCGGCACTGGAAGACTCTGGGTATATGTCCAGGGCGGCTTTCGTCATGGACCGGTTCATGCGCATGATCGGTTTGCCGGGTAAATCCTTCGTACCGATGATCGTCGGTTTCGGCTGCAATGTCCCTGCGATTATGGCCACGCGGACTCTGGAAAACCCACGTGACCGGATATTGACTAACTTGATGAATCCGTTCATGTCTTGCGGTGCCAGATTACCGGTTTACGCCTTATTTGCCGCCGCATTTTTCCCTGTTGGCGGCCAGAATCTGGTGTTTGGTTTGTATTTGTTGGGCATTGCAGTCGCGGTGTTAACCGGTTTAATCATGCGGCACACCTTATTTAAAGGAGAATCATCCCCTTTTATTATGGAATTGCCCGCTTATCACATGCCGACAGCGCGCGGCGTTTTTATCAGAACCTGGGATCGACTAAAGTCGTTTTTATTCAATGCAGGCAAAGTGATTGTACCGATGGTGCTGGTACTGAACTTTCTTAATGCGCTGGGTACGGATGGTTCATTCGGCCAGGAAAACAGCAATAAATCGGTATTAAGCGAGATTGGTCGCAGCCTGACACCGGCGTTTAAACCGATGGGCATAGAAAAAGACAATTGGCCGGCTACGGTCGGTATATTTACCGGCGTTTTAGCCAAAGAGGCGGTGGTCGGAACCCTGGATGCTTTATACAGTCAGCTTGCGGTGACCGATACAACAGCTGCCGATGAAGTCCCCTTCAGTCTTAAACAGGCTTTAATTGACGCCTGTTTGACCGTGCCTAAAAACCTGCAAGACGTTGCCGATAACCTGTTAGATCCATTGGGCTTGAATATCGGCAATGTTGACGATATGACTGCAGCAGCCGGTGAACAGGAAGTCAATGCCGGTACTTTTGCTGCCATGCAGCAAAGTTTTGATGGTAAGGCAGGGGCTTTCGCCTATCTGATATTTATTTTATTGTATGCCCCTTGCGTTGCGGCAACCGCTGCAATTTACCGGGAAACTAACATGAACTGGACGGTGTTTGTGGTGTTCTGGACGACCGGTATCGCCTACATGACTGCCACAATTTTTTATCAAGCGATGACCTATAGTGAGCATCCAGATTATTCGCTGGTTTGGATAAGCGGACTAATCATTGCCTTTTCAGCGGTATTGCTCGGCCTGTGGCTACTGGGTAAAAACGCTGAGGCCACAGAGGTAAAACATAGGAGGGAATCTGTACATGATCCTGTCTGATTTGAGAGACTATTTAAGGGCGCAGCACCGAATTGCGTTGGCGGATTTAATCATCCATTTCGACATGGATGCCGATGCCCTAAGAGGCATGCTGGGCAAATGGATCAGTAAAGGCAAGGTGCGCAAACTGCCGTTGACCGCATCTTGCGGTACCAGTTGCTGTCAATGCGATACGACTTTGACGGAGATTTATGAGTGGGTTGATGAGTTGAATGTAAAAGGTGATTTAACTTAGGCCTTAGGCCGAAATGGTTGTGGTTGACGGTTGTGGTGCGAATTTATTCGCGCAATAGGCATTAAGGCGAGACGCAAAAATAAACCGCTACTTTTGTAGGATGTGCTGAACGGCAGTGAAGCGCATCATTCGTGATTGAGCGATGCGCTTCACTGCGTTCAGCACACCCTACGGGGGTATTTTATTTATTGCGAGTTACCTAAGAAGCGCGAATAAATTCGCGCCCACATTCTATAAATATTCCTGCTATTCAAAAAACCGCTTCAAATACTCCCCCGTATGCGAGGCTTTATTTTCAGAAATCTGTTTAGGCGTGCCTTCTGCAACCAGCGTTCCGCCGCCATCGCCGCCTTCGGGTCCCATATCGATGATCCAGTCTGCGGTCTTGATCACATCCAGGTTATGTTCGATCACGATAACGGTATTGCCGTGATCTCGCAGGGTATGCAACACATTCAATAATTGCTTAATGTCGTGGAAGTGCAGGCCGGTGGTCGGCTCATCCAATATGTATAAGGTTTTGCCAGTGTCGCGTTTGGACAGTTCTTTGGCGAGTTTTACCCGCTGCGCTTCGCCGCCGGACAGCGTGGTCGCATTCTGTCCCAGGGTGATATAACTTAAACCTACCTGAACCAGCGTTTGCAATTTACGGGCCAGTGTCGGCACCGGACTGAAAAAATCGGCCGCATCTTCTACGGTCATGTCCAGCACCTGATTAATGGTTTTGCCTTTATAGCGGATCTCCAGCGTCTCCCGGTTATAGCGTTTGCCGTTGCACAAATCGCAATGAACGAATATATCCGGCAGAAAATGCATTTCGACTTTAATCACGCCATCGCCTTTGCAGGCTTCGCAGCGGCCGCCTTTGACGTTAAAGCTGAATCTTCCTGGCGTATAGCCGCGCGAACGCGCTTCGGGCGTTGCCGAAAATAATTCGCGTATCGGTGTGAACAGGCCGGTATAGGTGGATGGATTAGAGCGCGGTGTGCGACCTATCGGGCTTTGGTCTATATCGACAACTTTATCGAAATGCTCCAGGCCTTCGATTGCGTCGCAGGGCGCGGGAATGGTTCCTGCACGGTTGATTAACCGGGCCGCGTGACGGTACAAGGTATCATTAATCAGTGTTGATTTTCCGGAACCGGATACGCCGGTGATGCAGGTAAACAAACCGATAGGGAAGGCAATATCGACATTTTTCAGATTATTGCCGTGGGCATTGCGAAGGGTGATTTGTTTGTCTTTATCTGCCGGCGTTAAGGTTTCGGGAATGGTAATGCCGATTTTTCCCGATAAATACTGGCCGGTTAACGAGTCTTCATTATTCAGTATATCCTCCAGGGTGCCTTGCGCAATGATGCGTCCGCCATGGACACCCGCACCGGGGCCTATATCGACAATATGCTGCGCCGAACGGATCGCATCCTCATCATGCTCGACTACGATCACGGTATTGCCCAGGTCGCGCAGGCGGAACAAGGTGTTCAGCAAGCGCTGGTTGTCGCGTTGATGCAGGCCTATCGAGGGCTCATCCAGCACGTACATCACCCCGACCAAGCCCGCGCCGATTTGGCTGGCAAGGCGGATACGTTGCGCTTCGCCGCCGGAAAGCGTGTCCGCACTGCGATCCAGGGTTAAATAGTCGAGGCCGACATTGACCAGGAATTCCAGCCGTTCCTGGATTTCCTTGACGATTTTTGCAGCAACTTCGCCGCGTTTTCCAGGCAGGTTCAAGTGCTTAAAAAAGTCTAAAGATTTGCGGATCGGGAAACGGGTCAGATGGTGTATCGGCAAATCTTGAACAAATACATTTCTGGCGGAAATATTCAGCCTGGCACCCTCGCAGACATTACAAGGTTTTTGGGATAAATATTTAGCCAGTTCATCGCGCACCATTTGCGAATCGGTTTCATGGTAACGCCGTTCCATATTGGCAATAATGCCTTCAAAGCTATGGCGTTTCTTTTTGACCGAGCCGGTTCCGACCATGAACTTGAATTCAATAACTTCAGGGCCGCTGCCGTAAAGAATAATCGCCTGAGTTTCTTTGGACAATTCCGAAAACGGCGCTTCCGGGTCGAAGTTATAGTGCTTAGCCAGCGAACAGATGATTTGATAATAATAGGCGTTGCGCCGGTCCCAGCCGCGAATCGCGCCCCCGGCAAGGCTGATGTCGGGGTTATGGATAATCAGCTCGGGATCGAAATGCTGGCGCACACCCAGTCCGTCGCAACTGCTGCATGCGCCCTTGGGGTTGTTGAACGAGAAGATGCGCGGCTCCAGTTCCGACAGGCTGTAGCCGCAAAGAGGGCAGGCGTAACGCTCGGAAAACATCAGCTCGGTCGCGTCGTCGATACAGGCGGCGATCGCGATGCCGTCGGCAATGCGCAAAGCCGTCTCGAAGGATTCGGATAAGCGCAAGGCGATGTCGTCGCGAATCTTGAAACGGTCGACAATGACCTCGATGGTATGTTTCTTTTTTAAATCCAGTACCGGCGGCTCATCCAGGTCGTACACGGTGCCGTCGATTCGGGCACGGATGAAGCCCTGTGCGCGCAGGTCATCGAGCAACTGGATATGCTCGCCCTTGCGGTCATTGACTACCGGTGCCAGCAGCATCCAGCGCTGATCGGGTGCTTGCGAGAGCACATGGTCGACCATCTGGCTGACCGTTTGCGCTTCCAGTGAAGCCTGATGTTCAGGGCAACGCGGCGTCCCTGCACGCGCATATAACAGTCGCAAGTAATCGTAGATTTCGGTGATGGTGCCGACGGTGGAACGCGGGTTGTGCGAGGTGGATTTTTGTTCAATCGAAATAGCCGGTGACAGACCTTCAATATGGTCGACGTCGGGCTTTTCCATAATGGCTAAAAACTGACGGGCGTAAGTGGAAAGGGATTCTACATAGCGCCGCTGTCCTTCGGCATAAATAGTGTCGAAGGCCAGCGATGATTTGCCCGAGCCGGAAAGCCCGGTGATGACGATGAGTTTATCTCTGGGCAGATCGAGATCGATATTTTTCAGGTTATGTGTTCTGGCACCACGAATGCTGATCGTATCCATTAAATAATTCCGACAATTCAAACAGCCGTATAATATACGAGCAAAGCCGTGTTAATACAAACGGCGTATACACTGGCCGACTTTAACTAATACTCATCAACACATTAAATTCATTCGTTTTCAAATATATTCGGTTTATCGAAATGCTGGGTGTGCTGATGCGCATTTTCAGTTTTTCTCTGGTCAGTTGGCTGGGTCCGGAAAGTCCGTTTCTGTTTGTGTGGGATTTTAATACCACAGATGCGGTGATACTTTCATGGTGTTCCATACTCAAGAAAGATAGTGCTTATACTTTGCTGAATGTGTTCTGGATTATGGTCGGCATTATTGGAATGGTTAGAGCCAGTGAAATTTCAGTCATTGATGTTAAAGCCGCTTGGCTGCACTTAATAATCCAGATCATAGCACTGTTCAGTTAAATAGTACCTCAAGCACAAATGAGCGAAACCTATAAATAAAGCTTGTTATAATGGACGTCATTAAAATAATGAGATAAACCACTAGGTTAGTCCGGCATTTGCAGTTGATTGTAAAGCCTGCGCTCAGCTGAGTTTATTTTTCTTGATAATTCTGGTTCAAAAAGGAGAAGCTGGTTTTGACAACAATGCAAGACATTACAAGTTCGATGACTTTATCGGAAAAACGCGCTACCTGGTCTTTGGCAGGCATTTATGCTTTGCGAATGCTGGGGCTGTTTATGATTTTGCCGGTGTTATCTTTATTTGCCGAGCAGTTGGAAGGCTCAACGCCAGCGCTGATCGGCCTGGCTATGAGTATTTACGGCTTACCTCAAGTTCTGTTGCAAATTCCTTTCGGCTTGTTATCGGATCGTTTCGGTCGTAAAAAAATGATCATTATCGGCCTAGTGCTATTTATGATCGGTAGCGTGATAGCGGCGCTATCAACAACGATTTACGGGATTTTGGTGGGCAGGGCTTTTCAGGGCGCCGGTGCGGTTTCGGCCGTTATCATGGCCTTGGTGGCTGATTTGACTCAGGAAGTTCATCGCACCAAAGCCATGGCGATTATCGGGATTAGTATCGGAGCGTCATTTGGTGTCGGCATTATAGCCGGGCCTATTATTTCAGGATTCGGCGGTGTGCAAAGCGTTTTTGCGGTAACGGCGGTGCTCACTGCATTGGCTATTTTAGCGATAATTTTTATCGTCCCTGATCCTCAGCAGACTAAACTGCATCGGGATGCTGAGTTCGTTCCCGAAGAAACCATGCATGTCTTGAAAAATCCGGATTTATTGCGCCTGAATTACGGGATTTTTACCTTGCATATGATTTTAATGGCTATCTTTGTTGTTGTGCCTTCGTTGATGAGAGATGCGGGGTTGTTGGCCGGGGGTGAGTGGAAGGTTTATTTGCCGGTTTTTGTTGTTTCGATGGCGTTTGCTGTGCCGTTTGTGATCCTGGCAGAAAAAAAACGTAAGATGAAACAAGTGTTTATCGGCGCCATTGCGGTGGTCATGGTAGCTGAATTGGGCTTGTCGTTCATGCATGAAAGCTTGATCGGAATTATAGCGTTCTTGTGGCTGTTTTTTTGCGGCTTTAACCTGCTGGAAGCGACGCTGCCTTCGTTAATATCGAAGACCGCGCCAGCGGATTTAAAAGGCACAGCGATGGGCGCTTATTCAAGCTCTCAGTTTTTGGGTCTGTTTATAGGCGGCTTAGTGGGCGGCTGGTTTAACGGCGAATTCGGGGTTACGGCAGTATTTTTATTTTGCGCCGTTGCCGCGTTTAGCTGGTTGTTAGTGTCTTTGTGGATGAAGCCTCCCCGTTATGTGGCAAATCTGCTGATTTCGCTGGAAAAGCTCAGCGAACCGGACGCCAATGAGTTTATTGTCGAAATGGGTAAACTCAGCGGTGTAGAAGAAATCACCTTGCATTATGACGAGGCTTTGGCTTACCTGAAAGTTGATAATCAGCAGTTGGATAAAGATAAGTTGCAGGGTTTGATTACACAGTACGTCAATACTTAACTTGATAAAATCGGCAAAAACAATGGGAGAAATAGATGTTGAATAAAGTGATGTTAATAGGAAGGTTAGGGGCCGATCCTGAGGTGCGTTATTTGCCTAGTGGCAGTGCTGTTGCGACCATTCGTCTGGCGACGTCCAGGCGCTGGAAAGATAAGCAAACAGGGGAGCGTAAAGAAGAGACCGAATGGCATCGTGTGGTATTTTTTAATCGTTTGGCTGAAATCGCCGGTGAATATTTAAAAAAAGGCAGTCAAGCCTATGTTGAAGGCCGTATTCGTACACAGAAATGGCAAGGTCAAGACGGGCAGGATCGTTATAGTACTGAAATCGTTGCCGACAGCATGAACATGCTGGACAGTCGTAGCGGTAGCGGCGGTACCGCCGAGTTTGGTGGTGATCAGTCGCAGGGCGGATATTCTGCCCCTTCATCTTCATCAGGACCGTCCAATCAACCTAAGCAAGCGGCACCCAAAAATGATTCCGGATCATCGATGCCGTCTGCGCCGCCACATTATGATGATTTTGATGATGATATTCCGTTCTAGGCGTCACCGGGATTTGAATGATTTTCACCGCTTATTCTCCAGAATGGATCGGGGTAAGTAACAGAACTTGATAATCTAAAATTATCTTTCAAAATCTGTAACTATGACTAGCCTTTAGGTGTGAAAATTACCGTTTTATTTTTGCGTCATCATGCTGCTACAATAAATGTCGAAAACGATAACCAAGTTTTCGCCAAGATTTAAAAGTTCCAACTGCCGTGAGCTACACGGTGGCAGCCTGTGGAGAAACAAGCTCTGGCGTTAAGGAACGTGCACGAAATAACTTGAGCAACTTGAAACGCTGATCCCTTTAGTACCGTGCTGTTCAAATGCAAACTTGCTCAAGTTAAAACATGCACGTTCCTAAGCAGTTAGTAACGTGAAACTAGCCTCAGTGAAGCAGGAATGAAAACATTAGATTTCATTAGAAATGAATAGGTTTTTAATAGCGGTGATGAATGTAATCCGATCACCCCGACTAAACCGCTGATTAGTCGGCCCAATATTTCATTGGGCCGATTGGATTACCATCTTCTTGGATAGTCCTGGCCAACTCCGTTGCCGAGAAAAGAACCCGCTGCCGCACCCAGTCCGGTAGCAATAGGGTCGCCACCTCCTAGTTCATAGCCGAAAACGCTGCCGATAACTCCACCGGCTAAGCCTTGGTGGGACCGTGGATCGTTTGAATACTGGGGTTGTTGATAATAACGAACCGGCGGTTGCTGATAATAGCGAACTTCAGGTTGCTGATAATAGTAATTGACCTGTGGTTGCACATAATAGTCATCGTGGTGATGTCCATGACGTCCATGATGTCCCCAGCCGTGACCACGGTGTCCGCCGCCGTGACCACGGTGCCCCCAATCATCAGCATAAGATAATGGCGAAAACAGGACGACAGCGGCAGTTAATTGAATTAAAAAAAATAATTTTTTCATGATATTTTCTCTTTGATTTGTTGGGTTGTGCGGTGTTGAGTTAATCAAGTTTGCCGATCAATTACATAGGGTTAGCGTCTTCCAGCAACGCCATTGCCGAGATAAGAACCTGCGGCAGCGCCCAGTCCGGTAGCAATTGGGTCGCCATTACCTATTTCGTAGCCTAAAACGCTACCGACAACACCGCCGGCTAAACCCTGGTGAGAGCGCGGATCTTGAGGCTGAGAATATCGAGGCTGTTGCTGATAATATCTGGCCTGTTCGGAATGATGATGTTTGTGGTGTTTTCTGCCATGACCGCGACCTTCGCCTCCTGAAGCGTACGATACAGATGAATATATTATGATGGTAAACATAGCCAATAGAGTAAAAAAAAGTGATTTTTTCATGGTTATCTTCCTTAAATGATTAATTTAATCTGGTTGTATATGAGTCGGTACAGGCATGATGCCCAGTCATAAGCTTTGAACTCATATTATTCGCTTGAACCTTAATGGCCGCTTAACGAATTGAATTGTTTGATGGCTAGCGCTACAGTTATGCTTAGGTCGCAGTCTCTTCGTTTTGTGCAACAATTAATTGCCGGAATGATTCCGCCTTACCGCTTATGGCTTATAATAGCGTCCAATTTGAATCAACATTTACCCAATGGCATTTTAATAAATGGAACAGTTTATCCCCGGCCAACGCTGGATTAGTAATACTGAGTCGGAGCTCGGTTTAGGTCTTATTCTTGAGGTGGCGCACAAGCGGGTCACGGTACTTTTTTTGGCTTGCGAAGAAAAACGTATGTATGCGCAAGATAACGCGCCGTTAACGCGCGTCCGGTTTTCGGTAGGCGACGTTATTGAGTCGATTGACGAAGATAAAGTGACCGTCACCGGTTTAATTGAGCAGAACGGCTTGATTACGTATGCGGGCAAAGACCAAAATGGACAGGAGGTTCAGCTGGATGAGGTTGAGCTGAATCATCATATTCAATTTAACAAGCCTCAGGATCGGTTATTTATCGGGCAAGTCGATCCTTCCGCGTGGTTTTTGTTGCGCTATGAAACCTGGCTCAGATTGCAACAGCATCAACAATCGCCGGTTAAAGGCTTGCTGGGCGGTCGTGCATCGCTGATTCCGCATCAGTTGTTTATTGCGCATGAATCGGCTAATCGGTCGGCACCAAGAATCATGCTGGCTGATGAAGTGGGCCTAGGTAAAACCATTGAAGCCGGTTTGATTTTGCACCATCGGCTGATTAACGGCTTGAGCAACCGGGTGTTGATTATCGTGCCGGAAACGCTGCTGCATCAATGGCTGGTCGAAATGCTACGGCGTTTTAACCTGCGTTTTAGTATTTTTGACGAGGCGCGTTGTGTTGATACTTACGGGGAAGAGGACATGCTTGCTGAAGCCGATGAAGTCAATGTCGCTGGCAATAATCCCTTCTTAAGCGAACAATTGATTCTATGCAGTCAGGGTTTTTTTTCCCATTATCCGCGTCGCCAGCAACAGGCTATTGATGCCGGTTGGGATATGGTGATTGTCGACGAGGCACACCATCTGGAATGGAGTGAACAAGCGCCCAGTCCCGATTATCTGTTTGTTGAACAGCTTGGCGCTATTTCCCCCAGCCTTATCTTATTGACGGCAACTCCTGAGCAGTTAGGTAAGGAAAGTCATTTTGCCCGATTAAGATTGCTTGATCCTGACCGGTTTTACAGTTTTGCCGCGTTTGTCGAAGAAGAGCGCTTGTTTGAGCCGGTGGCTCATGCAGCCAAGTTGTTGCTGGCGGAGGAAGTTCTGGATGAAGCCGCGCAGCAACATTTAACCGCACTGCTGAAAGATGACAACGTCGACGGCTTGCTGAAAAACCTAATCGCCAGGGATGGTGTGCATGCCGCAAACCTGCCGGGAGCAGGTGCGGCGAACGATCCTGAACAATCGGCGGCGGCGCGGGATGCGCTGGTTAATGTGCTGCTCGATCATCACGGCACCGGGCGGATTTTATTTAGGAATTCCCGGCAAACCGTGCAGGGCTTTCCGGAGCGGGAGCGTTACGGCTATGCCTTGACCGGGCAAGCAAATACCGATGACTTGCAACAAGACCCGCGCTACTTATGGCTGGTGGACAAGGTTAAACAGCTGACGGGCGATCGCCTCTCCAGTTCCCGACTGGCTGACGGCATACACACCCTCCCTGGCGATAAAGCGTTGGTGATCTGTAAACAGGCACAAACCGCGATTGACCTGGAGCAAGCGCTGAAAAACCGCGCCGGTATCGCGTCGGCGGTTTTTCATGAGGGCATGAGCATTATCGAGCGCGACCGGGCGGCGGCTTATTTTGCCGATCCGGAAAGTGCGGCGCGGCTGTTGATTTGCTCTGAAATCGGCAGTGAAGGCCGGAACTTTCAGTTTGTGCATCATTTGATACTGATGGATTTGCCGACCAATCCCGATTTATTGCAGCAACGTATCGGCCGTCTGGATCGTATCGGCCAGAAACATATTATCCAGATTCATGTGCCGTATCTGGAGCATACTGACAATGCGGTATTGTATCGCTGGTACGATGAAGGCCTGAATGCGTTTGCCTGCAACAGCTCGTCGGCCCAGCGGGTTGCGGATTTGTTGCACGATGAGCTGGCGGCTGTTTTGGCGGGTAAAAACCCGGCCGATATTGATAGCCTTATCGCCAAGACCCGAACGCTCAGTGCCGAACTTGAAACGCAAATGCATAACGGTCGCGATCAATTGCTGGAGTTGAATTCCTGTCGCAAGGAATTGGCCGATGAACTTATCGAGCAGATGAGTGCCTACGAGAAAGAAGGTGTGCTTTGGCCTTACATGGAAGATGTCTTTGAATGTTACGGCGTAGATACCGAGTTCCATTCACCGGATTGCTTTATTATTCGTCCCAGCGGTCATTTGCGTGTCTCGCATTTTCCCGGATTAACAGAAGACGGCATGACCATCACCACTGACCGGCAGATTGCTCTGGCGCGGGAAGATATGCAGTTCATGACTTGGGAACATCCGTTGGTCACCGCATCAATGGATATGGTGCTGTCCTCTGAGACGGGTAACGCCGCGATTAGTGTGATCAAGCATAGTGATTTTAAAGCCGGACAGTTTTTTCTGGAGTGTTTGTTTATTGTCGAATGTAGCGCGCCTGCCGAATTACAGATTGGACGGTTTCTGCCGCCTACCCCGATTCGGGTATTGATCGATCAATACCAAAAGGATGTCAGTGCGGACATTGAGCATCGTGATTTGGTTGAAGCTGGTATCAAATTTGATAAACACCGAATTATTGCCTTTTTGAACAGTCAAAGGCCGCACATTATCACTATATTGAGCGTAGCTGAGAAAAAAGCCAAAGCCGACATGCAAGCATTAGTCGACCAGGCGACTCAAGCGATGCTGGAATCGCTAAGCAATGAGATAAAACGTCTGGTCAGATTGAAAAAAGTGAATCCGAGCATCAGAACTGAAGAAATTGAGCAACTAAAGGATATGACCATGCTGGCGCATGAAAACATCCAGGCCGCGCAGTTAAGGCTGGATGCGGTGAGGTTTGTGATTACCAGTTGATGTAAGATTTTCCACTGCAAGGGCGACGACTTTAGTCGCCCGGTGTACAAAAGGCGACTAAAGTCGCCTCCACAGGAATAATGTGTATATAAATTATGATAAATATCGGCAAAATAAATAAACTGAATGTCGTTAAACAACAAGGTGCTGATGTCTATCTTGATGACGGAACCTCGGGAAAAGTGCGGCTGGCGGACAGAAGACTGCCCGCAAACTGTCAGGTCGGCGATAGTCTGGACGTATTTGTTTACGTGGATTCGGAGGGTCATCTGGCGGCCACCAGCAAAAAGCCTTTGGCCGAAGTGGGTGATATAGCCTGGATGAAAGTGGTGTCGCTCAATTATGTGGGGGCATTTCTGGAGTGGGGCCTGCCTAAAGATTTGCTGGTGCCTTTTAGCGAGCAATACCATGAGATGGAAGTAGGGCGGTCTTATCTGGTTAAGGTATTTCTTGACGAGCAAAACCGCATTGCCGCAACCACCAAGATTGATAAATTACTCAGCGATGAATCGGTCGATTTTGAAGTCGGTCAAAAAGTATCGTTGATCATCGCCGATGCTTCTGATCTGGGGATTAAAGCCATTATCAACAACAGCCATTGGGGCATGTTGTATCAAAACGAGTTGTATCAGCCGGTCAAAAAAGGCCAAAAATTGGACGGTTACATTAAGCAGATACGGGAAGATCATAAGATTGACCTGAGTTTGCACCAGCCTGGATACGGTAAGGTGGTATCGCTTACCGACAGCATTATCGCCAAGCTGAAAGCCAATAACGGCGAGTTGCTGCTGAGCGATAAAAGTCCGCCGGAAGCCATTTATGCCGCGTTCGGAGTCAGTAAAAAAGTATTCAAACAGGCCATTGGTGCGTTGTATAAGCAACAATTAATCACTGTCGATAAAAATGGGATTAAGCTGATTAACCCGTAGATTGGGTTAATGTTTTTCTAACTCAACCTATACCATGCTGTGGTAATGTGTTGGGTTATGAAAAGTTGTCATACCACGAAATTGACAGCAGTATGGCTAGATTCAGAACTCATCCACCTTATTTTTTCAAGGGTAGCTGCATTTCAGGTAGCGGCATGCCGATATGGTAGCCTTGGGCATAATTGATGCCCATACTCTTAAGCGCATCCCAAATTTCCTGATTTTCGACAAATTCGGCAACGGTGAGGATGTCGATGTCCTGACACAATCGCGACAAGTTATGTACCAAGGCATAATCCACTTTAGAGCTCAGTATATTACGCACAAAGGCGCCATCAATTTTGACGTATTCAAAACGCAACTCGCGCAAATAATGAAACGAGTTATAACCGGTACCGAAATCGTCCAGCGCAAAGGCAAAACCTTTACGACGCAGATTGGTCAAAAACCGGCGCATGTTGGCCATATCGCCAATCGCATCGCGTTCCAGCAATTCAAATACAATGCTTTCCGGGGGGAGTTCCAGTTGTTGGCAGAGCTCTTCGGCATAACCCAAAATGCCACGGCCTTGAATTTCCTGTACCGATAAATTGATAAAAACTTTCGCATTCGCTTCCGGGCGGTTGGCATCCATGGCAGCGCGTTTAGCGGCAAACGAGTTGTTGATCATGGCGAGGTCGAGATCACGTGCCATGCCATATTTGTCAATGGTTTCGATAAACATTGCCGCCGAAGTTGTTTCTCCTGTTGGCGATTTATGTCTGGCCAGCGTTTCAAAGGCATAGAGTTCACCGGTCTGACAATTAACTATCGATTGATAATAGGGAATAATCCGGCCTTCTTTTAACGCCTCGCGCAGACTTTCCGCATTATCGCGGGTCTCGCGAATACTGATGCGTTCCTCCGTTGCATCAAAGGCGAAAACGCTGTCTTTACCCATATCTTTGGCTTTGTACATGGCGGCATCGACGCCCTCCAACAGGGTATCGATGGTTAGGCCATCAACCGGATAACTGCTCACGCCTATGGAGACGGTTAAATGAAAGCGGTTGCCTTGTGCGGAAGTGATGGCTAATTCCCTCAGTGCTTTGCCTATTTTTTCGGCAACTACCCGGGCGCCTTTTGGACCGGTTTTAGTCAGGATAATGGCAAATTCGTCTCCGCCGATACGGGCGCACAAATCGCCATTACGGGTATGTTCAAGCAGCACATTGGCGATGGAGCACAGCGCTGTATCGCCGGTCGGATGTCCATAGGAATCATTAATGTCCTTAAAGTCGTCCAGATCGAGCATCAGTAAGCTAAACTCATGCTGGTGGCGCTCGGAACGGCCTATTTCATACTGTAAAATATCGTTAAACTGGCGGCGATTATGCAGCCCGGTAAGGGGATCATGTACGGCGTAGTATTCAAGTTCTAACAGGGTACGCGATAACACCTTACTGGAACCCACTACCATGACCATGACGGCAAGTATCGCACGGATAACGCTGGCTTCTTGTGCGGATAAGCTGTTTTCAGCGGCGTAAGCGACCCCTAATAAACCGGCCAAATTGGTCGAGTGATCAGGTACCGGCACGCTGATCATTTTAATATTGAAATTTGGCTTAATTACAGCGCCGCAATTAATATGAAATTCTTCAATATCTAGCGGCGCATCAGGGGGTAGACCAATGCTTTCAAGCATTTGTTTGCTCAGCAAGCCTCGCGCTTGTATTCGTGCCTCATCGGGGCAGTCGCCCAGATAATACAAATACAACGATAAGCCATGTTCTTCGGCAAAGGCGATGTAAAAAAAACTAAACGGGAAAATGGTGTAAAAATCCGCCAGAATTTCCTGTACAAACTCTTTCCATTGCGAGATGTGTTCGTGCGACAGGATAATGCGCTCCAATACCTGGCTTTGGCGCTCTAGCAAGTCTTTTTCAATCAAAACAGAAGACAGCTCAAGTAAGGTTTGATTGAATTCGATTAGCAGATTTTTGATGTGTCGGTCATTAGCTGTCCACTGCTCACTGCGTTGCTGGAATAGCAAGTCAAGACTCCGATCCAGTCTTGTGCAGGTATTGATGATATGCGTAATCGTTGGAATCATCGCAATCATGGCGCTGGAGTCGTCGGCAGCCATAGCGGACATGGTCGCCATCAATTTACTGATAATCTCCTGATGTACATTATGATTAAGCTGGGATATATCCGTTGCAGAGCGCTGAGTGCGTGTTTGGTTTTCTAAAATTTCGGCTATCTGAGTGATAATGCTTAAGCGCAGGGCCTCCAGATGACTGGGCCCGGCAACTGCTCCGTGCGTTGCTCTACCTCCTCCATTCTTGGAGTCGTACCTCCTGGATCCATGCAGTCGTGCGATAACTGGCTCATGCTCAATCCTCTTCCTGAAAGTATCCGCCCGGCTGCATCAAATCAATGCCGCATTGCAGATCTTTGAGCCAGTTTAAAAAATCCTGAACGGCAGCGCCCCGATAAATCGGGCCGTGTTGCGGGGCAATCATCTCAATATCCAGGTCGGCAATGGTCTCCAACCAACAGCGTATCGCTTTGTTAGAGCACATGTAGCGGCGGTGAAAACCTTTTATATAAGGGATGTGATCGATAAAATCGTCTACATAGGCGTCATTTTTATCCATGGGCAACATGGCCGCTCCGATATCGCCGGTGAACAGGATTTTAGCAATCGGGTCGTAGACGTTGATTTGGCCTTCGGAATGCAAAAAATGTGCGGGCACGATTTTTAGTTTAAAACCGGGAGAGGGTTCCCAGTTCATGCCTTCGTTGGGTACGCCGACAAACCGCGCCATGTCTTTTAAACCGTAATGGGGCAAAAAACGTATCCAGATGCTGGAAACATAAACGGGCGAGTGACACAGTTCCAGCCAGGTTGATAAGCCACCGACGATGTCGGGATCTTGATGCGACAAAAAAATAGCTTTAATTTGTTCTGGCCCCACATAGCGCAACATTTCTGCTAGAACCCGGGGCATCACGCCAAAACCGCCCGGGTCTAGTAGTACGCCGTCATTATGATGGGTGATCAAATACTGATTGGAACGAACGCCGTCTTCTTCACCCGGCTCACTCTCGTTGAGTAAGATAAAACGGTGATCAACGGCTTCAAATAATTTAATGTTGCGCATATTTTCCCTAATCTTCTGTTGGGTTAAAAATATTCATATAACCCACAGTTTACTTCAGGTTATTTCAAAAAGTACAGTTATAGGCTTTTTTTAAATACAGGATAAGCTTGAAAAAATGGTATTGCTGTTGCAAAAATCATGATAAAAAAAACCGGAAAATAGCGAATATAGCTAATGACCGCTTATTTCTTATTGTCCTTTACCAGCAACGGTAACGCGAGTATGGCCAAGCACATTAACCATTCCAGTAATTGACAATTGGTTACGGAAAAAACCAAAGCAACGCCAATTCGTTCTAGCACATCAGGATAAGCAAGGATAAAGTCGCGGCTTTCCAGAAAAGCTTGAGTTTCCCGAATAATAAGCGCCAAACCCACGATCAGCAGTGCGTAGCCCATTATCTTATCCTGATCGGCTTTGGTTTTTTTGTGTCCAGCTAATCGGTTAATCTCCAGGGTCTTTAACGAATATGAACGTTCGGTCATATAACTGATGATCATTAAGCCCAAAACTCCAATAACAGGAATGTAAACCGCTGCCGTCGGAAAGCTGATATAACGTCCATTTAGCGCCAGGCCGAAGGTTTTATAAACGGCAAATCCGGCAAACAGGATATAGAGCGTATATATCCAGGAGCCGAGTTTTGGATGGGTCGTTTGATTGGTAAATAGAGCATAGCTGCGTCGCACTATCAATCCGGCCAAGAGTGCGTTTGCTCCCACGATTAGCGCTGCCTGAAGACGCTGCCAGTCGCTATAACTGGTATACCACAAGTGTTCAGCCATGCTTGTCAGCAGCAAGGCCAGCAGTTGCGAGAATAGCAGAAAAACCGCCAGGCGCATGGATGATAACGCTTGTAATGGCTTCCAGCAGCCGATAACGATGACTAGAAAAAGTAGCGTTGACGCGATAACGCCGTTAAACCAGCCCGGATTTTCGTAGACTTTTCCGGTCAATGGAAAAACCTCTTTGCGATCGACAGAATAAAGTCCCCAGTTAGCACCGACTACGCCTTCAAAGTCGCTTTTCCAGGATTGGTTAAAGGCTTCGACAATGTTGTAATCGAAGCCGTTTTTAGTGGCGACTTCAATTAATTTACGGATAAATTTTGCTTCGTTTACCACGTTAGGCACAGCCCAACCGCGTTGCCTACCTGCACCCGGCCAGCCTGATTCGCCGATCAGTATGGGTTTGCCGGGAGCAATGGAATCGGCTTCCTGTTGAACCTGCCGGTAAATGCGCTCAATATGCTCAGGCGCCTGGTCTACGGTGATAGGTTTATCCTCCCAGTAGGGCAGAATGTGGATGGTAATAAAATCTACTTCTTTGATTAACTCCGGGTATTTCATGTACATAGACCATACATCGGCATAAGAAACCGGCTGTTTAACCGAGCGTTTGACTGCGCGTATGTATTCAATCAGCTGCTCCGGCTCCAGATCGCCGCGTAACAGTACTTCGTTGCCGACGATAACCCGTTTGACCACGTCGGGGTTCGCGTTGGCGGAGCGGATGACTTCGGCGATTTCGGTTTCATTGTCGGCTTTTAAGGAACCCAGCCAAGCGCCTTGAATCATCTTCAGTCCGTGCTTTTGCGCTAAGGCGGGAATAACCGGCATGCTGCCTTCGGCGCTGGCATAGGTGCGAATAGAGTAGGTTTTTTCACCCATTAAACGCAAGTCAGCGTCAATTTGTTCGGGTGTGGGGAATTTTTTATCCATAGGCCCCTGACCTTCTCGAAACGGGGCGAATGACAGGCTGTTAAGCTTTCCTGATGGAACGTCCGAGCCTACATCCTGAGGTAAGTTGGTAAACCAACCTAACAAGCCGTTAAGTAAAACAACCCATGCAACGAATAAAGCAATTCTCATAGTTAAAATCAGTAGATTGAAAAGTTTTGAAGGAGGGCGTTATAACATACACCGATTAGATCAGCATCATCTCATAATGGTTATCTTTTGAATATGAGCAGACTTTTTATGGCATAAACTACGCAAACGTTAAGCGTTCAGCTAAAATACGGTTTTTTTTGTTTCTGTAATCTTATGGCTAAAAACATTCGTATTGAAAGATGGAGCGGCGCGGCTTTAGAACAGTTCATTCCTGAACTTGCGCGGCTTAGAATTGAAGTGTTTCGCGACTTTCCGTATTTGTATGACGGGAATATAGATTATGAAAAAAAATATTTGCAGACTTATATTGATTGTCCCGAAAGCGTCATCGTGATTGCGTTCGATGGCGATACCGTGGTCGGAGTATCGACAGCGATTCCGATGAAATATGAAACCGATGAGCTGAAAAAGCCGTTTATTGAGCAGGGTTACCATCTCGACGAGGTTTTTTATTGCAGTGAGTCGGTGTTGAACAAGGCTTATCGCGGTCTGGGTATTGGTGTTAAATTTTTCGAACAAAGAGAGGCTCACGCCGAACAATTGGGCGGCTTCAAGCATATTTGTTTTTGTTGTGTCGAGCGCCCTGCGGATCATCCTCGGCGACCGGCCGATTATGTGCCTTTGGATCAATTCTGGAACAAACGCGGCTACGTCAAGCATCCTGAACTGAACACTATCTATAGCTGGAAAGATCTGGATGATGTTGACGAGACGCCTAAACCGATGACTTTTTGGTTAAAAACATGAACGTTAAAATTGCGACTGCCCAATACGACATCAGTTTTCTGGAGAACTGGCAACAGTACCAAAGCAAAGTTGAACGCTGGGTGAGGGATGCGGCGCAGCAGGATGCGAAGATTCTGCTTTTTCCCGAGTATGCCAGTATGGAATTGGCCTCGTTGTTTATCGCCAGGGATGGTGTGTATGCCGTAAGCCTGCCGGGAGCAGGTTCGGCGATCGCCAGGGATGGTGTGTATGCCGTAAGCCTGCCGGGAGCAGGTTCGGCGATCGCCAGGGATGGTGTGTATGCCGTAAGCCTGTCGGGAGCAGGCTCGGCGATCGCCAGGGATGGTGTGTATGCCGTAAGCCTGTCGGGAGCAGGCTCGGCGGGTGAGGCGGTTTATTCATCGTTAAGCAAGCAGTTGGTAGACATGCAGTCGTTGCTTGATGATTATCTGGACTTGTTTCAAATGCTGGCTACAAAATACCAGTGCATCATTCAAGCGGGCACGTTTCCGGTACAAACAGATTCCGGCGCTTATCGAAACCGGGCTTATTTATTTATGCCGAATGGTCAGTTTGATTATCAGGATAAATTGATGATGACCCGTTTTGAAAACGAGCAATGGCTGATTCAAAGCGGTGAGGAATTGCGCTGTTTTGATAGCGAGTACGGAAAAATAGCGATCAATATCTGCTATGACAGTGAATTTCCGCTGCTGGCAAGAAAACAGGTTGAAGCCGGAGCCAATCTGATTTTAGTGCCCAGTTGTACCGATACGCTGGCAGGTTATCATCGCGTCAAAATAGGCTGTCAGGCGCGCGCCTTGGAAAACCAATGTTATGTCGCTCAAGCTGCGCTGGTAGGCAATGCGCCGTGGTCTGAAGCCGTGGATGTCAATATCGGTGCAGCCGCTGTTTATACACCGGTGGATCGTGGATTTCCTGATAACGGCATTTTAGCGGCAGGCAAACTCAATGCGGTACAATGGGTTGTTGCCGAAGTATCGCTCGGTGCTTGCGCTACGGTTCGGGAGCAAGGACAAGTCTTTAACTACAAAGACTGGCCATTGCAACAGGCATTTGTTATGCGGTCCTGATTAAACCGTCGACAAAAACCATCTAACGACGACGATGTTGACTTTGCGGCTTTTATTTTAATGATTAGGCTTTCCCTATTGTTGGCTCTGGCGTCATTACCGGTATTTTTATCGGTAGAACTGTTGTTGTGGTTAGCCGTACCTGGTTTGTCGGGTGTGTTAATTACCTTGGGTTCGGTCATGCTGTTAAGCGCGTTTTCTGGACTTATCATCACCGGCTTATTGGGTGTTTATAAAATAATTGTTCATTCTATGTTAGATTATTTTTCGTATAAACAGCGGGTACAGAGACGGCTATGGTTTGTACATGCTAGGCAGGATCAGATTAACCGTCTGTTTTATTTTAAAAAATTAAAAATAAAGTCTATCAATGAGCTGAACAGAAAACGCCTGTTAAGGCTGAATAATCGCAAACACATTCGCTTGCTATCTAAAGCCATTCATCAGGATCTGTTGCCGATTAAAACCAAACTATCGGGAACAACGTATCAGCAACTGCAACAAGACCATGCCCGCTACCGAAAAAATCAGGACATTGAGGCGTTGTTAATGTTGCAGCAAAAAATCTCCTCTCTTGTTTAGCCCATGACTATGATAAATAAGTTTATGAAGTTGTGGCATTCGCTTAAAGACGAAAATCTAAAATGGCAGCAAGCTAATCAGGGTGCCCAGGTAAAACTCAAACATGCTCGCGTCTTAGCCGAGAAAGCGTTGGAAGCCGAATTAAAAAAGAAAAGCGTACGGCTGGAACACGACATCAGCTTACTGAAGACTAAACACGGCGCTGAGCTGTCGATGTTTAAAACCAAGTGCAAGCAGGATGTTAAAGACTATAAACAGTATTTGGCCTCGCTGGATCAACTGAAATTTTCAATTCAGGCCAGTTATATTGATTTGCCGGAGGCGGTCGCCTTCACCATTCATCATCATGCGAAATATTTACTGAATAACATGTGGGACGCGGAAGGTATTGAACAGAAAATGCAGCACGAAATGCAGTTAATCCGGTTTATGACCACCATACATGAAGATACTCGCTTGTATCGGGAAGGCGCGACTACCGAAAACCTGCCGCAAAGAACGCTGAATTTGATTCAGCGATACTAGCTTTCAGTGGGTCAAAATTTTCCTGCCCATGTTCGAACGCCCTGCATGATCATTTCAACGGACACGGTTCCCACAAACAGTGCGGTAATGCGCCCGGCTATTTCAATATACCTTTCGATAAGGGATGCTCGACGCTGACGAACAACGTCGTGCAATGCCTTGAGGCCTAGCATTAACACGATGGCTATGATGACTGCTACAAGTACAGAAGCACAGGCTATCAACGGATCAAGCCGCTTTCCAATGATGACACTGGCACTGATGGTGCCCGGCCCAATCAATACTGGCATGGCAATTGCGCCTGCAAGATGCTCCGACTTACCATTTAGCATCTCAATAGCCGCAGGACCCTTAAAGACGAATTGGAGTCCGATGAGCAGAAAGATTATGCCGCCGAATATTTGGAACGATGCAAATTCAGCTTGTACGAAGCTGGAGAAAACCGCGTCGCCCAGAATGGCGAAGCAGCAAAAGACTGCACTGGAAATCAGTGCTGCGCGGATCATAACTTGGGTGAATTGTTTCATTTCCAGTTTGTCGACGATGTCAACAAGGTAAACAATAACAAGAAATGGGTTGAGAAGGACGAGTAGCAGAGCCGTGGATTTGAGAAAGTCGGTCATGGTTTAGTCACCCCATGACCTTCAAAAGTTGTGTGTAATAATGCCGTTTTTGAGTAAGTTCTGGTGAGTTTATTCGGCATTAAATACCCTTATTAAATATAACATTTATGCTCCATTTTTAAATTTTTCAGAAAAACCTATGTTTCAATCCACACCCGACCTCACCCGTCGAATGACACCCGTCGACGGATAGAGGTCGGTGGATTATTCCTCCCCGTGAACGACGAGGTTACCAAAAAGCATAACGATGCCAGTGCATCGTTGTCAAACTCAAATAATTCCCCTGAAGGGTTAGGCTTCAGACCAGCGAAGAAATTTGATGAAGATGGTAACACCTTCATAAGTTGAAATGTCCCCAACGCCGCCTCAAGCTGCTAGCCTGGGTTAAACCTGGAAAAATCACAAAAACACGAAATTTTTCAAATAGATATCAGTTTTTAGGTCGTTACTCAACGAGTGAATGGCTATGCCAACGATAGACTGATTTATTTTGCACCTCGAGATGCTACTTTTGACTTTCGTGTCGTTCGTGGACTGATTGCAGTTTTATCCATGAGTAGCGTAAAACCCCGCCGTTCATGGCGGGGATGTAAGCGGCTCAATTTCGTGTTTCCCATAGTATAAAACCTCTATTGTGTTAATATTGAACAGTGCTACCAGAGGAGGCTATCGGCTCTCTCAATGAC
>JAURYJ010000071.1 GCA_030653985.1 Methylobacter sp. | reverse complement strand
ATAAAACTTTTATCCCAGTGGAAAAACATTTTCCACTGGCGATTCTACTACTATTTTTAATGATTAAAATGTTTTTTAACGCATTTTTTGTATATATTTGACTATGTTTAGATATGATTTTAGCCACTTAATAACACCTCTATTAAAACGGCAGTTAGACCGCTGCCGCAGCAAATATTCAATTGAAGAATTAAAGGTGCTGGCCAGTAAGATTGAAAGATCTGTCGCCGCCAGGAACAAGCGCCTTGCCAGTTTTCCGGTGCTTACCTTTCCTGATTTGCCGGTTACCGGCAAAAAAGACGATATCGCCAAGCTGATACAAGCGCATCAGGTGGTGATACTGTGCGGCGAAACCGGTTCAGGTAAGACCACCCAATTGCCCAAGATTTGCCTATCGATAGGCCGGGGGGCTGCGGGTTTTATCGGCCACACCCAGCCCCGGCGTATTGCCGCGCGCACTGTCGCCGACCGCATTGCGGAAGAGCTTGGCGAACCGATGGGCAAATCGGTCGGTTACAAAATCCGTTTTAACGATAAAACCCACGCCGAATCGTTAATCAAGCTGATGACTGACGGTATTTTGCTGGCCGAGTCGCAAAACGATCCTTATTTAAACCAATACGACACCATCATCATCGATGAGGCGCATGAGCGCAGTTTGAACATCGATTTCCTGATCGGGTACATGAAGTGGCTGCTGCCCAAACGTCCCGATTTAAAGCTGATCATCACCTCGGCAACCATCGACACCCAGCGTTTTTCCACGCACTTTAACAATGCGCCGGTTATCGAGGTTTCAGGGCGGACTTATCCGGTCGACATGCGCTATCGGCCGATTGAGCAAAGGGAAGAGGAGGATGACCAATCCGCCGGGAGCGGATTGGCACGCAACGCGCCCGAAGGGGCAAGGGCAGGGACAGCCCTTGATGAGACTACGGATGATTTGCAACACGCGATACTCGATGCCGTTGATGAGCTGTATCGCGATTTGCGCGGCGATATTCTGATTTTTCTCAGCGGCGAGCGCGAAATCAGGGAAACGACCGATTCGCTAAAAAAGCATCATCCGACTCAATATGAAATTTTGCCGCTGTATTCAAAACTCAGCGTCAGCGAACAAGAGCGGGTATTCAATCCCAAAGGCGGCAAGCTGCGCATCGTGCTGGCGACCAACGTCGCGGAAACGTCATTGACGGTGCCGGGCATTCGTTGCGTGATCGACACCGGTCACGCGCGGATCAGCCGCTACAGCCATCGCAGCAAAATCCAGCGTTTGCCGATCGAGCGCATCTCGCAATCTTCCGCCAATCAAAGGGCGGGGCGCTGCGGTCGGGTTGCCGAGGGCATCTGCATTCGGCTGTATTCGCACGACGATTATCTGGCGCGGCCTGAGTTTACCGAGCCGGAAATCATGCGCACCAATTTGTCTGCGGTTATTTTGCAGATGATGTCGTTAAAGCTTGGCGATATTGAAGACTTTCCGTTTCTGGAGCCGCCCGAAGATAAAATGATCCGCGACGGCAAAACCGTGCTGCATGAAGTCAATGCGTTGGATAAAGCGGGCAAACTCACCGAAGTCGGCAAACAACTGGCCAAATTCCCGACCGATCCCAAGCTTGCCCGAATGCTGATCGCGGCCGCGCATGAGCATTGCCTGACCGAAGTTGCGATTATCGTTTCCGCGCTGAGCGTGCAAGACCCGAGGGAAAAACCCGCCGATAAAATGCAGCAGGCCGATGCCAAACACTTGGCTTTTCGTCATCCCGAGTCCGATTTTTTAACCATTTTAACTATCTGGAATACCTACGAGGAACAGAAAAAACACCTGTCCAACAGTAAGTTGCGCAAATACTGCACCGATAATTTCCTGTCTTATATGCGGATGCGCGAGTGGTTCGACATTCACGCGCAAATCATGCAGGTGGTTAAAGGCGATTTAAAGATGACCCCGAACACCGATGAGGCTGGCTATGAAAAAATTCATCGCGCGT
Source organism: Methylobacter sp. (assembly GCA_030653985.1). Taxonomy (GTDB): domain Bacteria; phylum Pseudomonadota; class Gammaproteobacteria; order Methylococcales; family Methylomonadaceae; genus Methylobacter_A. The sequence continues at coordinate 18,002 of JAURYJ010000071.1, read as the reverse complement.
TATTGCCGGGCTTGCTGTCCAATATCGGTTTCCGCCATGAGCAATACGAATACTTGGGCGCGCGCGGACTGAAATTTTTCATATTCCCCGGTTCCGGTCTGCATAAACTCAAGCCTAAATGGATCATGGCGGCGGAGCAGGTCGAAACCAGCAAGGTTTACGCGCGCAATGTCGCCAGAATCGAGCCGGAATGGATAGAGCAATGCGCCGAACATTTGGTCAAGCACAACTATTATGATCCGCATTGGTCAAAGAAAGGCGCGCGTTGCATGGTGTCTCAACGCACTTTGCTGTACGGCTTGACGTTGCAAACCGGGCGCAAGATTCCCTATGACCATGTAGACCCAAAAGCTGCCAGGGAGATTTTTATCCGCTCAGCGCTGGTCGATCATGATTACCACAGCAATGCGCCGTTTTATGTCGCCAACCAGAAACTGCTCGAAGAAGTGGGCATGATTCAGCATAAAGGCCGCCGGGTCGATCTGGTCGAGGACGAGCAATGGCTTTATGAATTCTACGATAGCAAACTGCCGCCCGAGATTGTCAGCGGCGTTGCTCTGGATACCTGGCGTAAAACAGTGGAACGCGCCAATCCCAAAATCCTGTTTCTAACCAAGGAGGATTTGACGCGTGAGCATGAGGAAGACTATGTCAACGAATGGGATTTCCCGGACAGCAAGAAGGTCGGCAACCTGACCATCCCGTTGCAATACCGCTTTGAACCCGGCCATGATGAAGATGGCGTTACCGCGATCATCCCGGTGCATCAATTGAATCAGGTTTCGCAAACGTCCTTCGACTGGCTGGTGCCGGGACTGCTGGAAGAGAAATGTATCGCGCTGATTAAATCCCTGCCCAAGAACATCAGGAAGCATTTTGTGCCGGTGCCTGAAAAAGTCAAACAGTGTCTTGAAATCGAGCCGGACTTTAAAGGCGCGTTGCAGGAATGGCTGGGCAACCGCTTAAGAAAACTGACAGGCGAGGCGATTCCGCTCAATGCCTGGAATACCGAGTCGTTGACCGACCACTTGCGGATGAATTTCAGGGTTGTAGACGATCAAGGCCAGCTGCTGGATTACGGCCGCGACCTGAAAAAATTGCAGCTCAAGCATACAGTCAAAGCCGGGGACAGCTTCGACCAGATTGCCGCCGACGAGTTGAACTATACCGGCTGCATCGGCTGGGCCTTCGACGACCTGCCGGAGACTTACCGGTTTATCCAGAATGAACAATCCTTTGTCGGCTACCCCGCGATCATCGATGAAGGCGATGCGGTCGGTGTACGTATTTTCGATACCGAGCAGAAAGCCGCATTACAGCATCAGGCCGGATTGATGCGCCTGTTTCAGCTACAACTGCGTAAGGAATGCACCTATGTGACCAAAAACATGCCGAAGTCGGCGGCCGCAGAATTGACCTATAATCGCTTGCCGAAACATCCGCTTATCGGCAATGACACGGACGCATCGTATAAAGATGACCTGCTGTATTTAGTCCTGTACGGCGTATTTATTGAAGGCCGAACCATCCGTACCCAGCAGGCCTTTGAACAAACCTTACAAGCCAACAAAGCCGGGCTAATCAGCGCCGCTAATGAAGCCGGGAAAACCGCGCTGGAAATCATGGAGCTGTACGGCGCTATCAAAACGCAACTTAACCGCCTGAATGCCAATGACCCGTTAGCTAAAGACATTAACGAACAGCTGGATTTGATGATCTATGCCGGCTTCATTCGCAATACCCCGTATCAGCAACTTAAAGCCATTCCGCGCTATTTGAAGGCCGTACAATACCGTCTGGATAAGCGGGATAATAATTTGCAAAAAATCCAGGAAGTCAGCCGTTATGCGATTCGTTATTGGAAGGACGTGGAGAAGAAAGCCAAAAAAGACAAGATTATTCCGGAACAAGATCCGTTCCGCTGGATGCTGGAGGAGTTCAGGGTATCGCTGTTCGCCCAGCAGCTTAAAACCGCTTATCCGATTTCGGTAAAGCGGATGGATAAGGCTTGGGATGAGCTAGGGTGATTTGTAATATAATGCTTTAACGAAAACATTTTGGAGTAATTTATGACGTCTATCCAAGCTATTGAACAGGCGGTTCAGCAATTACCTGCACACGAGTTGGCTGAGTTTCGCCGGTGGTTTGCTCAGTTTGATGAGGCTGTCTGGGATGCGCAGATTGAAGCAGACGCTAATACAGGAAAGCTTGATGCACTGGCTGCTGAAGCTTTAGCTGAATATCACAATGGCACGACGCGTGAGCTTTGAAGCATTTTACCTCTTCAAAGTTTTGGCAATATTTCGATGCATTGCCAGCTAATATCCAGCAGCAAGCGCGTAACAGCTATGAGCTGCTCAAACAAAATCCGCATCATCCCTCGTTACCATTCAAACCCGTTAAAAATGGGGTGTTTCGTAGCATTCGCGTTAGCTTGGGTTATCGCGCATTTGGAGTTCCAGACGATCAAGGTGTGCAGTGGTTTTGGATTGGCAGTCATGCAGAGTACGATAAATTACTCACTTAATTATGCACAAGGCAAGATCTGATACTTTTTTTGCTTTTTTCCGAGTACCGAATGCCCCGCTACGTTTTCCTTATTTACGCCACTATTCCTGTATCAATATTATGAAACGAATTTTATACTTGCTCATTTTTTGCTTCGGCCTTGTCCATTATCCGGTAGCAGCCGATACTGGCGCGCCGCCGCAGATAATGGCGGCTGAACTTGAACGCAAAATTCATCAACAGATAAACCGGGTGCGACAAAGTCATGGATTGTCCCAATTGAATACGGATGAGCTGCTCGCTGCCATCGCTCGTAAGCATAGCCGCGACATGGCGAGTTATCATTTTTTTAGCCACACGAATTTGCAGGGGGAAGATCCCGTCGAGCGAGCTAAAAATCTGGGATGGAACAAGAAAAAACAACAGGGCTCTCATACCTGGGCAATCGGCCCGGGTGAAAATATATTTATGAATCATCTTTACGATAAGGTCGTTACGACGACACAAAACGGGGTCATGGTAAAAAAAGAATATCTTTGGAAAACTCAGGAAGAAATTGTGCAATCGACCGTGCAGGGTTGGATGGAAAGTCCGCCGCATCGAAAAAATATCCTGTCGCCGAAATATGACCAACAAGGCATTGGGGTCGCTATTTCCGGATCCGAAATTTATGTCACGGAAAATATGTTTTAACTTTATTACTGCGCGCTTTAAAAAATGTAAAAAGATTTCAGGTCTTGCATTTTCCCGTGTTGAAAACAACAATGTGTTCCTATCCGGTTTGTCGCATTCCCACGTGCTACGTGGAAATGCGGTCAAGGTGCGTTGCGCGGCGATCCGGGGTCACAAATACACTGTAAACAACTGTAGCGCTTAGCCTGGATGGAGCTTGCGGAGTTCATGGTATTGTGAATCTGATAGGAGTTGTCATCAACAAATCATCAAACAAAATAAACAAATGAAAAACAAAGTTGAGAAGTATATTGAACGGTTTAAAACTGCGATCCAATCTCTTGAGCATGCCGATGAACGTATAAAAAAACAAGATATTGATTTCGTCAGGGCACTCTCACGTATTGTTGAAACGCATCCAGGTATTAAAAGCGGCCGGTCAAAATATATCGCTGAAAAAGCCTTACTGATTTCCTGTGCATTGGATATGAGCACAGAAGAGAAGAAAGATATTTTTTATGCCGCATTGCTGATGCAAATCGGTAAGATAACTTTGCCGGATAGATTGCTGACTAAACCTTTCTATTCAATGTCTGTTGTCGACAAATACCGCTATTTAGGTCATTCAGTTGAAAGTGAAGCTTTATTGCTTGGTTTGACACAGTTTGCAGGGGCGACTACTTTAATTCGGCATCAATATGAACACTATAATGGTCAAGGCTTTCCCGATGGCTTGGAACAACAAAAAATTCCATTAGGATCGCGTATTCTCAGTGTGGTCAGTGACTATATTGAGTATCTTGAGGGTTCAATGACCGGTAAGGTCATGTACGTTGACGCGGCACTCAGTCAATTAATGATTCGGAAAGAAAGTTGTTATGACCCTGATATTGTCGACATTTTTGCTAATGTACTCAAAGGCGCAACTATTGAGGAGCTCAAAGAGGCACTGGCTAAATCGAAACTGCTCGCTGTGGCTACGGAACGATGGCGTAAAGGTTTTATAATGAATAGCCAAAATAAACATATAAAACCCATTTCGATTGTTGAAATTGCATTGCCACAACTGAGAGTCGGTATGAAAGTGGATAGAATCTATTTTGGGGGGCAGCTTTATATTAGAAATTGTATGGTGGATCAATCAATAATTGACAACGTCACTAAATTAGCAAAAATTCACGGGAACAATCTTATTATTAAGATTTGCCTGGACGTGAAATAATTTATCCATTTCGTCGGTAAAATTCCTTCCTTTAGGTCTGGGATGTAAGGATGCTCTTGATTTCTGCTATGCACTTAAACACAAATCTGCTTCGACAGATTTGTGTTGTTTCAATCGGTCTAAATTTCTTCTCATTCTATGATTTTCGGATAAGCCTCCTAGTGATCCCGCTGAATAATATAAAGCGATAAATCGCGCAATAAATCAGCTTCGCTGCCGAAAATACTCAGATTGTCCAGTGCTTGTTCATGCAGTTCCTGGGCTTTTTGTTTTGCTCCTGCCAGTCCTAAAAGGGCAGGGTAGGTAGGTTTGTTGTTATCCTGGTCTTTGCCCTGAGTTTTTCCCAAGGTTGCGGTATCGCTTTCTTCGTCGAGTATGTCATCTTTAACTTGGAATGATAAGCCGAGGCATTTTGCATAATTATCCAGTTTTTTGGCGACATCAAGATCGATATCGGCTTTCGCCAGCGTAGCCATGTTGACGCTGGCGCGAATCAACGCGCCGGTTTTGTGGATATGCATGTTTTCCAGTTCAGGCAGGGTCAGGCGGGTTCCTACCGATTCCAGGTCGATGGCTTGGCCACCTACCATGCCTTGGGAACCGCTGGCTTTGGTCAACGCGGTAATCATTTTCAAACGGCCTTCAGCGCTTGCGTTGATACTGGGATCGTTGGCCAGGATTTCAAAAGCCAACGCTTGCAGCGCATCGCCGGTTAAAATGGCGGTGGCTTCGTCAAAAGCCACATGGCAGGTGGCTTTGCCGCGTCTGAGATCGTCATCATCCATCGCCGGAAGATCGTCATGAATCAACGAATAAACGTGGATGAACTCTACAGCGCAAGCCGGTCCGTCCAATGCTTCAGGGCTTATGCCTAGTGTTTTTCCGGTGCAATAGGTCAGCATCGGACGCATACGTTTACCGCCATCTAATACGCTGTAACGCATGGCCTGATGCAGTTTTTGCGGCAGTATGTTTTCACTGGGCAGACGAGCGTCTAAGGCTTTTTCTACACGGTTTTGACAAAAATCAAGATAGTCTTTTAACGCATTACTCATCGGTAAATGGCTCCAGGGTTTGAGTGCCGTTTTTTTCAATTAGGATTTGAACTTTCTGCTCGGCCTCTTGCAGGGCTTTTTGGCAGGTTCGGGTCAGGTTAACCCCGCGTTCAAATGACTTTAATGAGTCTTCCAGCGAAAGTTCGCCTTGTTCAAGCTGGTTAACCAACTGTTCAAGTTCGACGAGAGAGTCTTCAAATAAAGTCGTGGTTTTCTTTTTCGGCATGAGATAAAAATATTTTTAATGATACGATAGTAAAAATGCAAGGTTAAAGGTACACGGTGCAAGGTTTTTTCGCCTTGTACCTTGTACCTTGCGCCTCCGTATTATATATGAAATTAAATTGTGAGTGATTAGGAAGTATGAGTAACGAATATAACGCGTCGGCCATTGAAGTTTTAAGCGGACTGGAGCCGGTAAGAAAGCGCCCCGGCATGTACACGGATACGACCCGGCCCAACCATCTGGTGCAGGAAGTCGTTGATAATAGCGTTGATGAAGCAATGGCCGGCCATGCTACGGCTATCGATGTGGTCTTGTATAAAGACGGCTCGGTGCTGGTTAGCGATAATGGCCGAGGCATGCCGGTCGATATACACCCTGAACAAGGTATTCCCGGTGTCGAGGTGATTTTGACCCAGCTGCATGCGGGCGGCAAGTTTTCTAATAAAAATTACCAGTTTTCCGGCGGCTTGCATGGGGTGGGCGTTTCGGTGGTTAACGCATTGTCGGCAAAGCTGGAAATAGAAGTCAAAAGGAATGGCAAGCTTTATCGAATGGACTATGCCGACGGCGAAAAACAAACCGAGCTGGCGGAGACTGGAACAGTCGGCAAAAATAATACCGGAACGTCTATCCGCTTCTGGCCAAATGAAAAATATTTCGATTCCAATAAAATATCGGTTTTAAAGCTGAAGCATGTGTTGCGTGCCAAAGCGGTTTTATGCCCTGGCTTAAAAATATCGTTGAAAGTCGATCAAACCGATGAAGAGTATTTCTGGTGTTATCAGGATGGCCTCAAGGAATATTTGCTCGACCGCATCGGCGATATTGACTATAGCCCAGAGCAGCCTTTTATGGGCAACATGGCTGCTAACCATGAAGCGGTTGAATGGGGCATTGTCTGGGCGATTGAAAATCCGGCGGAAGTACTGGCCGAAAGTTACGTCAATTTGGTGCCGACTGCGCAAGGCGGAACTCACGTCAATGGCTTGCGAGCAGGTCTGACCGAAGCGATGCGCGAGTTTTGCGACATCCGAAATATCCTGCCGCGCGGCGTTAAAGTCGCCCCGGAAGATGTCTGGGAAAACTGCCATTTTGTGCTGTCGGTAAAATTGGAAGATCCCCAGTTTTCAGGACAAACTAAGGAACGACTCAGCTCCCGCGAATGCGTGGCTTTTGTGTCCGGCGTGGCTAAAGACGGTTTCAGTCTGTGGTTAAATCAGAATCCTGCCGAAGGCGAGAAAATCGCCGAAATCATCATTTCCAGCGCGCAAAAGCGGCTGCGCTCCAATAAAAAAATCATTCGCAAAAAAATCACCTCAGGCCCTGCATTGCCGGGAAAATTGGCCGACTGTTCGGCGCAGGACTTATCTCGAACTGAATTGTTCCTGGTGGAAGGGGATTCTGCTGGCGGTTCGGCCAAACAGGCTAGGGAGCGGGATTTTCAGGCGATTATGCCGTTGCGTGGCAAGATTTTGAATACCTGGGAAGTGGAGTCCGCTCAGGTGATGGCGTCGCAGGAAGTCCATGATATTGCGGTGGCCTTAGGGATAGAGCCGGGTTCTTCCGATTTACAGAACTTACGCTACGGCAAGGTGTGCATCCTGGCTGATGCTGACTCGGATGGCAACCATATTGCGACATTGATCTGCGCGTTGTTTTATCAGCATTTTAATGCGCTGGTGGTAGCAGGGCACGTCTTTGTTGCGATGCCGCCGCTGTATCGTATCGATGTCGGCAAGCGGGTGTTTTATGCGCTGGATGAAGCTGAAAGACTAGGGGTGCTGGATCGCATTGCCGCCGAAAAACTCAAAGGCCAAATCAATGTGCAGCGCTTTAAAGGTCTGGGCGAGATGAACCCCAGTCAGCTGAGGGAAACCACGATGAATCCGGATACCCGCAGACTGGTACAGTTAACGGTTGAGGAAAATGATGACACCAGCGGTCAGTTGGATTTGTTGCTGGCTAAAAAACGTTCGCAAGACCGGAAAGTGTGGCTGGAAACCAAGGGCAATTTGGCGGATATAGCGTAATGTAAGATCATGAAAGCATTGCAATGTTTTATGTTACCAGGATAAAGCGTGAGTCCCGATTCATCAGAAAACCAGTTTGACGTAACAGCGTTTTTAAAAAATCTGACCACGCGCCCCGGCATCTACAAGATGCTGAATGACCAGGGCGAGATTATTTATATCGGCAAAGCTAAAAACCTTAAAAATCGGGTTTCCAGTTATTTTAAAAAGCAAACGGCCTCGGTCAAGCAACAGACGATGGTCGCCAAGATTGCGGCCATTGAAGTTACGGTAACGCATACCGAAGGCGAGGCATTGTTGCTGGAATGCCAGCAAATCAAGCGCCATAAACCCCGCTATAATATCTGTTTAAGAGACGATAGATCCTATCCCTATATTTTCCTGTCTACGGATCAGGATTTTCCTCAGATTACGCTGCATCGCGGTGCAAAAAAGCGTAAGGGTAGGTATTTCGGTCCTTATCCGGGTATCGGCGCCATCAAGGAAAGTCTGAAATTGCTGCAACGGATTTTTCCGATCAGGCAATGCGAGGATTCTGTTTTTAACAATCGTTCCCGGCCTTGTTTACAACACCAGATAGGCCGCTGTACTGCGCCGTGCGTCGGTCTAATCGATAAAGCCAGTTATGCGCAGGATGTTGACAGCACGGTGCTGTTTCTGGATGGTAATAGCGGTCTGCTGATTGACCGGTTGATTGTTAAGATGGAGCAGGCGGCTGCTAGTCTGGAATATGAGCAGGCCGCTGGTTTCAGGGATCAGATTGCAAAATTGCGTTCGGTGCTGGAAAAACAGTTTGTACAGGGTGAACGCGGCAATGTTGATATTATTGCCTGTGCGACCAAAGCCGGTGTGGCTTGTGTGCAGGTGTTTTTTATCCGTAAAGGGCAGCATCTGGGCAACAAGGTGTTTTACCCCAAGATAACCGGTGAATATGATCCGGCCGCTATTGTTCAGGCGTTTATTCCGCAATATTACTTAGATAAACAAGCGCCGGATGAATTGATTGTCAGTCATCAACCGGAAGAAGTCGATTTATTGATGGAGGTGTTGGCGACACAGTCGAAACATGCGGTCGCTATTTCTCATCATGTCAGGGGTGAGCGCTTAAAATGGCTGCAAATGGCTTGTACCAACGCCGAAAATTCATTGCTGAGCAAGTTGTCCGATAAACAGGGGATTTATGCCCGATTTCTCAGTTTGCAGGAAGAATTGGGCTGCAAGGAACTACCGAAACGCCTGGAATGCTTTGATATTAGTCACACTCAGGGCGAACAGACGGTTGCGTCCTGCGTTGTTTTTGACCGGGAAGGTCCGGTAAAATCGGCGTATCGCCGATTTAATATCGAAGGCATCACCGGCGGCGATGATTATGCGGCCATACATCAAGCGGTATTCAGGCGTTTTAAGCGGCTCAAAAAGGGAGAACATACGGCCCCGGATATATTGCTCATCGACGGGGGCAAGGGTCAGGTTCATGAAGCGCAAAAGGCACTGGCGGAATTAGACATAAATAATGTTATGATAGTGGGTGTTTCTAAGGGGCCTGATCGAAAATCCGGCATGGAAAAGCTGATTCTGGTGGATAAGGCTCAGCCGATAGATATAAAGCCTGGCGCTAGCGGTCTGTTGTTAATTCAACATATTCGTGATGAAGCGCACCGGTTTGCAATAACAGGACACAGGCAACGTCGAGGCAAGGCTAAAAAACAATCGGCTATGGAAGCCATTCCAGGATTGGGGCCTAAACGGCGACAGATTTTATTGAAACAATTTGGGGGGCTGCAAGGTATTTCACAAGCTAGCGTGGATGCTCTTTGCAGTGTAAGCGGCATAAGTCGTTCTTTAGCACAACGGATATACGAACTATTTCATCATCAAGATGATTGAATTTAACTTACCTACAAATCTTACGCTGTTAAGAATCGCGTTAATTCCTTTATTAACCGTAGTTTTTTACTTGCCATGGGAATATTCCAATGTTGCCTGTATGCTGATTTTTTTAGCGGCCGGGATTACTGATTGGCTGGACGGCTATCTGGCTAGAAAAATGCAGTTGGAGACGCCGTTTGGCGCTTTTTTAGATCCCGTGGCAGATAAATTGATGGTGGCCATGATTTTGGTGTTGATCGTCCAGCAGCAAGCCAGTCCTTATTTGGCTATTCCTGCCGCTATCATTATCGGCAGGGAAATTACTATTGCTTCGTTGAGAGAATGGATGGCAGAAATCGGACAGCGGGCGCAGGTTAAAGTCTCCCAATTGGGAAAATGGAAAACTACGGCGCAAATGCTGGCCATTGGCATGTTGTTATATCGCGAAGATTTACTGGGTCTGCCCATAAATTATTGCGGCTACGGCTTGTTGTATATTGCGGCGATATTGACATTATGGTCGATGATTAATTACTTAAGGGCAGCACTAGCGGTATTGACCGCAAAATAGAATTGGGTCTCTAACTTGTAGACTGCTTGGATTTTTAATAACACACAATACAGCGCATTGAATCAGCTGTGAAAGAAGAACATGGATCAGGAAATAGAAGATATTCAGACTCAACCTGAAGTGCAGGATGAAATATTGTTGGCGGCTTTGAAATTATTTACCGAAAAAGGTTATTTCAATACATCGTTAATTGATATTAAAGAGGCGGCTGGACTAAAGACCACCGGCATAATCTATCAGCATTTTAAAACCAAACAAATGATTGCAGTGCAGTTGCATGCAAATATATTCGACAGTTTAAGCATCTCCATTGATGACATAAGGCGCACTAACGAAAAATCATCCGAGCAATTACGCAGTATTGTCGATTTGTTGTTCAAATTAACCGATGACGCACCCGATGTGTCGCGGTTTTTGTTGGTTTTGAACGTCAATGAATTTTTGCCCGAAGCAAAGCCGTTACATGAATCCGCAGCTTTCAAGAAAATCATCAATATCATTGAAGTCGGCATTAAGGAAGGGGAGATACGTAATATTAGTCCGCAGTTAGGCTATGCCGAGTTCTTCGGTATTATTGATAACACCTTGCGACTGGTATTGACAGGTTTTCTTGACAGGAAAGCAGATTTTTATCAGTCGCAAGCTTGGCTTGCGGCGTGGAATGCTCTTGCTAAGAAATGAGCAGGTTGATGCGTTGTTACGAAGACACAAATTTCTTGTAGTTATCTAAAAATTGCAACGGCTTATCCTCGGCGACACTCGTTCATCTGCTTTTGGAAAATGCGCTAGTACGTTAGTGCGTCACAGGTTGTGATGTTTAAACTTCAAAGTCAGCTTTGAACTCAGGTAGATAGGTGGTTTTAGAGTTTAAAGCGGGTTTTAGTCGTAACTTTGGCCTGGAGCGAAATCATGGGGGAGGTAGTTCAATTCAAACGACCTAAGCTGTCACAGCGGCATAAAGGCAATACCTTATGCCGTAGCGGTTTTCACCAATGGGAAGTTTTAAATGAACAGCAGTTTGATGTTAAACAAGGAAAGCTAATCACCGTTTATCAGTGTAAACGGTGTTCAAAAATAAAATCTAAAGCACTTTAAGCGGACTATTTTGTGGGAGTGTCTACAGTCAATCCCACAAAACAGCTAACAGCTAAATCATTACCTCGGCAGTTCCGATGTCCCCATCAGGAACTCGTCGACTGCTCTAGCGGCTTGTCTGCCTTCACGTATCGCCCATACTACCAACGATTGTCCACGTCGGCCGTCACCTGCGGCGAATACTTTATCGATTGAGGTGCGGTACTGTTTATCAGTAGCTTTGATGTTGTTACGCTCGAGTTCAACGCCAAGTTCCTGCAATAAGCCTTCGTGTACGGGGTGAACAAAACCCGTGGCTATCAGCACAATGTCCGCGTCCAGGGTGAAAGCGCTATCGGGCTTCTCGCTCATTTTCCACTGACCGTTTTCTTGCTTCCACTCCACTTCTACCGCGTTCAGATGGGTTATTTTCCCCTCTTTTCCGGTAACACTTTTGGTGTTTACACTCCAGTAACGCTTTTTGATGCCTTCATTATGTGAAGACGTGGTGCGCAACTTGTTAGGCCACAGCGGCCAGGTCAGCGATTTATTTTCTTTTTCAGGCGGTTGTGGCATGATTTCTAGTTGCACCACGGAGGCTGCACCCTGACGAATCGAGGTGCCGATGCAATCGGAACCGGTATCGCCGCCACCGATAACGACGACATGCTTGTCGGTCGCGGTAATGGCAATATCCTCGGCTATGGTGTCGCCTGCGTTACGTTTGTTTTGCTGGCGCAAAAAATCCATCGCAAAATAAACGCCTTGATAATCATTGCGCCCTACAACTTCCAGGTCACGCGGCTGTTCAGAGCCTACCGCTAAAACTACGGCATCATAGTCGGCGAGTATTTTTTGTGCGGAAATGTCTGTACCAATGTGGCTGTTGGGTCTAAAGCTGACGCCCTCAGCCTGCATTTGCGCAATGCGTCGATCGATATGTACTTTTTCCATCTTGAAATCGGGAATGCCATAGCGCAATAAACCGCCGATACGGTCGTTCTTTTCATAGACCACGACTTCATGCCCGGCGCGTGCCAGCTGTTGAGCGCAGGCTAATCCCGAAGGTCCCGAACCAATTACCGCTACGCGCTTGCCGGTGTGCTTTTTCGGGATTTGCGGTTTTACCCAGCCCATTGTCCAGCCTTTGTCGATAATGGCGCATTCTATCGATTTAATGGTTACCGGCTGATCCTGTAGATTGAGCGTACAAGCGGCCTCGCAGGGCGCAGGGCAGATACGTCCGGTAAATTCGGGAAAATTATTGGTGCTGTGTAAAGTTTCCAACGCCTGTTGCCAATCTCCTTGATAAACACTGTCATTCCAGTCGGGGATAATGTTATTGACAGGGCAGCCTTGATGGCAAAAAGGAATGCCGCAATCCATGCATCTTGAACCCTGCTCAGCCAATTCAGTATCGCTGGGGGATAGTGTAAATTCGCGATAATGCTGGATACGATCACTCGGCAATGCAGTGTGCCGTTCAGTGCGTTCTAGTTCCATAAACCCGGTTGGTTTACCCATCTTTAAATACCTTCTACTTTAATAGTGTCGCAATGATTATGCGGCCGCAGCTGCCTCGCCTACAGGACGTAGGCGAGGAGTGTTTAGCAGGACGCAGTAGCTTGTTCAGCCTGAATTTGTTTGAGTGCTTCGCGGTAATCGACCGGCATGACCTTAACAAAACGTGGCAAATAATCCTGCCAGTTATCCAAAATGTGCAGTGCTCTTGCGCTGTTGGTATAGCGCTTATGGTTTTCAATTAAATGCTTTAAGCGTTGTGCATCATGACGGGTCATATCGGACATAAGGTGGACACGTCCGTGGGTTTCCATATCGCCGCCTTGATGTGCGAAAGCTTCCAGCGAGTCATCTTCTACGGGGATAGGTTCGAGTTCCACCATCGCCATATTGCAACGCTTTTCAAAGTCGCCTTGTTCATCCAGTACATAAGCCACACCGCCTGACATGCCGGCTGCAAAATTACGGCCGGTTTGTCCGAGTACGATGACTACGCCGCCGGTCATGTATTCGCAGCCATGATCGCCCACGCCTTCGACGACAGCGACGGCACCTGAATTGCGCACCGCAAAACGTTCACCGGCAATACCGCTGAAATAACACTCACCACTGACCGCGCCATACAAGACGGTGTTGCCGACGATAATGTTTTCAGCTGGCGTAATAGGGCAGTCTTTGGGTTGGTAGATAGCGATACGTCCACCACTCATGCCTTTGCCTACATAATCATTACCATCGCCTTCAAGGTCGATGCTGATGCCTTGCGCTAAAAATGCGCCAAAACTTTGACCTGCAGTGCCTTTGACATGAATTGATATGGTGTCGGCAGGCAAGCCTTTATGGCCATAACGCTTGGCGACTTCGCCAGACAGCATGGCACCGAAAGTTCGGTTAATGTTGCGGATAGGCGTGTTGATAACCACCGGTTGCCCATTTTCCAGCGCCGGTTGGGCTGCCGCAATCAAACTGTGATCCAGCGCTTGAGTCAAGCCGTGATCCTGGCGTTCGTGGTTATAAAGAATAGTGCCAGGATCCACTGCAGGTTTATAGAAAACCCGGCTAAAGTCGAGGCCTTGCGTTTTCCAATGATTCAGTGAGCGCTGCATATCGAGTTTGTCCGAGCGTCCAATCATTTCATTAACGGTGCGGAAACCCAGTTTTGCCATCCATTGGCGCACATCTTCTGCGACCATGAAGAAATAATTGACCACATGCTCCGGTTGTCCGGTAAAACGTTTGCGCAGCTCAGGGTCTTGCGTCGCCACACCGACCGGACAGGTATTCAGATGGCATTTGCGCATCATTAAGCAACCCGACACGATCAATGGCGCAGTGGCAAAGCCGAATTCATCCGCACCTAATAATGCGCCGATGATGACGTCACGCCCGGTACGCAAACCGCCATCGACTTGGACGGCGATACGTCCGCGCAGTTTGTTGAGCACCAAAGTTTGATGGGTTTCGGCAAGACCGATTTCCCACGGCAAACCGGCGTGTTTGATTGAGGTCATTGGGCTTGCGCCGGTGCCGCCGTCAAAACCGGAAATGGTGACATGATCGGCATGGGCTTTGGAAACACCTGCAGCAACGGTGCCGACGCCGACTTCCGATACCAGCTTAACGCTGATTCGCGCTTCGGGATTAACGTTCTTTAAATCGTGAATCAGCTGAGCCAAATCTTCAATCGAATAAATATCATGGTGCGGCGGCGGCGATATTAAGCCTACGCCTCGCGTGGAATGACGCACTTTGGCGATAACTGCGTCGACTTTATGGCCAGGCAGTTGTCCGCCTTCGCCGGGTTTTGCGCCCTGGCTAACTTTTATCTGAATGTCGTCGGCATTGACCAGATATTCGGTGGTTACGCCAAAACGGCCGGATGCGACCTGTTTAATCGCCGAACGCATCGAATCGCCGTTAGGCAGCGGCTTGAAGCGTTCAGGAAGTTCTCCGCCTTCGCCGGTATTAGATTTGCCGCCGATGCGGTTCATCGCAATAGCCAGATTAGTATGCGCTTCGTAGGAAATTGAACCGAAGGACATAGCCCCCGTTGCAAAACGTTTAACGATGTCCGCAGCCGATTCCACTTCATCCAATGGCACCGGGGTCGCATCTTCCTTGAATGACATTAAGCCGCGCAAGGTCAGCAAGGATTCGCCTTGCTCATCAATCAGGCGAGCAAATTCAGCATATTTTTCGTAGCTGTTGCTGCGCGTCGCGTGTTGCAAGGTGCTGATGGTTTCGGGTGTCCAGGTATGTGCTTCGCCACGTACACGGTAAGCATATTCGCCGCCAACATCCAGTGCGTCGCGATATAACGGGGCATTGCCGAAAGCAGTCTGATGGCGGCGAGTGGTTTCTTCGCTGATTTCTGCTAAATCGACGCCTTCGATAGTGCTGGTTGTTCCGGTGAAATAGCGATCCAGAAAGGGTTCTGCTAAACCGATCGCATTAAAAATTTGCGCGCCGCAATAAGACTGGTAAGTCGAAATACCCATTTTGGACATGACTTTGAGCAGACCTTTGGAGATCGCCTTGGTATAGCGTTTGTGTGCTTCATACTCGGTGAGGTCTGGAATGTTTTCACATAAACCGGAGAGTGTGTCAAACGCCAGATAAGGGTTAACTGCTTCCGCTCCGTAAGCCGCTAACAACGCAAAATGATGAACTTCGCGTGCTTCGCCGGTTTCAATAACCAAGCCTACTTTAGTGCGTAAACCTTCGCGGGTCAGGTAGTGATGTACGGCAGAAGTCGCGAGCAGGGCAGGTATCGCGATATGGGCAATATCCAGGTCGCGGTCGGACAGTGCCAGAATATTATTACCTTCTTCAACAGCCTGTTTTGCCGCAAGACACAGGTTATCCAGTGCCGCTTCCATGCCGTTTGCTCCCAAATCGGAAGGGTAACAAAACGTCAGGGTTTTAGTCTTGAATACGCCGCCGGTACGCGTTTCGATACGGCGAATTTTTTCTAAATCCTGGTTGCTCAAGATAGGTTGTTCCACTTCCAGGCGCATGTGGGTTCCGCCTTCGTCCAGGCCCAATAAATTGGGGCGTGGGCCGATCAGTGAAACCAAAGACATGACCAATTCTTCGCGGATAGGGTCTATGGCTGGGTTGGTGACTTGGGCAAAACCTTGTTTGAAATAATCGTACAGTAAGCGCGAACGCTCCGATAATACCGCCAGTGCCGCATCGATACCCATTGAGCTGATCGATTCCTGTCCGGTTTTTGCCATGGGTTTGAGGATAAATTCAATATCTTCACGGGTGTAACCGAAAGCTTGTTGTCTATCCAGCAGGGTATGCGCATCGGGTGCCATTGCGGAAATTTCAGCAGGCAGATCAGCGAGCATAATTTGTGTTTTACTTAGCCAGTCGGCATAAGGGTGGCAAGCGGCTAAATTGGCTTTTAATTCCGCATCATCGATAATCCGGCCTTGCTCGGTGTCGATTAACAGCATTTTTCCCGGTTGCAAGCGCCATTTTTTGATGATTTTGTGCTGAGGAATTTCGAGTACGCCCATTTCTGATGCCATAATGACGAAATCGTCATCGGTAACCAGATAGCGCGCAGGACGCAAGCCGTTGCGATCCAGGGTTGCGCCGATTTGACGGCCATCGGTAAAGGCGATGGCCGCAGGGCCGTCCCAGGGTTCCATTAAGGCGGCATTATATTCATAAAATGCACGCAGTTTTTCGTCCATTAGTACGTTACCGGACCAGGCTTCGGGGATCAGCAACATCATCGCGTGGGCGAGTGAATAACCGCCTGCCAGCAATAATTCCAGTGCATTGTCGAAACAGGCCGAATCAGATTGCTGTTCGTCGATCAGCGGCCACAGTTTGTGCATATCGTCGCCCAATACTTTGGACGCGATGGAATGACGCCGCGCCGCCATGCCGTTAACATTGCCGCGCAAGGTGTTGATTTCACCGTTATGGGCGATTAACCGGAAAGGATGCGCTAAATCCCAGGTTGGGAAGGTGTTGGTGGAAAAACGTTGATGCACCAAAGCCAGTGCACTGTCTATGCGCTCGTCGTTCAAATCCGGATAAAACGCTCCAACTTGATCTGCCAGCAACATGCCTTTGTAGACGATGGTACGTGACGATAACGACGGAATATAAAAAGCGTGGCCATGATCTAGCTTTAAATCACGCACGGTGTTTTCAACTTGCTTGCGAATGACAAACAACTTGCGCTCGAAAGCGTCTTGATTAGAGCAATCTGATCCGCGACCGATAAAAATCTGCCGTATAAACGGTTCAACCAGTTTTACCGATTCACCCAGGGTTTGATTGTCGACAGGTACATCGCGCCAACCTAACACTACGGCATTTTCACGAACAATAATGTCGGTTAACTGCTGCTCGCAAGTGGCTCGATTGGCGGCGTCGCTAGGTAAAAATATCATGCCAACGGCATAATCTCCGGCTTTCGGCAGGGAGATGCTTAGTTTGGCGCACTCTGCACGGAAAAAAGTGTCGGGGATTTGGAGTAAAATACCAGCACCATCGCCCGCATGGATATCTGCGCCGACCGCGCCACGGTGGGTCAGGTTGGTCAGTAATTCCAAACCCTGACGTACGATTTCATGGCTTTTTTGACCTTTTATATGAACGATAAAACCCACGCCGCATGCATCATGTTCATTGCGTGGATCATATAAACCCTGTCTGGTCGGTAGCGTACTTTGACTCATTGTCACCTCTAAAAAATATTACAAAAGGGTTGTTATTTTTTATATTAATAACCCTCGTTCCGCACCTGTTTTGATGCTCGCATCAACCGTCGCAGGGGCGGCAAATTTGTCTGATTATACGGATGACAGATAATTCTGTCACGTAGTCTTTTGTCGCCAGCACTAGTAAACAGTGCTGGTGACTGTTCATAATTATAAGGTTGGCAGCGGTTTTTTATGCTGCCACGTGAGCCTTATTTTACTTACTTTGGGGGTTAAAAGTGGGACTTCAGAACTAATTGAAGCAAGGAATAAAGCTGAATAGTTACCAATTTTACCTGGGGTTTTTGTGTCTTCGTGGTTTAATAATCAACCTGCTTACTCTAGGTTAAGTAAGTTCATATGTTGACTGGTTAATGTTGACTGCTCCCTACCTAAAGGAAGGGGATTCCTAATTCAACGAGAACAGGACACAGGGACTAACCCAATGCCACTTACATTCTCTCCAAAGGCTAGAATCGCAAGCCCTGCGACTTTGATGTTTTCTGCCGCGTTACAATCCCTATCGA
>JAURYJ010000063.1 GCA_030653985.1 Methylobacter sp. | reverse complement strand
ATAAACTCTCTTGATGTTGATTGATACGTTTTCCAGGCAAGGGGGACTCCAAATAAAATTGAAATCCACCCTTGTCCTACATATCGGTCAACCGGTCAAGATAGTTGTCGCCGACCGGACAGGGTAATTGTCGCTGAACAGAAATCAGACCTGCTGCTTTAAATTTATCAAAAAAAAACCCCCGCTACCAATAGGTAGCGGGGGTCTTTTCAATTCCTTAGCTGATAATCGAAATTATTAGCTAATTATTTCATTAAATGAAAGATGGAATTAATGGAGCGTCTACAGTAACCATTTGACGGTCGCCAGCTTCATCAAAGAAGAATAACAAACCAGCAAAACGGCTGTCTGGATCATAGATCAAGTCAGCTAAACGGTAAACTTCCCAAGCAGCGTCAGAAGCAGTAACTTGCACAGTTCTTGTAGTACCTGGAGCAAGTGGGCTGTTATCACTAACAGTCAAACCTTCTTCAGCCAACAAGTCATCTGGATAGCCTGTTTCATCTTCATGTACAGCAGGATCTAAGAAACGAACAGCAGCAGTATTGAACTCACCCAAACGCACTGCTGAATCACCGTTGTTAGTGATAGTCAATGTCATTTGCATGGCACGACCTGGCACACGGTAAGTTGCATCTTCAACTTTAACGCTAACAGTTGACGCAGGCATTTCAAAAGTTTTCATGCCACGAATCAAACCAGCTTGCAATGGAGTTGTTACTGGATAGGCTGCATTTGTGCTGCTCATACCAAAAGCAATAACGCCAATAGTAGCAACAGCAAAACCCATAGCAACTTTTCTATCAGTAGCACTGATCAAAGAGTCTGCTTTACCAGCTTCAATTGCAAGAAAACGAGGAACGAATACAGGTTTACGAATCCAGTATGCTAACCAAGCCAAACCTAATGCGTACCAGAAAGCATGCCAGAAGTAAACGTTACCCAGGTTATATGTTTCTAAGTCGATAGTATCGCCTAGCAACGTAGTAACTGGATTAACGAATGATCCCATAGAACCAGTAACAGTTACCCATTTACCTGGACCGATGATTGGACCACCACCTTGAACGTTCATCATAGTGTGAATGTGCCAATCGCCTGGACGACGTGCTTTCAACAATACTTTAAACTCATAAGTTTCACCCAGTTCAAGAGAAACAGAACGAGGAACTAACTGACCACCGATCCATGAACCTTGACGAATAAAAACAGGTCCTGGAATACCAATGTTCAAGAAAGACACTTCTGGTTTATCAACAGTTTCAGGCCATCCCGCGAAAACGTGGAATTTACCAGAAATTGTCATAGTATCATTGACAGGCACAGTATCTTTTGACCAGTTCAGGTCAAACCAGTGAATTGTACGCATACGCATAAATGCAGCTTGCGACTTTTCACCATGAGCAGATGCAGTTGGTGTGTAAAACATCGCTGCTGTAACAGTTACCAGCAGTGCGACAAAGGATAATTTAGCAACCTTGTCTTTAATTAATTTCATATATCCTCCTCTATAATAGAGAATCTATAGTTTTCAGAGTATCCGATGTCAATCGCATAAATTGCATTGGTGACATCAGTCTTTTTGTGTGTTTTCCTACAACCGAGCGCTTAAACGCTCTGGGTGAATGAAGTACCACCGAACCATTTACCGAAGAAATGCCACAAGAAGTAAATCAAAATACTCACGAAAGCCGAGAAGAACGCTGATACTGGAGCAACGTCTTTACCGAAAGTTCTTAATGTACCTTTTTCGACCATTCTGATGTACTCAGGTGTACCCGTTCTTACATAATGGTAACCTTGTAAATCAGCTAGTGTCATCATCATGCCATTATATTCAACAGGAACATGTAATGGAGCAATGATTGGCCAGTTGCCAGGGTAGAATAAAAGACCCCAAGCCATACCGCCCACTACCGCTGTTACTGTCATACTACCAGACAGCATCAACACAGCGTCAAGTACAATAGCACCTGGCATCAGGTTTGAAGGGAAGCAGAAGTTTACTGGGAAATAAGTCCAACCCCAGAAATTTAAATATCTGTTAACCCACTCACCTAAGAGCAGACCTAAGACACACATTACCGCACCGAAAGGTAAACGGTAACGCCACCACAACACAGATTGAACAGCAGCAGGGAAAGTAATTGAAACGATTGGCGCTACGGTTACCCATAGACGTCTATCTTTCCAGTCAGTCCAGAAATCCCAGTCACCACCGGTTAACATGTAGTGAATGTGATAACCACCAAGTACAACGAAGAACAATGTAAACAGAATTAGCCAGTCGAACGTACGTGAAACTTTTACGGCTTCAGCGCGTGAACGTACAGCTGATTGAGATGCGCTCATTAGCTTACCTCCTAAAGGATTTAAATTATTTTTATTAAAAACTATCTTCAGCCTTAGCTGTTTCGCCCTGAAAAAAAGCGAAACAGCCGCAGGGAGATAGTAATTACAGCCAAAGACTTATATTAAGCTAAGTCTTTTTTCAGAAGTTTAGCAATCGCTGCAACTTCTGTGTTCACAACACCCATTACACCTAAAGCTGCCCATCCGAAGAATACGAAGCCATAATGTAAAGGAGCAACAAACAACTCTTCCATAAACCAGAAAGTATGACCCCATTCATTCAGACCAACATTTGGCAGAATCATGAAAGGACCAAGTACCGCAACCATATACTGAAGATGCAGACCTTGCTGATAAGTAGGAAGTCTTGTTTTTGCATACAAGAAACAAGCGCCACCAGTAATGATGTAGATAGGATAGCTCAAGTAGAATTCGATGATGTGACTTGGTGTAAAGTCAGTATCACGAACGATAGTTTGATGCCATGTTCCATCTTGCTCTGTAAAGTAGCTAGCGCCGTAATAAATAGCGATGCCGTACATTACCAACCAAGTCCAATGAGTCATGTGTCTTCTTAACTCTTCTCTTGGTGTGATTGACATTACTTTACGATCACGGCTTTTCCACAAGTAACCCCACAAAAGACCTGCGGTTATTACTTCCAAAACAAACTCGATATAAAGAAAGTTCATCCAATATGTTTCGAATTCAGGTGCAAATGAATCTAGACCAGCTGACCAGCCATAGACTCCTTCATACCAACGAACCCAAGCATAGAACACCACATACAGCGTTGCTCCAAGGAACATATTTCTTTTATTTAAAAGCGGTGCTTCCGCAGCATCAGCTCTCACTGATTCAGTTGTAGCTGCCATTTCTACCTCCTAAAATTATAAAATCCCTAGCTGGTTATGGCTAAGGGCTATAGTTACAACTCCATTTTCTCACCCGTACTTAAAAAACCTAAGTATCAAGCAACACCAAGTCAATTTAGTGAGCTGTCAGTCTACCAGTTCGATTAGCCTTGTCAAGTCAAAAACTAGCACTCAATACATTTCCTTGAACCCAAGCTTTACCTGCTAAATTCCTATACACTTAAGGCACTGATTCCTGTTAAAATTAATACTAATTAATCCAACTTAGCTAACTTACATCCCATGAAGAAATACTCCATCTTAATTTTTATCGTCAGCTTAGTAGCTCTAATTTTATTTCAACATAAAGTCATCATGCCTTTCGTTTACAAGGTAATTCAATCCGATTTATTCCTTGTTGACAGTAAAGATCAAGGAAGCCAATTACCCATATCCACTCCGCTATCAGAGATAGCTTTTATGCATTGTAATAATTATATCAAGTCTAAGCTTGGATCCGATGTATCGGTAAGTTTTGCCGACAAGCCTCTTAATGCATGGAGCTTAGGGAACTACCAATATGTTATTAACGCCGAGATTGATATCACTAGTACCACTGCAAGCACAATCACTAAAAAATATGCCTGCCGCATTAACTATAAAAACGGCGACAACGACGAAGGCACTCTTGATTTTGCCAACTGGTCCATTGAAGGATTGTCTGGCCTGGATTCTATCTAGGAAAACATAGCGAAGCGACCTTAGCTGCCTAACGATTTAGACAGCATCGTCAAGCAAGCACCCATAAAACAAATAGCCAGTACAACATGTTGTACTGGCTTTTTGTTTTATGGGTGCTGTGCAAAATAAAAACGCTTATCGCATTTTTTACTTACTCACGCAGCCCCATTTTATTCTCTATATTTTTTACGCTTAACTAACGTTCTTGTGGCTATGCCGGGATCAACTATCCAAGCAAAAACCCACAAAAATTTATTTTCCGTATCTTTTACGAAATTTATCAACACGACCCGCCGTATCAACAACACGCTGTTTTCCTGTATAAAAAGGATGGCATGCAGAACAAACCTCAACCTGCAAATCCTTACCCAATACAGAACCTGTCTCAAATTTATTACCGCAACCACAAGTCACAGTAATTTGCTTATATTCTGGATGAATTTCTGGTTTCATATCACTTTCACATTACCCGAAACGGGCTACATACTTTATTAAAGAACCCCGTATAATACGTATTTCATTAAAAGTTCGCAACTCAATTTATATTTGTGCGCATTATTACTTTAAATTTGACATCACTCCCCAAATAAAGCAGAGGGATTGCTTAGGAGTGAGTAGGTATCGCTACTGCTCACGGGTTCTGCTGCTGACTGCACGACTGCACCGTTCACTTCACAGACTAGCCCCGCCTATCCGCCGGTTGTTTTACTCTGACATTCAAGACTTTACTCTGGTCGCTTAGTTATCGCTGATCGTGATACAAGGTCTTTACTGCTAAAGAAATCTTACCAATAAGGCGCTTATTTTGCCAAACAAATACAGGTAGTAGTGAATTACTCGCGAACTGGGCCGCTTACATCTTCGCCCTGAACGGCACGGTTTTACGCTATTTAGTGATAAAATAACAACAGTATCCATCTACAAAGATGAGCGATTTTCCGATTACGCTCCGCTTATCCCGGATGATAACTATTTGCTTTAACTCGACCTTGATAGCGCATCAATAAAAGCACCAGCACTATTGCCGGCAATCCAACTGTTGACGCATAAATAAAAAAAACAGTGTAGCCGTAACCATCTACAACCACCCCCGAAAACCCCCCCAATAACTGAGCAGGCAAAGTCATCAACGAACTGAATAGCGCATATTGCGTTGCGGTGTACGCAGTACTGGTTAAACTGGACAGATAGGCAATGAATACTGATGTCGCAATACCGCCACTTAAATTATCTGCGCTGATAACGCCGGACAGCAATACAAGACTGGGTTCACTGACTGCCAAAACGGCAAATAGTAGATTGGTACCCGCCACCATTATCGCACCAAGCAGCAGAGGACGCATGATGCCGTACCTCACCACCAGCACTCCACCGACTGCCGCACCAACAATAGTCATAAAAAAACCAAAGACCTTGCTAATATCGGCAATATCTTTTTTACTAAAACCCAAATCAAGGTAAAACGGATTCGCCATAACTCCCATGGTGATGTCGCTCATTTTATAAACGGCAATAAGCATCAAAATCAATAAGCCAACTTTACCATTACGATTAAAAAACTCCACAAACGGGCTCAATACTGCGCCCATAAAGCCGGTCAAAAATCGCTGCCAAATATTTTGCCCCTTAACAGCTGCATTCTCGTGCAAGCTCATCACATCAACAGGCTTATGCTCCGGCTCTTTAAGACAAAGCGTCGCTATCAGCCCTACAACCATAGCCGATGCCATCACAAAATAAGCCGCTTTCCAACTGGAATAATCCGCGATATAAAAAGCACCCGCACCCGCCATCAGTAAAGCAATCCGATACCCCAGCACGTAGGTCGCCGCCATAGCGCCTTGATACTCAGGATTTACCGATTCAATTCGATAAGCATCGATAACAATATCTTGGGTAGCCGAACAAAATGCCACCCAGACAGATAATAGGGCAATCTGTTGTAATTGAGTATGTGAATCCGAACTTCCCATACCCATCAGGCCGACAACAATCCCCAGCTGCGCAAGCAACATCCAGCTACGCCTTTTGCCCATCCATTTAGTTAGCAATGGCAGCGGCAACCTGTCAATAACGGGAGCCCAGAAAACCTTTATTGAATAGGTAACGCCAACCCAGCTAAAAAAGCCTATAACCGATCTTTCCACGCCCTCATCCCTTAACCAGGCTGACAATGTCGAAAAAACCAATAAGAAAGGAAGTCCAGCGGAGAAACCAAGAAAGATCATGCTCCGCACTCGCGGCTGAGCATATATGGAAAAGGCTGACCGCCATCTTTTATCGTTAGCCATTAACCTTGCCTGTCAAACGCATAGACATATCATTAAAGCGTCTGCTTTTGGCGATACTGTGATATGTGAACTCACCACGCCCCTGTGGATTATGCCGAAGGCACGATCCCAAGAACGAGAAAGAATGAGTCGCAACCGGAACAGTGCTGCAACTGAGAACACCGCACAGAAAGTGCGGTGCATGTTCAAATTATCAACCATTAACCAGATAGTGGGTAAGAATACTGGCAGCGTAACCAGCGGCAATTGCAGGCGTCCATTTTAAATGGCTGAAAAATGTATATTTATGGTCAGACTGCCCCATTAATGCCACACCTGCAGCCGAGCCCACCGACAGCATTGAACCACCAACACCCGCTGTTAACGTCACTAATAACCACTGATATAAATCCATGTCCAGATTCATATTCAGTACGGCAAACATAACAGGAATGTTATCAACAACCGCAGAGATTACACCCACTAAGATATTCGCTGTTGTCGCACCTAAACCATCATACATCGCACCAGACAGCAGCTCAAGATAGCCGATATAACCTAAACCACCGACCGCAAATACCACACCAAAGAAAAACAACAAAGTGTCCCATTCGGCATGACGTACTTTGTCGAAAATATCGAAATGGTCATCACCTTCAACGCGAAAAACCGTCTTTAAACGATAGCCGTAAAGCATCAGCACAGAAAGACCGACCATCATACCCATAAATGGTGGCAGATGCAGGGCTTGTTTAAAGCTTACCGCTGTAACAATAGTCAACAAGAACAATATACAAACTTGAATTGCGCCTGGCTTTAACTGCACCGCAGCTTCATTAGAGACTTTAGGGTGCTCATCAGGTACTGCAAAATACATTATCCCTGCAGGTATCGCGTAATTCACAACTGATGGAATAAACAGCTTAAAGAAATCAAAGAACTCGGCATACTCAGCTTGCCACACCATTAGAGTGGTAATATCGCCAAATGGACAGAACGCCCCACCCGCATTAGCTGCAACCACCAAATTAACCAATCCGATACTGATAAACTTTGGATTCTCCGCGCCCACGGCCATGACTACTGCGCCCACTAATAAGGCCGCCGTCAAGTTATCCGCCACTGCAGACAAGAAGAAAGTAATCACACCTGTAATCAAAAACAGCTTTCTATAACCCAGCTGCTTCCTTACTAACCAAGAACGCAAAGCCTCAAACACGTTACGTTCAGCCATTGAATTAATATAAGTCATCGCAACCAGCAGGAATAACATTAACTCCGCATATTCTTTCAAATTGTATTCGAAAGCCTCATGCATATCTTCGACGGAAACACCCGCCTGAGCTGCCAATACTGCAGCATTTGCCCAAATAATACCGGCTGCCAAAATAACTGGCTTAGATTTACTCAGATGAGTAAATTCTTCTGCCATAACGAAGCCATAGGCAATAATAAAGATCAGAACCGTATAAATACCTCGTTCCGTTCCCGTCAAACCGAGACTTTCAAAACCGCCTGCCATCGCCATTTCAGGCAACAACAATAGAGACAATAAGACAAACAATGACCGAACCAAAATAACCCCCTTGCTTTTATTCAAAAAAAATAACCCAGACACCAAAAATTCAGCCGCCAATATTAGCACCATACAATAACCTTTGTCATTTTATCCACGAGTAGCGTAAAACCCCGCCGTTCAGGGCGGGATGTAAGCGGCACAGCTTCGTATTTCTCATAGTATTAAATCTTTCCATAGTGTTAAAATGAATCTGTTGCTACCAGAGGACGCTATCGGCTCACTCCATAACGGCAACTTAGTTTTAAAAAAGACTTCAAATTCACTTTTAGCGATAACCAAGCAACCCGTGTGAGGTCTTGAATAAGCGCTTAAAAAGTAAAATAACCGTCGGGCTGACGGGGCTAGTCTGTGAAGTGAGCGATGCAACAATGTCGCCAGCAGCAGAAACCAGTAGGTAATAGCGATATATGCCTGCTCCTGAAGTTACCTCAGGAATCCCCTTCCTTCAGGTGGGGGAGGATGTCAAGACCTACGGTATATGATTATTAACCGTAATTACTCGCCTGGACAGACTTTAAGCGCTCATTTATGTATCAGTATAACGACACCGACCAGACACTCGTTGATCAACGAGTAGCCCAATTTAGAAGACAAACGAAAAGCTTTTTAAAAGGCGACATCTCAGACGACCAATTCCGCGCATTGCGCTTAATGAATGGCGTCTATATTCAAACTCACGCCCCGATGTTGAGAATTGCCGGCCCTTATGGCCTGCTTAACGCCAGACAGCTTCGTAAACTGGCCCATATTGCCCGTACCTACGATAAAAACTACTGTCATTTTACCACCCGGCAAAACGTCCAGTTTAACTGGCCTCAACTGGAAAAAATTCCCGATATTCTTGAAGAATTGGCCAGTGTTCAAATGCATGCTATTCAAACTAGCGGCAATTGTCTTAGGAATACCTCATCGGATCATTTGGCCGGTGTTTGTATTGATGAGATTGAAGATCCTCGTCCTTATTGCGAAATTATCCGCCAATGGACTACCCTGCATCCTGAGTTCGCCTACTTGCCGCGCAAATTCAAGATTGCCGTCAGCGGCGCCAAGCTTGATCGGGCAGCCACCCAATTTCATGATATCGGCCTGCATCTGGTTAACAATGATGCCGGAGAGACCGGCTTTAGAGTGCTCGTCGGTGGCGGTTTGGGACGCACCCCAGTCATAGGCCAAGTCATCAAGCCCTATCTGGAAAAGAAACATCTATTGTCTTATCTGGAAGCCATACTGCGGATTTACAACCTATTCGGCCGCCGTGATAATAAATACAAAGCGCGTATTAAAATACTGGTCAAAGAATCCGGCCTGGAGAAATTCTCCGAGTTAGTTGAAAAAGAATGGCAGCTAATTCGGGATAACCTAGAGCTAGACTCCGATTATATAACCACCGTAAAAGCTCAATTTGCTCCACCTGCCTACGAGACAGATGCCGCACAGGGCAGCCGCTTTACACAACATCAACTCGAAAACCAAACGTTTGCCACCTGGGTTAAATACAATACTGCCGATCACAAAATACCCGGCTACCGCGCGGTATTCCTCTCGCTAAAAGCGCCGGACTCACCTCCGGGCGACATGACCGATACGCAACTTGATGCTGTCGCAGACTTGGCAGACCTTTACAGCTTTGGCGAAATCAGAAGTACGCACCGACAAAATCTGGTTCTTGCCGATGTCAAACAGGCCGATCTATTCCCGCTGTGGCAACAGCTCGATACACTGAAATTGGCCACCGCCAATATCGGCACCGCAACCGATATGATTTGCTGCCCCGGCCTCGATTTTTGCTCGCTTGCCAATGCAGGATCTATCGGCATAGCCAAAGAAATCAATGAAGCGCTTGACGATCTGGACTACATTCACGATATCGGCGAGATAAAAATCAACATGTCCGGCTGCATGAACGGCTGCGCGCACCAAAGCGTAGGACATATCGGGATACTGGGCGTTGATAAGAAAGGCGCTGAATGGTATCAACTGACCCTGGGCGGCTCCTCGGAAAACGAGGCCGCTATCGGCGAACGCCTTGGACCTGCGGTTGCCAAAGACCAAATCACTCAAGCAATTACTACTATTCTGGATGTTTATATCAAGCAACGTCTGGATGACGAGTCCTTTCTAAATATGGTAAAACGCGTTGGAATCACCCCATTCAAAGAGCAAGTCTATGCAGATAATTAAAGACAAACAGATTATTGACGACAGTTGGAGTTATGTTGCCGATGATGCTGAATTAAAAGACGGTGACATCAGCGTTTCACTAGCCCGCTGGAAAAAAGACAAACAACAATTGCTTAAATCTACTAGTAAGATAGGTGTCAGAATCGGCCCGGCCGATTCGGTTGAAGACATCGCTGCCGATTTAAAAGACATCCCGTTGATCGAGCTGGATTTTCCCGCCTTTGCCGATGGCCGCATTTTTTCTCATGCCTGGCTGCTTAGAGGCCGCTACAATTATCAAGGCGAAATCAGGGCAACCGGCCATTTCATGCCGGATCAGGTATTTTATTTATCACGGGTTGGCATTAATGCGTTTAGCCTTGAGAAAACCGAAGATCTGCCTGCCGCGCTATCTACTTTGAATGACTTTAGCGTCAATTATCAGAAATCGATCTGTTAATACGCAAGCAATGGAACAAGGCGCGTCACTTTCATGCGCCTTGTTCCACCCTCTATTCCAGCCAAAAACAAACACCTTATTTTAACGATGTCCACGGCGCGTCTATTTGAGCGCAAAACTACGCTTTGGACAAACAAACCAAAACTACGCTTTGGACAAACAAACCAAAACTGACACATCGATAATCAACTAATTTAATCGAGCTTAGCTCTCATTGATGACTTCATTTAGTATTTGATCTTCAATTACCTTAAGAGTTCTGCCTGTACTATCTTGCCAACTTTGAGGACCGCTACGACTTGTCCCTGCAACAATTACAGCCGCGTATGAAGAAGAACTAATAAGAGTGTCTTTTATAAGCTTGTAGTTTTTACCCTCAAGCTTTAATAAACCAGCAGAAACCCATGAATTTCGAATTGACTTTGAGTTTCCAGGCATACTTGGACTGGTTAATGATGATACATCTGAACCCGCCAGTAAAAGAAACCCATCATCCGTCATTTGGCCAAAAGCCTTCAATTCTTTTAACGCAAAACTTAATGGGATTCCGACCGTAGATTTTGTGTTCGTTACCTTTTCGACTGAAACAGCTTTAAGAGGCTCAAGGAATTTATGGCCCAGCGTGCCAATTATTATTTTAAGGTTGTGAATGAACTCTTCCATAGCATCTTTATCTGCTCTAGGAAGGTTTGATTCTGTTGGCGTATTTGAATTTTCAAGTTGATATTTCTCGGTTTCAATACCAATAGAAACAAGGCGAGATTCCAGATACTTTATGTGAGATTTTGTTAAATTTTCATCTTTACTTGTGAAAATCACCACCTCAGTCCAAAAATCTTTATTGCGGTCATGGTCACTTAAACGCTTGATTACATTTTCAGACTCGCCAATATAGACTCTATTTCCTGAATCGGCATTTTGCTTTTCAAATAGAAAATAAATGCCAGGTCTTTTCGCTTCTTCCCATTTAGACAGCTCTGCAAACCTGCTTCTGGGACACGCTATTGCTTGACCAGACCAATTGGCAATCTCTACGTGTCTAATTCCTGACGGCGTTCCATCAGCCAAATAAACTCTAATACTTCTTCCAAAATTCATACTATGACATACTCTTTATGACACATAATCGATAACCACACACCACATAACACATAACACATAACCCTCTTATCTTATTGTAATTCAAGGTCTTTATGACGTTGAATCGTGATATAGCTGTTACAAATTCAAAGCATAAAAAACCCGGACTCCAGCAAACAAAGTTATCTGCCAAAATCCGGGTTCTGATTAGCGCTATCAGCTAAAACTTATTTGCTCATAATACTGATACCTTTTAGCAAGGTCAGCGCCTGATATAAAGGATAGTCTGCTTCTAGGCTGTCTTTGTCACTATCCAGCTTTTCATCCAGCGCCTCCTTATCCTTACCATTTTGTAAATGATGCGACAAATCAGCTTCCTTGACCGGCTTGAACTCGGATTTTTCCATTGCCTCCAACTTAACTCGAGCCAAAGTGATATCCGGTTCAATACCTTCGGCCTGGATAGATCGCCCTGAAGGCGTATAGTATCTGGCCGTAGTCAATTTAACTGCCGAACCATTGCTAGTTGGTAATATAGTCTGTACCGAACCTTTACCGAATGATTTCTCGCCCATGATGACTGCACGCTTTTGATCCTGCAGAGCTCCGGCTACAATCTCCGAGGCGGATGCAGATCCGGCATTAATCAACACGACCATCGGCGCACCGTCTATAAGATCACCCGGAGCGGCATTAAAGCGCATTTCCGAATTTTCAATACGGCCCTCGGTGTAAACAATGAGACCGCTCTTTATGAAGGCGTCACTAACCTCAACTGCCGCATTCAATACTCCGCCTGGATTATTTCTTAAATCCAGCACCAAGCCTTTTAGATTGCCCGTATTTTCCTTTTTCAGTGAAGCTAGAGCTTCCTTAAGGTTTTCACCTGTTCCAGATTGAAAGCTACTAATACGTACATAGCCATAACCTTTTTCGAGCATTCGACTTTTTACACTTTTAACTTTTATGATGTCCCGAGTTATAGTGATTTTTAACGGAGCGCCTTCCCCCTCACGAATCACCGTGAGTAAAATCTTACTACCTGGCTCACCACGCATAAGCTTGACAGCATCACCCAAAGCCATGCCTTTTACCGGCTGATCATCAAGCCTGACAATCAAATCTCCAGTTTTAATGCCTGCTCTCTGCGCCGGGGTATCATCAATAGGGGAAACCACCTTAACAAGGCCATTTTCCATGGTAACTTCGATACCTAAACCGCCGAATCGTCCTGTGGTGCCTTCTTTTAATTGCTCATATTCATCGGCAACCAAGTAAGCAGAATGGGGATCGAGTCCGCTTAACATACCGCGAATAGCATCTTCCAATAATTTTTTATCCGAAATGGGTTCAACATAATCCCGTTTAATTCGACCAAAAATTTCTGTGAAAGCACGCAATTCCTCATAAGGCAGGACCTCTGTATCCGGTACAGGCCCAACAGGCTCCTGCTCCGCAAAGACGCTAGCGCAGATGCCCATAAAAACACCCAACATAATCCCTAAGGACAAAATGAAAATATTTTTCTTTTTTAACATGTACCTTATAACTCCAAACGCTTGATTTCCAAAAATAGGCTCATACACTGCTAACTAACTTGATCCCCGATTACTTTCGGCACCACTCAAGCGGATCAACGGGCTTACCTTTGCTGCGTATTCCAAAATATAACCCAGAATGGCTACGACCACCACTTTGTCCAACAGAAGCAATGACCTCGCCAACATCCACCCATTCACCAACCTGTCGATATAAACTCTGATTAAACGCATAAAGCGTCATGAAGCCGTTACCGTGATCCATAATAATCAACAAACCATAACCGCGCAGCCAATCAGAAAACACCACTTTTCCCCTGGTAATGGCCCGGATATCGGTTCCCTCACCGGCATCAATTAATACTCCATCCCAGACTGTCTGCGTGCTCTCTGCTCGAATACTACCAAACTTATTAGTCAATCGTCCCTTGACGGGCCAAGGCAGTTGCCCCTTAAGCGCAGAAAAATCGCCCTTAAGTTTAGAAAAGTTATCCCCGGAATTCGGCAAAATTTTGGCAGGTTCGGACGAAACCTCAACAGCCTGATGCGCTTTTTTTGTTTGCTCAATCTCAACAGCAAGATCGCTGGTCGATCTCTGTAATGAAGATACCAGATTTTTCAGCTTATTCTCACTTTCTTTCAAGTGAATGATTTGTTGCTCATTTGAAGAAAAATCTTTTTTTAATTGCATTAATAACCCAGACCTTCGTTGCCTAACTCGGTCTATGGCTATCTGCTCTGTTTTTTTACGCTCGAGATCTTTCTCTAAAAGTTCAGTTTCAAGCTGTTGTTGCTTATTCAACCTTTCCAGATGCTGCATAGACTCCGAAATGACAGCCAGTTTTGTCAGACGAGCCTTATTAAGATAATCGTAATACACCAACATTCGACTGGATAATGCAGGATCTTGCTGATTAAGCAACAGCTTCAACTTTTCCTTTTTCCCCATTGCATAGGCCGCTTTTATTTGCCCCGCCAATTCTTTATTTTGCCTAACGACTTCAATTTTAGAATCATGCATTTCTTGCTGAATTTTATTCAAATTCTGGCGCTTTTGTTCAACCTGTTGTTGCAATGTCCTTAATAAAGCGGCTGTCCTTCCATAAAGCGTTTCAACCTCGCCCAACTGCGTGTTTAACGCATTCTTTTGCAATTGAATACGCTGCCTATTTTCACTCGCCGCTTCAATACCCGACTGAACTTGATTGAGTTCCTCGTTTGTTCTCGAGACTTCTGCATTGCCCTCACGGACAAATGCACTCAATAAAAAACAACAAATTAATCTCTTTCTCATCCACAGATTAAGTAATCTTGATAAGTGACCGACCCGTCATTTCAACAGGTTGCTCAAGCCCTAGCATTGCCAGAATTGTTGGCGCTAAATCCGACAAACTACCGCCCGAGTCTAGTGACTGATCACCACCGACATAAACCAAAGGTACTGGATTTATCGTATGAGCCGTGTACGGCTGCCCGCTATTTTTATCCACCATTTGCTCGATATTACCATGATCGGCAGTTATCAACATTTGCCCGTCCACCGATTTTAAAGCATCAACTACGCGTTGTAATGAAGCGTCGACCGCTTCCACAGCTAAAATTGCTGCATCAATTATGCCGGTATGCCCGACCATGTCGCAATTAGCATAGTTACAGATAATGACATCATATTTACCGCCAGTGATGGCATTGACCAAATTATCCGTAACCTCTGCCGCATTCATTTCCGGCTGCAAATCATAAGTTCTGACCTGGGGTGACGGCACCAATATCCGGTCTTCTCCTGGAAAAGCAGCATCTATACCGCCATTAAGAAAAAACGTGACATGGGCAAATTTTTCAGTTTCCGCCAACCGCAATTGGGTCATGCCTAACGAGGACAAATACTCGCCTAGACAATTTTTTATGTCAGTGGGCGGATAAGCTACGTCATAATCAAAATCCTGCTGATATTCCGTTAACGTACAATAATAACCTGTGTGAGGCGCACGGTTTCTATCGAATGCATCGAATGTTGTTGCCGTTAATGCCACGGAAATCTCGCGGGCACGATCCGCACGGAAATTCATAAACACTACCGAGTCTTCGGGATCAAGAGCGACTGCCCGATGTTCGGCATCCAAAATAGCGGTCGGCAAAACGAATTCATCCGTTTCACCTCGGTCATAAGCTGCTGCCAAACCTTGTAGGGCAGAATCCGCACTAAACTCAGCCTCACCTTTTGCAATCAAGTCATAAGCCAGCTTGACCCGGTCCCAACGATTATCCCTGTCCATTGCATAGAAACGTCCAACAATTGAGGCGATACGGCCAACACCCAGCACCGCAAATTTTGCCTGCAGTAATTCAAGAGATGCCATTGCGCTTTTGGGCGGGACATCCCGCCCGTCCAGAAAAGCATGCAAATAAATTTTATCGAGACCCCGTTTGGCGGCTAACTCGACCATCGCTGCAATCTGTTCTTCATGACTATGTACACCGCCAGGCGATAACAATCCCATGATATGCAGGGCTTTATTTTTTTCTTTGGCAATATCCACGGCTCGACAAAGAACCGAATTAGAATAAAAACTACTGTCAATTATTGCGTCATTGACCTTAGAAAAGTCCTGAGGAACGTAACGCCCGGTGCCTATATGAACATGTCCCACTTCTGAATTACCCATTTGTCCGCTAGGCAATCCTACGACAGCACCGGAACAACTGAGTAGGGTCATTGGGCAGTCTTTCTGCAACTGATCCCAACAAGGTGTGTTAGCCATTGCAATGGCATTATTTTCTTTGTCCAACGAGTAACCGAACCCGTCAAGGATCAGTAATACCACCGGTTTTGGCCGCTTAAACATGTTTATCTTTATCTCCCGATACTAAAAAAAATCTGCATCACCACTTCACATACAAAATAAATCACTTTGTACGCCATTTGATTCTTCATTACCCAAAATGGTCGTAGTGATGTATTATTTTGCCAAATTCACTGGTTTTTTGTATTTTGGCAACATGCCAGCTGCCCAATCAAGTAGGCATTATATTAATACACGTTGTGTATAGTTGTGTATAAATAATTCTTCACGGGTTGTTTTTAATCAAATTCAACAAACTAGAAGCATTAAGCAAACCAATGAAAATTAAACACCTGTACACAAGCACAGATGATGCCAATATAGCTATAGCGGCTCATTGCTTAAAAGCAATGTCACACCCATTACGATTAAAGATATTGTGTATTTTGGGCAATGATGCCATCTGCGTACAACAAATTGTCGAACAGGTAGGTACCAGCCAGAGCAACATTTCCCAACATCCGGCCATACTCAGAAAAAAAAACATTCTCGGCTCTAAAAAAAAGGCCAACCGTGTTTATTACTTTATTGACGATGCCCGGATACTGCTGCTGATTAAAATGATGCAGGATGTTTTTTGCTCCAACCACTAATTTATTTTTCTCCATTCACTTAACTTAACTTAACAAATCTATCCATGGACCGTTATCTAGAATTCATTTTAAATCACTACATATTATCTCTCGCTTTGGCAGTCGTTACTTATCTACTCATCCAGGAATTATTCGATACCGCATTCAAAAAATTTGGTGCCGTATCGCCATTACTCGCTGTTGCCAAAATGAACGACACCGATACCCTTGTTATCGACGTACGCGAACCGGAAGAGTTTCTTAAAGGTCATATTGAAAACTCGATCAACACCCCACTGGGTAACTTATCCACCCATCTGCCAAAATTGGACATTCACAAAAATAAACCCGTCCTTATTGCCTGCCAAACCGGAACGCGCTCTGCCTCAGCCGGAAAAATATTGACTAAAGCAGGATTCGAGCAGGTTTTCGTTATTACCGGCGGCATGCAAGCCTGGGAAAAGGACTACAAATTACCCATCAAATCAACGGGCAAGCACAAAAGCTAAAGGCGTGTTCCGAGTAACCCCTCACATTCATTAATCCCTAACCTTAGAAATTCATCATGAGCGAAAAAAACAACGAAGTAGAAAAACAATTTTCTATCCAAAAAATTTATACTAAAGACATGTCTTTTGAAACCCCCCACTCGCCCAAAGTCTTTACCGAAAAATGGGAACCTACGGTCGACTTTAATCTGGGCACCCATGTTTTGCCCTTAGAAAATTCAATGTATGAAGTTGCTCTCACAGTGACCATCACTGTAAAAAATGGCGACGCAACAGCCTATCTTGTTGAAGTCAATCAGGCAGGTATTTTTTCTTTAAGCGGTTTTACCGATGCAGAAATGGGGCCGATGGTTGGCAGTTTTTGTCCCAATATTTTGTTTCCCTACGCAAGAGAAACTATTTCCGACCTCGTCACCAAAGGCGGCTTTCCGCAAATGCTTTTAGCCCCAGTAAACTTTGATGCCTTATACTCACAACAATTGCAACAAGCGCCCGGCTCTGACGCTATCAATTAAACTGTCCTGAGCATGTCGAAAAATTCGCTTGATGAATAAAAAAATAGCCGTTCTGGGTTCAGGTTCATGGGGAACGGCTCTGGCAATTCTGGCAGCTAGAAATGGTTGCCGGACGCTGTTATGGGGTCACAATCCGGAACACATAGCCTTGCTTGCACAAGATCGCCAAAACCAACGCTACTTACCCGGCTTGGTTTTCCCTGAAAACCTCAGCGTCACGTCAGACTTGGCTGAGGTTGCCGCTTTTTCCAGCCTAATACTGGTTTCCGTACCTAGCAATGCCTTTAAAGATACCTTGCTTAAACTCAAGGCGCATTTAACGAGTGACGTACAAATAGCTTGGGCAACCAAAGGCTTTAATTCTGATGATGGCTGTCTGCTACACGAAGTCGTCGCCGACATTTTTTCTGCACAAACCCCGGCGGCCTTGCTTTCAGGCCCCAGTTTTGCAAAAGAAGTCGCGGCAGATCTACCAACAGCTATCACTATTGCATCGTCCCAAGCGGATTTTGCCAACCATTTAGCCGACATCCTTCATAGTGAACGCTTTCGAACCTATACCAACTCAGATTTGATTGGCGTAGAAGTCGGCGGTGCAGTAAAAAACGTCATGGCAATAGCCGCCGGTATTGCCGACGGTCTCGGCTTTGGTGCCAACACCCGGGCGGCGTTAATTACCCGTGGGTTAAACGAAATCATTCGTCTGGGCGTTAAACTGGGGGGCAAACAGGAAACCTTTATGGGTTTGGCAGGCCTAGGCGATCTGATCCTAACCTGTACCGACAACCAATCCAGAAACCGACGTTTTGGTTTGGCTTTGGGACAAGGCAAAAACACCCTAGCCGCTGTACAGGAAATCGGCCAGGAAATAGAAGGCATTTCAGCCGCAAAAGAAACCTATTTACTCGCTAAAAAATACGGTGTAGAGATGCCTATTACCGAACAAACCTACAAGGTTTTATATGAAGGCTTAGCCCCGCTGGCGGCTGTGCAAAATTTATTGGCCCGCGAACAAAAAGCCGAGTCGTAGCAACACCGACGACACAATTGTATACAGGCGAAGGGTCACAGCCATTAGGTTAAGGCATGATTGTGGCGGCGACTTTAGTCGCCGCCACAATCATTATTTTATCGCCGCCCCCGCAAAACCCAACTGCCGCCAAGCCTCGTACAGCACAATAGAAACGGTATTGGACAAATTCAAACTCCGGCTTTCTGCCTGCATCGGCAAATATAAACAGCGTTCGACACCCAAATCTGCCAACACATCAGCAGGCAAGCCGCGCGTTTCTGGACCAAACAACAAAGCATCCTCCGCTTGAAAACTGACCTCACTGTATAGTTGCGACCCTTTGGTCGTCAGTGCAAAAATCCGCCCCGGCTTAACACTATCGACAAATTCAGCCAATGAATCGTGCTCTTTAACCGCCACCCATTCATGGTAATCCAGACCTGCCCTGCGCAATTTTTTGTCGTCCAACTCAAAACCCAAGGGCTTGATCAAATGCAACTGCACGCCGGTATTTGCGCAAAGCCGGATAATATTCCCGGTGTTAGCGGGAATTTCCGGCTCAAACAAAACAATATGAAACATGCTTAAAACGGGTTATCGATATTGACCGGCTTCAGCTTCCAGATCTCATCGTTGTATTCAGTAATGGTTCTATCAGTAGAAAATTTACCGCTATTGGCGCAGTTTACAATGCTCATTTTGGTCCAATTTTCCTGGTCCTGATAAGCCACCTCTACCCGTTTTTGTGCATCGATGAAACTGCGGAAATCCGCTGCCGTCATCCAGGGGTCATGCGGATTTTTTATCGACGCCAATATATCGTCGAAAAGCCCCGGTTCGAATTGATTAAAATGCCCGCATTCAAGCAGTTTAATGACTCTTTGCAAATCCTCATCCTGATTGATGATCGCAACCGGATCATAGTGCTGACTCATGGCTTCAACCTGCTCTTCGGTCAAGCCGAACAGGAAAAAATTATCGTCCCCGACTTCTTCGAGAATTTCAATATTGGCACCATCCAGGGTGCCAATAGTCAACGCGCCGTTCATCATAAACTTCATATTACCGGTACCCGACGCTTCCTTGCCGGCCGTTGAAATTTGCTCGGAAAGATCGGCGCCCGGACAGATTTTTTCCATCGCGGAAACCCGGTAATTAGGCAGGAAAACCAACTTTAATCTTTTGCCCACATCAGGATCGGCATTAACGACAGTCGAAACATTATTGATCAGCTTGATGATCTTTTTCGCCATATAATAGCCCGGCGCAGCTTTGCCGCCTATCAATACGCAACGGTCCGTCCAGTTCGACGTATCACCCCGCTTAATACGGTCATACAGATGAATCACATGCAACACATTCAACAATTGCCGTTTATATTCATGAACGCGCTTAACCTGCACATCAAAAATAGCGTCCACATTAAAATCGACATCATGCTCAAGCTTCTTGAAATCAATCAATTTTTGCTTTGCACTTTGCTTGATTTCACGCCAGCGCTTGCGAAATTCCTTGTCTTCGGCAAAAGGTTCAAGCTTCTTTAATAACGATAACTCGGTCAGCCAGCCATCGCCTATGGTCGTCGTAATCAGCTCGGCTAATTCGGGATTGCAGGCTGCCAGCCAACGACGCGGAGTCACACCATTGGTTTTATTATTGAATTTTTCCGGCCAAAATTCATAAAAATCCCGGAACAAACCTTGTTGCAATAATTTCGAATGCAACGCGGCAACGCCATTAACCGAATAGCTGCCGACGATAGCCAGATAGGCCATTCTGACGTGTTGCTCGCCGCCTTCTTCAATAATAGACATACGCGCTAAACGCTCGACATCACCCGGCCAATGCGCCGAGACTTCGGCCATAAAATGAGCGTTAATATCGAAGATGATCTCCATCAGCCTCGGCAACATCTGCTTGAACAGGTTAACCGACCACCTTTCAAGCGCCTCAGGCAATAAGGTGTGATTGGTATAGGCCATAGTTTTACGGGTAATAGCCCAGGCATCATTCCAGGTTAAACCATGGCCATCCAACAGTAGGCGCATTAATTCAGCAACCGCTATGCTCGGATGCGTGTCGTTTAATTGAAAAGTATTTTTCGCCGCAAACTCGGAAAAATGACTCCCGTGACGACCCACCCAGGTAGCAATCACATCCTGCAAACTGGCAGAAGCCAGCAGATATTGCTGGCGCAAGCGTAATGCCTTACCGTTTTCGTTGGCGTCATTCGGGTACAGCACCATCGTTATATTTTCGGCAGTATTTTTTGCCGCGACCGATTCTGCGTAATCACCGGCATTAAATTCCTGCAAATTGAATTCTTCAGTTGCCGTGGCTTTCCATAAACGCAAGGTGTTTACCGTACCGTTCTGGTAGCCAGGAATCGGCGTATCGTAAGGAACTGCGTGAATATCTTGCGTATCGACCCAACTGGTTCGCTTATTGCCGAACTCATCAATATGGGTCTCGGTACGCCCGCCAAATTTAATCCTGAAAGTATATTCGGGACGTTCAATTTCCCAGACATTACCGTTACGCAGCCAATGATCCGGTTTTTCGATCTGTTCGCCATTCACTATATCCTGCGAAAACATCCCGTATTCATATCGCAAACCGTAGCCAGTCACCGGTAACTTCAAGGTTGCACAACTATCGATAAAACAGGCGGCCAAACGACCCAAACCGCCATTGCCTAAACCGGCATCCGGCTCGCTTTCAGCCAACTCTTCAATCTCTAGGCCCAAATCATACATGGCCTGTTCCACTGCCTCGGTAATACCCAGATTTAGCATCGCATTACTTAAGGTACGGCCCATTAAAAATTCCATCGACAGGTAATAGGCCCGCTTACAATCCGTATCTTTATAAGTATTGTAAGTTCTTTTCCAGCGCTCTATGAGTCGGTCACTGATAGCCATTGACAACGCTTCATAAGCATAATGCGGCGACCTACAGTTTTCATCACGTCCCAGACGGTGACTATAATAACGTTTGAAATCGGCCACAAAGTCTTCCTCAGACATGCCCAAATCAGGAAGTATGGTAATGGTGGATTTTGGTTTACTGGTTTTAAAGCATCTATACGGCATATTTTTTTCCGCTACAAAGTTAACATTAGGTTGATAGTAACTATTTTTTGTTATTTGAACAAAGATATTCTTTGTTTGGCTGTCTGCTCGCTACCCGAAAAAACCTATCATCAGAATTCAAGCCGGATACTAAGCAAGCCGCTACCGAACAGATCAATACTTAATGGGCTCGGCATTTTATCCATGAGTAGCGCAAAACCCCGCCGTTCAGGGCGGGGATTGCAGCGGCCCAGTTAGCGAAACAATCTATTTTGGCGTTCTTTGTTGTTCAATGTATTGCCGAATGATTGCAATCGGCGCACCACCACAACTTCCCG
>JAURYJ010000047.1 GCA_030653985.1 Methylobacter sp. | reverse complement strand
CGCACGCTCTTCAGGTGCATTATCAATCTGATCAAAGGCCTTAACTTCTCCACCCTGGAGCTCAGCCATTACTTTTGTTAAAGCAGCAGTTAAGGTGGTTTTACCATGATCGACATGTCCGATTGTGCCGACGTTTACGTGGGGCTTACTACGCGAGAATTTTTCTTTGGCCATGAGTTAATACCTTTAATTATATTCAATTTTATGAAGATTTTTTAATAATCGCTTCCGCAATATTTGCAGGCGCTTCATTATATTTTTCAAACTGCATACTGTATGTTGCCCGCCCCTGTGTTGCCGATCGCAAATCAGTTGCATAACCAAACATTTCAGCTAACGGTACTTCGCAGTTAAGTGTTTTCCCTGACGGAGTATCCTCCATACCCTGAATTATCCCACGCCGCCTATTGATATCACCTACAACATCACCCATATATTCTTCAGGTGTGGTAATTTCAACTTTCATTATCGGCTCAAGTAAAACAGGATCTGCCTTCCTAGCCCCCTCCCTGAAACACATGGACCCGGCTATTTTGAAAGCTATTTCGTTCGAATCCACATCGTGATACGAACCATCAAATAAAGACACCTTAACATCCAGTACAGGATAGCCAGCTAGAATACCACTCTTCAACTGCTCTTGGATACCTTTATCTACAGCTGGTATAAATTCTTTTGGAACAACACCACCAACAATTTCATTTACAAACTCATAACCGACGCCAATT
This sequence comes from Methylobacter sp., assembly GCA_030653985.1. Classification (GTDB taxonomy): domain Bacteria; phylum Pseudomonadota; class Gammaproteobacteria; order Methylococcales; family Methylomonadaceae; genus Methylobacter_A. The sequence goes on along the minus strand of JAURYJ010000047.1, from coordinate 15,062 downwards.
TCTTGCGGCTCAATGCGCAACCAAACATGCCCATACTGCCCCCGCCCTCCAGATTGCCGAATAAACTTACCTTCCTGCTCAACTGCCTTTCGAATTGTTTCTCGGTATGCAACCTGAGGAGCACCAACATTTGCCTCAACATTAAATTCCCTCTTCATGCGATCGACAATGATCTCTAAGTGCAATTCACCCATTCCCGAGATAATTATTTGACCCGACTCTTCATCGGTATGCACTCTAAAAGAAGGATCTTCTTGAGCCAACTTGCCCAACGCAACCCCCATTTTCTCTTGATCTGCTTTTGTTTTCGGCTCCACCGCAACCGAAATTACTGGGTCCGGGAACTCCATGCGCTCAAGAACTATGATATTATTAAGATCACAAAGCGTATCCCCTGTAGTTACATCCTTGAACCCAATTGCAGCGGCTATATCTCCAGCAAAAACCTCTCTTACTTCTTCTCGGCTATTTGCGTGCATCTGCACTATCCGCCCAACACGCTCTTTTTTCTTTTTTATTGGATTATAAATGCTATCCCCAGAATTCAGAACGCCAGAATAAACCCGAAAAAAAGTTAAGGTACCCACAAAAGGATCCGTAGCAATCTTAAATGCCAAAGCCGAAAAAGGTGCGCAGTCACTAGCAGCGCGCATCTCCACCTCAGAATCATCCTCAAGATGACCTTTTACAGCACCAACATCAGTTGGAGCAGGCAGATATTCTATTACCGCATCCAGCATCGCTTGAACACCCTTATTCTTAAAGGCTGAACCACAAAATGCAGGAACAATTTGATTAGCTATAGTCCGCAAGCGAATTCCAAGCTTAATATCATCGTCTGATAAACACCCTTCTTCAAGATATTTATTCAATAAATCTTCGTTTGCCTCTGCAGAAGCCTCAACCATATATTCTCTCCATTTCTGGCAGAGGCCTAGCATACTTGCAGGAACATCTTTTTCCTTAAAGGTCATTCCCATATTGGCCTCATCCCAATATATAGCTTTCATCTTAACAAGATCAACAACCCCTTCAAAACTATCTTCAACTCCAATCGGCAACTGCATTGGAACTGCTTTACTGCCCAATCTCGACTTAATTTGATCAATGACACGAAAAAAATCTGCGCCGCATCGATCCATTTTATTCACAAAAACCAATCGAGGAACGCTATACTTGTCGGCCTGACGCCAAACTGTTTCAGATTGAGGCTCAACCCCACCAACAGCACAAAATATCGCGCACGCACCATCTAAAACTCGCAATGAACGCTCGACTTCAATTGTGAAATCTACATGTCCTGGCGTATCTATAATATTTATACGGTGCAAAGGAAACTGACCTTCCATTCCACTCCAAAAACAGGTAGTTGCAGCAGAAGTAATGGTAATACCTCGCTCCTGTTCCTGCTCCATCCAATCCATGGTTGCAGCACCATCATGCACCTCACCTATCTTGTGAGACACACCTGTATAGTAAAGTACACGCTCTGTTGTTGTGGTTTTACCCGCATCAATGTGCGCCATGATACCGATATTTCGATAAAATCCAATTGGAGTTTTACGAGCCACAACTATACAGCCTTCAATGTAATTCGCTGATTACCAACGATAATGAGAGAAAGCTTTATTCGCTTCTGCCATTCTATGAGTATCTTCACGCTTTTTAGCGGCAGACCCTCTACTTTCAAAAGCATCCATTAATTCGCCAGCTAACTTTGCTGGCATATTTCTTTCATTTCTTTTTCGTGAAGCATCAATCAACCACCGCATTGCCAAAGCCATACGCCTTGAAGGACGAACTTCAACTGGAACCTGATATGTTGCACCGCCAACACGACGAGATTTAACCTCAACCCTAGGCTGAACATTTTCCAAAGCCTTAGATAAAACTTCTAATGGCTCACTATGCCCCTTGCTTTCAATTACATCTAAAGCACCATAGACAATCCCTTCAGCAATAGATTTTTTACCACTTTCCATAATCATATTCATAAATTTAGTCAGCATAATACTGCCAAATCTCGGATCAGGAATAATTTCTCTTTTTGTAGCGACTCTTCTTCTAGACATTTATCTCACCAACCAACGTTTAGCCTTTAGGCCTTTTTGTTCCATATTTAGAGCGACCACATTTTCTGTTAGTCACGCCTGAAGCATCCAAGCTACCACGTACAACGTGATATCTCACACCGGGCAAATCCTTAACACGACCACCCCTTATTAGAACCACGGAATGCTCCTGAAGATTATGCCCTTCACCACCAATATAGCTACTTACCTCAGCCCCATTAGTTAACCTAACCCTAGCCACCTTACGAAGCGCAGAGTTTGGTTTTTTAGGCGTTGTCGTATAAACACGAGTACATACCCCCCTACGCTGAGGACAAGCCTCTAATGCAGGAACATTGCTTTTTTCTATCTTTTTAGCACGAGGCTTACGAACCAATTGGTTGATCGTGGCCATAACTTTGTTTACTCCGATGTACAATTTAACTGCCAGACAATAAAATAACCGCCGTACTTAATAAATACAAACGGTTAATTACGATTCGACCCGACCTAAGCATGTCTGCTCATTTGAGCAGAACATAATACTTGCTAATACCTAGTAGGTCAAGTCCATATTTAAAAACGATTTCCTAAATATTCAAAGCCTGCTTAAGGGCTTCTTCCACATCCCCAGCGTCCACCGCCAGAGGCGACTCACTCTCAACCAAATCATGCTGAGCAAATCTGTTTTTTCTGCCCTCATGAAAAGCCAAGCCAGTTCCTGCTGGGATTAAACGACCAACAATAACATTCTCTTTTAATCCTTGTAAGCCATCACTTAATCCACGCACCGCTGCATCAGTCAATACACGGGTTGTTTCCTGGAATGACGCCGCAGAAATAAATGACTCCGTCGCCAATGATGCCTTAGTAATCCCTAACAACACAGAATTATAACTTGCCGGAATCTTTCCCTCAGCCTCCATCTTGTCATTTTCTTCTCGCATTGCGGCACGCTCAACTTGATCACCCTTCAGAAACCCTGTATCACCTGACGCAGTAATCTCAACTTTTCTGAGCATTTGACGAATGATAGCCTCAATGTGTTTATCATTGATCTTAACACCCTGCAAACGATATACATCCTGGATTTCCTTAACCAGATAGTTCGCTAGCTCCTCAATTCCTCTTAACCTGAGAATATCGTGTGGAGTCAACTCACCTTCTGCAATCGTTTCACCCTTTTCAACATACTCACCCTCAAAGACCGTAATATGACGCCATTTGGGTATCAGGGTTTCAATTTGCTCACCTGCAGGGTCGGTAATTATGACCCGCTGCTTGCCTTTGGTTTCTTTCCCAAAAGCAATAGTTCCACTGGTCTCAGCAAGGATCGCAGGATCTTTCGTTTTTCGCGCTTCAAATAAATCAGCAACCCGCGGCAAACCACCGGTAATATCCCTCGTCTTACTAGACTCCTGAGGAATCCTCGCCAAAACATCACCGACCTTAACTTCTCCGCCGTCTTTGATCCCGGCAATCGCACCGGCTGGCAAGAAATATTGCGCAGGTATTTCAGTACCCGGCAAATAAATTGAATGCCCATCACCATCAAATAGCTTCACCATTGGCCGTAATTCCTTACCCGCACTTCCCCGCTGCTTTGGATCAGTGACGACCAATGAACTCAAGCCGGTAACTTCATCAGATTGTTTTTGTACGGTGACACCGTCGACAAAATCAACCAACTCAACCACACCATCTACTTCAGTTATTACCGGATGCGTATGAGGATCCCAAGCGACAATTATATCACCGGCATTGATTCGAGAACCTTCCTGTACGGAAAGCACCGCCCCATAAGGAATTTTATAACGCTCTTTTTCCCGGCCGTAATCATCAACCACGCCGACCTCACCCGATCTTGAGACCGCAACCAGGTTTCCCTCACGATTCATGACCGATTTCAGATTATTAAGGCGTACAGTTCCCGCAGACTTAACCTGAACATTACTGATTGCAGCAGATCTGGATGCCGCCCCACCGATATGGAAGGTCCGCATAGTCAACTGCGTACCTGGCTCACCGATTGACTGCGCCGCAATAACACCTACCGCCTCACCAATATTCACCAGATGACCGCGACCCAAATCACGCCCATAACAAGCTGCACAAACACCATGCCTGTTTTCACAGGTAATGATTGAACGAACCAAAACCTGATCAATACTATGCTCATCAAGAACAGCCACCCAGTGCTCATCCAATAACGTACCGCTGGGGACCACAACCACATCTCCAGCCGGATCCATGATGTCATTGACAGCAACTCGGCCTAATACGCGCTCTGACAATGGCTCAACAACGTCACCACCTTCAATAATTGGGGTCATGATCAGACCATTAGTCGTACCGCAATCATCACCGTTAATAACCAGATCCTGCGCCACATCAACTAATCTACGTGTCAGGTACCCTGAGTTTGCAGTTTTTAATGCCGTATCTGCCAGACCTTTACGGGCACCATGAGTAGAAATAAAGTACTGCAATACGTCCAAGCCTTCCCTGAAATTAGCGGTGATCGGCGTTTCAATAATAGAACCGTCAGGCTTGGCCATCAGGCCACGCATCCCAGCTAACTGACGAATCTGAGCCGCAGAACCCCTTGCCCCTGACTCAGCCATCATAAAGATAGAGTTAAATGACTTTTGTTTTACCGTCTTACCTTCAGCATTAACAACCGACTCTTCACCCAGCCCATCCATCATGACCTTAGCTATCTGATCGTTAGCATGCGACCAGATATCAACAACCTTGTTATATCGTTCGCCGTCAGTTACTAAGCCGGAAGCATATTGGCTTTGAATCTCGTTAACTTCGGCATCAGAAGCTTTAATAATATCGACTTTTTTAGCCGGTATTACCATATCTTCGATACCAAATGAAATCCCTGAGATCGTTGCATACCTAAAACCCAAATACATCAACTGATCGGCAAGTATCACCGTATCTTTGTTACCTAAGTAACGATAACTGTAGTTAATTAACCGCGATATATTCTTTTTGGTCATATCACAGTTAACCATCTCGTAAGGCATGCGATCTGGAACGACTTCCCAGATTAACGCACGGCCCACGGTAGTTTCTACGCGATGAGTTTTATCTTCAGTTTCGCCATTTTCATTTACCACTTTTTCCGTGATGCGTACTTGAATTTTAGATTGCAGTTCAACTGTTTTAGTTAGCAGTGCCTTATGAATTTCACCGACACTGACGAATATACTACCATCACCTTTTGCATTAATTTTTTCACGGCTAATATAATAAAGCCCCAGAACCACGTCTTGAGACGGGTTAATGACAGGCTCACCATTTGCTGGAGACAAGATGTTATTCGTCGCCATCATTAACGTTCTAGCTTCAATTTGAGCTTCAATTGATAACGGAATGTGTACAGCCATCTGATCGCCGTCAAAGTCGGCGTTAAATGCACTACAGACCAACGGATGCAACTGGATCGCTTTGCCTTCAATCAACGTAGGTTCAAACGCCTGAATACCAAGTCTATGCAAGGTAGGCGCACGGTTTAACAAAATAGGATGCTCACGGATAACTTCTTCAAGAATATCCCAGACTTCAGCCCCTTCCCTTTCAACCATTTTTTTCGCAGCTTTAATGGTTGTGGCTAGACCGCGAAATTGCAACTTGCTAAATATAAACGGCTTGAACAACTCCAATGCCATTTTTTTCGGAAGTCCGCATTGATGCAATCTCAACGTAGGCCCTACAACAATGACCGAACGGCCCGAATAATCAACACGCTTGCCCAAGAGGTTTTGTCTGAATCGACCTTGCTTACCTTTAATCATATCCGCTAATGATTTAAGCGGCCTTCTGTTGGTTCCGGTAATCGCACGACCACGTCGACCGTTATCGAGCAACGCATCAACAGATTCCTGCAACATGCGCTTTTCGTTTCGAACGATAATGTCCGGCGCATTCAAGTCCAGCAAGCGGTTTAGACGGTTGTTTCTGTTGATAACGCGACGATAAAGATCATTCAAATCAGAGGTTGCAAATCGACCACCATCCAGAGGTACCAGCGGGCGTAACTCAGGAGGCAATACGGGCAACACTTTCAGAATCATCCATTCAGGGCGATTTTTTGAACTCAATAACGCATCCATAACTTTTAGGCGTTTTGAGTACTTCTTGATCTTGGTTTCTGAATTGGTAGAATTTATTTCTTCACGAAGAATTTCAACCTGTTCTTTCAAGTCAATCGATTTAAGCAAATCATAGATTGCTTCTGCACCCATTTTTGCGACAAAATCATCTCCATGCAATTCAACTGCATCTAAATAATCATCATCGGTAAGCAACTGACCCTTATCTAAAGGTGTCATGCCGGGATCTAAAACCACGAATGATTCAAAATATAACACGCGCTCGATTTCGCGTAGCGTCATATCCAATAACAACGCTATTCTGGAAGGCAGTGATTTTAAAAACCAAATATGTGCAACGGGACTGGCTAAATCAATATGCCCCATTCTTTCACGACGAACCTTGGACAACGTAACTTCAACGCCACATTTTTCGCAAATAACGCCGCGATGCTTCAATCTTTTATATTTACCGCAAAGGCACTCATAATCACTGACCGGGCCAAAAATCTTAGCGCAAAATAAACCATCACGCTCAGGCTTAAAGGTCCGATAATTAATCGTTTCCGGTTTTTTTACTTCGCCATATGACCAGGAACGAATCATATCCGGTGATGCCAGACCAATGCTGATTCCGTCAAAATCATCGGCACGACCTTGGCGTTTTAGGAAATTCATTAAATCTTTCAAGAACTTGTCCTCTTTAAATGCTTTCTGGCGTATACCAGAACAGGCTGTAGGTTAGGTTGCGACTGCATAAATCCAGAAAGCAGAGCAATTGCTGAGACGCTTTATTTCTGCATCGCAACCCAACGGGTACGGCATTGGTTTGTCGGATTAGACTATGCTACCAACAGTAGGCGCTTTAGGCGACCCGACCTACACACCTAATCCCGCTGCAATTCTATATTGACAGCCAATGAGCGGATTTCTTTAATTAAAACATTAAATGATTCCGGCATACCGGCTTCCATTTTATGATCGCCATCGACAATGTTTTTATACATACGCGTTCTACCGGTCACGTCATCAGATTTAACTGTCAACATTTCCTGCAGGGTATATGCCGCACCATAAGCTTCAAGTGCCCAGACCTCCATTTCCCCGAAACGCTGACCGCCGAACTGCGCTTTACCACCTAACGGCTGCTGCGTAACCAAGCTATAAGGTCCTGTTGATCGTGCATGCATCTTGTCATCAACTAAGTGATTCAACTTCAGCATATACATATAGCCAACCGTGACTTCACGCTCAAACGGTTCACCGGTCAAGCCATCATAAAGCGTAACCTGCCCATGCTCAGGCAAATCTGCCAACTTCAACATAGTGCGAATTTCGTCTTCACTTGCGCCGTCAAATACAGGAGTCGCCATAGGTACGCCACCGACAAGATTAGTCGCCATTTCCAGGATTTCTTGATCGGTAAATGAATCTAAATCTTCTTTACGCCCACTGCTGTTATAAATCTTATCCAAATAATCCCGGATAGCAGTAACTTTGGCTTTTTCTTGATCATATTGAGCTTCCAGCATTTTACCTATCTTGATGCCCAGACCTTTTGCTGCCCAACCCAAATGCGTTTCAAGCACCTGCCCGACGTTCATTCTCGAGGGTACGCCTAATGGGTTCAGGACTATATCAACCGGATTTCCATCAGCCGTATAAGGCATATCTTCAATTGGTCTGATCATAGAAATAACACCTTTATTTCCATGACGTCCGGCCATCTTATCTCCAGGCTGTATGCGTCTTTTAACCGCTAGATAAACCTTGACCATTTTCAAAACACCAGGCGCCAAATCATCACCCATAGTGATTTTTTTGCGCTTGACTTCAAATTTCTCATCAAAGTCTTTTCTTTGCTGCTCTATCTGCCCCACTACGGTTTCCAGCTGAAGATTAATCTCTTCATCCTTCATGCGGATTTTCAGCCACTCTGAATGCTTCAAGCCATTAAGATATGATTGGCTTATTTCGGTTCCCGCTTTTAACTGCCCTGGACCCGCTTGAGCAACTTTGCCATCCAAAAGTCTGGCAACACGCGCAAATATATCTTCTTCAAGAATTTTCAGCTGATCATCGAGGTCTTTTCGGTAACGCTTGATTTCTTCCTGTTCAATGTCCAGCGCCCGCTTATCCTTCTTTACGCCATCACGGGTAAATACCTGAACATCAATAACCGTACCTTCGATACTTCCAGGTACACGTAACGAGGTATCTTTAACATCGGCCGCTTTCTCACCGAAAATCGCACGTAATAATTTTTCTTCTGGTGTTAACTGGGTTTCACCTTTTGGCGTTACCTTACCCACCAAAATGTCGCCGCCTTTAACTTCAGCGCCAACATAAACTATGCCCGATTCATCGAGTTTGGATAACGCTTCTTCGCTGACGTTAGGAATATCTGCGGTAATTTCTTCCGGGCTATGCTTGGTATCACGCGCTACGCAAGTTTTCTCTTCGATATGAATCGTAGTGAAACGGTCCTCTTTAACAACGCGCTCTGAAACCAGAATCGAATCCTCAAAGTTGTATCCATTCCAAGGCATAAACGCAACCAACATGTTTTGCCCTAACGCTAACTCACCCATATCCGTAGACGGGCCGTCGGCCATAATGTCGCCGGCATTAACAATATCGCCTGGCCTTACCAGTGGTTTTTGGTTAATACAGGTATTCTGATTTGACCGTGTATATTTAATAAGGTTGTAAATATCAACCCCCGGCGTACCGGTTTCGGTCTCCGTATCATTTACACGCACCACGATTCTAGCCGCATCAACTGCTTCAATTTTACCGCCACGCGCGGCAACCACGGTAACGCCTGAATCTTTAGCAACTGTTCTTTCCATGCCTGTACCCACCAATGGCTTTTCAGCCCTTAGCGTAGGAACAGCCTGACGCTGCATGTTTGACCCCATCAATGCCCGGTTCGCATCATCATGCTCCAGAAAAGGGATAATGGACGCCGCTACCGATACAATCTGCTTAGATGACACATCCATATACTGCACAGTGTCAGACATAGCCAAGGTAAATTCATCTTTATGCCGACATGACACCAAGCCATCAACCAGCTTTCCACTTGCATCCACAGCAACACTGGCCTGAGCAATGACAAATTCACCTTCTTCAATAGCTGACAGATAATCAACATGATCGGTTACTTTGCCATCGACTACCTTTCTATAAGGTGTTTCCAAAAAGCCATAATTGTTGGTGCGCGCATATACCGATAATGAATTTATCAAGCCAATGTTTGGTCCTTCAGGTGTCTCAATAGGACACACACGACCATAATGCGTTGCATGCACGTCACGAACCTCAAATCCAGCGCGTTCTCGTGCCAAACCACCAGGCCCCAAAGCCGATACCCGGCGTTTATGAGTTACCTGGGATAATGGGTTATTTTGATCCATAAACTGCGACAACTGACTGGAACCGAAAAACTCTTTTACCGCTGCAGAAACCGGTTTTGCATTGATAATTTCCTGCGGCATCAATCCTTCTGAATCGGCAAGTGTTAATCGCTCCTTAACCGCTCGTTCAACCCGAACCAAACCTACACGGAATTGGTTCTCAATCATTTCTCCAACCGAGCGTACGCGTCTATTGCCTAAATGGTCGATATCGTCAACATTACCGTTGCCGTTACGAATATCAATTAATTCTTTGAGTACATCAATGATGTCATCTTTAGTTAAAGTACCGGGACCTGTTATTTCTTGACGCCCTAATCGACGATTAAACTTCATCCGCCCAACCGTAGACAAATCATATCTTTCATCGGTAAAAAACAAGTTCTGAAACAAATTTTCCGCCGAATCTTTAGTCGGTGGCTCACCAGGACGCATCATCCTATATATTTCAACCAATGCTTCAAGACTATTGGAAGTTGGATCCAGTCTCATCGCATTAGACATGTACGGGCCTTTGTCTAAGTCATTGACGAACAAGGTATTAAGGTCAGTGATGCCGCTTTCAATACATCGATCTATTATCGGTAAAGTAAGCTCGTCATTCACATTCGCGACCAACTCACCTGTAGATCGGTCAATCAGGTTATGTCCTAATATCTTACCAAACAAGTATTCTTTGGGAACTTCGACTTCAGTCAAACCGGACTTGTTCATTTCACGGATATGCTTAGCCGTAATTCGTCGACCCTCTTCAACCAGTACCTGACCATCCGCAGTCTTAATATCAAACGCTGCAATTTCGCCACGCATACGCTCAGGAACGATATGGAAAATACATTTTTGAGCATCAATGGTAAATTTATTCATTTCGAAGAAAATCTTGATCATTTCTTCGTTGTCAAAACCTAAACCTCTCAGCAAAATAGTTGCAGGTATTTTTCTGCGTCGGTCTATTCGAACAAATACACAATCTTTATGATCAAATTCAAAATCTAACCACGAACCACGATAAGGGATAACCCGAGCATTAAATAACAGCTTTCCTGAAGAATGGGTCTTGCCTTTATCATGGTCAAAGAAAACGCCAGGGGAACGATGTAATTGAGAGACAATTACCCGCTCTGTCCCATTAATGACAAAGGTTCCATTATCCGTCATCAATGGCAACTCACCCATGTAAACTTCCTGTTCACGGATATCCTTGACTACTTTTGCATTCGCAGAGGCTTCTTTGTCATAAATAACAAGACGAACCAATACCCTTAAGGGGGCGGCGTAGGTTGCGCCTCTTTGTTGACACTCTCTTACATCAAAAACAGGCTCCCCCAATCTATATTTCACATACTCCAGCACTGCATATCCGGAATGGCTTTCAATGGGAAAAACACTAGAGAATGCAGCATGCAAACCCCTGTCTTCACGCTTTTCAGCCGTAACACCGGATTGCAAGAAGCCCGCATATGAATTAATTTGCGTTGCCAGAAGATAGGGAACATCAAGCACCTCAGTACCTTTCCCAAAGTTATTTCGAATACGCTTTTTTTCTGTAAAAGAGTAGGACATATCGCTTCCAAACCTTTTCGTCATAGATAATTTTCTACCGTGCAATTAGTGCAAACAGTAAAAGGCCGGTGACAAGGTTGCCACCAGCCATACTTGGCAGACGCGTCAGATTTCAACGCCTCTGCAATCGAGTCAAAATTTATTTAATTTCGACAGTAGCGCCTGCATCAACAAGCAGCTTTTGTGCTTCTTCTGCTTCAGCTTTAGAAACGCCTTCTTTAACTGTTGTTGGAACACCTTCAACAGCATCTTTAGCTTCTTTTAAGCCTAATCCAGTAAGACCGCGCACTGCTTTAATAACTGAAACTTTGTTTTCGCCGAAAGACGTCATAATAACGTTAAATTCAGTTTGCTCTTCAGCCGCAGCTGCAGAGGCAACAGGTGCAGCTGCAACTGCTGCTGCCGCTGATACACCAAATTTTTCTTCCATCGCTGAAATCAAATCAACGATTTCCATAACGCTCATCTTTGAGACCGCTTCCAAGATATCTTCTTGCGAAATTGCCATTGTGTATTCCTCTAAAATAATAAGTTTTAAACTGGTTGTAGCACTAGAAACGTTGCATTGCAACGCAATACTATGCCGCTTCTTTCTGTTCTCTAATTGCCGCCAAAGTACGCACAAATTTCTCTGTAGGCGCTATCATTACTGACATTAACAGAGCAATACCTTGATCGCGAGTAGGCAGGCTAGCTAGTCGAGCAAGCTCAGACCCATCAAACGACTGTCCGCCAATAGCAACTATCTTGGTAATTAACTTGTCATGAGTCTTAGCAAAATTACTGATTAAACGCGCCGCAGATCCTGGATCTTCCATAGAAAATGCAATCAATAACGGACCTACCAGCCCACTCTGCATGCATTCAAATTCTGTTCCTACTACCGCTCGTTTTGCCAACGTATTTTTTACCACACGCAGATAAACACCTGTCTCTCTCGCAGTTTTGCGCAGTTCGGTTAATTCCGAAACTGTCAATCCACGATATTCTGCTGCAACGGCAGAATGAGCTTTAGCGGCGAATACAGCGACTTCTTCTACGACAGCTTTTTTGCTATCTAAATTTAGTGCCACAGCTTACCTCCGGAATTTATCCCCAGAATTAATAAAAAGTATTCACTCGAATACCCCTTACGGTCCCTTTCCCCAGTTTTTTAGGTTCCAGCTTCCGTCTACGCAGGACATATTAAGTTTTACAACTCCTGCGGTCTTTGACGGTTACCGAACGGGTCGGCAACCCAAAGTCTTTTACTCGTTAATTGCTCCTGCATTAATCTACTTTCTGCGTCCATGCAGTCGAACGTTAAATTGAGATACTACTTTGATCTATACACAGACCAGGACCCATCGTTGAAGATAAGGTTATCTTTTTAATATATATCCCTTTTGCAGCAGTCGGCTTTAGTTTTTTTAAATCTGCAATCAACGCCTCTAAATTACCCTGAATAGCTGTTTCATCGAATGCAACCTTACCCAGTGTACAGTGAATAATCCCTGACTTATCAGTTCGATACCGAACCTGCCCTGATTTAGCATTTCTTACTGCCGTGGCAACATCAGCGGTTACAGTTCCAACCTTAGGGTTAGGCATTAAACCTCTAGGGCCCAAAATTTGCCCCAACTGGCCTACCACTCTCATAGCATCTGGAGAGGCAATGACCACATCAAAATTCATTTCACCTTTTTTTACTAGATCGCCTAAGTCGTCCATACCGACTATATCCGCACCAGCTTCTCTTGCAGCATCTGCATTAGGTCCTTGCGTAAAAACGGCAACTCTAACTGTTTTTCCGGTACCGTTTGGAAGCACTGTTGCACCACGAACATTTTGATCGGACTTGCGAGGATCAACGCCCATATTAACGCTAACATCAATCGCTTCATTAAACTTTGCAGTACTCAATTCTTTCAATAACTTAACCGCTTCAGCGATTGAATACTGTTTGGTTTTATCAACCTTTCCTTTGATAATTTTCGCTTTTTTTGACAACTTAGCCATTATAATCCCTCCACATTCAGACCCATGCTATACGCACTGCCTGCAATCGTTTTTACTGCCGCTTCCAAATCTGCCGCATTCAAATCTTCCATTTTTGTTTTAGCAATTTCTTCCAACTGTGCACGGGTTACCGTGCCCACTTTCTTAGTATTAGGATTGCTGCTGCCACTTTTAATACCCGTAGCTTTCTTCAAAAGAATTGAAGCGGGCGGAGTTTTTGTAATAAAAGTAAAACTACGATCACTATAAACAGTGATAACCACAGGCAAAGGCAAACCCTTTTCTGTGTCTTGTGTTTTAGCATTAAAAGCCTTACAAAACTCCATGATATTAACGCCTCGCTGACCCAATGCTGGACCGACTGGTGGACTTGGATTTGCTTCGCCCGCTTTAACCTGCAATTTTATATACGCAGTTATTTTTTTAGCCATTATTTACTCCAAATATGGGTACAAACGCCTTTCAGCTCCCCTAGACACAAAAAATCACTGCCTTATTCAGACAGTGATTTTGTAAACACTAAATACCTAAACTTAATTAACTTTTTTCAACCTGCCCAAACCCAAGTTCAACTGATGTTGAACGCCCAAAAATGAGCACCGAAATTTTTATTTTACTTTTTTCGTAATTAACTTCTTCAACGACACCATTGAAATCCTTGAATGGTCCGTCAATAACTCTAATCACTTCACCAGCTTCAAACATAGTCTTAGGACGAGGCTTATTTATCCCATCTTCTACTCTATTGAGAATCCCCAGCGCTTCTTTTTCTGATATTGGTGCCGGACGATCAGAAGTTCCGCCAATAAATCCCAACACTTTAGGCACATCCTTCACCAAATGCCAAGTTTCGTCGGTTAACTCCATCTGAACCAAAACATAACCCGGGAAAAACTTTCTCTCGCTTTTTCTTTGCTGCCCCATCCGCATTTCTACAACTTCTTCGGTAGGCACGAGAATCTTTCCAAAATATTGCTCCAGACCTTCTCGCTTTATCCTTTCCTCTAACGCTTGCTTAACTTTATTCTCAAAATTTGAGTAGGCGTGAACAACATACCAGCGTAGAGCCATTCCTTTATCCTCCTTGACCAGTTAAAAATCGCACACCCCAAAACAGGAACATATCCAACAACCACAAAATCAAACCAACAATGAAAACCATTGCAAATACCAGCAATGTAGTACGAATAGTTTCTTCACGTGTTGGCCAAATAACCTTCCTGACTTCCTGCTTGGCCTCCAGAACGAAACCCAAAAGATTCTGCCCCAGTCCCGTAGTGAGTACCAGACCCACCACAACAAGAATCACCACAACTAACCCAAGAACCCGGTATAAAAGTGATATTTCTGAAAAATAATAGAATGCAGCCACACCAGCGACCACAAAGATGACGGAAAATACTTGCTTAACAACATCAGAAACTGATGTTGACGCTTCTACCTGAGTGTTCATGTGTTATTTACTATGAAAATAGATTTGATACGCTTTAATCTGAATGGCAGGCCAGGAGGGTCTCGAACCCCCAACCCGCGGTTTTGGAGACCGCTATTCTACCAATTGAACTACTGACCTATTCAGACAAGCCTTGCATAAACTGCTATATTATACTAAATAATATTATTATTCAAGTATTGATGCAACGACGCCCGCACCTACTGTACGACCACCTTCACGGATTGCAAAACGCAAACCATCTTCCATGGCAATCGGTGAAATCAACTTTACTTTTACTGAAATGTTATCGCCAGGCATCACCATTTCAACGCCTTCTGGTAACTCTACGGCACCTGTTACGTCGGTAGTTCTAAAATAGAACTGCGGACGATAGCCATTAAAGAAAGGCGTATGACGACCACCCTCTTCTTTTGACAAAATATAAATTTCTGAATTAAAGTACGAATGCGGTTTAATGGTACCTTTATGC
>JAURYJ010000045.1 GCA_030653985.1 Methylobacter sp. | reverse complement strand
CGCACGCTCTTCAGGTGCATTATCAATCTGATCAAAGGCCTTAACTTCTCCACCCTGGAGCTCAGCCATTACTTTTGTTAAAGCAGCAGTTAAGGTGGTTTTACCATGATCGACATGTCCGATTGTGCCGACGTTTACGTGTGGCTTACTACGCGAGAATTTTTCTTTTGCCATAAAAATACACCCCTAACAATCAACACAATACATGGAGCTCATAACCGGATTTGAACCGGTGACCTCTTCCTTACCAAGGAAGTGCTCTACCTACTGAGCTATATGAGCTTAATTTTACGAATATGGAGCGGGTGATGGGAATCGAACCCACGTGATCAGCTTGGAAGGCTGGAGTTCTACCATTGAACTACACCCGCAGATACTTTAAATAGATGGTGGAGGGGGGAGGATTCGAACCTCCGAAGGCAGAGCCGGCAGATTTACAGTCTGATCCCTTTGGCCGCTCGGGAACCCCTCCGTTATTGAATAACCCGTTTATTATCTTTTATTAGCTTACCGATGTCAACAACTGATTTTTAATTATTTAGCCGCTAAGTGCGATTTTTAATTAATACAATTCTTGAATAATTACCATGAAATGCATCAAGCAACACCGATCCTAAATAATTACTTTATCCCGAATTCAATTTATTCATCACTATCGACATATCACCCATCACCATCTGCGCCAAATAGCTACGAGCAAGATCAAAAGCTGACGATATTGAATTCAGCTCATTTTTAGAGGGATTTGACAACACAAAATCTGCCACAACTTTTCCAGCAGGAGGCCGCCCAATACCTATCCTTAAACGATAAAATTCTTTTGACTCAAGATGCGCAATAATGTCCCTCAAACCATTATGCCCAGCATGGCCTCCGTCCTTTTTTAACCGCACCAAGCCAGCACCGAAATCCAACTCATCATGAACGACAAGTATTTCATCCGGCGCCAATCCATAGTACCGAGCAACCTTACCCACAGCTTGACCACTTCGATTCATAAATGTAGTCGGCTTTAACAGCATTACTTTACTGCCCGCAACCCTAATAACAGCCAATAAACCATCAAACTTGGATTCACTTACCCAATTACAACCTGAATCGGATACCAATCCATCTAAAAAGAAAAACCCGGCATTATGCCGGGTTTTTTCATACTGTCGGCCAGGATTCCCCAAGCCAACTATAAGCTTTATCATGCTAAATTATTCAGTCTCTTCCGCAACATCATCTTTACTAGTTTTTGAAGCCATCATAGACACAATAGGATTATCATGCTCAGAACCTTGCGCTAAAGCCACAATCTCAACGCCTACAGGCATAATAATATCGGAAAGATGCATTGAGTCACCAATATCCAGGCCAATCAAATCCACTTCAATATAATCAGGCAACGCAGATGGCAAACAGGTAACTTCAACATCAGCCATAGAATGAGCCGCGATACCACCTTTCTTGCCGCCAATAGATACATCTTCATTAATAAAATGCAAAGGCACATGCACTTTTAGTGCATCCGTCATATTTACCCGAAGGAAATCCATGTGCAAGACTTGGAATTTAGCAGGATGACGCTGCACAGCCTTTAGAATTACTTTTTCTGTTTTACCATCGACAGTAATATCCAAAACATGTGAGTACACAGCTTCACGCGCAAGATGCTTAATTACTTCATTATGATTTAGCACAAGCATTTGAGGCTCGACATGACCACCGTATATTACCGCAGGCACATTACCTTTATGACGCGCTCTTCTGGCTGCGCTCTTACCTGATTGCCCACGACTTTCGGCAACAAACTCAAATACGTTAGACATTTTTCTCTCAACCCCGTGCTATTAAGCACACCAAATTAAATTTTATCAATTTACAGCTATCAATCTACATAGAGCGAACTAACTGACTCGCCAACAGCTATGCGCCTAATGGTTTCAGCCAGCATTTCTGCAACACTTAACTGTCTTATTTTACCTGACACAGCCGCCTCATGGCTCTGCGGAATAGTGTCAGTAACAACTAATTCATCAAGCTCTGAACTATTTATATTTTTTAAAGCAGAACCTGACAACACCGCATGAGTACAATAGGCAACCACTTTGATAGCGCCATGTTTCTTCAATGCTTCTGCTGCATGACATAGCGTTCCGGCGGTATCAACTAAATCATCGATTAACACACATGTGCGACCATCTACATCGCCAATTATATGCATAATTTCCGCTACATTAGCTTTTGGTCGACGCTTATCTATAATCGCAAGATCGGCATCATCCAAACGCTTTGCAAGCGCTCTAGCCCTGACAACACCACCAACATCCGGCGAAACAACAATCAAATCTTTATATTTTTGCCGCCACACATCACCAAGAAGAATAGGTGAAGAGTAAACATTATCCACAGGAATATCGAAAAAACCCTGAATTTGATCAGCATGCAAATCAACTGTTAATACTCGATCCGCACCCGCTTGCTCAATCATTTTTGCAACAAGTTTCGCGCTAATGGGGACGCGCGCTGAACGCGACCTTCTGTCTTGGCGAGCATAGCCATAATAGGGCATCACTGCTGTTATTCGTGATGCTGACGCCCTATTTAAAGCATCCATCATCACTAACAACTCCATCAGATTTTCATTCGTTGGCGAGCAGGTCGGCTGGATAACAAAAACATCCTTTCCACGAACATTTTCTTCAATCTCTACCGCGACCTCTCCATCACTAAATCTTCCGACGGTCGCCATTCCAAGACGCATATTGAGTTTCTTTACTATACCCTCTGACAAAGCCAAGTTAGCATTTCCAGAAAACACCATCACAGAGGTGTCACTCATCAAGCACTCCCAAATAGAATTCAACTTAGCGAGGTAAATGGCTGGGCCGCAAGGATTCGAACCTTGGTATGCGGAGATCAAAACCCCGTGCCTTACCGCTTGGCGACGGCCCAATAATTATGATATTCAGTTACCAGTTTTCAGCTTTAAAAACAAAGGAGATTCATTTACACCCTTGACCAGATAAACCTGCCATTTCTTTTGAAGTGACTGATAGGCACTGAGTGCGGCTTTTTCAGAATCAAACTGTGCAAAAACACAAGCCCCTGTTCCGGTTAGCCTTGCCTCAGAAAACTCAGACAAATCAACCAAAGCGTCTTTAACAGGCTGGTAACGTTCGCGAACCACCCCAAGACAATCGTTTTGGTGCTGGCCCGCTATAAAGTCGACTATTCTGATTGATTTACTATTCCGTGTCAAATCTTTAGCTAAAAAAACTTCTTTCGTATCTACATGGCAATCAGGCCTTATTAACACAACCCACTGTTCCGAAACATCTATTCTCTCAAGCTTTTCACCGATTCCTTCCGCCCATGATGAATAACCATATACAAAAACCGGCACATCTGCTCCCAATGTCAAGCCGAGTTCCGCCAACTTTTCTCTTGATAAATGCAGATTCCATAGCTCGTTCAGCACAACCAAAGTCGTTGCCGCATCTGAACTGCCGCCACCAAGTCCGCCCCCCATTGGCAGGTTTTTTTCGACCTCAATGCATACGCCTTGCTCACAGCCAGTTTCCGCTTTTAACAGCTTTGCCGCCCTGATCGTTAGATCATCGGCTTCAGGTACGCCGGGTATTGTTTTTTGTAAACTAACCACCCCGTTACCAACAGGATGGAATGTTATCCAATCACATAAATCTATGAATTGAAATACCGTCTGCAGCAAATGATAACCATCACTTCGTTGCCCGATAATGCGTAACATTAAGTTCAATTTTGCCGGAGCAGGCCATCTTTCTGTCCATACAGCCTGATTAATTTTTTTTAACGTCATTAACAACCCATTGATCGATAACCAACTTTAACTTAACCTGCTTATTCATAACCGTCATTTTGTGCGGCATAGTGACATTATCAACCGGTTGCATTTGCTTATATTCACTCAGCCATCCAGCCTGATTAAAGCCGACATCGGTCTCTTTATATGAGCGCGAGGGCTCCGGCAAACCTACCACCCAATATCGCAGAGACAGTACGGGAACAAGCATGCCCAATTGCTGCTTAATAAACTCTTCAGGCTCCGTTGATGATTGCACATCGCCCCCACCTCGATCTATGGTGACAACATTATCTGCTAATAAAATAACAACTGCCCCTTGACCCATGGGGCCGGATAACCTTATTTTCTCTGCATCGGGACTATGGTCCCAGCTTATATTGGCCGACCAGGGATCACCTTCCCCCGTTAATGCCAATCGCCCTTCAAAGGACCAAGATTCCAACTCATAGAGATGGAGCATTGCAGCCCTTGAATAACGCGCATCCGGCTCAACAGGAACAACGGAACAAGCCGATAATAAAAACATCAAACTCCCACCAACTAATAATCCTATCTTAAAACGCAGCACCCTATTTTTCACTATTCAATATTCTCTTTTGGAACTCCAGCAAATATTCATCTTCTGGTGCTTTTTTAATAGCCTCATTAAATATTTTTTTGGCCGCCTCTTTTCTACCCAAGCGCCACAACACTTCAGCAAGATGAGCAGCTATCTCACCTTCCTGTTGCTTTGCATATGCCCGCTCAAGATAACTCTTAGCTTGCTCAAGCTTTCCCAGTTTAAACTGTAACCAGCCAAAACTATCCAAAATTACCGCCTCATCCGGCTGCAATTTAAGCGCATGCAGTAGATATTTTTCTGCCTCGACATAACGACCTGCATTAGCTAGCAAGCTATAACCTAATGCATTTAAAGCTTCCGCATCATCGGGATATTTGACTAATATTTTTTTCAGATCAGCTTCCAGTATATCCAACTTATTAATCCGCTCCGCCATTAACGCACGCGTATATAACAAGTCTCTTTGATCTGGCTGACTGGCCAACTCATCAGTCAACAGCTTAAAGGCTTTTTCATATTTCTTTTGCTGACTGAACAACCCGGCCTGCATCAAAATAATGCGCTGCCCCTGCTTTGGAAACTGCCCCGCCAACAGTCCCAACCGCGAATCGGCTTTCTCGAATTCATTGTCTTTTACCAGCAATGATACTGCGGTAATCGCCGATTCAAAAACCAACGGCCCGTCAGTTACTTTATCAAACCATGCCAACGCTCTTTGCGTATGTCCACGCTTTTCTTCTATTTTTCCCAAATAAAAACTCGCCTGATTTTGCCATTCCGGCTGACCAAGTAATTGTTTAAAGATATCCTCCGCCTTTTCGTCACGATCCAACTGCAAATGCACTAATGCCAGTGAAACCTGACTCTCGGCATCCTTCGGATCAACCAAAACAATACCCTGATAAACCTCGCCCGCCGCCTCGTATTCAGCCGCCTTTATTAACACCTGCGCCAGTAGTTTTTTAAACTTATCATTTTCAGGATATTTAACGGATGCATTTCTTAACAAAATTTTTGCTTTATTTAAATCCCCTGAAATTACTGCTATCTGGGCCTGGAATATTAATGCCTTATCCCAGCCGGGCTGAATACTCAAAGCCTGCTGCACTGTCTTTTCAGCAAGCGCATTATCTTTCATTTCTATAGCCAACAACGACTGCACAAAATAAACCACAGCCTGATCAGGATTTTTCGCTGCCAAGGCATCCAACACCCCATAAAAAAAATTCATCTTGCCGTCTCTTTGCAAAACAGTAAACAATTCAAGCACCGTCTTTTCAAATTCAGCAGGATCCATCTTTAACACCGCATCCAGATGATCAACAGCAGCCTGTTTATCGCCGGTTCTTAATGCAGATAATGCGGCTATTTTTCTTGCCGTTGGATTCTTAGGATCTTGTTTTAACCATAAAGAAACCGCCTCATCCGTTTTATTGCCATCCCTCATATACATGGCAATCTTTGCCGCTCTTTCAGCAAACCTGGGATCATTAACACGCTTGGCGGCCTCCATGTAACCCTCCAACGCAATGGCATATTGACCTCTTTGTCCCGCAAGCTCTGCCGCCATTAGCATGTACATCACGTCTGGATCTATCGATGTTTTTACTTCACTTTGTTGCGTTTTTTCCTTGGGTTCGTCTATTGTTACAGGTTCAATCACTTCTTCCTGCGCACTCGGCTTCTCAGGTGAACTGGCGCAACCATTAAGAAACACGAGGATTAACACTGAAAACAATCTAAAAATTAACACACAGTCGTCCTATTAATTGCCCACATATATTTTGCCATAGATTATCAGAAAAACCAGTTGAGTCAGACAGCTGGTTTATTCCATTTGGATAAAGCCATTATATTTCTTAGAATATACTTACATAATACAGTCGTTAAGGCCCAAGGTAAAAGGTTAGCCATTTAAAAAACCAGCCTTGATCCTTGATCCTTGGATCTTTTTACCTTGAACCTAATCACATGACACTTCTTGCAGTTGGGATTAATTATAACACCGCGCCGGTCTCAATCCGTGAGCGCCTTTCATTCCCTGCCGAAATCCTTGGATCTTCGTTGCAGGAATTGTGGCACATCAAAGAAATCAGCGAAGCCGCGATATTGTCTACCTGTAACCGTACCGAATTTTACTGCACCTCAACTACAGCAAACAAACAAATCCTGATTGACTGGGTAGCCCAAAGCAAACAAATCAATGCCGACGATTTTATGCCTTATTTGTACTGCTATACCGATAGCGACCTGATCCGCCACATGTTTCGCGTAGCATGCGGCCTCGATTCGATGATTTTGGGAGAGCCGCAAATTCTTGGGCAAATGAAAACGGCTTATCAGACCGCCTATGATGCGGGGACCTTGGGCAAGCGCTTGGGCAGGCTTTTTCAACATACCTTTACTGCCGCTAAAAAGGTGCGCACCGATACCGCTATTGGCTCCAGTCCCGTATCGGTTGCCTTTGCCGCTGTGCAACTGGCACAGCAAATCTTCGATAAACTCAGCGAGCAGACTGCCCTTCTAATAGGCGCAGGCGAAACCATAGAACTGACCGCGCGGCATTTGTCGCAACAAGGCATCGGTCGTATTATTATTGCCAATCGCACCTATGATAAAGCCCACGCCTTGGCCTTACAGTTTAACGGCTACGCGATTGACTTAACCGAACTGCCTATGCATCTAGCCGAAGCCGACATCGTTATCTCATCAACGGCAAGTCAACTGCCGATACTGGGCAAAGGTCGCGTTGAAAGTGCTCTAAAAAAACGCAAGCATAAACCGATGTTCATGGTAGACCTTGCCGTACCCCGGGATATTGAGGCTGAAGTTGAGCAACTTAGCGATGTGTACCTTTACACCATCGACGATCTGCAAAACACCATCGATAAAAATATGAATACCCGCCGACTGGCTGCTGAACAGGCCGAAGAAATCATCGACACCCAAGTCGACTACTTCTTAGCTTGGCTGCGCGCCCAAGGCGCTCAATCGACCATCCAGGATTATCGGAAGCAAGCCGAACAATCCCGTGATGCGGCCTTGCAGAAAGCCTTAGGCCTACTAAAAAGCGGCGTCACCGCCGAACAAGCCCTTAGCCGACTAGCCCATAGCCTGACTAACAAACTCACCCATACCCCCAGCACCCAAATCAGAGCCGCCGCCGAAAACCAACGCCACGATTTGATCGCCGCCGCCCGCGAAATTTTTAAATTAACTAACTCTCAATGAAACAATCCATACAACATAAACTCGAAAACCTGTGCGAACGCTATGACGAAATCGCCGCCTTACTTTCAGACCCTGAAGTACAAGGCAATCAAAACAAATTTCGCTCCTTAAGCCAGGAATACGCCCAAATTAATCCACTGGTTGATTGCTACAAACGCTATCAACAGACGCTGGAAACACTAGCATCAGCCAAGGAAATGGCCAATGATAGTGACCCGGAATTAAGAGAAATGGCCAAAGAGGAAGTAAACGAGGCTGAAGACCAGCTGGATGCAATCGATCATGAAATGCAAGTGCTGTTACTACCTAAAGACCCCAACGATAATCGCAATATTTTTATCGAAATTCGCGCCGGAACTGGTGGCGATGAAGCGGCGATCTTCTCCGGCGATCTTGCCCGCATGTATCAGCGCTACGCCGAGCGCAAAGGCTGGCAAACAGAAATTATCAACGAAAGTCACGGCGATCATGGCGGCTACAAAGAAGTCATACTGCGCGTTACCGGCAAGGATGTTTATTCCCAATTAAAATTCGAATCCGGCGCACATCGGGTGCAGCGCGTGCCTGAAACCGAGTCGCAAGGACGCATCCATACTTCGGCCTGCACCGTCGCGATCATGCCGGAAGTCGACGAAGTCGATGCCATAGACATCAACCCAGCAGACCTTAAGGTTGACACCTTCCGCGCCTCAGGAGCCGGTGGACAGCACATCAATAAGACCGAATCGGCGATACGCATTACCCACATGCCAAGCGGCGTCGTGGTGGAATGTCAAGATGAACGCTCGCAACATAAAAATCGCGCCAGAGCCATGTCTTTATTGGCATCGCGCTTGCTATCGGCCGAACAGGAAAAACACCATGCTGAACAATCGGCCACCCGAAAACTGCAAGTCGGCAGCGGCGACCGTTCCGAACGCATCCGCACCTACAACTACCCGCAAGGACGCTTAACCGATCACCGCATCAACCTGACCTTGTATAAACTCGACGACATTATGCAGGGTGGACTGGAGCATGTCCTGCAACCCTTGATCAGCGAACACCAAGCCGAACTGCTCACCCAATTGGGCGAAGACTAAATCACATGCACAGCATAAAATCCGTGCTGACAGACGCTGCCGACACACTGGCATTAGTCACCGATTCAGCCTTACTGGATGCAGAAGTTTTACTGCGCCTGGCACTTAACAAACCGCGCTCCCATCTTCGCGCTTGGCCGGACAAACCACTACAGCCCGAGCAACTGACGGCGTTCAGGGCGTTGCTTGAACAACGCCAAAAAGGCACACCCATTGCCTATATCACCGGCAACAGGGAATTCTGGTCGCGGGATTTTCAGGTATCGCCTGACGTATTGATTCCCAGACCCGACACCGAACTGCTTATTGAGCTCAGTTTAAAGCTGATACCGGCAGATGAACCGGTCAAGATCATTGATCTGGGTACCGGCTCGGGCATTATTGCCATTACGCTGGCCGTTGAACGCCGTCATGCACAGATCAGCGCCACCGATATTAGCGTGGCCGCGTTAGCTATCGCCCAACTCAATGCCGACAAACACCACATCAACAATGTTCAGTTTTACCAAAGCAACTGGTATGCCGATGTTCCCGATAGCAAATTCAACCTCATTATCAGCAACCCGCCTTATATTGCAGAAGATGACAGCCATCTTCTGCAAGGCGATGTCCGGTTTGAACCGCAAACAGCCTTGTGCGCCGCAGAGCAGGGACTTGGTGATATTAAAATCATCGCCACCCTAGCTCGAAACCACCTGGAACCCCAAGGACACCTGTTGATTGAACATGGCTACGACCAGCAACAGCAAGTGCAAACCCTATTTAAAAATTTGCATTATGATAAAGTACAAACCTATAAAGACTTATCCGGGCAACCCCGAGTGACTTATGGCCTATGGAACCCTTAACTATGATGACCCAAAAACACATCCAAATTCCGCGCAAAATCATCAATCAGTTATTGCATCTTGCGCAAATCTCGCCGGATCTTGAAGTATGCGGACTTATCGGCAGTAAAAATGGCCTGCCGTGCAGCTGTTATCCCGTTAAAAATATTGCAGAACACGCGCAGCTGAGCTTCCAGCTTGACGCCGCCCAACAAATCTCAGTCATGGCTAAAATGCGAGAGCAGGATGAACAACTATTTGCCATCTATCATTCTCACCCGACCGCACCGGCAACACCATCAATCACCGATCTAGAACTCTCGTCCTATCCCAATGCGTTTTATCTAATTATTTCACTCAATACCAAAGGTATTTTAGAAATGCGCTGTTTTAAAATTGATCATCAATCAGCCCAAGAAATAGCGCTGTCCTTAAGCGACGATGCGTAAATTATAATAACAAGTCCCACTTTAAGAGAGAAAACACCCGATGGAACCATTTACCAACATACACGCACTCATCATCGACATGGATGGCGTTTTATGGCACGGCGAGCAGCCGATGCCCGGATTGACTGATTTTTTTCAAACCTTACGCGATCAACAGATACCCTTTATTCTGGCAACCAATAACGCTAGCCTGACACAGGAACAGTATGTCACCAAGCTGGCACTGATGGGCGTAGAAGTAACCCGCGATGAAATCCTAACCTCCAGCATGGCAACGGCCCTATACCTGAGCGAGCATAACAATCCGACGAACAGCCGCGTATTTGTGATTGGCGAAGATGGCGCTAGACAGCCGCTTATTGAACGCGGATTTACTCTAACCGGACTGTATGAATTAAATGATGACAAAACCAATCCCAATAAGGGCGCTGACATTGTTGTCTGTGGCATGGATAAAACCTTGTCCTGGGACAAACTGGCGACCGCTACGCTGAATATTCGCGCCGGAGCCCAATTCATCGGCACCAATGCCGATACCACGTTGCCGACAGAACGCGGCCTCACCCACGGCAACGGCGCAATTCTGGCTGCATTAACGGCTGCCACCGGCGTAACGCCGACCATCATCGGCAAGCCCGAACCCATCATTTATCAGCAAGCCCTGACGTTGCTGGGTACTGATCCTGCGCAAACAGTGGCTATCGGCGATCGACTTGAAACCGACATTCTTGGTGCCGTTCGTACCGGCATACGCAGCCTGATGGTTTTATCGGGCGTGTCCACTGAAGAAGATATTACCGCAGCGGATTATCAACCAACCTGGGTTATGCCCGACATCCGCGCGGTAACCCAAGCGTTGAAAAACTGCTGATTAGTGCTCTTGATACGCATTACCGCTAATTGCCCGGACCTACCCTAAGCGCTATCATGAAAAAAATCTGAATCTACCGGAGCCGCTGCAATGAAAAAATTCATCAATAACATTGATAATCTGCTGGCCGAAAGCCTCTCGGGCTTTGCCAAAGCCCATGCCGATATAGTCCATCTCAGCAGCCAACCTAATTTTATAAGACGCATAAAACCCACTGCGCCTGGCAAAGTTGCGCTGATTTCCGGCGGCGGCTCAGGTCATGAGCCGTTGCATACCGGCTTTGTCGGTTCGGGCATGCTGGATGCCGCCTGTCCGGGCCAAGTATTCACCTCCCCTACCCCCGACCAAATGTTGGCTGCGGCGCAGGCTGTTGAAAACGGCGGCGGGGTTTTGTTCATCGTAAAAAACTATGCCGGCGACGTGATGAATTTCGAAATCGCCGCTGAAATGCTGGACTGCCAAAACGAAACCCTATTGGTGAGCGATGACGTTTCTTTCCCAAAAACCCACAGCACCGGGCGACGCGGCGTTGCAGGCACGCTGATTGTGGAAAAAATCGTCGGCGCAGCCGCAGAAGCAGGCGAAGATTTGGCGGCCTGCAAAGCATTGGGCGATCGAGTCAACCTTGCCACTGCGTCCATGGGCGTGGCCTTAAGCAGTTGCACAGTACCTGCCTTGGGCAAACCCACTTTCGACATGGCTGACAACGAAATCGAAATGGGGGTCGGCATTCATGGCGAACCAGGACGTGAGCGTATAGCCATGCGCAGCGCCTCCGAAATTGTCGACTATCTGGCAAACATGATTAATGACGATCTGCAGCCGCAAAAAGGCCAATCGGCGTTATTGCATGTCAACGGCTTCGGTGCGACACCGTTAATGGAGCTGCACCTTATTTATCAACTGGCCTCCGAATACTGGGAAAAACGCGGCGTTAACATCTGCCGCTCCCTGGTCGGCAACTACACCACCTCACTCGATATGGCGGGCTGCTCGGTCACCCTGAGCCTGCTTGATGAAGAACTGCTCCGCCTGTGGGATGCTCCCGTCCATACGGCGGCCTTACGCTGGGGCTGTTAAATGCTCCGCCAACACGCCGACCAGCGCACCAATCATTAACTGACTGGTTTTAGCGCCTGCATCAATATGGCCCCGGCTGCGCTCCTCCAAAAAAGAAGCGCGCCCCTTGGTTGCCAACATGTCCCGGGTAGACTCCATGCCGGTAATGGCTGTCCGTGTGACATTGTCCAAAACATCAGCCAGTGCAGCCCCATCGGCTGCACCCTGCCGCAAGCTTGCCGCTACCGGAATCAACACATCCAGCATGGTTTTCTCACCGGCATCGGCCTTTCCTCGCAGTTTTACCGCCTCCACACCGCTGCTGAATATCTCGGCAAAAGCCGGCAAATCCAAAGGCCGATCGCGTGCCGCCTTGCTCATCGCAACAAACAGCGTACCGTATAAAGAACCCGACGCACCGCCTACCGCCGTCATCAAGGTCATACCGATTTTCTGCCAGGCCGCAGCCCAATCAAGTTGCGCCAACTCATCGCTTTGCGCGACCAGCGCCTTGATGCCGCGTTGCAGATTAGTCACATGATCGCCGTCGCCTATAGCCTGATCCAGGGCAGTCACTTCTTCGGCATTCGTTTCGATTACCTGATCTATTGCCTGAATCAGGCTGGGTAATAATGCTGGAACAAATTGCATGGCATTCTCCAAGTCAAAAAAAGTCATTAGGGTGATGCGCATCCCTCACCCGCCTTACAAATCATACCCCAAGCTACACATCCTAAGTTAGTGCGCATTTATTCGACGGTCATATTCGTCTGTCGACTAATACAGCTTGAATTAATCATCGACAAAAGCTATGGTTTGCACGCCATGACAACGAATATCCATCATGCCCGATTTAAATGCCTATTTTCTTGATGTGCAAAGTCACTCAGGAGAACGTTAAAATCTGATTACAAACCTGATGTTATGGTTACCCAAAAAAGTCTTGCCTAATGCCGTTTCCGATATAAGGATATTTTCTATAGAGCAATACTTATCTGGATTAACGATACTCTCACCTCTTATCGACAAGGTTACTATAAATGTCCATTTCACAGACTGTTCTTGAAAACATCATTCGCGAAGCCGGGTCGATTGCGATGACTTACTTTAAAGATCTGAAAAACTTAGCAGTGACAAAAAAAAGTCCCCGCGACCTGGTCACCGATGCCGACGTGGCGGTTGAAGCCTTTTTACAAGCATCCCTAGCCAAACATTACCCGCAATTCGGTTTTTGGGGAGAAGAAAGCGGACAAAGCGCCAATCAAACTAACCGCTGGATTGTCGACCCGATTGATGGAACGCACTCATTTTCAAGAGGCCAGTACTTCTGGGGCATCAGCGTCGCTCTGGAAATTGACCAGGAACTCATCTTTGGCGCCGTCTATGCGCCGGCACTGGATGATTATTATGCCGCCGAAAAAGACAAGGGAGCCTGGAAAAATGGTCAAGCCATTGCCGTCTCCAACGAAAGCAACCTTGCCGATGCAATGGTCGCAACCGGATTCGCCTGCTTGCGCTCTTACTTAAAAGAAAACAACCTGCAACGGTTTTGCCGGATCGCCGAGATAACAACCGGGCAGCGTCGTTTCGGCTCGGCGGCAATCGATTTATGCCTGGTTGCGGATGGACAAGTTGATGCTTTTTGGGAACAGGAGTTGAACCTGTATGACGTGGCCGCCGGCGCATTGATTGCCAACGAAGCGGGAGCCACGGTTACCGACTTTCAAGGCAATAAAGGGCTATTTCCCAAGCAAATCCTGGTAACAAACGGCAAGATTCTTAAACAGATACTGCCATTGATGTAACTCTCAGCTAATGCATTGCCGGATTGAAACCCCAAACAGCACGCATAAAAAAACCACCCAACCCCGCGAAGGATTGGATGGTTTGTGCCGGGATGCGATTTGACAGCTTATGCAGTTAATCGCGCGGGCAGGAAACATTGCCCATATATACGCTTACTTTAACTTTTCTTTCAGCATCTTGTTAACTTCGCCGGGGTTGGCCTTACCCTGCATTTCTTTCATCACCTGCCCGACAAAAAAGCCAAAGACTTTATCTTTACCGCTACGGTATTGCTCAACCTGATCCAGATTGTCGGCAATGATTTTATCGATAATCGCTTCTATCGCGCCGGTATCGGTGATTTGTTTCAGGCCTTTGGCTTCGATAATTTGGTCGGCGGTCGCGGTGCTCTGCCACATTTCCTCGAATACCTGTTTGGCGATCTTGCCGGAAATGGTGTCGTCGCTGATGCGCGTTAACAACCCGGCCAAGCGTTCGTGGCTAACCGGCGAGTCGGTGATTTCCAAGTTGGCCTTGTTAAGTGCCGCCAACAAATCGCCGGTCACCCAATTGGCGCAAATTTTTGCTGAACAAGCCGACTCCTTAACCACGGTTTCGAAATAATCACCGAGCTGCCGCGAGGATGTCAGTATCGTCGCGTTCTCTTCATCCAACGCATAGCTATCTTTAAAGCGCTGTTTTTTTGCTTGGGGCAATTCCGGTAATTGGGCTTTTATTTGCGCTTTAAAGTCTTCATCGACCAGCACCGGCAACAGATCTGGATCGGGAAAATACCGGTAATCGTTAGCCTCTTCCTTGCTACGCATGGAGCGGGTTTCATCCTTGTCGGAATCATAAAGCCGGGTTTCCTGAACCACTTTGCCGCCGCTTTCTATCAGCTCTATTTGCCGCTCGACTTCGTGATTGATGGCTTTTTCGACAAACTTGAACGAGTTGATGTTTTTGATCTCGGCTCGCGTGCCGAATTCCTGCTGGCCTTTGGGACGCACCGATACGTTGGCGTCACAGCGGAACGAGCCTTCCTGCATATTGCCATCGCAAATACCCAAATAACGCACCAATTCGTGCATTTTGCGCATATAAGCGACAGCTTCTTTAGCTGAACTCATTTCCGGTTCGGACACAATTTCCAGCAACGGCGTACCGGCACGGTTTAGATCGATTCCGGTCAAGCCGTGAAAATTTTCATGCAGCGATTTTCCGGCGTCTTCTTCCAGATGAGCGCGGGTGATGCCGATGCGTTTACTGACGCCATCAACGTCAATATCCAAATGGCCGATGCCGACAATCGGCAGTTCCATCTGACTGATTTGATAACCTTTGGGCAAGTCAGGATAAAAATAATTTTTTCTGGCAAACACCGAATACGGCGCGATATGCGCCTCTACAGCCATGCCGAAGATGACGGCCATGCGCACAGCTTCTTTATTCAATACCGGCAGTACGCCCGGCAAACCTAAATCGACCGCACAGGCTTGGGTGTTGGGCTCCGCGCCGTAAGCGGTGGAAGCTCCTGAAAAAATCTTTGATTTGGTGGCGAGTTGGGCGTGAATTTCCAAGCCGATGACTGTTTCCCATTGTGATCTCATCTGTTTGCTCCTTACTCGAAACCTTTAGGTGTTTGTGTGTGCCAATCAGTAACTTGTTGATACTGGTGGGCGATATTCAACAATCTATCTTCGGCAAAATAATTGCCGATAATCTGCAAACCGACCGGCAGGCCTTGGGCAAATCCAGCCGGGACCGACATCGCCGGAACCCCGGCAAGATTGATTGCAATCGTGTAAATATCGGATAAATACATTTCAATCGGATTGTCGATTTTCTCGCCGATGCCGAAAGCGGTGGATGGCGTGACCGGTCCCATCATCACATCGACTTCCGACAGCGCCCTTTTGAAGTCTTCGCTAATCAGACGGCGGATTTTTTGCGCCTTAATATAATAAGCGTCGTAATAACCGGCTGACAGCGCATAAGTGCCCATCAGGATACGACGCTTAACTTCCTTACCAAAGCCTTCCCCACGTGAACGGGTATACAGATCGGCTAAATCCGCCGGATTTTCACAACGATAACCGAAACGCACGCCGTCAAAACGCGACAGGTTGGCGGAGCATTCGGCCGGAGCAATCACATAATAAGCGGGAATGGCTAGCTTAAGGCTGGGCATGGAAACTTCCGTAACCGTAGCACCTAATTTCCGATATTCGTTAATAGCAGCTTCAAGCGTTGCCGCCACATCGCTATTTAATCCCTCGCCGAAAAATTCTTTGGGCAAGCCGATTTTTAAACCTTCAAGGCTGTTGCTTAAGCCAGCTCTATAATCGGGAACCGGCAAATCGACGCTGGTTGAATCCTTATCATCAAAACCGGCCATAGTTTGCAGCATGATCGCCGCATCTTCGGCGTTGCGGGTCATCGGGCCGCCTTGATCCAGACTGGAGGCATAAGCGATCATGCCGTAACGGGACACCCGTCCATAAGTTGGTTTTAAGCCGGTAATGCCGCAAAGTGCGGCAGGTTGGCGTATTGAACCGCCGGTATCGGTACCGGTTGCACAGGCTGCAAGCCTTGCTGCAACCGCTGCCGCCGAACCGCCGGAAGATCCGCCGGGTACGGTATGGGTATCCCAGGGATTTTTGACTGCGCCGTAATAACTGGTTTCGTTGGAGGAACCCATCGCAAACTCGTCCATATTCAGCTTGCCCAGCATCACCGCACCGGCACTATTAAATTTATCCACCACCGTTGCATTATAGGGTGCAATAAAATTATCCAACATTTTTGAACCGCAGCTGGTTTTAATGCCTTCGGTGCAGAAAATATCTTTTTGCGCCATCGGAATGCCGGTTAACAGCTCTGCATTGCCTGTTGCCAACCTTAGGTCTGCGGCTTTGGCTGACTGCAAAGCTTGTTCTTCGGTAACCGTGATATAAGCATTAAGTGAGTGGTGTTGCTTGATTCTGTCTAAAAAAGCCAAGGTCAAGTCCACGCTGGAAAACTCACCGGAACGCAAACCCCTGGCTAATTCTGCAATTGTTTTGTTATACATATGTGTTATTTTTTCCCGTTACTCAATGACTTTGGGTACTAGATAAAGCCCCGCTTCTACTTGTGGCGCAATAGCCTGAAATTTTTCGCGGTCGACTTGCTCGGTGACTACATCAGCACGCAATCTTTGCACTTGATCCATCGGGTGAGCCATAGGTTCGACGCCATCGGTGTCAAGGTCGTTCATCTGCGTCATCAAATCCAGCATCCCGGACAAATCTTTTGCATAAGAGCCAATGTCCCGCTCCTCTATTCCCAGTCGCGCTAAATGTGCACAATCTTTGACTTCACTTACGGTTAAAGACACGATTAACTCCCAATAAAAATTTCAGAAACTCTATAATTAATACGTTTATAATACTTTATATCTTGCTCAAATACCCGCTTGATTGATAAAGTAATACAATTTTTATTCCCCAAAGGATACAGCTAAAAATGTTCAAAAGAATTCGCGGCCTTTTCTCAAACGACCTCGCTATTGACCTAGGAACCGCCAATACCTTGATCTACATTCCCGGCCAGGGGATTGTGCTTAATGAGCCATCGGTTGTCGCTATCAAAGAAGACCGAGTTCGGGGCAATAAAACGATTGCTGCCGTGGGCCTTGATGCAAAACGCATGTTGGGCCGCACACCGGGCAATATTACCGCAATCCGCCCACTAAAGGACGGTGTCATCGCCGATTTTGCAGTCACCGAACGAATGCTGAGATTTTTTATCGAAAAAGTCCACCAAAGCAAGTTACTGCGACCCAGTCCACGCATTTTGATCTGTGTGCCTTGCGGCTCAACACAAGTTGAACGTCGTGCCATTCGGGAGTCTGCGGCTATGGCAGGGGCTCGCGAGGTTTATTTAATTGAAGAACCTATGTCTGCGGCTATCGGTGCAGGCTTGCCAGTCGATGAGGCCATCGGTTCTATGGTTTTGGATATCGGTGGCGGTACCTCTGAAGTGGCGGTCATTTCAATCAACGGCATCGTCTATTCCTCGTCTGTCCGTATCGGCGGAGATCGCTTTGATGAAGCGATCATTAATTATGTACGCAGAAATTACGGCACCTTAATTGGTGAGGCCACCGCAGAAAGAATAAAACATGAAATCGGCACGGCTTACCCAGGCAGCGAAGTCAGGGAAATAGAAGTAAAAGGCCGTAATCTGGCAGAAGGTGTACCGCGCAGTTTTTCATTGAATAGCAACGAAATTTTAGAAGCGCTGCAAGAACCGCTATCCGGCATTGTTGGCGCAGTAAAATTGGCCCTGGAGCAAACCCCACCGGAACTCGGTTCCGATGTGGCAACTCGCGGTATATTTTTAACCGGTGGCGGTGCATTATTAAAAGATATAGATCGACTGATAGCCGAAGAAACAGGCCTACCAGTCTATATCGCTGATGACCCGCTAACTTGTGTCGCCAGGGGCGGCGGCATGGTTCTGGAGATGCTGGATAAAAAAGGCATCTCAACTTTTTCCTTAGAGTAATCAAGTGTCATTCTTTAAATCATTTATTTAGACAGCAAGTAGGTCGGGTTAAGACTGCAAGGACAGCTATTCACTCCTCGGCAACTGCTCCTGTGTTGTTCTACTACACGCCATCTATGGCGTTATGCAAAAAGCTGCATTCACCATATTCGTGTGGATTATGCAGGAGGTAGAGCACCAAAAGCAGGAGCAGTTGCCTAGAGCAATGCAGGAGCCGCATAACAGCATGCCGAACCGAGTGTAACCCGACAAACTCATGCCGTCCCCCGTTGGGTTACGGCGCAAAAAAGACGCGCCCAACCCAACCTACATAAAGAGGCATTCCGCTATAAAACTTTTATTTGCTACCGGACCTTCGATCAACACCCGCCTGCTTGTAGCCATAATTGCTTCAGTGGCTTTACTGATAACCGAATACAGAAGTCATCGATTGGACTCACTTCGAGCCACATTATCCGTTGTTGTTGACCCGATAAAATATTTGGTCAACTTACCGTCAGTATTGATTGAGCAAACCGCTTACTCGGTCAGCTCATATTCGACTTTAAAAAGTGAAAACATCCGTTTACGCAAAGAACAATTTATCGATAAAACGCGATTACTTAAATTTGATTCTCTAGAAAAAGAAAATATTCGTTTGCGTGCATTACTGGAAAACTCCTTTAAATTGGGTGAACAATTACTGATCGCAGAATTATTGTCGATCAATATGGCACCCTACGAACATATAGTGGTAGTCAATAAAGGCACACGTTTTGGCGTCCATCCCCAACAACCGGTATTAGATGCAAATGGCGTAGTTGGACAGGTTTTTCGCGCCTTGCCATTCAGCTCTGAAATCATGTTAATTACCGACCCGAATCATGCGATCCCCGTACAGGTCAATCGTAACGGCCTACTCACTATCGCTGTAGGCAGCGGTCAACTGAACCGACTTAACTTGCCTTTTTTACCCAACAATGCGGATATTCGCCCTGGTGACTTGCTGATAACATCGGGTCTAGGGGGTACTTTTCCATCGGGTTATCCCGTAGCCGTGGTCGACGATTTCACGCCGATAACAAACAAACCTTTCGTCAACATTACCGCCACTCCCAAAGCCATGCTGGATCGTAACAGGGAATTGCTGATTGTCTGGGGCGACTCATCCCCGGTTTCGCTGACCACAAAGCCAACGCCAGAAGCCTCCGTACTCCGCCCCAATAACCCATCTTCCGCGAGCGGGTTAGTAGGCGAAGCGCCGGCAAAGACAGACCGTAGTAAATCGGCCGAGAGCCGATTAACACGCAAAGCGCCCGCAGCGGCACAGACAGGGACAGACAACGATGAATAACTACTCCGGCTTTGGCCGCCTTATGTTGACTGTTATCATGGCAATGTGCTTAAGAATTGCACCTTGGCCGGGTTTTTTGACCAACATAAATCCAGACTGGATACTTTTGGTGCTTATCTACTGGGCAATCGCCGTACCGGAACGCGTCGGTATCTTTCATGCATGGACCATCGGATTATTGACCGATGTATTGACGGGAAGAGTGTTCGGTCAATATGCACTGGCCTATTCACTGATCATCTATGTTTGCTTGTTACTGCATAAGCGCTTGCGCCAATTTCCATTACCACAACAAGGCTTATTTATTTTCTTTTGTTTGCTATTTACCCAAATACTGCTTTTCTGGCTTAACAGCATTAAGCACCCAACTCAACCGCACGCTTCTTTCTGGTTGCCTATTGTTACCGGCACTCTCTTCTGGCCTCCGATCTATACAGCACTCCGTCGCGTCCGCTTGTCACGACGCACCCAATAAAACACGCCAAAAACCGATATGTCTCGTATCTATACTGTTAAAAATAAGTTAGTAGAGAGCCGTCTATTTCTCAACCGCATTATCGCTGCATTTATTGTCATATTACTATTAACCTCGGGTCTGATTGTGCGCCTGGTTTACCTGCAAATTGTAGGTCACGAACATTACGCAACACTGGCAAAAGACAACAGCATTAAAATAGAGCCTCTGGTACCGACGAGAGGCATTATTTATGACCGGCATGGCAAAGTCTTAGCTGACAACACCCAATCTTTCAGCCTGGAGTTAATCCCTGAGCAGATCATTGATCTTGATGACACCTTACTCCGCTTACAAAAACTACTCGACATCTCTGACGAAAAAATCGACCAATTCCAGAAACAACGCAAACGACAAAAACGCTTCGTCAGCACCCCGTTACTAATCAGTATGAGCGACGAAGAAATTGCCAAATTTGCCGTAGTCAGGCCCTATTTCCCCGGCGTTGATATTCAGGCTCGTCTGGTTCGACATTATCCCTATACCGACCTAGCCTCTCATGTTATTGGTTACGTCGGGCGCATCAACGAAGCGGAAATGAAGTCGCTGCCTATCGCCGAATATCGGGGTTCCAGCCATGTCGGCAAAATAGGCATAGAAAACTCCTATGAAACCGAACTGCATGGCAAAACCGGCTATGCAGAAATAGAAACCAATGTACAAGGACGCGCTATTAATACGGTAAACTCCGTTCCTCCGGTACCGGGTGAGAATCTTTATTTGACACTGGATATCGATTTACAAAAAACCGCTTATGACGCATTAGATACCTTCAATGGTGCCGTAGTCGCCATTGAGATTAAAACCGGCGGCGTGCTGGTCTTCGCCAGTCGCCCCGGATTTGACCCCAATCCTTTTGTTGTCGGCATCAGTAATGATGCTTATCAAGCGCTACAGTCCTCCGACAATCAACCACTGTTTAATCGTGCACTACGTGGTTTATATCCGTTAGGATCAGTTCTTAAGCCTTTTATCGCACTGGCAGGACTTGAATACAACGCTATAGGCGTCGAGCATAGAATCTTCTGTCCCGGCTATTATCAGCTACCCAATGTCAGCCATCGCTATCGTGATTGGAAAAGAGGCGGTCATGGCTCGGTGAATATGACCGATGCCATCACTCAATCCTGCGATGTGTATTTTTACAGCCTGGCATTAACGCTGGGCATAGACCGTATGCATGATTTTTTACAGCATTTTGGCTTTGGTGAAAAATCCGGCATTGATCTGACCGGGGAAAAACAAGGATTATTGCCATCGCGGGAGTGGAAACGCAATCGACGCAATCAAGCCTGGTATCCCGGAGAAACGCTGATCACCGGGATAGGCCAGGGATTTCTTCAGATTACGCCGATACAGCTTGCCAGAGCCACCGCCACCTTGGCCAATAAAGGTAAAGTAGTCACCCCCTTTCTGGTAAAAAAATCTGTCAACCCGGATTCCACCTCCCCTGACATAAAAAAAATCCAAGAAGATCTTGAGCTTAAACCGGAAAATATTAATAGCATCATCTCGGCCATGGTCAATGTTATTCATGATCCACACGGCACGGCCAAAATCATCGGCAAAGACATTAACTACCAAATCGCCGGAAAAACCGGAACTGCTCAGGTTTTTAATATCAAGCAGGATGCAAAATACAACGAAAATGACATTAACTTCAAATTACGCGATCACGCCTTGTTTATTTCTTTTGCCCCGGCCGATGATCCCAAAATTGCAGTTGCCGTTATCGTTGAAAACGGGGGACACGGCGGCTCCGTCGCGGCACCCATCGCAGGCAAGGTTATCAAGCAATTTTTAGAGAACAATCATGAAAACTGAAACCCGAAGTGAACAATTTCATCCTCCGTCGGTTATCGGCAATATCCTCAGAAAACTGCACATAGACATCCCCTTATTTATCGGCTTGTTACTTATCTCATTGTTGAGTTTCGTTATTCTTTACAGCGCGGGCAGTCAGGATATGGATGTACTGATGCGCCAAGCGGCAAGGGTCGGTCTGGCTTTCCTTTTAATGACCATACTGGCTCATGTTAACCCTTATCAGTTTAAACGTTATTCAGCCCTGCTTTTTGGTTTAGGACTCCTGTTGCTCGTTGCGGTACTGGTATTGGGCCAATTCGGTAAAGGTGCACAACGCTGGCTGGATTTGGGCGTTTTTCGTTTCCAACCTTCGGAAATGATCAAAATCACCACCCCCATGATGATCGCTTGGTATTTAGCGGAACACGCATTACCGCCAAAACCGAAACAATTGCTGATCGCCGGCATATTGATCATTATTCCGACCCTATTGATCGCCAAACAACCCGATTTGGGCACCTCATTGTTGGTTGCCAGCTCCGGTGCCGGTGTACTGTTTTTTGCCGGACTCTCCTGGCGATTCATGTTCGCAATCGGTGCCACGCTAACAGGACTGACGCCCATACTCTGGCATTTTATGCGCTCCTATCAGCGCGACCGGGTACTGACTTTCTTAAATCCGGAAGCCGATCCCTTAGGCAGAGGCTATCATATTATC
Source organism: Methylobacter sp. (assembly GCA_030653985.1). Taxonomy (GTDB): domain Bacteria; phylum Pseudomonadota; class Gammaproteobacteria; order Methylococcales; family Methylomonadaceae; genus Methylobacter_A. The sequence continues at coordinate 31,623 of JAURYJ010000045.1, read as the reverse complement.
CAATCGAAAATCGCCATCGGCTCCGGAGGCATCTATGGTAAAGGCTGGCTGGGCAGTACCCAGTCAGAACTCGACTTTTTACCAGAAAGCTCTACCGACTTTATATTTGCCGTTTTTGCCGAAGAATTCGGTCTTTTCGGCTGCGTCGGCCTATTGGCTTTGTACTTTCTTATCATCAGTCGCTGCCTGTATATTGCCTCACAGGCTCAAGACACTTACAGCCGCTTATTAGCCGGCAGCCTGGCTTTCACCTTCTTTGTTTATGTTTTTGTTAACATAGGCATGGTTATTGGCGTACTCCCCGTAGTCGGCGTCCCATTACCCTTAATTAGCTATGGAGGCACCTCCATAGTGACGCTGCTATCCGGTTTTGGCATTCTTATGTCAATTCATACCCATAAGAAATTCTTACCACACTAATATTGATACCAAGCCCATGAATCTAAAATCGACTTTAACCCCTATCGTACTCGGTTGCGCTTGCTTATCCGTTATATCCTGCGTTTCTGAGCAAAGCACTCCCACTTCTGATTCTTACCAACATCCTATAGGTGCTGCAGCTTCCGCTCCTGCTCGCGCGCCTTACCAACGTCCTGTAGGCAAGGAAGCGGAAGCGATGGATCTCTTTATTGAGCAGATGGCAACAAAACACCAGTTCGATAAATCCGAACTGGATGATTGGTTTGAAACCGTCGAAATCAAGCAAGATATACTCAAAAGAATTTCCTCACCCTCGGAAGCCATGCCTTGGTACAAATACCGCAAAATATTTCTCACCGAAGCACGTATCAACGCCGGCGTACAATTTTGGCGGGACAACGCCTTAGCGCTGGCTGCTGCTGAACAACAATACGGCGTTCCCGCTGAAATCATTACTGCGATTATCGGTGTTGAAACATTATTCGGAAAAAACACCGGCAACCACCGCGTAATCGACGCTTTATCTACATTGGCCTTTGCCTATCCTCCACGCAGTAAATTCTTTATGAGCGAACTTGAAAATTTCTTACTGCTCTGTCGTGATGAACACATCCCCCCTACCGAACCCCTTGGCTCTTACGCCGGAGCTATGGGCTTGCCGCAATTTATGCCCAGCAGCTTTCGGGCCTACGCCGTAGATTTTGACAACGACAATCGCCGCGACATCTGGCATAACAATCGCGATGTCATCGGCAGCATTGGCAACTATTTTGCCAAACATCATTGGCAAGTCGGCAAAATTATTGCCATTCCCGTTACAGCCAAAGATGAAGCTTCCGCTCCTGCTAACGCCCCTCGCCTAGGTCCTGTAGGCGAAAACTATAAGTCAGCACTCAATAAAGACCTTAAGCCGAATTTAAGTCTTACTGAGTTAGAATCTCTGAACTTAATATTATCGAGGCAATTACCTTTAGACAGTAAAGTGAAACTGCTTAACTTTGAACTACAACAAGGCGAAGAACTGTGGGCAGCGTTAGACAATTTTTATGTCATTACTCGCTACAACCACAGTCCTTTATATGCCATGGCCGTTTATCAGTTAAGCCTATCTATTTTAGACAAAAAAGGCTCTTACCCATGAATAAAATCATATCGATATTTTTGATTTTTGTGTTATGCAGTTGTACCACCGAACAAATAAAAACGAGCGCCAGCTCCTCAAATCCGACATCAGATACAACCGCATCGGCAGTTAGACGCCATTTCATACTCAACAAGGGCGCTCCTGATATACCAGACATTGCCGACGAACAAAACCTTTTACCTCGCATTACCCGCTACCTAAAACAAGGCATAGCCTCCTGGTACGGCCCAAGATTTCACGGAAGGAAAACCGCATCCGGCGAAATATACGACATGTATGCGATGACCGCTGCACATAAAACACTGCCTCTTTCCTCTTACGCTCGGGTCACCAACCTGGAAAATCAACGTAGCGTTATTGTTCGTATCAATGACAGAGGCCCTTTTTACGGCAACCGAGTTTTGGACCTATCTTACGCAGCCGCCAAAAAACTGGACATTGAACAGACCGGATCAGGGAAAGTTGAAATTAAGGCGATAGCACCTGAACAGGCATTGGCTCAACTGCAAAAAACAGCGAAGAAACAAGAAAAAAGTGTCTATTTACAAGTAGGCACTTTTGGTAAAAAGAAAAAAGCGTTGATACTGCAAAATAAAATTGCCGCCCATCATCTGCCCCAGCCTGAAATACTACCCTCAACCCACAAAGGCTCTACGCTCTACAGAGTTCAAATGGGACCTATCAACTCTTCGGCGAGTGCCCACAAGCTGAATGCACAACTGGCAAAACTGGGTATAACAAAAACCCAATTTGTTACCGAGACTGATCAAAATCAAATCTCCATGATACAATAAAACTATGTTTTACTAAGTCCACCCCATTAGAGAGCAATGATTCTTTTTAAAAATCTCCCCGTTTTTTTATTTTTTAGTTTAATTTTAGCCGCAATCCCGGCAAACGCAGAAGATGCCGGAATCTCAACCCCGGCAGCGCCTACTATTGCTGCCAGTAGCCATATATTACTTGACTACAACACCGGTAAAGTACTGGCAGAAAACAATGCCGATGTTAAGCTCGCCCCTGCCAGTCTCACCAAAATTATGTCTGTTTATGTGGTATTTCGCGAAGTCGGCAATGGTCACTTACATTTCGACGATATGGTTACCATCAGCAAAAAAGCTTGGGAAACGCCCGGCTCCCGCATGTTTGTCGAAGTCGGCAAACAAGTTAAGATCCAAGATTTGCTGTTAGGTGTCATCATTCAATCCGGCAACGATGCCAGTGTTGCTCTAGCTGAACATATCGCAGGCAATGAATCCACTTTTGCCGATATGATGAATCAACATGCCGAACGTCTGGGCATGAAAAACAGCCACTTTGAGGATAGTAACGGACTACCCATCGAAAACCATTACACCACCGCGCGCGATCTGGCCATACTTACCCAGGCGTTAATCAAAGAATTCCCCGACTACTACCGCTGGTTTTCACAAAAAGAATTCACCTTCAACAATATCGTTCAGCATAATCGCAATAAACTGCTGTCGCGTGATGAGTCAGTGGATGGCGTTAAAACAGGATTTACTGATGCCGCAGGCTATTGCCTGGTCGCCTCTGCATTAAGAAATGACATGCGCCTGATTTCCGTGGTCATGGGCGCACGCAGCCCCAATGCCAGAGCCAGCGAAAATCAAAACCTACTCAATTATGGCTTTCGTTTTTTTGAATCACACAAGCTATATCAAGGAAAAACAGCCTTATCCGAAGCCAGAGTATGGAAGGGCGACACTAAAAATCTGCAAATTGGCCTAGCCGAAGATCTTTATGTGACTATTCCCCGCCGCCATTACGATGACCTTAAAGCCATCATTACCATTGATAAAAAAATTGTTGCCCCCGTTAAAGCAGGTAACAAACTGGGTAAGGTCAACGTCACACTTAAAGGCGAAGTGGTCGCAGAAAAAGACCTGATAGCGCTAAAATCGGTAGAGCAAGGCAATATTTTCCAGCGACTTTATGACAGCGGAATGATGTTACTAGAGAAGCCGGATGGACAATAAAACCGTCTATCTAAACGGTCAGTACCTACCGCTAGATAAAGCAAAAATATCGGTGATGGATCGCGGTTTTTTGTTTGGTGACGGGATTTATGAAGTTATCCCGTCCTACTCGGGTTTACTGTTCCACTTTCAAGAACACATGAAACGACTGGAAAACAGCCTGTCTTCCATTCGCTTGGTTAATCCACATGACCGAGCTCAATGGTTGGCAATTCTAACGCCATTGTTGGATACGAGTCTGGATCAGTCTATTTACCTGCAAATTACCCGTGGCGTCGCCGCCACAAGAGATCATGCTTTTCCGGCAAACGTTACACCGACAGTGTTCGCGATGTGCTCAAACATCGCGCCCTTTGCAAACCTGGATTCCGGCGTGAAAGCCATCAGCATTGACGATAGCCGCTGGGAACTGTGCAATGTTAAAGCCACCACGTTGCTGGCCAATATTTTGCTCAGGCAGCAAGCCGTAGAAAAAGGTTGTGCCGAGGCCATCCTGGTTAAAGACGGCTATGTGACCGAAGGCGCCGCCAGTAACATATTTGCTGTCATTGACGGCATTCTGATTACACCGCCGCAAGGCTCCGAAATATTGCCCGGCATAACTCGTGATGTCATTCTGGAAATCGCCCGGCAAAACGACATTCCCTACAGTGAAGACATCATTGCATTGGATGCCTTAAAAACAGCCAGCGAAATCTGGTTAACCAGCTCTACACGGGAAATCGTACCGGTCGTTCAACTCGACAATGAAATCATTGCCAACGGCAAACCCGGCCCCGTATGGAAAACCATGAATCGACTATTTCAGGCTTACAAGCAATCCAGCCATGAGTGAAGAAACCCTATTAGAATTTCCCTGCCAATTTCCAATCAAGGCAATGGGCAAAACCGAACTGAAACTCGACCTGCTGGTTATAGAAATTGTGCGTCGTCATGTGGCTGACATTAATGACGGCGCGGTAACGACACGCTCCAGCAAAGACGGCAATTACATCGCCGTAACCGTTATTATAGAAGCCTCCAGCAAGCAGCAACTGGACGCTATTTATCAGGATTTATCTGACCATCCGCATATTTTAATGGCTTTGTAGCACGTTATCGTCCCCATGCCGATAACCCTCCGAAACCTGGGTATCCAGTCCTATGAATCCACCTGGCAAGACATGCAGCGATTCACCCAAAATCGCGATGCCCAAACCGCTGATGAAATCTGGATTACAGAACACCCTGCCGTTTATACGCTGGGTCTAAACGGCAAGCGTGAGCACCTGCTGAATACCGGAGCCATACCCGTCATTAATTCCGACCGGGGCGGGCAGGTTACCTATCACGGCCCCGGCCAGCTGATTATTTATACCTTGATCGATATTAAACGGCTGAATCTCGGCATTCGATCACTGGTCACCATCCTCGAACAAGCCATGATCTTTGCCTTGGCGCAATGCGGTATTATTGCGGTCGCCCGAGCCGATGCCCCCGGCGTTTATGTCAATGACAAAAAAATCGGCTCTATCGGGCTACGTATTAAAAGAAATTGCAGTTATCATGGCATAAGCATCAACAACCATATGGATTTGCGCCCTTTCGACCACATCAATACCTGCGGCTATTCGGGCCTTGAAGTAACCCAACTGGCCGATCTGGGCGTGACCGTCAGCAATGCTGAACTCGCCATTCCTGTTACCCAAGCTATCATCACGGCATTAGCAAAATGACTTATCAAGCGCCCTCCCGTTCCACGCCCGATTCTCACCAGCGCAACACCGAAAAGCTGGCAAAAATTCCGATCAAAGTAGAGCCGACCGAAACTACTTTACGCAAACCGGAGTGGATACGCATAAAAATATCGGCCAGCGACGAAGTCACCCGCATCAAGCAACTGCTGCGCGAAAACAACCTGCATACCGTTTGCGAAGAAGCCGCCTGCCCCAATCTGGGAGAATGTTTCCAGCACGGCACCGCCACCTTCATGATCATGGGCGATTTATGCACCCGTCGCTGCCCTTTTTGCGATGTCGCGCACGGCAAGCCGCTGGCGCTGGACAAAGACGAACCCCAGCATCTGGCCGATGCGATACAGGTCATGGCCTTGAAATACGTGGTCATCACCTCGGTAGACCGCGATGATTTAAGAGACGGCGGAGCCGGACACTTTGCCGAGTGTATCGAAAAAATCCGCCTGCAAACGCCCGCCACCAAAATAGAAATCCTGGTACCCGACTTTCGCGGACGCATTGAAAAAGCCGTAGCCATATTAGCCGAACATCCCTGCGACGTGTTCAATCACAACCTGGAAACCGTCCCTCGGCTGTACAAACAAGTGCGCCCCGGTTCCGACTACCAAGGCTCACTGAATTTGTTGCAACAATTCCACCAAATCCTGCCACAAGTGCCCACCAAATCGGGCCTGATGCTCGGCGTGGGCGAACAGCCGGACGAAGTCCATCAGGTCATGAAAGATTTATTAGCCCACGGTTGCTCAATGCTGACCATAGGCCAATACCTGCAACCCAGCAAAGCCCATTTGCCGGTTCAAAACTACGTCACCCCCGAACAATTTGATGAATACGGCGCAGTTGCAAAAGCCCTAGGATTTAAACAAGTCGCCAGTGCGCCAATGGTCAGATCATCCTACCACGCTGACCTTCAGGCTAAGGGCGTAATGCCTGACTGATGCACCCGACTCTGCTTGTTATTCGTTACCGATAAAGTGATAAACCTAAAATCCACAGCTGGCTCGTGCGGAATAGTTGAGTAACAAATGCCGGTCCGATTCTCTGATTTGTATGGCAGGCGAGCCTTGATGCCAAGCGGGACAGCAGGCCGAACACTTCGTCAAATGGTTTCTCAAAGCTGATTCTGAATGGGCAACGCAAGTTGACCAAGTGTGATTGCAGGATGAATAGCAGTAAAAATAATTATGAAAACATCAATAAAATCAATTAAATGAAAACGTAAAAATTGCATTTTGTTGTTTTTTACCGCAATCGTTGCCGATTTGATCAAAAAATGACCAAGATGCACAACACTACTAACAAGTCAAATTAGCAACACATTGATTTTAAATAAGTTCCATAATGAGAATTGCTGGATGAATAGTCACTGCCATTATGTTAAGCGCTGTAGGAGCGGGCCATGCCCGCGATGAAGAGGCTACAACTTTGCAATCGCTGCCCAAATGTCGCGGGTATGGCCCACCCCTTACGGTCTCTTGCACTGCTTAACTCAATGACAATGACGCGCTACTAAGGAACGAGAAACCGATAGCTGATAAGTACATTGAGAAAACATCTTGAGTTATCCGAAATAGTCTCAGTCAAGCTAAAAAAACTTGAACTCGCGTATCAGTATATTAAATCAATCCGACTAATAATCTCACTAGACGCCAACTCCAGACCCTGCTTATAACATTCACTGGCTCTGTCTTTATTGCCTTGGGCAAACAGCAAATCGCCGAATAGTTGATAAGCCGGAACGGTAGGCTCTATTGAAATACTTTTGGTCAGATAGGTCTCGGCTTTTTGCTTATCGCCACATTTCATGCTCAACTTACCCAGTACGGCCAGGAATACGGCATCCCTAGGGTGCATAGGCAACCACTGTTCGGCAGTTTCAAACTGTCTTGCAACATTAAGCGACTGTACATTACCAAATAATACCACCAGCGTTTGATCCCAGGTTGTCGACAAAGCTCTGGCCAAGCCGCCTTCAACTTTTGCGCCTGCTCCTGCGTCTATCATCGCGGCAAAATAGATAGCCGAAACACCTTTCATCTGTCTGATGTAATCAGGAATTTCTGACCATAGCAATTCAATTTCCTCAACACTGCCTCGCTCGGCCGCCTGCTTTAACAATTTGCTGAATGCTTCGGTCTCCAGCAGTTTTATCTCGGCTTCCATCAACACCTTATGGGTATTCAATGACGGAATCAGCTTGCGAATACCTTCCCAATCACCGGCCTGTTGATAAGCTTGGTGTAATAATTTCAATACGCTGGCATGAGTTGGATTGATGGAATGCAGTCGCGCAAGCGTTTCTAGGGCTTGCGCGAACTGTTTTTCCGACAAATGCAATTCCGCCTGTGTCAGGCCTATCGCCACATCGGAACCCGGCGCGCCATCTGCTGCCTTTTTTAGATATTCATCCCTTTTATCGAACGCGCCACGGGACTGTGCGGCTCTGGCTGCGGTCAAATAGTGAATCAACGGAGCGCCGCTTTGCGAGGCGTGCTTGATCAATACTTTTTCGGCTTTTTCCCAGTTACCTTCCGCAGAATCGACCAGGCCTGCAATCAGGGCTTCCTGGGAACGGTTAAATTTTATGTTTTTGCCGCGATTTTTAACTTGGCCCGGCAATCTGAGCAGCCAACCTAAAAATCGGAAAAAGACATAAAACACAAAAAACGCCAGGATCAAGCTAACCGCAAAAACGATTAGCGATGTTTCCAAGGACCAATGTCCTATACCTATCAAGACATAACCGGGATTCTCAAATCCGCCCAGCCATTTATTGGTTAAAAAAGCGGCAATAATGGCAACAAGCAGCGAACCCAGAAAATACATTATATTTTTCATCATGTACTCTCTGGATTATTGTGCGGCAGGTGCAGCTTCAACCGGCTGTCGTAACGGTTCCTTCGGCAACTGCTCCTTGCGTTGCTCTGCCTCCGGCGTCGGTGCAGTCTTGCCGGTTTCGACATTCCCGCCATCCTTGGCAGCCGGTGGTTGCTCAGCGGGCGGTGCTGTCATCTCAGCGGGGTTTACCGCTCCGGCTGGTTTTTCAAGTTGAACGGGTTCGATTTTTTCAGCCTGCGGCATGGCTTTATCAGCGTCCAGTCTCAGCTTGGTAATATCTCTAAGCATTTTCAGCGACAGACTGATGTCGGGAAACTCGCTGCGGATCTTGATGGCGTTAAATTTGTCCAGTTCGGCAATAAACTTATTCGTCTGTGCGTCCCTAGCAAAGTTAAGCTCGACCCATTTTTTTGCATCAGTCAGACTGGATTGATAGAGTTGCTGATGTTGCTGAACGAGGGCAATTTTCGCCATTTCCAGTTTTACTCTTAACTGTTCGCGAATAAACTGGGATTGTTCCGGTGTTAATATTTCCTTAATCGGATGTTCGGTGTGCCTGATAGTGACTATCCCTTCCAGTTGATCTATTGCTGAGTCAAGCAGATTGTGAGCTGCCTTATCGGTCGGTTCTTGTACTGCTTCGGGCTGAGTCAACGCTTTTCCTGTATACGGTAAAAACAAGACCAATGAATCGACCTGGGTTTGCAGTGATTGAATCGAAGCATAAATACCCACAGTATCAGCGACCGCGACATTACGGATTGCCGCGACGTCCTTGGCGATTTGTTCACGGATTTTAAATACCCCGGCATCGCCACTTTCTCTCAGGCGTTGATCCGCCGCTTCCAACGCCTCGTAGGTGGTATTCACATCGCCGACTAAATGCAGGCGTTGATTGGCTACGCTTAATAGATATTCCGCATCGGCAATTAACCAGTCGCTGCGGGTCTTGCCCAATTGACGCTGTACTTGCGAAATTGCGCTGCTTAACTCGCCTCGGGTACTGTCCAGTTTTTCGCTATGCAGCCGTGAAAAATCCGCCAGTGTTTTGGTAAAATGGGTATCTTTTCCGGCGACATTAGCTTCTACAGTTGCCAGCTGAGATTGCATAGCGGCAAGTTGCGTCTGATAGCCGCTAATCTGCTTTGATAACTCGATGAGGTGCATATCACCTTTATTAACCTCACCACCTAAATTATCCTGTTGAGAGCGTAATTGCTGAAAAAGATAAAAACCGGCACCAACCACACTTATTATAATGAGCAGCACAATAATGCCAAGCCAGAGTCCGCTACGCGACTTGCGAGGGGCGTTAGCAGGAACGGAAGTTTTGCTGCTATTATCACTCACATTTTGTTCTTGTTGTTCACTCACTTCGGCCACTCTATTCCCCTGTCACACACGTTATTACTGTCTCAAGAATTGCTGCATCGATAGGTTTATCGGTCACAGCAATTCGATTAAATCCCATATCGAAGGCTTGTCGCCTGATTCTATCGCTAACTACCACTAAGGGTATTAAGGACAATAGATCATTATTTTCATCCAGCATGAAATGCAAGTTTTGCAAAGCTTCTGCACTGGTTACGGTAATGACATCCAGTCGGTGCTGCGCAAGCAATTCGACAACTGGTGAGTTATCAATACGGGGAATTATTCTTTTATAGACTTCCAGATAGTTAACCGCTGCGCCTCTGCTGCGCAACGTAGTTGCCAGCTGTTCGCGACCACCTTCACCACGAACGATTAGAAAATTCTGCCCTTCGACCTGTTGTAGTTGTGGCATTGCCAGCAATGCTTCACTGTTATAACCCGCTTCAGGCACTAAATCGACCGGCAACCCCGCCATTTTCATGGCTAGCGCCGTTGACTGCCCTACTGCGGCAAAACGCACAGATTTCATGAACCTTATTTTGCCACCATTCGCCTTTAGAGCAAAATTTACTGCATTGGCACTGATGAAAATAACCCAGTCAAAGCTATCCAGATTCTCCAGCGTAGTTTTTACCGGTTCGGCATCATCCAGTGAAATAATCTCCAGCGTTGGAAACCGAACGGCGATGCCACCCCGCTGTTCAATTAAACGACTCAGGTTTTCCGCCTGATGCTCAGGCCGCGTCACTAAAACATGCGCGCCGTTTAAAATCATAATCAGTCGAACAGCGCTTGCAGAATTTTATCTGCGCCTTGAGCTAATAAGTCTTCGGCAATCATTGTGCCGATAGCTTCAGCTTGGTCGCGTCCGCCTGTTCGCTGAGACCGATAGATCACACTGCCATCAGGACTGCCGACCAATCCGCGCATGAACAATTGCTCACCTTGCAGCTCTGCGAAACCGGCAATCGGCACTTGACAACCGCCATTCAAGCGCGCGTTCATGGCTCTTTCTGCTGCCAAACACAGCCCCGTTTCGCTATCATGCAACACGCTCAGCATCTGATTGAGTTCCAAATCATCAACCCGGCATTCAATGCCTATGGCTCCCTGGCCGATCGCAGGCAAACTGATACCGGTATCCAGGCATTGGCTAATGCGCCCTGCCATGCCCAGTCTTTTTAAACCGGCTGAAGCCAGAATAATGGCATCGTATTCCCCTGCGTCCAGCTTGGACAAACGGGTATTCACATTCCCCCTTAACGACAATATCTCAGCATCAGGGTAAAGCTCTTTAATTTGGCATTGTCTGCGCAAGCTGCAGGTACCGATTCTGGCATTAGCCGGTAAATCCTGTAAGGTCGGGTAATGATTGGAAACAAAAGCATCGGTCGGATCTTCACGGGTCAAAATAGCGGACAAATGCAAACCCGCTGGAAATTCTACCGGCACATCCTTCATGGAATGCACCGCAATGTCGGCAGAACCGTCCAACATGCCTTGCTCGAGTTCTTTAACAAACAAACCTTTACCGCCAATTTTGGCTAAAGGTGCATCAAGGATCTTATCGCCCTGAGTGGTCATTTTAACCAGCTCAGTCCGGCAACCGGGAAACGTCCGCTCCAGCAGCTTTGCAACGTGCTCCGCCTGCCACAAAGCCAGAGGACTCCTCCGCGTTGCAATACGAATAATTTTTTCAATCAAAAGAACACCATTCATTATTCAACAATAAATGCCATTATTGTAACCCGTGTCAGTTAATGACGGTTAATCGAAGTTCAATTCTTGACCGTATCGATGCGGGGGCTTTACCTACACGAATGTAGGTAAGGAGCGTTAGCACGACTGCATGGATGCAGGAGGCAGAGCACCAAAAGTAGGCGCTTTAGGCGACGCAGGAGCAGTTGCCGATGAGCGGAAGCTTTGCCTACAGGGATGTAGGTAAGGAGCGTTAGCAGGAGCGGAAGCTTTAGAGGTATAATTTTGCACAATAGCCAACTTACAATGAAGCCATCATGACCAACGTTAACGCCGACAAACTTTCCAGCGCCCGATTTGCCCAAGCAACCGATGCCTTTGTCGAGGTATTCACCGCCTCTGTCGACTTTGACCAGCGTATGGCGCAGCAGGATATTGAAGGGTCAATTGCCCACGCAAAAATGCTTTGCTCTTGCGGAATTCTGACCGAACCGGAACGTGATGACATTATTAATGGCTTGACCCAAATCAGCCAGGAAGTCATTAAGGGTGAGTTTGTCTGGTCGATAAAACAGGAAGATGTTCATATGAACATTGAAGCCCGCCTGACTGATTTAATCGGCATTGCCGGGAAAAAACTGCATACCGGACGCTCCCGCAATGATCAAGTGGCAACGGACATTCGTCTTTACCTGCGCAGTGAAATTCAACAGATCACTATCCAGCTCACGCGCTTGCAAACCGCCATTCTGGATTTGGCAGAACAACATGCCGACACCATCATGCCGGGCTTTACGCATTTACAAGTCGCTCAGCCGATAACCTTCGGCCATCACCTGATGGCATGGTTCGAAATGCTAAGCCGCGATAGGGAAAGGCTTGAGGATTGCTGCAAGCGCGTCAATATTATGCCGCTAGGTTCAGCGGCGTTGGCAGGAACCAGTTACCCGATAGACCGTCAGATGACTGCTGCTTTACTGGGTTTTAGCCGTCCGTCGGCTAATTCGCTGGATTCGGTCAGCGACCGTGATTTTGCGATTGAGTTTACCGCAGCAGGCAGCTTAATCATGATGCATTTATCGCGTTTTTCTGAAGAATTAATCTTATGGTCCAGCGCCCAGTTCAACTTCATTGAAATGCCTGATGCCTTTTGCACCGGCTCTTCAATTATGCCGCAAAAGAAAAACCCTGACGTACCCGAATTGGTTCGAGGCAAATCCGGCCGGGTAACCGGCCACTTAGTTTCATTGCTGATGCTGATGAAAAGCCAGCCATTGGCTTACAACAAAGACAATCAGGAAGATAAGGAGCCGCTATTCGATACTGTCGACACCTTAATTAATTGTCTGCGGGCCTATGCCGACATGGTCCCTCACATCGAAGCCAAAAAAGCCAATATGTATAATTCAGCTAAACGCGGCTTTGCCACGGCAACCGATTTAGCCGATTATCTGGTACGTAAAGGTATGGCTTTTCGTGATGCACATGAAGTTGTCGGTCTGGCTGTGCGCCTAGGATTAGAAACACAACGCGATTTATCCGAACTTCCCCTGTCAGAACTACAGCATTTTTCGAGCTTAGTTACTGATGATGTTTTTGATTATCTAACCCTGGAAGGTTCGGTCGCAGCGCGTAAACATATTGGCGGCACCGCTCCCGATACCGTCAGACTCGCCATTCAGACGGCAAGACAAAGCAGTCACTTCTTGCCTAAAGTGCTGTAGGCAATATTTAACTTGCCTAGATTTATTTGCTCGGCTACATCGGTTGGCATACTCAACAATCAACAGTCGCTTTCCATGTCAATAGACTAATCATCATAGTTTTTGGTACAATTGCCAAGTTTCTCGGAAGCTTTAGGGCTATCCGTTTTTGTAAGTTTTCTTTTCATCAATCTGGAGAATATCTATGCCAATTAAAGTTGCAATCAATGGTTATGGTCGTATTGGACGTAATATCGTTCGTGCATTATACGAATCAGGCCGCACCAACGAAATTCAAATTGTTGCAATCAATGATTTAGGCGACGCTGCAACCAATGCTCATCTGACTCAATATGATTCAGTGCATGGAAAATTTCCTTTCGAAGTTAATGTTGATGGCGATTACATCGTTATTAACGGCGATAAGATCAAGGTTTTCTCAGAAAGAGACCCATCAAAACTACCATGGAAAGACCTAAATATTGATGTCGTTCATGAATGCACTGGTTTTTTCACCAGCAAAGCCAAGGCATCTGCTCATATCACTGCCGGCGCAAAAAAAGTTATTATTTCAGCCCCCGGCGGCAACGATGTTGATGCCACTATCGTCTATGGCGTCAATCATGATGTGCTGAAAGCGTCCGATACCGTTATTTCCAATGCGTCATGCACAACTAACTGTTTATCGCCCTTAGTTAAGCCGCTACTCGACACCATTGGTGTGGTCCATGGTTTAATGACCACGATCCACTCTTACACCAACGATCAAGTTTTAACTGACGTTTATCACAGCGATTTACACCGCGCTCGTTCAGCCACACAATCCATGATTCCTACAAAGACTGGTGCTGCTGCCGCTGTTGGCTTGGTACTACCTGAACTGGTTGGTAAAATGGACGGTTTCGCTATGCGTGTGCCGACGATTAACGTTTCTGTTGTTGATTTAACTTTTCAAGCGGGCAGAAATACCACCAAAGAAGAAGTTGACCAAATTCTGAAAACAGCCTCTGAAAGCTCATTAAAAGGCATTCTGGAATTCAACACTAAGCCATTGGTTTCAATTGACTTTAATCATAATCCTGCGTCATCTATTTATGAGTCGTCATTGACCAAGGTCATGAATGGTAACTTTGTAAAAGTTCTCGCTTGGTATGACAACGAATGGGGCTTCTCAAATCGTATGTTGGACACCACAATTGCTTTAGTCAACGCTAAATAACGGATTTTCCACATAATGTTAAGAAGAACCAAAATTTTAGCCACACTAGGTCCCGCTACAGACAAGCCCGGCGTACTCGAAGGCATGTTTGCAGCGGGCCTTGATTTTGTTCGCATGAACTTTTCACATGGCTCTGCTCAAGATCACATCAACAGAGCCAACGCTGTCCGTGAACTTAGCCTGAAAACTGGCAGACTGGTAGGTATTTTAGCTGATTTGCAAGGCCCTAAAATTCGTATTGCCCGCTTTAAAGACACTAAAGTGTTTTTAAATGAGGGACAGAATTTTGCTTTGGATATCAACCTGGATCCACTGGCTGGCGATAATACTCAAGTAGGTATTACCTATGAACCCTTAGCCTTAGAAGTTAAGCCGGGAAGCAGGCTGCTACTGGATGATGGCCGTATCGTACTGGATGTGGTCAACGTTGAAAATATGCGCGTTAACTGCACGGTTATCGTGGGTGGCGATCTGTCTAATAACAAAGGTATCAACCTGATGGGCGGCGGTCTTTCTGCCGCTGCATTAACCGACAAGGACAAGGAAGATATTAAAACGATTGCGATAATGAAATGCGATTATGTCGCTATTTCTTTTCCACGCACCGCTGAAGATCTTCATGAAGCACGTCGTCTGTTAGTGGCTGCAGGTTGTCATGCCGGCATCGTGGCCAAGGTTGAACGGGCTGAAGCCCTCGATGTTATTGACGAAATCATTCTGGCATCGGATGCTGTCATGGTTGCTCGCGGTGATCTTGGCGTCGAAATTGGTGATGCCAACCTGCCTGCCGTGCAAAAAATGTTGATTAATCGTACCCGGTCGCTGAATCGTGTTGCGATTACCGCCACGCAAATGATGGAATCAATGATTGATAACCCGATTCCTACTCGCGCTGAAGTTTTTGATGTTGCCAATGCGGTTTATGACGGTACCGATGTCATCATGCTATCGGCAGAGACGGCCTCCGGAAAATACCCGATTAAAGCCATTGAAGCCATGCATCGCGTTTGCGTTGAAGTGGAAAAACAATCCCAAGTCCGTGTTTCAAAACATCGTGTTGACCTCCAGTTTGAGCGCGTCGACGAGGCCATTGCCATGTCTGCAATGTACCTGGCTAACCACTCCAATATCAATGGCATTGCTGCGCTAACCGAATCAGGCTCAACTCCCTTATGGATGTCCAGAATTAGCTCAGGCATTCCAATTTTTGCGTTCAGCCCTCATCAAGAAACGCTGGGGAAAGTCACCTTATATCGTGGCGTTTTTCCAATACTTTTCATCCATGACCTCAGTGATCATGCCGAAGTCAACCGAGCAATCCTAGCTGAATTAAAAAGGCGCGGCGTAGCGGTGGATGGTGATACATTTATCATCACTCAAGGCGATCTGGAAGGGATACCGGGCGGAACCAACGCTTTAAAAGTCATCACTGTTGGACCTGACACAACCGCTTAAAACCTTTACTGGATAGCAGCTCTCTCCGAGAAGGATGCTTTTCAGTAGATGACCCACCCAAATGGCCTGAAAAACTTTACTTTTTCAGGCCATTTTTTTAATAGCTTACCTCTGTCAATAGTCATTTTTGGGTAGTTACGCCAAATCTTAGCCTTTCAAAAATCGCAAGGTCTCATGTTCAACATCCACTTTGATGGTATCCCCGGCGACAAAGTTACCGGCCAATATATCCTGCGCCAGCGGGTTTTCCAGCTGCTGCTGGATAGCCCGTTTCATCGGCCTTGCCCCATAAACCGGATCAAAACCCGCCTCGCCTAACAGATCCAGCGCGTCTTCTGTTATTTCAAAGCCGATTTCTCGATCCAGCAAACGTTTACGCAGGTATTCGATTTGAATGCCGGAAATAGCGCGAATCTGCCCGCGACCCAGGGAATGAAACACCACTGCTTCATCAATCCGGTTGATGAATTCCGGGCGAAACTTGGTGCTGACGATGTCCATGACCGCCGCTTTCATCACCGAATAAAGCGCTTCGCCGGACAGCGATTGAATAATGTCCGAGCCCAGGTTGGAGGTCATCACGATGATGGTATTCCTAAAATCGACCGTTCTGCCCTGTCCGTCAGTCAAGCGGCCGTCATCCAGCACCTGCAACAGGATGTTGAACACATCGGGATGGGCTTTTTCAATTTCATCCAGCAAAATGACCGAATACGGTCTGCGCCTGACCAGTTCGGTCAGATAGCCGCCTTCTTCATAACCGACATAACCCGGAGGTGCGCCGATCAGACGCGCCACCGAATGCTTTTCCATAAACTCGGACATATCGATGCGCACCATCGCATCGGAGGTGTCGAACATAAATTCGGCCAGCGCCTTGCACAGCTCGGTTTTGCCGACGCCGGTCGGTCCCAGAAACAGGAATGAACCGTTAGGACGGTTGGGATCGGATAATCCGGCTCTGGAACGGCGAATCGCATTACTGACGGCTTTCAGCGCTTCTTCCTGACCGATCACCCGCTTGCCGAGCTGCTCTTCCATGCGCAACAGCTTGTCGCGCTCGCCTTCCATCATTTTCGACACCGGAATACCGGTCCATTTCGACACCACTTCGGCGATTTCCTCTTCGGTGACCTTGTTGCGCAACAAGGTCATTTTCTTTGTTTCAGCCGGTACCGCTGATTGCAATTGTTTTTCCAGGGCCGGAATAATGCCGTACTGCAACTCCGACATCTTCGCCAGATCACCGGCGCGGCTGGCCGCTTCCAGCTCGGTTCTGGCCTGCTCCAGCTTTTCCTTGATCGATGCCGAACCCTGTAACGAGGCTTTTTCCGCTTTCCAGATTTCTTCCAGATCGGAATATTCTTTTTCCAGCTCGGCGATTTCTTCTTCCAGGATTTCCAGACGTTTTTTCGACGCGGCATCTTTTTCTTTTTTCAGCGCGACCTGCTCGATTTTTAACTGAATCAAACGCCGGTACAGCTTGTCCATTTCTTCCGGCTTGGAATCGATTTCCATGCGGATACGGCTGGCCGCTTCGTCGATCAGATCAATGGCCTTGTCCGGCAACTGCCGGTCGGCGATATAACGATAGGACAGATTCGCCGCCGCAATGATGGCCGGGTCGGTAATATCGACGCCGTGATGCACCTCGTACTTTTCCTTCAGGCCGCGCAGAATGGCGATAGTGTCTTCAACCGACGGCTCATCGACCAGCACCTTTTGGAAACGGCGCTCCAAAGCCGCATCTTTTTCGACATATTTGCGATATTCATCCAGCGTTGTTGCGCCCACGCAATGCAATTCGCCGCGCGCCAGCGCCGGTTTCAGCATGTTGCCGGCATCCATTGCGCCTTCGGCCTTGCCCGCGCCGACCATGGTATGCAGCTCGTCGATAAACAAAATTACCTGTCCTTCCTGTTTGGCAAGATCGTTTAACACCGCTTTCAGACGCTCCTCGAATTCGCCGCGAAACTTGGCTCCGGCAATCAGCGCCGCCATATCCAGCGCCAGCACCTGTTTGCCCTTGATGCCCTCCGGCACTTCGCCGTTGACGATGCGTTGCGCCAGACCTTCGACAATCGCGGTCTTGCCCACGCCCGGCTCGCCGATCAGCACCGGGTTGTTTTTGGTGCGCCGCTGTAAAACCTGAATCGTCCGGCGGATCTCGTCATCCCGCCCGATCACCGGGTCAAGCTTGCCTTGCTCTGCGCGCTCGGTCAGGTTAATGGTGTATTTTTTCAAGGCTTGGCGCTGCTCTTCGGCATTGGCATTATCGACTGGCTGACCGCCGCGCATCGCGTCGATGGCTTTTTCCACCGCCGGTTTAGTGATTCCGACTTTTTTAAACAGGTCCTGAAGCAGGCCTTTTTCTTCAAAAGCCGCCAATAAAAACAACTCGCTGGAGATGAAGGTGTCATTGCGCTTTTGCGCTAATTTATCGGTTAAATTCAGCAAGCGGTTTAATTCATTGGAAAGCTGCACGTCGCCGCCGGAACCGCTAACCGTTGCAATACGACCCAATTCCCTGACCAGCTCGGTGCGTAGCAACTGGGTGTTGATGCCCATCTGGGTCAGCAACGGCCTGATGCTGCCGCCTTGCTGATCCAGCAACGCCAGCATGACATGGGTAGACTCAATAAATTGATGGTCTTTACCCAACGCCATACTCTGTGCATCTGCCAACGCCGTTTGAAATAGACTGGTTAATTTGTCCATACGCATAATAGTTGCCTCATCTGTGAGTTTTTTAAGATATGACTAGCATGGGGGATAGTGCGATTGTTTTCAAGCCGGACGGCTTGGACAAGGTATAACCACTCTGCGACTAATGACAAACTCGCTTAACCGGAAAATGACAACTGAAACAACTGCCCTTGCCTAATTCACTGGTAATGTTTAGCTTGGCATCGTGCCGCATCAGCACATGTTTGACGATAGCCAAGCCTAAGCCGGTGCCGCCTACTTTCTTGATACGCTTGACTTCAGACCGGTAAAAGCGTTCGGTAACACGGGGAATATCGGCAGCCGCAATGCCTTCGCCGTGATCCTCAATATCCAACATGATAGTATCGCTGGACCGATACCAGCGCACTTTTACCACGGAATCATCCGGCGAATATTTAAGTGCATTGCCCAGCAGATTGGTAAAGGCACTACGCAACTCCTGCTCTTCACCCATTATATTGACATCGCTTTCCAGGCTTAATTCGATCCGGGCAGGAGCGGAAGCTTTGCCATGTATCGTCTCTGCCTCCTTGCAAATCTGATCTAATAAAGCCGAGACATTAACGCACTCGGCTTTCTTCTGCTGAGTTTCCAGGCGGGTCAACAACAACAAATCATCAACCAGGTGCTGCATGCGCTCAGTCTGCCCCTGCATTTGCTGAAACGAAGTGGTTAATAGCGGCGACTCGCCGTCATCCATGTCCTGTAAGGTTTCCAGATAGCCTTTTAATACGGTCAACGGTGTTCGGAGTTCATGCGACACATTAGCGACAAAATCCTTACGCATCCTTTCCATTTTTTTCAGCTGGGTAACGTCCTGAGCCAATAACAGCCGCAAGCCTGCGCCATAGGTGATAATTCGAACCGCCAGCGTTATGCGATTGTTTATCGGAGAAGGCAATATGACCGGCTCGTTATAATTTCCGGATTTAAGGTAGCGGATAAACTCAGGGAATCGAATGAGGTTGGGAATGCGTTGGCCTTTATCCGATTGCTGCAAGCCGAAAACTTCTCTAGCCGCTTTATTCGCCCACTCAATCTCGTCGTTGGCACCCAAAACGACTGCCGCATCCGGTAACGCTTCGGTGGACTGGCGAAACTGGTCAACCATTTTACCCAGTTTCTTTTTACGTTTTTTTTCGTTCTTTTTAATGCGGTAAACATGGTAATAAATTTCTTCCCAAACGCCGGATGTCTTAGGGTATTTGGTCCTGCCCCCTGTTCGTATCCATCGTTCAAAGCGATTAATCTGGTACAGTTGGCGCATTAACATGCCCAGTGTCAACACCAGCACCAAGGGCATAAACAACCCGGTCATGCCACCGATTATCGATACGACTAAAAATAGCAGCAGTCCTATACTGAGTTCTTTTTGCCAGATACCCATATTATTTCGTTACGACCGCATGAACAAATATATCGCCTAAAGCGTCTACTTTGGGTGCTTCTGCACTATTTGCATTGCCTACAGGATGTAGGTAAAGGGCAGGAGCGGAAACTTTCACCACAACCCTGTGGATCATGTAGAAACGGTTGCCGAATCCGCTATGGAAAACCGGTAGCCAAAGCCGCGCACAGTTTGCACTAGCTCTTCTCTCCCATATTCCGCCAGAATTTTTCGTAACCGCCGTATATGTACGTCAACGGTTCGCTCTTCAATGTAAACGCTACGCCCCCAAACCTGATCCAGTAATTGGGTGCGATTGAAGACTTTATCGGGATGAGTCATAAAAAACTGCATTAAACGGAATTCGGTCGGACTAACATCCAGTTGTTTATCGCCAATACTGAGCCGGTGCTGTTCGGTATCAAGAGCCAGATCGCCCGCAGTGATTTGTACCAGATCATTTATTTTTCCGCTACGACGTAAAACTGCGCGGATACGGGCCACTAACTCTTTGGGTGAAAAGGGTTTGGTCATATAATCGTCCGCACCGATTTCCAAGCCTTTAACCTTATCTTCTTCCTCACCTCGCGCTGTCAATAAAATAATAGGCAGTCCCCGATACATGGGATCTTTTTTTAAGCGTCGGGCCCATTCGACACCGCTGACTCCCGGCAACATCCAGTCCAACAAAATCAAGTCAGGCAAGGCATCATCCAGAACCTTTTGCGCGTCTTCCGCATCCGCTGCCGCAATCGACCTAAAGCCGGCCTGTTCAAGCACCATCATCAGCATTTCCCTGATGGCGTCTTCATCTTCAACAACGAGAATATTTAAATTAGACATATATCAATCAAATAGCATAATAATAAACGGGATATTTTAACAAACGCCATATTACCCTTTTATGACAAAAAGAATTTTCTTATTGTCATGGCGAAGTTAAGACCGTCCCGGTAAATAAGGTTCAAATAAATTCCAATACTCAACTATTACGGGTATCATTTGATCCGCTTATGTCTACGTAATAATACTTACCTTATTGATAACCGTAGCTTAATCCGCCCACCTCAGTCGCAGAACTTCGACCTATCATGATTGCAATTTTACGCCGATATAGCTTCATAACGCTGTTGCTGATGTTCAATTTTTCTACTATTGCTGACGCGCCGCCCTTGGAAGCCTTAGCAGACAACACCAAGACGACCGCCCTAGTATCTAAAATCGATTCCACGTCTCAAGAAACAATCATCACGAAAGGGTGGAAATTATTGTTGGGTTTTACGCTACTCATGGATAAACTGGATAAAAAAAAGTTATAAAGGATCAAGGAGACATTGTTACGCATCACCCCAACTAAGTATTTTAACCTATTGAAATACCAACAAATACACCTAGAATGACAGATGTTATTTTCCGCCCGTCAATAACAATCTTTTTATTTTTTCAGAACGTTGCTTGTACATACAATTGCCCCTTAACCCCCATCAATCTAACCAAGGTGATCCCGATGAAACATCTCTATAAATCAACTGCTGTGCTATTACTGTTGCTGCCTATAAGCATGATGAGTTCCGCCGCAGATCCGAAAAAAGCCGATAAGCCAACGCAAGAAATGGGCATGCATCAAGGTATGGGCATGATGGGCGGCATGACCGAAGAACAAAAAACCGAAAAGATGCGCTCCATGCAGGAACATATGCTGCTGATGCATGACCTCTCAAATCAGATCTTGTCAGAGAAAGACGCCACCAAAAAAGAAGCGTTAAAAAATCAGCAATTGGAGCTCATGAAAGGGCACCATGCTCAAATGATGGAGCACCACCAACAAAAGATGGAACAGCATCAACAAAAGAAGCAAGAACTTAAAAAATAACCGCAGTGAAGACAATAGTACTGACGTTATAACCTTCAAGCCAAGGAAAAGCTGATGTATCCAGCTACTGATTTCCAGGCTTTCTATCTGGGGAACTCAGGCCAAAAGTCGCCTCGCCGGTACCGTCAGAAAATAAAGGAGTTGAATTATGGGTATGTTACAAGAATTTAAAGAATTCGCCATCAAGGGCAATGCTATAGATATGGCCGTGGGCATTATTGTTGGCGCCGCATTCGGCAAAATCATTTCATCCCTGGTTGCCGATGTATTTATGCCGCCGATTGGCGTATTAATCGGCGGCGTAGACTTTAGCAAGCTGGCATATACCCTAAAAGAAGGCGCTGAAAACGCGCCTGCCGTGACCCTTAATTACGGCAATTTTATTCAAAGCATGGTTGATTTTACGATTATTGCCTTCGTTATTTTCATGGCCATAAAGTTCCTCAACCGCCTTAAGAAAAAAGAAGTTGCGGCTCCCACAGCAGCTCCAGAACCTTCCAAGGAAGAGCTATTATTGACCGAAATTCGAGATTTACTCAAAGACAAAAAATAATAATGACCTCTGCCGGATGGGGCATATTGCCCCATCCGAAATGTTGAGTGTAGCCTCGTAGTTCAGACATCATAAAAACGTTAAGGAGTGAAATTACAGCGTTTTCAAATGCAGTTGATGACTAAATATAGGTACGCTGGGAGTGCAGACGAAGCCTGCACTCCCAGCGGCAATATTTTGTTGATTGCTACCAACATTGAAACCGCTGTCAATAACCCATGCCTTTACGCAGGTCGACCGGTCGGTCGCCCTGCAATTTATCTTAAATTTCCATACTATGAGCAATGCCGTGCAAGGTGCAGATCAGCAATACACCCATAGCAATCAAGCTGATCTGTTGCAACGATGTCTTCATATCGGTCTTTTTATGCAATGACGGGATCAAGTCGGCTACCGCGATATAAATAAAACTTGAGGCCGCCAACGCCAGGAAATACGGCAAACTATCGTGTAAATCTTCCAAGCCGAAATACGCCAATACACCTCCCAAAACCGTGGTTAGACTGGCGAGCATATTGTAAAAAAGTGCTTTCTTTTTGGAATAACCGCTGTGCAGTAAAATCGCAAAATCGCCTACTTCCTGCGGAATTTCGTGCGCGGCAACGGCCAGACTGGTGACTATGCCCAATTGTACATCGGTCAAAAATGCTGCCGCGATTAAAACTCCATCGACAAAATTATGGATACCGTCACCCAAAATAATCAATGCGCCTGCCGACTTAGCCGTGCCGTGACTGTGACTATGCTCGTGATCGTGATCGTCTTCATCGCCGTGCGCCTCACAACTGCCGGAATGGCAATGCCGCCAAATCAGTAATTTTTCCAACACAAAAAAACCGAGTATACCCGCCAAAATTGTCCCGGATAAGGCTTGAAACTGCTCAGGTTTAACTTGCTCAAATGCCTCGGGAATTAACCCCCAAAAAGCGACCGCCAATAAGGCGCCAATCGCAAAGCTGATTCCGTGCGGCAACACCGCATTCCTGAGATGATCAGGCAACAACAAGAAAACTGCAGCTGCCATAACGCTTAATACGCCGCCAACCGCGGTAAAGATGATAATTAATAGCAATAAATCCACTAGCTTATGCTCTCCAAATTAGCGTAGCCATACGCCCTGTTTGTTTATCCCTACGATAGGAATAAAAACGTTCCTGTTCGGTGACCGTACAAAAACCGCCGCCGTAAACTTTATCTATACCCAACAGACCCAGATCAATTCGGGCCAGTTGATAAATATCTGCCAGCCACTTGCCGTTGCTTTGCGGTTTAAACGCCGGAATGAATATTGCCGATTTTGCCAAAAAAGCATCCCTGACTTCAGCGCCAACTTCAAAACAATCCGGGCCGATTGCAGGGCCCAGCCAAACCAGTAAATCCCCCCTGCCCCCCCTTTTGCAAAGGGATGAATTGGAATCGGCAGTGTCGAACTGACCAGCCTCCCTCTTTGCAAAAGGGGGATCGAGGGGGATTTGCATTGCACTGACAGTATTGCTAATAACGCCTGTCAGCAAGCCACGCCACCCCGCATGAACGGCTGCTACCTGGCTTCCGTCAGTCGAACAAATCAACAGCGGCAAACAGTCCGCCGTCATCACCGCACAAACAATTCCGGACTCGGAGGTATAACTGGCATCGGCTTGCTGCAAGGGTTCGGATGTTACCGCCTGCACTGCCCGATGACTGTGGATTTGATCCAGCCAAACCGGATCGCCAGGCAAGCCCAACAAGCCCTTAATAATCTGCCGGTTTTGCGTGACAAGATCAGCATCATCGCCCACATGCATGGCCGGATTAAGGCTACTGTATGCGCCGCCACTCACCCCGCCGACACGCAAGGTAGTCGCCGCATGAATATTTGCCGGTGCAGGCCAATCAGGGGTCAGCCAGTGTTTAATCCCGCTCATTTTTCGCTAAGGCGTCCAGCAGTCGAGTCATATCATCGGGCAACGGCTGCTCCCACTCGATATATTCATCGGTAACGGGATGCTGTAAACCCAGCTTTGCCGCATGCAAAGCCTGACGCTTGAAACTGCGCAATTCTTTTTCCAGTTGCTCTCCGCAATCCGGCGGCATTTGAAAGCGTCCGCCATAAACCTGATCACCCAGCAGCGGAAAACGGATATACGCCATATGAACCCTAATCTGATGGGTACGACCGGTTTCCAGCTTAACCTGAACCAGCGTATGGCGAGTAAAGCGCTGACCGACCCGGTAATGGGTCACGGCATGCTTGCCGTTCTCCCTCACTGTATAGCGTTTGCGATCCGTAGGATCTCTGCCAATCGGCTCATCCACTGTACCTCCGGCGGTCATACGGCCTCGGGTAATCGCCTGATATTCTCGCGTAATTGTCCTGTCCTGTAGCTGCTGCGTCAGACTGTTATGAGCTTGCAAGGTTTTTGCAATCATCAACAGTCCGGTGGTGTCCTTATCAATTCTGTGCACGATACCGCCTCTGGGCAAAGTTTCCAGATGCGCATCATGATTCAGCAAGGCATTTAACAGCGTACCGTTCCAGTTTCCTACCGCAGGATGTACCACCAAGCCTGCCGGTTTATTGACAATGAGCAGACTGTCATCTTCAAACACAATTTCCAATGGAATGGGCTCCGGTGCGGCGGTTATCACTATTTCCGCCTCGGCATCCAGTTCTATCGTTTCGCCCCCGACCAACTTGTCTTTTGGCTTGAGTGTCAGTCCATTGACCTGCACCCGACCGGCTTTAACCCAAGTTTGCAGTTTGCTGCGTGAATAATCGGTAAATAGTTCAGCCAGCACCTGATCTAAGCGCATACCAGCCATTTCAAATGGCACTTCTTCTGTCAATCTTGTCATAACAAGTTCTTCTGATTAACCCATTGTTAAGTTATACTCGCGGGATACTTCCAGCCATTTCAAGTATCGCAGTTATTTCCAGCGAGAAAACCCACAATATTACAACGTGTCGTTAATACTATGCGATTAATTTTAATTAAATTTTTATTTATCTGTTGTTTAGGCCTGTCTCTTCAAGGTTGTGAGACGCTTAAAAGCCTCGGTCTCGGCAGCAGTGATTCCGAAACCGAAGACGAATACGCCGACTGGAATGCCGAAAAGTTTCGCGACCAGGCTAAGACGGCGCTGGATAGCGGCAATTATGATAAAGCCATCAAAATTTACGAAGCGCTTGAATCGCGCTATCCATTCGGCGATGAATCCGCTCAAACCCAGCTGGATATTGCTTACGCTTATTATAAAAATAGTGATCCTGAGGCCGCAATCGCCGCCGCAGACCGTTTTATCAAAATCAACCCACGCAGCTCCAGCGTCGATTATGCTTACTATTTAAAAGGCCTGGCTAATTACAATCGCGGCATTGGCTTTATCGATCGCTTCCTGCCCACCGATACTTCGCAACGCGACCCTGGGACAGCGCGTGATGCTTATGACAATTTTTCCGAACTGCAGCGCAGATTCCCCAACAGCAAATATGTAGCCGATGCCCAGCTACGCATGATTGCGCTTAAAAATAATCTGGCGATGTATGAAGTCCACGTCGCCCGTTTTTACATGAAACGCAAGGCGTATGTTGCCGCCGTCAACAGGGCGTCTACCGTCGTTGACAAATACCAGCGCACGCCGGCAGTGCCTTATGCCTTGCAAATCATGCAGGAGGCCTACACTAAACTTGAACTGCCGGATCTTGCCAAAGATACCGCCCGGGTCTATGAGCTAAACTATCCGAATGGCCCGCCGGTGCCCGAACATAAAGACGCAACCCTTTCGCATAAGGTTTGGGATTTTATCGGCTTGGAAAAATAGGCTTGGTTTTTCGTTACGACTTAACAGTTAGAAAAATGGAACGCTGATGACGCTGATAATTAAGATCAAATAAGATTTTTATTGAATTATCAGCGTTAATCATATTCATCTGCGTCATCTGCGTTCCATTGAATTTGATGGCTGAGTAATTACGGTCTTTCTTCGTGAAAATTTCTTAACCTTCAATACAAATCCACCGGATCAACATCCAGCGACCAGCGTACTTTTTTTGCCTGCTTAAGTTTTTCAATTTTCGGCATCAGCACATCAAGCAAGGCATGTAACTCCGGCCGCTTGCTGCTCTGAAACAGCAATTGATAGCGATAAAGCCCCGCACGTCTGGCCATAGGCGCCGCAACCGGCCCTAAAATATGGGTATGTCCCTTGCTGTGCTCCTGCGCCAACTTGACAACCGCATCCAGAAATAGCCTCGGCATCTCGGCATCTGCTGCCTGCACTCTTAATAAAGCCTGATAACTGAACGGCGGCAACGACGCGTCTTTCCGCTCCGCCAACGCGGTTCTGGCAAAACAGCTGTAACCCTGGGAGATCAGCGTTGTTAATAGAGGATGCTCCGGCTGCCGGGTTTGCATGATGACTCGGCCGGGTTTTTCCGCACGACCGGCGCGACCTGAGACCTGCACGATCATTTGCGCCAGTTTCTCGGGCGCATGAAAATCAATGCTGAACAGGCCGCTGTCCACATCCAGTATCGCCACCAAGGTCACATTGGGGAAATGATGGCCTTTCGCCAGCATTTGCGTACCCAGAATAATATCGACTTCACCCTGATTGATTCGCTGCAAATAACTTTCCAATGCGCCTTTGCGCTGAGTAGAATCGCGATCCAGGCGAACAATCGTTTTATCGGCAAATAATTCCGCCAGCACTTTTTCCACACGCTCGGTACCCAATCCTAACGGCGTCAGCTCCCCTGTTCTACAGGCAGGACATTGCCTGATCAAACGCTGCTCTTGTCCGCAATGATGACAACGCAATATCCCTTCATCCTGATGAATCACCAGATTGGCATCGCAGCGTCGGCAACGTGCAACCCAGCCGCAGCCATGACATATCAGGGTGGGCGCAAACCCTCGCCGGTTCAAGAATAATAAGACCTGTTCGTTTTTGGCCAGGGTTTTATGCATCTCGGCAACCAGCGCTTCGGACAGACCTTCCTGCATCCTCTTGTTTCTGATGTCCAACAACTGCAACACCGGCGCGGTGGCATTCCCCGCCCTTTCCGGCAGATGCAGCAAGCGGTAGCGTTTATTGTCGACATTATGCAGACTTTCCAGCGCCGGCGTTGCCGAACCCAGCAATACCGGAATATTTAACAGCTTGGCGCGCACCACCGCTACATCGCGGGCCGAAAAACGAAAGCCTTCCTGTTGCTTGAACGAGGCATCATGCTCTTCATCGAGAATAATCAGGCCAGGCTTTTTTAGCGGCGTAAACAGCGCCGACCGGGTGCCCAACAAAATCGAACATTCACCGCTCTGCAGGTTAAGCCAGGCACTGGTCCGCTGCCGATCGGTCAGCTTGGAATGGGAAATGGCAATGCTGACGGTAAAGCGTTGCCGGAACCGCTGTTCAAGCTGGGGCGTCAGCGTGATTTCCGGCAACAACACCAAAACCTGCTGCCCCCGTTCCAGCACGGTACGGATAATCTGCATATACACTTCGGTTTTGCCGCTGCCAGTGACGCCTTCCAGCAAGAACACACCAAACTGTCCCAGACTGTCGGATACGGCATCTATCGCCGCTTGCTGTTGCGGATTACAGTGCAGAGCACCATTCCTGATAATGGGCTCCCGGCTATTAATCCCGAACCCTGCTGCGGTAAGCTGTATTAACTGCTTGTCTACCAGTTGCTTTACCGCGCTGCGCCAGTTTTGATTCCATGCGGAAAGCTCCACTTCGGACAAGCTGTGGGGGTGGGCTTGAAACTTTTCCAGTACGCTTTTTTGTTTGGGCGATCGCTTCAATTGCTCGCCAGCAAGCGCCTTACCCAGCTCGGTCAAGGCATAGCGTTTTTCTGTTTGAATAACCGCCGATTTGCCCTGACGTAACGCCACAGGAAATGCAGCACTGAAAACTTCGCCCAACGGATGATGGTAATAACGACTGGCCCAATGCAACAGCACCAAATCTTTTGCTGACAATAAGGGTTTTTCATCCAGAATGCGTTCGATGCGTTTTAATTTACCGATGGCTACATCGCTATGCTGAACGCACTCAACCAGAAAAGCGATTTTTTTAGCGTTGCCAAAAGGCACTTCCAGACGAATACCCGGTTTGACAGCCGTCATCTCGATATTATCCGGTGCCAGATAATCGAATAACCGATAAACAGGCAATGCAATAGCCACCCTGAAAATCAACTCGCTCCCACTTTGCAACTTAGCCATAATATTTGAATTATTTTTGATGTTTTAAGACTAAGTGGTTATACATATTAAACAATTTAAGTTAGTCACAGAAGCTGTGGATAACTTTGTGGACAAGTGATTCTTAACAATCCTTACTAGCGGTTTTTATTACAGTTTTGTTACATTGAATCATTTTTATACATTAATTAATTTCCTTTTACTTTCAATTGCTTATTATTTTTTGATGGAAAATAATGTCCGTCCTATCGATTATATTTTAACTTGACTTACGGAAAACCCACATTGTGGATTAGCCACGCCAAGTTGAACGCCATCTTTTGCAATCCAACACCTTGACGCCCCAAGCTACTGTTCAGTAGCGCCCATTTTATTGCGGTTTGATAAACTTAATCGTCATTCTATCGCTTTCGCCGATAGCCAAATATTTCTTTCTATCCTTATCTTTGAGCCTTAAAGCAGGCGGCAAAGTCCAGACGCCTTCGGGATAATCCTTGGTGTCTTTGCTATTGGCATTGATTTCGGATTTATCCAGAAACTCAAAGCCCGCATTTCTTGCCAGCGCAATCACATAGTCCTCGGTGACGTAACCTGATACGGCTTGGGTATCTTGCTGCCTTAACGTTGAATTTCTATGCTCCACGACGCCTAAAATCCCACCGGGCTTTAATGCCTTGTACATCGCCTTAAATACGGCGGCGGCCTGATCGTTTTTCATCCAATTATGCACACTACGAAAGGTTAAAACCCGGTCAGCTGAAGCCTCAGGGGCTATTTGCAAAAACGTAGGCGGCTGCAATACGCTTAGCTCAACTTTACCGTAAACTTTCGGCTGACTTTTTATCTTTTTAACAAAGTCATGCAGATTCTTTTTGAAATGAGGCTGCTCGGCTTCGGCTGAAAAATGTGCGGCATACAACTTGCCGTGATCTTTTAAATACGGAGCAAGGATTTCTGTATACCAGCCCTCGCCCGGCCAAACCTCAACCACCGTCATATCGTTCTTCACGTCGAAGAATTCCAAGGTTTGCTGTGGATGCCGATATTTATCCCGATTCTTATGCTCGACAGAGCGCTGCTTTCCGTTAATCGCTTGAGGTAATGTGTCTGATTTTTCTACCGCGTAAGACGATGAAAAACTGCTGACCAGTAACAGTGCCGATAAAATACGTTTCATGCTATTTTCCTAATGAGTGATTTTTTATGACAAGACGATAACCTGATTTTCAGGCGCTACGCGTGGAAATGCGAAAAAGCCCTGAACTCTAAAGCATGATCCCTGAACCTCAACTTAACACTGCTTCATAAAACATACTCAAATGTATGCAATGATAATTCGCTTTCCGTTGATAGGTCTTGCGACCTGCAACTGGAATCCTGGCTGGGCAGTTTCAACCGATTGGCACTCGTCCGTTTTAGCAATATGGCTTTGACCTGTTTATAAGGCGTCCATCGACTTATCTCTGAGTCGTCTAATCTTGCTAAAACGTTTCGTGCGGCATTTACGTCGGCCTGCAACACCTCCCCGTTTTCTCGGCAATTGCTCCTGCATTGCTCTACCTCCTGCAATCCATGCAGTCGACGATAAAACTTCTCCCCACTGCGCTTCCCGGAAAGGGAACCGTCGCAAGAATCCATTTGTGAAGTGTAGGCAGCATTGACATAAACGACCGTAGAACCTCTACGGCGAGAACCATTTTCTATTGCGCTGGCAATAACGCCTTTTGTCCAAGAGGACAAGCGGCGGTTCACGTTCTTGCCGAACTTCTTCCCGGCAATGGGTGAAGTTAAATCTTCGGTGACAATCACCGCAGCCTTGTCAATAACCTGATTGACGGCTTCATGCACTATGGTCCTGACACCCGATTGATGTATAACGGCTTGTTTATCCAGTTTCTTGCGTCCCAAGTTGTGTTTTGTCACCCAAGGTTTCTTTTTGGCGATAGCTTTTAACTTATTACGGCGCTGATATTTCAGCTTTAGCCGGTCTGATTCTTTCGTTAGTACAGCGCCCAGTGTCACCCCATGATGCACACCATCTGAATCGGTCAATACTTCAGTGTAGCCTTTATCCACGCCGATTGTTTGGCTACCGCAATCGTTTGTTTTCACGTCTTCGGCAGCGTAATGAATTTCAACCTTATTGTTGCGCAAGATAATGCGCAGATTGCCTTTTGGCGCTACGGTGGTGCTTAACGGGATGGCGATGCGCTTGCCTTTAATCAGGCTGGGAATCTTGATCCAGACGTTTTTATGCAAGACAAAGACGGTGTAATCATCCGACCGGACGATGATTTGGTTATGGGTGTGGTTGTGTCCACGCTTAAAATATTTACGCATCGTGCGTGACAAATAACGGTCGTCCAGATATTTATCGGATTTAAGCAATGTATACAGGCGTTTTTGTTCGTCCTTGTCTTGGGTGTGACGACGGATAGACTGTTTTACGTCAAATTTAGCCGCTTCACGACAGGCTTTAACGTCGCCTATTGCGTCGCATAAGGTTTGTTTCCAAGGCGTTGCGCCGACGTTAAACTGCTTGCCCTCTTTAAGCCAGTTATCCCGAATGGTTCTGTCCCGTAAACCTATGCCGTTAATGGAGCCGAAGCGCTCCCAAACTTCTGAGCGAATAGCGCCTAAACGTTCGGCCTGCTCAATTAATGCCGAAAACTTGCCTGGGTTAATGTGATCGCTAAAGGCTATCTGTGTTATCACTGACGGCGTCCTTGATGATTTTTTTATACCGGCGTAGGCCGTATAAACGGCAGGAAAAACAATGGATAATCGCCATTAAGTCTTGCACCATTTTTGACTCTGGCGATAACGCTTCATTATTAATGATGACCAGTTTACAACCATGTTGTTCGAGATAATAGCCAAACCAGTCCATGCCGAAGCGAGCTAGGCGGTCTTTGTGCGCGATGACTAAGGTAAGGAATGCCCGACCCTCAACCAACGACATAAGCCTGACAAACCGATTGCGCTTATATTTGTTACGTCGTATGCGAGGTACGAGGTGAAATAACTTGTACCTGACCCCAGTTATTCCATTTGTTACGTCGTATGCGAGGTACGAGGTGAAATAATAACTGGGGTCAGGTACACATTATTTGTAACTCGTAACCCGCATACAACGTAAGGTGCATAAGCCGGGTAGGTCGGGTTAGCGATAGCGTAACCCGACATTTTTGCGCGAATGTGTTGGGTTACGGCTAACGCCTAACCCAACCTACGGACTTCCTATTTAAGCCGGGACAACCCTTTAAAATTTGATAGCACTGATGTTATATGTTTCACTGAAT
>JAURYJ010000087.1 GCA_030653985.1 Methylobacter sp. | reverse complement strand
CTTTAACGCCCATAATTTCCGAAAGCTGGTCATGTGTATAGAATCGCCGGTTTGTAGGCGTTCTGTGTGCCGTTAAAATGCCTTCCCTATCCCAGCGCTGTAAGGTTTTGGTGGTTTTAGCGATTAGCTTTGCAAACTCATTGGGTCTATATGTTTTCATATTTTATATATACACACTTCTGCGTATAATGCAAACTACTTAGTAGTAGCTCCTGCCACCAGAGAAGCGTTTGATTTAGCGGCAAGCTGTTGTGGCTCGCATCCTTAAATGACCAGAGTTTCTTTCGTTCGTGCAGTGACTCGAACAGCTTTAAGCTGTATTTATTGGGGATGATTTCATCCGCTTCCGCGATCAGCATCGCCGTGTTCCCTTGCCGCTCATCCTGGCTGTTTTGGCGATCAGTCCCCGATAATTATCCGTTGACGGCCAGAGTTTTAGATTGGCTTGATTGGCCAGTTGCTGCTGCTCCGCAAGCGAATAGGTATCGGGGAAATAGATCATTTTCCGTTGGAATAGAAAAACGATCAGCAGGAGCAGTGAGTAGGTTAGCAGAATTGAAAACATTGCTTTGATGGTCAAGGATTAAGCGTCGTATATTTTTGCTTATCCCGCTTCAACCAATAATCAGTCGCCAATTGCTGAGCTTGTTCCTGGGTCTCAGCTTTGCCCAACAACTTAAGCGTAATGGCAGCTGTGCCGATAATAGATGCCGTTGCAAAATCATCCTCAAGCTTTCCCTGCCAGATTAGCGCCAGTTGCTCTGGATCAAGAATTTCGGGTTTGACGTGACGACGTGGAAATAAAGCAGGCCAGTTTTCGTCGGATAATTCGCCGTTGTGCACGCTTTGCACCAGGCATTCCATATCAGGATTGCGTTCAGTCTCGCCGCCTTCGCCCTTTAATACCGCCATATGCGGCTGGTTTAACAGGGCTGCGGCTTGTTGATGTACCGGACGGTAACCGGGATGAAAGATGCCCTGAATGCTGTGTTCCGCATTAAACGGGTTTAACAAGCGCACCAGGGTGTGTACCGGTGAACGCAAACCCAGTATTGGACGCAACTCGATAATTTCATGCAATTTGGGGCAGAAATATTCCAGCGATAAATAACTGAAATGCTGTTGTTCAAGTTGCCGTTTGGCCTCCTTAATAGAGTTTGCGCATTGAATTCCCAAATAACCCAGCATATTTTCAGTGTACAGTCTGTCGGCCGAATGGCCGCTGGCGCCATGCATAAAAACAGTAATGCCATTTTCAGCCAGCAGCAAAGCCGATAGCAAGAACCAAGGCAAATGACGACGTTTCCCGGCATAAGATGACCAGTCCAGGTCGACTTTTACGGCATTATCGGCAATATCGAATGATTCTCTGGCGGCCAGTGCGAAACCGGCCAATTCTTCCGGAGTTTCTTCCTTGACACGCATCAGCATCAGGAATGCGCCCAGCTGAACCGGCAGCACCTGATCGGTCAGAATCATGTTCATGGCGTGATAGGCTTCATCCTGAGTTAATGGCCGTGAGCCTTTTTTGCCTTTGCCTAAGATGCGGATAATTTCTGCAAACGGATGCTCAGGGTAGGGCGTTTGCTCGTGATGAGTGAATGTCATATTGCCAGGGATGGTATGTATGCCGCAAGACTGCCGGGAGCAGTCGCGGCGAAGGTGAATTTAAAATAATGATCGACCAACAAGGCGATAAATACGCCGGTTAGGTACATCAGTGAATAAAAGAAGGTTTGCATCGCCGTTTTATCGTCTTTTCGACGCATCATCAAAATGGCATAATAAATAAAACCAAGCCCTAATGGTACCACCGCAAACAAATAAATCAGGCCGCTCATGCCGGTCAGATAGGGCAGTAGGGTAACAATTAACAGCAACAGTGAATAAAGCAGAACATGCAGTCGGGTGTATTCTACCCCGTGCGTGACCGGCAACATCGGGATGCCGACTTTGGCGAATTCTTTGCGCTTAGCAATAGATAATGGCCAGAAATGCGGCGGTGTCCACACAAAAATAATCAAAAACAACAGCATTGCGTAAGGATGCACCTCGCCGGTCATCGCGCACCAACCGAGCAGCGGCGGCGTGGCTCCGAAAGCGCCGGCAATAACGATATTTTGCGGGGTCATCCTTTTAAGGTAGACCGTATAGATAATGGCGTAACCCAGTGCCGATAAAAACGTCAGTGATGCGGTCAATACATTGACCATGAATATCAGCAATACCATCGAGATAATACCCAGCGTTAAGGCAAAAACGATGACATCGGTAGAGCTTAATTCGCCTTTAGGCAAAGGGCGGTGTTTATTGCGATCCATCAGCGCATCGGCGTCACGGTCAATATAATGATTAATCGCGGCGGCGGACGCTGCGGCCAGCGCAATGCCGATGCTGCTGTAAATAAACAGGCCGATAGGCGGTATTCCGGGAACGGCTAATAACATCCCCGCCATAGCCGTAAAAACGATCAGGGCAACCACTTTGGGTTTGCATAACTCAAGATAACTTTGCCAGGAAGGCCTAGGTGATTCGCTAGTCATTATGTAGTAGATTCCAACTTTTAGATTAGGGTACTGCTCCCATGGAAATTATGGGAATAGTGTTGTAGATGCTCCATTCGGTATTACCGGAGCGGTGCATAGGAAAGATGACCGTTTATTATAATAGAATACAGTGAACTATTGATTATTGAAATAGCCCGAATTTTCCCTAGGAAAATTGAGGTTTGCACAACATCAACGGGTCATTTGCGCTTATATAATCCTCATCGGTAAATGGTATCAACCAAATGCTTAAACCAACTCGGTCTGAAAATCACAATATAAACAGCAATAAGACTGGTTGTTGGGATAGGGCTAATGCCTATTATCGCCAAAGCAATCAATACCAGAGCTGTGATTATTCTTGTCTTCATCGATAAATCTCATCCACAAGACGTTTAAACCATGGTGGTCTGAAAATAACGGCATAAAGGCAAATAAGGCTGACAGTCGGAATCGGTCCAAGATCAGTAACCAGAATAAAAAGCAACGCCAACAATGTCAAAATTCTTATTTTCATCAAATAAACCTCTTAATTTCTAGCCTTTTTTGATCATAAAACTCAGTCTGTCGGCTATTTTCCGTATCCTATGGATACAGTGTAGAGTCAGGATTGCAGTGTTCACAAGTTCTTGCAATCATACCAGTCGTGCTCGACGATATAAAAATCAATGCGAGTAATGGGCTGATAAAAAGGCCGTATGGCGGATCGAAAACCATAAGGTTGATGCCGAAATTTGGTGATGGAACGGTGGTTGGCAAGCCCGAACTCACCCGCCTATTGAAATAGGAGAAGGTTGAGCATAAACAATATGTTCATCTACAGAGCCTGTTCACTTTCCATCCGAACACTTTCCAGCAAATCAACACTATCCGAAGCCCTGTCGGTATGTGATAATAATTGACTTGATTTTGGCGATATTTCTTTCTAACCGACATAGCCGCAGGGCGTAAAGGGCACTACATAATGGATGAGAACAAAAAGAAAGCACTAGGCGCGGCGCTGATGCAGATAGAAAAGCAATTCGGCAAAGGCTCGGTGATGCGCATGGGCGATGTGGCGGCTTCGCGTGACATTGATGTGGTTTCTACCGGTTCTTTAGGTTTGGATATTGCTTTGGGCTGCGGCGGTTTGCCTCGCGGTCGTGTGGTTGAAATCTATGGCCCTGAATCATCCGGTAAAACCACGTTGACGCTGCAAGTGATCGCCGAAATGCAAAAACTAGGCGGCACGGCGGCATTTGTTGATGCTGAGCATGCTTTAGATCCCAGTTATGCCGAAAAAATCGGCGTTAATGTCGACGACTTGCTGGTTTCCCAGCCGGATACCGGCGAGCAGGCCCTGGAAATTACCGACATGCTGGTGCGTTCCGGTGCGGTTGATGTGGTCGTGATTGATTCGGTTGCGGCGTTAACGCCTAAAGCCGAGATTGAGGGCGATATGGGCGATTCCCATATGGGTTTGCAGGCGAGGTTGATGTCTCAGGCTTTGCGCAAGTTGACCGGTAATATCAAGCGTTCCAATACCCTGGTTATTTTTATTAATCAGATCAGAATGAAAATCGGCGTGATGTTCGGCAGTCCTGAAACCACCACCGGCGGTAATGCGTTGAAATTTTACGCCTCGGTGCGTCTGGATATTCGACGTATCGGTTCGATTAAAAAAGGCGATGAAATTATCGGTAATGAAACCCGGGTAAAAGTCGTTAAAAATAAAGTCGCGCCGCCTTTTAGACAGGCTGAGTTTGAGATTTTATACGGAGAAGGTATTTCCTTTTTGGGCGAAATAGTGGATCTGGGCGTAACTTACGGCTTTATCCAGAAAGCCGGTTCCTGGTACAGTTATGGTGATGAAAAAATCGGTCAGGGCAAGGATAATGTCAAAGCTTTCTTAAGAGAACATCCTGAAAAAGCCAAAGAAATTGAAGCCAAAATAAGAGCCGAGGCCTTTGCTAAGAAAGTGGCGCCTCTGATTGACTCGCCTATGGTTGTTGACGGGGAAGAGTAATTCGTTTTGATTGAAGAACCTCATGTTGCCAAGGAAATCAAGGAGGTTTGCCTGCGGTTATTGGCGCGAAGAGAGCATAGTCAAAAGGAATTATTGGCTAAATTGGCTTTAAGAGGTTTTGACAAGGATGATGTGCTGCCGGTTATTGACGAACTGGTCGAACAAGGTTGGCAGGACGATCTACGCTATGCTGAAAGCTATGCCAGGTTTCGTATCCTGAAGGGCTACGGGCCGATTCGGGTGAGCTACGAACTTTCGCAAAACGGCATAGCGGCGCTTGATCTTGACGCCATCGTGCAAATTGAGGCTGGTAGCTGGATGGCGTTGCTGGAGCAGGTTTACCGTAAAAAATATAACCATGACACACTGTTGGAGCGCAATGAGTGGGCAAAACGCAGTCGTTTTTTGTTGCATCGTGGATTTTCCGGCGCAATGATCGGCGCATTGTTTGATCAGTTGGATATTAGATTTCTCTAAGTTGTAGGCAGGGTTAGCGTAACCCGATTATTTTAAAAGCATTTATTGATTATGAAAAAGATGACTAGCGCCGAGTTGCGCACCGCCTTTCTGGAATTTTTTCGCGAACGAGGGCATTCTGTACAACCATCAAGTTCTCTGATTCCAGGGAATGATCCGACCTTGTTGTTCACCAATGCCGGTATGGTGCAGTTCAAGGATGTATTTTTGGGTCGTGAACACCGCGATTATAACAAGGCCGCGACCAGTCAGCGTTGTGTGCGGGCGGGTGGTAAACATAACGACTTGGAAAACGTCGGCTATACCGCAAGGCATCATACGTTTTTTGAAATGCTGGGTAATTTCAGCTTCGGCGATTATTTTAAAAAAGAAGCGATCCATTACGCCTGGGATTTTTTAACCAAAGAATTGGCAATTCCGGCGGAAAAATTATGGGTTACCGTTTTTGATGAAGATTCGGAAGCTGAAAAAATCTGGCTGGATGATGTCGGTATATCGCCAGACCGATTCTCAAGAATCGGTGCCAAAGATAACTTCTGGTCGATGGGCGATGTTGGGCCTTGCGGGCCTTGCACCGAAATATTCTATGATCACGGTGCGGATATTGCCGGTGGGCCACCGGGATCGCCAGATGAAGATGGCGACCGCTATATCGAAATCTGGAATCTGGTGTTCATGCAATATGACCGTGCTGCTGACGGCTCGTTAACGCCGTTGCCGAAACCTTCGGTCGATACCGGCATGGGTCTGGAACGCATCGCGGCGGTGTTGCAGGGTGTGCACAGTAATTATGAAATCGATTTATTCCAGAAATTGTTGCAGGCTGCGGCAGAGCTTGCCGGAAGCAGCGATTTGACGCAAAGTTCATTGCGGGTGATTGCCGACCATATTCGTTCTTGCGCCTTCCTGATTGCTGATGGCGTGATGCCTTCCAATGAAGGACGCGGTTATGTAGTGCGTCGCATCATCCGCCGCGCCATTCGGCACGGCTATCGTTTGGGTATCCGCGACGTGTTCTTTTATAAATTGGTTGCGCCGTTGGCTGAGGAAATGGGCGAGGCTTTCCCCGAGCTTAAAGCCGCACAAGCTCAGATTGAACGGGTGCTGAAAAAAGAAGAAGAACGTTTTGCCGAAACTTTGGAGCAGGGCATGAGGATTCTGGAAGCTTGCGTCGCCAAGTTGGAAGGCTCGGTGATCCCCGGCGATACCGTATTCCAGCTTTACGATACTTACGGTTTTCCGGTCGATTTGACCGCCGATTTTGCCCGTGAACATCAGCTGACCGTCGATCATGCCGGCTTTGAAACGGCGATGTCGGCTCAGCGCGACCGGGCAAGGTCTGCGAGCAGTTTCGGCGCCGATTACGACCAGGATATAAAGCTTGATGTACAGACTGAATTTACCGGTTACGAGCAGCTTGACGATCAGGTGCATATCATCGGTCTTTTCAAAAAAGGCCAGCCGGTAATCAGTTTGCAGGATGGCGAAGAGGGCATTGTTATTTTAGACAAAACGCCGTTCTATGCCGAGTCCGGCGGACAAATCGGCGATTGCGGCAAAATCGAAGCGGATGGCGCGATATTTGAAGTCACCGATACCCAAAAACAGGGTGGCAACCTGTTCTTGCATAAAGGTAAATTGATTTCCGGAATCCTGACTAACGGCCAGTTGTGCGATGCCCGAGTTAGCGCGGCGAACAGAAAGGCGACCGAACTTAATCATTCGGCGACCCATTTGTTGCACGCCGCATTAAGGCAGGTTTTGGGCGATCATGTCGCGCAGAAAGGCTCACTGGTTAATCCTGAACGCTTGCGCTTTGACTTTTCTCATTTTGAGCCGGTGACGGCTGTCGAAATTAGCACCGTTGAGCGGATTGTCAATGAGCAGATCCGGGCAAACAATCCGGTTATCTCGGAAGTCATGGCCAAGGATGACGCGGTTAAGGCCGGTGCGATGGCCTTGTTCGGTGAAAAATACGGCGATGAAGTCAGGGTTTTAAAAATCGGCGAATTCTCAACCGAGCTGTGTGGCGGCACCCATGTCGAACGGGCAGGGGATATAGGCTGCTTTAAAATTATTAACGAAACCGGGGTGGCGTCAGGTGTCAGGCGTATCGAAGCGGTAACCGGTGGCGGTTGTTTTGATTTTATCGCCGGTCGCGACCATGCGCTTGCCAGTATTGCCGGAATGGTAAAAAGTGCGCCGGAAAAAGCGCCGGAAAAAGTCGAGCAGCTGATAGAGAAAAACCGGTTGTTGGAAAAGCAGTTGGAACGCTTGAATGCAAAGTTGGCCAGTTCTGCGGGTAACGAACTGGGCGCTCAGGCTGTCGATGTCGATGGCATCAAAGTATTGGCGGTCAAGCTGGAGGGCGTTGATCCCAAATCCCTGAAAGACATGGTCGATCAGTTAAAAAATAAATTAGGCAGCGCCGCAATTGTGTTGGCAGTCGTCGAGGGCGACAAGGTCAGTTTGATTGCTGGTGTGACTAAAGACCAGATGGGGCGGATAAAAGCCGGTGATTTGGTGAATTTTGTCGCCACTAAAGTCGGCGGTAAAGGCGGCGGTCGGCCCGATATGGCTCAGGCCGGGGGTAATGATCCGTCCGGATTGTCTGACGCATTAGCGCAGGTTTCGGCCTGGGTGAAAGCACAACTGATTGCGTAGAAGGGTTTATTAAATGGCATTATATGTATACAAATTTGGCGGCACCTCGGTAGGCACTGTCGAGCGCATTAAAGCAGTCGCCGAAAAGGTTAAAAAAGCCCGCGATCTGGGCGACCAGATTATCGTCGTGGTTTCTGCGATGAGCGGTGAAACCAATCGTCTGGTTGCAATGGCAAAAGGAATACAGCAACATCCTAATGATCGGGAAATGGACGTGTTGCTGTCGACCGGCGAGCAGGTCACCGTTGCGCTGTTAAGTATGGCTTTGCATGAGCAAGGTTGCGATGTCTGTTCTTATACCGGCAGCCAAGTGAAAATCCTGACCGACAGCACTCACACCAAGGCGCGGATACGCAAGATTGATGACGCGCGCATCCGGGCTGATCTTAACGAGGGCAAGGTGGTGGTGGTTGCGGGTTTTCAAGGCGCGGACGAACACGGCAATATCACCACGCTGGGGCGCGGCGGTTCTGATACCACCGCAGTGGCGCTGGCAGCAGCCTTAAAAGCTGACGAATGCCACATTTATACTGATGTCGACGGTGTTTACACGACAGATCCCAGGGTGGAGCCGAAAGCTCGCAGGTTGGATAAAATCACGTTTGAAGAAATGTTGGAAATGGCCAGTCTAGGCTCAAAAGTATTACAAATTAGATCGGTAGAATTTGCCGGAAAATATAACGTTGCGTTGCGCGTATTATCATCATTTAAAGAAGGTAAGGGCACGCTCATTACCTATGAGGAATCACAAGTGGAAAGTGCTTTAATTTCAGGAATCGCATTCAATCGGGATGAGGCCAAATTAACCATCACTGGTGTACCTGATTTGCCGGGAGTTGCGTATAAAATTTTGGGGCCGATTGCCGATGCCAATATCGAAATCGATATGATTATTCAGAATATCGCCGATGATGCGACCACTGATTTTACTTTTACGGTAAATCGCAATGACTATCAGCGGACGAAAGCCTTGCTGGATAAAACCAGTGCTGAACTGGGGGCCAGAAATGTAACCGGTGACGACAGGATTGTAAAAGTGTCTGTTGTCGGTGTGGGAATGCGCTCCCATGCAGGTATTGCCAGCACTATGTTTAAGGCGCTGGCGGATGAGGGTATTAATATCAGGATGATATCAACGTCCGAGATTAAAATATCGGTTGTCGTCGATGAGAAATATCTAGAGCTTGCAGTCAGGGCATTGCATGCCGCATTTAAATTAGATCAAGAAATAGAATCCTAGGCTTTATTTATAATAAAAAGCTGCTATAATTGCCCGTCTTGGTTGGATACTGTTTAAGAACAGTAGGTTTTTAACATTTATAGGGAGTAGCCATGCTTATCTTGACTCGTCGGGTAGGAGAGACTTTGATGATTGGTGATGAAGTTACAGTCACTGTTCTTGGAGTCAAAGGAAATCAGGTTCGCATAGGTGTTAACGCACCCAAGGAAGTCTCTGTACATAGGGAAGAAATTTATGAAAGGATTAAAAAAGAACAGGGCGGGGCTACCGGCCTGACTGGATCTGAAGAGTAATCAGAGAAAAGTTTTTATAGTGCTATAAGCACTCACCGACTTGATCGATGTAAACTTGTTATTTAAGTAGGGTGTAAAGTATTTCACAAAATATATATTGTGAAGTCATTTAGCGTTTACACCTTAACATTGGTTAAGTAAAAAGGAATTATGTTAGTTTTTTGAGAGGTTCCCTCTTAAAATTATCTCAGGGCACAGGACTATAGCTTAAAGAGATACATCATCTATTTGGAGAGTTGGCCGAGAGGCTGAAGGCGCTCCCCTGCTAAGGGAGTATGGGTTTTATCGCCCATCGAGGGTTCGAATCCCTCACTCTCCGCCATTTAGATTTTACTTTTCTGTCTACTTGATAAGTAAAGCCCCTTAAAGTTTTTCAAGGCTCTTTCGTCGTTTGCTACAAAATGATGATACATCATCGAGCCGACCACACCCAAATATCCGCACCTGCACTGCCTCACAATGCTATTTATTTTCGGTTGAGTGTCCGTTCCCCATTCGTATTTAGTCTATCCTTCACGATCGTGAACTGATTGTCGAGTTGCAAAAGTAAGCTTTGAACTCCGGTATTTGTGAGTTGGAGTCTAAAACTTATTTTGGTCGTTGATTCCGCTCAGAAATCACGATGTGTGGTGTGGGCAGTTGTATGGTGAGTGACGGGGGTAACTTGTACAAAGCCCATCAGTCAAGAACGATAGGCAATAGCATCAATTCCTGCACCGTTCGATTATGTTGTACAAAGCCATTCCTGCCAGCATCGCTGCAACAAATATCCAGGCTTTGGGTTGACCTGCGGCTGCACTGACCACAGCAGGACCCGGACAAAATCCGGCAATACCCCAGCCGATGCCAAAAATTAGGCTGCCTAATAGTAAGCGTTTATCCAGTTTGGTTGCGGAGGGCAATTGCATAGGGGCTCCCAAAAAGCTGCGCTGACGTTTTTTAGCGATAGCAAATGCTCCGGTTCCTACCAAAATGGCGCCTCCCATGACGAATGCGAGGGACGGGTCCCAAGCTCCGGCTAAATCCAGAAAGCCAATAACTTTGGAGGGGTCGGTCATGCCGGAGATGATGAGACCCAAGCCAAACAACAGCCCAACGAGAAGAGCGCTTATATTCAACATGATTAGAGTCCTAACAAGTGGCGGGTTAGATAGACGGTGATAAAACCTGCCGTCATGAATGTCAGTGTTGCGGCAATGGATCGAATCGATCCGCGAGAAATGCCGCAGACGCCATGGCCACTGGTGCAGCCTGACCCATAGCGGGTACCCAAACCCACTAACAGACCAGCAATGATCAATTGTATGGTTCCCGCTTCGATAGTCACTGCGGGTAGGTCGGCGGCAAGTTGATAAATAAAAGGTGCAGCTACCATGCCGAGCATAAACATCACACGCCAGAGTTTATCTCCCTTGCCGATCTGAAGCAGGCCAGACAAAATTCCGCTGATTCCGGCAATCCGGCCATTCAATAATACAAACATTGCAGCGGCTATGCCGATCAATAAGCCGCCCGAAAGGCTGCTAATATAGGTGCTGTGGATAAAGTCGGATAGATTCATATTTTTCTTTAAGAAGTGGGCGCTGTGGTTTATAGCATCAAAAAGGTTTAACAACTGCCAGAATAACGATACCGACCAGAAACAACACCGGCACTTCATTCATCCAGCGGTAAAAAATATGGCTGCGCCGGTTGCGCTCATGTTTGAAATCCAGCAGCCACAGATAACAGAAATAGTGATAAATGAGCGTCAGCATCAGCAGCAGCAGTTTTGCATGTAGCCAACCGGCATGGGCGTAAACAGTCCAGTCGTAAGCAATCAGCATCCAGAAGCCGAATATCAACGTTGCGACCATGCCCGGCGTCATAATGCCGAAGAACAGTTTGCGCTCCATCACTTTAAAACGCTCATTGCTGATGTCGTCATCGCTCATGGCGTGATAAACGTACAGGCGCGGCAGGTAAAACAGGCCTGCAAACCAGGTGACCATAAATATAAGGTGTAACGCTTTTAACCAGAGCATGAGCTAGCCTTTTAGTAGTAATTCGATAGTTGTTTTCATTTTTTCCAAGTCAAAAAGCCCTATCTCTTTTTTAACAACCGAACCGTCCGGGCCGATCAAAAAGGTGCTGGGTGTAAACATGACGCCGCCAAAAGCCTCGGCGTGTTCGGAGTTTATATCCAGTGCCACATTGTAAGGCAATTGCCTGGCTTTGGTCATATCAATGACATGATTTGGCGGGTCGTAATACATCGCCACGGCGATCATCTCCAGACCCGAGGTATGATACCGGGTATACAGATCGATTAAGTCGGGGATTTCTTCGATACAACTGGGGCAGTCGGTCGCCCAGAAAGTAACGATAACCGGCTTGCCGCGCAAATCTTTCAGGGCGATTTTTTTACCGGTGATGGTGGTAAAAGTCACGTCAGGTGCCGATGTGATGGTCTTGCTGCAGCCCACACTAAGAGCTATTGAAATGAGCGCCAGTAATAATAGGCATGGAAGTCGGTGTTTGGCATTCATCAGCTATATGCGCCTTGGTTTTTTGAACAGGTAATAAATGATCGCTGTCAGCGTGATAGCGACAGCGAATGCAATTTTATTGCCGGTTTTGATATAGTCAATCACGCTATTACCGTAGTAGTAATAAAGCGAGAAATAGGCAATCGTGGTGATTGTACAGGCTGTTAAATCGGCGAGTGCAAATTTCAGGAAATTCATTCGCCCTAATCCGGCAGTCAGAAATAAACCGTTTCTTACACCGAAAGGGATGAATCGTCCCACCAGAATCGTAATCAAGCCATGTTTTTCATAGAAAAGATGGATTTTTCCGATTCTTTGGGTGGAAACTATATTGGCGAAAAACCGGATTTCAAACAGTTTCGCGCCTAATATGCGTCCAAGCCAGTAGCAGATGAGATCGGAAAGATAAGCGCCCAGATAAACGGCGATGAAAAGCTGCACCAGATAATCGGGGTAGATGCTGGCTAAAACCGCCGAGACGAACAGCATCGCGTCTTCGGAAACGGGGATGTTAAGTCCGGCCAGCAGTAATGTGCCGAAAATAATATAGGGCGCATAAGCTATATTAGTCTGGATTAAATGGATCAGCTCTTCCATTGGTAATGTGGTAAATATTTTTTCAGCCCGATTTGGATAATATTTTCACCGTCCCGTACGTACTGCGCACCTTGCATACCGTTAATCAATCTTCCTCGGCTTTTACTATTTTTCCGGTAGCCGCATCGATCTCAACTTCCATTTTACGGCCATCGGTCATTTTAATATCAAACTCGTAAGTCGGGGTGCCGTCTGATTCGATTTCATACTCAACCTCGGTAATCGTGCCAGGATAAGTTTTCAATGCGATTTTTCGAGCCTCTGCTTCGTCAATTTTTTTCAGTGCGGCAAAAGCCGGGTGATCGGTACCGGGCAACGCCTGCTCTTTTTCGACTATTTTTCCGGTGGCTTTGTCGCATTTGAATTCCCATTGACTGCCGTCGGCAGCTTTAAGATCGATTTC
Organism: Methylobacter sp.; assembly: GCA_030653985.1. Classification (GTDB taxonomy): domain Bacteria; phylum Pseudomonadota; class Gammaproteobacteria; order Methylococcales; family Methylomonadaceae; genus Methylobacter_A. The sequence continues at coordinate 5,275 of JAURYJ010000087.1, read as the reverse complement.
ATAAACAGCCAGCCCTTTTTTCTGTTCCGATTCGATTTTGACGATTTCGCCTTTTGCATAATCGCCGACAGCCTTACGACAGGCATCTAAGGACGCAGTGTCCTCCGCTATTGCCGTTGCGCTGATAATCGTTATCAGGCTGCTCAGATAGAATTGATAGTATTTTATTTTCATGATTGCTATGCCTCGTTGACAAATAAATTTAAAGGGTTAGGTCGGTTGAGATCCTATTGTGAGCAAAAGTATATTACAACAGTATGACCCATACTGGGTGGCACTTAAAGCGTCATTTAAGGAAAAAATGAGTGTCCGGCGTAATGAGCAGACACTCATCGGGTACGTGGAGATGTTAGGAAGGGGTGTTACGCCATGGTATTTCCAGGCAAGGACAACCTAGAAACTCCACTTGACCCCACCCATTATTTGGAAGCCCTGTCCGGGATTAATACCGTCGACGCGACTGGCTATATAGGTTTTTTTGCTCAAATTGTAGCCGTTCATATAGATCTTCACGTCTTTGACAACCTGGTAATTGGCTGAGACATTGAACGTGGTATAGCCTGGGATAATACCTTCTTGTCCAGTGCTATCTTCTATAGGGGTATTTTCCTTATCACCAAACTGCTGGCTGACAGTTTGAATACCAAAGCGAATATCCAATCCCCAAGGCGTTTCAACACCGATATTGGCGTTAATTAAATGCTCGGGAGCATAAGGAAGGCGATTGTCTTTTACGATATCCGCGTCAGGCGCATTGCTGGAAAAATACGCATCAAGATAAGTATAGGACGTCGTTAAATAATAATTATATTGGGTGCCAAACAACTGGTCGGAATCCAAACGGAAGCCGGTTTCGACCCCTTGGTGTACGCTTTCGCCAGCATTGATGTATCGTTCTTCACCGCGCGTCGCAACATCTAACACAATTTGGTTTTCAAAATCGATTCTGAAATAAGTCATTTCGGCGTTAATACCGGGCATTGGCGAGGTTCTAATTCCGGCTTCGTAATTCAGACTTAATTCGGGTTTGACTTGGCTTAGTATGTTCTTTGTCGGATCAACAAAATCGCCGATTCTGCCTGGAGCAAAACCTCGGTGAACTCCGGAAAATAGCGTCGTGTTTTTTATGCCATTATAGGTAACGCCGATGCCCGGCAATGCCTCCGTCCGAACTAAATTTTCAGAAGCGCCGTCGATATTGTTGATATTGTCCTGATAATAATGCTCGATACGAATACCCGGCGTCACGGTAAAGTCACCCAGAAAAAAACGGTTTTGGCCAAAGAATGATAAAGCTTGGCTGTTTAATGAGTTGTCTTGGTAGCGATTACGGCCGTGATTATTAAGCCCGGTGCTCTGATTCATGTCGGTAGGTCCTGCATTGCCGACGTAGCGCTCCCGGTCGGCCCATTCGACATGCCCGCGAATACCCAGCGTGGATTCGCTTTGCACGCCGAACACGTCATGTGTAAAAATCAGTTTTGGTTCGATGCCGAACACATTGTAAGTCCTAGGTCGTTGCTCGTTTCCGCAGGTTGATGCCGCCTCGGCTGAAATCGGTGTGCTTCGGTCCGCACAGTTATTCATCGTCGAAGAGTCGTTAGCCTGACGTATGGATTCACGGAACATATGGTTGCCGTAAATATTGGTGCTGAAATGCATGTTGTCGGACATATCAAATTCATACAAAGCTTGACCCGAATAACGTTGCACCTGAAATTGGTCGTCGCGCAATAAATTGGTACGACGGCCTTGCCGGAACATCTCGCTGGTTATGCCAGCTTCGCCCATTTTATTGTTTTCATGGGTCAAGGTGCCTTTCAGCATTAACCGGTGCCGGTCATTAAATTTAATCAGACTTTTTAACGCCAAATCGTCGACTTCCTGATGCTGGCCGTGGCGATTACCATCGGCTTCCTGCCGAATATAATCCAAAGAAAGTCCGACATTATCAACCGTCCCGCCTACTCTCAGATGGGTATCGTAATAGCCGTTATTACCGCCTGCTGCGGACATCGATCCTCCGAATTTTTCAGGAATAGCCGCACTGACAAAGTTGATGGCGCCGCCGACGGTTTGCGGCCCGTACATTATTTGTCCGGAACCCTTCAAAACTTCGATATGGTCGATACGTTTCATTGAGGGAATGTAGTGATTACTGGGGTCGCCATAAGGTGCCAACTGTATTGGTGCGCCATCTTCTAATAATTGCGTGCGCGAGGATCGTCTTGGATCCAGACCGCGTATACCTATATTAGTACGTCGCCCCAACACATCTTCGTCAACAATATGAATGCCGGGCACAGTGCGTAAAGCATCCTTAGTCGATAAAGATCCTTGGCGGTCGAGCGTGGTTTTGTCAATGATAAATCCGGAGCCCGGAATGTGTTCCAATTGCGAAGGATCTTGCCCGATAATTTCCAGACTGGGCAATTGTAAAGCGGTGGAGTTATCGTCGATGGTATAAGTGTTGGCCGCATCGACATCCAGTGCGGCAAAAACGGAGGCTGTTATCAGGCACAGCCGAAATGGCAGCATAAGCTTATTCGAATCATTGAGGAGATTTTCGTCGCTATCGGGACGAGTTTTATAAGGTTGCGACATCGTTTTACCTGTCTTATTTTTTTAAAAAATTAAGACAGGTATTGTAGTGGGCGCTTTTGTCGCGACCTATAGGAAAAAATCCCGAATCCATAGCGTAGACTGTCGCAGTTAAAAAACGGGTATATTGTTTTAGCGGAATATATTATGTTACATAATTCACGTAGTGGTCTTTGCTATGTGTGCGATACCGCACCGACGCTTAGGAGTTTTTCTAGTACAATCTCGCTAATTCGCACGTAAAACTCTTTCTTTCGGGGGGGATTATGTGAGTTTGATAACGATGCACCGGCATCGTTATCCTTTTTGGTAACCTCCTCGTTCACGGGGCGGAACATACCGGAAATGCAGTTTCTAATTGATGTCAGCGTGAACCGTAATTTGTTCGCGCTGTCTCAACTGATTGCGTTACCTCACTCAAACGCTAACTTATAAACCAAGAGGTTTTCATATGATTTCAACTGTACCTGATGTGATTTTTAAAACACGTGTTCGCGACGAAAGTATCAGTGGGGATAACCCGTTTCGCTGGCAGGATGTCAGCACGGACGATATTTTTAAAGGGAAGAAAATTGTTGTTTTGGCTCTTCCCGGTGCCTATACACCTACCTGTTCAAGCCAGCATTTGCCTGGATATGACGCTAAATATCAGGAGCTTATTGATCAGGGGATTGATGAGGTTTATTGCGTGAGTGTTAATGACGCCTTTGTGATGTATCAATGGGGCAAGCATTTGGGCATTAAGCAGGTAAAAATGCTGCCCGATGGAAATGGCGATTTTACCAAGGCAATGGGTATGCTGGTGAAAAAAGACAATCTTGGTTTTGGCAGTCGTTCATGGCGCTATTCAATGGTTGTCGACGATAAAAAGATTATCAAATTATTCAGCGAACCCGGCCAAGCTGATAATTGCCCTGATGATCCATTTACGGTAAGCGATGCAGATACTCTGCTGGATTATTTAAAACATAACAAATGAGCCGACGCTGGCCCTTTAATGCTAAGAGAGACACCTATGACGCAATATGATTATGATCTATTTATTGTGGGTGCAGGCTCTGGCGGTGTGCGTGCCGCTAATATGGCAGCGGCACAGGGTGTAAGAGTTGCCATTGCTGAAGAGCGTTATTTAGGCGGCACCTGTGTCAATGTCGGTTGCGTGCCTAAAAAACTGTTGGTTTATGCTTCCCAGTTCAGTGGTGAATTCGAGTCGGCAGCAGGCTTTGGTTGGACGATAGGAAAATCAACGTTTAACTGGAGCAGCCTGATTGCAAATAAAAATCGGGAGATAGCGCGACTAAACGCTGTTTATAACAATCGGCTGCAAAAATCGGGTGCTGAAATTATCATTGGCAGGGCACAAGTGCTTGATGCGCACACTGTCGCTGTCGACGGTACGGAATACAGCGCCGAACGCATACTGATTGCAACAGGTGGCTGGCCGTCTGTTCCTGACATACCCGGCAAGCAACACATCGCCACCTCCAATGACATGTTTTTCCTCGATCAATTGCCTAAACGCATCATTATTGTCGGTGGCGGTTATATCGCAGTGGAATTTGCCAGTATTCTTCATGGCCTTGGTGTTAAGACGACAATTTGTCATCGCGGACCTAAACTGCTTCGCGGTTTTGATGAGGATATACGTGATTTTCTGGCTGATGAACTGACCAGGAAAGGTATTAATATTCTTTTCAATACCGATATTGAAGCTATAGAAAGTACAGGGGATTGCTTCGCAGCACGACTTATTGATGGCAGTAAAGTGAGCGCTGATCTGGTGATGTATGCTACTGGCAGGACGCCGAATTCAACCGGATTCGGACTAGAAAAGCTTGGCGTTGAACTGGATAGCGACGCTGCGATTAAAGTCAATAGTGATTATCAAACCAATATACCGTCAATCTACGCACTGGGAGATGTGACTAACCGGGTTAATCTGACTCCGGTAGCCATTGCAGAGGGCATGGCTTTGGTCAATAAATTGTATGTCAATAAATCAAAACCGGTAGATTATGACAATATTCCCACGGCTGTTTTTTGCCAACCAACTATTGGGACGGTAGGGCTAACCGAAGCACAGGCGCGCGAAAAATACCCGGACATCGATATTTACAAAACCAGTTTCACCTCAATGAAAAACAGCCTCTCCGGTATGGATGAAAAAACCCTGATGAAAATGATCGTGGTTCGCAGCACCGACCGGGTTGTCGGTATGCACATGGTCGGGTCTGATGCTCCTGAAATTATTCAGGGCATGGCCGTTGCCATTCGAGCCGGTGCGACCAAGGCGGTCTTTGATTCTACTCTCGGCATACACCCAACTGCTGCCGAAGAATTTGTTACCCTGCGCGAACCTGTGTCTTAACCCATCGTCCGCAAATTCCCTTTCTTTAGGTGCATTGTAATCGATGCTATTAGGTTAGTTAGGTGCTTGGCATTAGGTGGGCGCGAATAAATTCGCGCCCACACTGTTCAGTCTAACTTAATGGCAGTGCCATGGGAGAGCGAATAACTTGTGTAGATAGCTATGCCCTGAACGGCGGGGTTTTACGCTACTTAGTGATAAAAACAAAGACTAGATATTCATATCTTGCGATTATTTAGCTTAACTTTAACCGAATTTTGTCCAACGTAAGCGGTTAGCATTAGCAACCACTGTCACGGAAGACAG
>JAURYJ010000041.1 GCA_030653985.1 Methylobacter sp. | reverse complement strand
TAAAACTTTTATCCCAGTGGAAAAACATTTTCCACTGGCGATTCTACTACTATTTTTAATGATTAAAATGTTTTTTTAACGCATTTTTTGTATATATTTGACTATGTTTAGATATGATTTTAGCCACTTAATAACACCTCCAGGTTACCAAACTGGTCGATTATTTTTCCGGGCAGCAACTTAAAACCACAACAACACCCTTAACATCAGGAGAGCACCATGAGTTTCGATAGTTTTCTAAGTCAATTAAAAAGCAAAGCCAACGAGTTAAAAACAGAGGCGTTAAAGTACAAGAACAAGGATTTTTTGAATGCCGCAATGGCGGGCTCGGCATTGATCGCGATGGCCGATGGCAGCGTCAGTTCGGAAGAAAAACAAAAAATGGTCAAATTTATCGAAAGCCATGATGCGCTGTCGATTTTCACCACCAGCGATGTGATCAAGGCTTTTCAGGATTTCGTCGGTCAGCTTGAATTTGATAAGGACATTGGTGAAGCCAAAGCTTATGAAGCCTTAGGCAAGATGAAGTCCAACGCCCAAGCCTCGCGCCTGTTGGTGCGCATGATTATCGGCATTGCCTCTTCGGATGGCGATTTTGATCACGATGAAAAAAAGGTGGCGATTAAAATAGCCCAGGAACTGGCGATTGATCCTGCGGAATTTGAATTGTAAGCGGTTAAAAGTGCGTAGGATGTGCTGAAGTACGAAGCGCATCACTCGCGAAAGATGCGCTTCACGTTGTTCAGCACATCCTACGTACTTACTCTGTAAACGGTCACTATTAAAAGCTGTTTTACAGCGTATTTAATTTAAAGCTTATAATTATAATCTGAACAGCCCTATACCGAAATGCTAGAATCACCCATTTTCACCCTCTGATGCTTATGCCTTTTTTCCGCCTGATCACTTTATTGTGTCTGGCACTGAGTTCATTTCCCTTATTGGCCGAGCCCACACCAGCTGCCGAACAAGTCTCTTTACAGCTCAAGTGGTTGCATTCTTTCCAGTTCGCCGGCTACTACGCGGCCAAGGAAAAAGGTTTTTACGCCGAACAAAATCTGGATGTCACTCTCCATGAGCGCATGCCCAAAATCAGTAACATTGAGCAGGTTCTAAAAAACGAATCTCAATACGGCGTAGCCGATACCGGTCTGCTGGAACAGCGGCTGATCGGCAAACCGGTGGTGGTTTTGGCCTCCATTTTTCAGCATAACCCGCTGGTGTACCTTACCTTGAAAAAATCCGGCATCGTCAGCCCCTACCAGCTTAAGGGCAAACGCGTCATGGAGGACAGTTATGACAATGCGCCACTACGAGCCATGCTGTATGAAACCGGCATATCAGCAGATGAATTTACCCATTTGGATAATTCCTTCAATCCCGACGACCTGATCACCGGCAAAACCGATGTACTGATTGGCTATCTGACCGATCAGGTCGATTACTTCAAACAGAAGGGTATCGAAATCAACATCATCGATCCACGCAACTACGGCGTGGATTTCTTGGGCGACAATCTGTTTACCACGGAACAGGAAATAAACCGGCATCCGGACAGAGTTCAGCGCTTCCTGCGCGCCTCGCTCAAAGGCTGGGACTATGCGCTCAATCATCAGGATGAACTGATCCAAATTATTCTCAGTAAATACAACGCCAATAACCGACTTTCCGCCGAGCACTTGCGTTTTGAGGCAGAAGCAACGGTAAAGATGATTTTACCGGAGACTATCCCCGTCGGTCACACCGACATCAAGCGCTTTCAACGCATTGCCGATACTTATCGGCAACTGGGCCTGATCCGTTCAATCGATCATCTGGATGGCTTTATTTACCAACAGATAAAGCCAAGCAAGCTTGATTTCACCCCCGCTGAACAGGCTTGGTTACAAGCGCATCCGCTTATTCGCGTCGGCATAGACCGCGATTTTGCGCCTTACGAATGGCTAGACGCCAAAGGTGATTATGTCGGTCTGAGTGCCGACTATATTGCTTTGGTCGAGCAACGGCTAGGCGTGAAACTTGAGATTGTGAAGAATAAATCCTGGGCTGAAATACTGGCAATGGCGCAACGCGGCGAGCTGGATATGATTGCCAATGCCAATAAAACGCCCAAACGCGAGCGTTATTTGAATTTTACCGAAGCCTATCTACAGACCCCTATCATCATTATCAGCGATAATCATAACGGGTTTATCGGTACGCTGGATCGTCTTGACGGCAAGCGGGTAGCGTTGGAAAAAGGCGACTTCATGCAAGAACGGTTAAAACACGATCATCCTAAAATACACCTGATTCCCGCAGAAAATATACACGATGCCTTGACCATGGTCGGCAGCGGCAAGGCGAATGCCTATGTTGGCGACGCCGCTTCGGCCAACTACGCGGTTAAAAGAGACGGGATGCTTAATCTCAGCTTTTCCGGTGAAACCGGTTACAATAACTGGCACCGAATGGCCGCTACCAAGGCTAATCCTGAACTGATAACCCTACTTGACAAAGCGCTGGCCGATATCCCTCAAGCTGAAAAGGAAACCATCCAGAATCGTTGGATGAGTTTGACCTATAAATCGGGTTTCAAAACCGAAACACTGCTGCTTTATGCGGCGGCGGCTTTAGTGCTACTGCTTATGATTATTGGCTGGAATATACGCTTACGTCGTGAAATCAGTCAACGAAAACAGGTTGAAGAAGCGCAACGTATGGCTGCCAGCGTTTTTTCCAGCATTCAGGAAGGCATCATGATTACCGATGCCCAGCATACTATTATCGATTTAAATCCGGCATTCACCCGCATAACGGGTTATTCGCGGGACGAGGTGCTGGGTAAAACGCCAAACCTGCTCAAATCCGGACTTCACGACGATCGCTACTATGAGGCGATGTGGCAAGCCATCAACCGGCAAGGCTACTGGCGCGGCGAGATTTGGAACCGCAAAAAAAACGGCGAAATATTCGCAGAAATGCTGACCATTTCTGCGGTTACCGACAAGCAAGGCAAGATAACGCATTACATAGGCACCTCTTCAGATATTTCCGCGCTTAAAGAACAGGCGCGAAAACTGGAGCTTGTTGCTCATTATGACCCGCTGACCGGGGTACCAAACCGGATTTTATTGGCGGACCGCATGCATCTGGCGCTTGCCCAAACCAAGCGTGATAACTGCTTAATGGCGGTGGGTTATCTTGACCTGGACGGCTTTAAACCGGTTAACGATACCCTGGGGCATGAAGCGGGCGACCAGCTGCTGATCGAAGTTGCCCGGCGTATTAAAAATGCTCTGCGCGAAGGCGATACCGTTGCCCGTTTAGGCGGCGATGAGTTTGTATTTTTGTTGCTGGGACTGGAAAAGGTTGACGATTGCGAGATCACACTGCAGCGCCTGCTACAAGTCATTAGTGAGCCTGTTGCGATAGACAGCCAGACCGTCTCAGTATCTGCCAGTATTGGTATCAGTATTTTTTCTGAAGACTGTACCGATGCAGAAGCGTCTGCCGAAGATAATACCGACCCGGATACACTGTTACGCCATGCCGATCAGGCCATGTATAAGGCCAAACTAGAAGGAAAAAATTGCTTTCATATTTATAACCTGGAGTTGGATCGTCAACTTCATGCGCATCGCGAAGCCTTAAACCGCATTGAACAGGCGTTTGAAAACGAAGAATTCGAACTTTTTTTCCAACCCAAAGTCGATATGCAGCAGGGTATCGTCTTTGGTGCGGAAGCCTTGATACGCTGGCGGCATCCTGAACGCGGTCTGCTCATGCCAGGTGATTTTCTGCCACTGCTTGAAAATCACCTGATTGCCATCAAACTCGATGCCTGGGTTATCGACACCGCATTACAGCACATGGAACATTGGCAACGCCTAGGATTGCAACTCCAAATCAGTGTCAATATCACTGCAAAATCGTTGCAATCGGAAGATTTCGTCATGCAACTCTATTACGCCTTCGAACGCTATCCTACTGCCAAACCGGCGCATTTCGAGTTGGAAATACTGGAAACCCAAGCGTTAATCGATTTATCGCTGACCTCCCAGGTTATTAAAGAGTGTCAAGCCTTGGGCATACAGTTTGCTTTAGATGATTTTGGCACAGGCTATTCCTCGCTCAGTTACCTCAAACATCTGCCTGTGGAGACGCTAAAAATTGACCAGTCTTTTGTCCGCGATATGCTGGAAGACGAGGATGATTTAGCCATCGTACAAGGCGTCATCGGTTTGGCCGAATCTTTCCGGCGCCAAGTTATCGCCGAGGGTGTGGAATCAATTGAACACGGCATCGCCCTTTTGCAAATGGGCTGCTACCTGGCACAAGGCTACGGCATTGCCAAACCTATGCCTGCCTCCGAGCTTGCAAACTGGGTAAAAGAATGGCAAGCGCCAGTGGAATGGAAAAAATCACGTCCATCAGCGTCGGCTTAAGGTGATTGCCAAAATAATGACCCTATCAAAAGAATCGTCCACGAAAAGCACGAAAAATTGTGCTGGGCGGGCTTGCAACTCCGCCCGTAACGTTTAACCCCGACAATTATCACCGACATGATCTATACCGAAGATTTTCTCATCCTGGCCAATCAGTTAATCGATGCCGGTCGATTTATCGACAGCAAGGGCTGGGTGCCCGCAACCAGCGGCAATTTTTCCGCACGCCTGCCTGATGACACTATTGCCATTACCGTTTCCGGCAAACACAAAGGCCGGTTACAGCTGGACGATATTATGCTGATCGATAGCGACGCTAACGCCCTGGACGGTAAAAAACCATCCGCAGAAACGGTGCTGCATACCTCGCTGTATAAACGTTTCCCGGAAATCCAGTCGGTACTGCACCCGCATTCGCTTAATGCCACGCTGTGTTCACGGCTGTTTACCACCGAAATCGTACTGGAAAATTACGAGCTGTTAAAAGCCCTGTCCGGCATTGACACCCATCAAAGCCGGGTTGTTATCCCGATTTTTGCCAACGACCAGAATATCCCCCGTCTGGCCAGGCAAGTGGAACAATACCTCGACCAACACGGGGCCATTTATGCCTATATCATTGCCGGACACGGGCTTTATACCTGGGGCAGTTCGGTACAGGAAACGTTGCGTCATCTTGAGGCGCTGGAATTTTTATTTGATTGTGAATTACGACTGCATGGATGCAGGAGGTAGAGCAATGCAGGAGCAATTGCCGACGACTGCACGAGCGTTTGTAGGGGCGAATTCATTCGCCCAGGGCGACTAAAGTCGCCCCCACATTAAAATTAATTCATTCGCCTTTACGAGATTACCTAAGACCATAAGGAGTCAAAAGATCATGAGCGCATTAACCGTTTATCCCGATAACCAGTCTAAACTTGGCGAAACATTCACCGAGTTTAACGCCATCCAAAACCAGCTGAAGAGCATAGGCGTACAGTTCGAGCGCTGGACGGCTAACTGCGAGCTTGCCGCCGACGCCGATCAGGACACAGTGTTGGCGGCCTACAACGACTCCATCGACCGCTTGAAACAGCAATACCGTTTTCAATCCGTCGACGTGATCAGTTTACATCCAAATCATCCCGACAAAGCTGCGTTCCGGCAGAAGTTTCTGTCCGAACACATCCATGCCGATTTTGAAGTGCGCTTTTTTATCGAAGGACGCGGCCTGTTTTACCTGCATGTCGACGATAAAGTTTATGCCGTGCTGTGCGAGCAAGGCGATTTAATCAGCGTGCCGGCCAACACCACGCACTGGTTCGATATGGGCGAAAACCCCAGTTTTAAATGCATCCGCCTATTCACTACAGCGGACGGCTGGGTGGCTGATTTTACCGGCAGCGATATTGCTAAATCTTTCCCTACGTTTGAGCAATACGTTGCCGACGACTGCACGGATGCAGGAGGTAGAGCAATGCAGGAGCAATACGTTGCCGACGACTGCACGGATGCAGGAGGTAGAGCAATGCAGGAGCAATTGCCGAGCTGTCATGATTAAAGCCATCATCACCGATATTGAAGGCACGACCTCATCGATTTTATTCGTTAAGGATGTACTGTTTCCGTATGCGCGCGCCAATCTGGCGGGCTTTATCCGCCGCCATGAAAATGAGCCGCAGGTTAAAATCCTGCTGGAAGATGTCTGCAAAGAAGTCGGCTTAGCATTGTCTAGTGAGCAAATCATCACTCAACTTGTCCAATGGATAGATGAAGACAAAAAAGCCACGCCGTTAAAGTCCTTGCAAGGCCTGATCTGGGAAGCCGGTTACCGGCAGGGCGATTTCAAAGGCCATCTGTATGCCGATGCCGCAGCAAACCTCAAAGCCTGGAAAGCTAACGGACTGGATTTATATATCTATTCGTCCGGCTCGGTTTACGCGCAAAAGCTGCTGTTCGCGCATACCGAATACGGCGATTTAACGCCGCTATTTTCCGGCTATTTCGATACTCATATCGGCGGCAAAAAAGAACCACAATCGTATCGCAACATAGCCAAACAGCTGGCGATACCGGCGAACCAGTTGTTATTTTTATCGGATATTAAAGAAGAACTCGATGCAGCCAAGGCCGCAGGTTTTGCAACCATCTGCTTGACTCGGGACAACGCACCCGACCCTCAAGCCGAACACCGGCAGGTGAATAGTTTTGATCAAATCAGCGTAGGCTAATGAGACGGTAAAACACATACCTCGACATCGACTTGCCATAATTGAGCAATCAACGCCTGCGCTTTTTCCAGAGTACCGCTAGTCCAAAAATATTCCGTCCCTATCCTAGCCGAGTCTGCCAACAAATGATCCGCTTCAAGACGGCGGCGCAACTCCCGTGCAACTGCGGCAGCGGAATCGATGACGGCAACCTTGGACCCTGCTATCTCCTGTATCAGTGGCGCCAAGAACGGGTAATGGGTGCAACCCAACACCAGCGTATCGGCGCCCTGCGCCAATAACGGACGCACATAGCGCTCAAGCAATAATCGAGTTGTGTTGCCGGACAAATCACCCGCTTCCACTTGTTCAACCAGACCGGGACAGGCCTGACCTAGTATCTCCACATTAGTGCCGTGTCGTGCAAACAACCGCACAAAATTATCGCTAGCCAAGGTTCGACTGGTCGCCAGAACGCCGATTACCCCTGATTGGGTGTTCGCAGTCGCCGGTTTTACCGCAGGCTCCATTGCAATAATCGGCACAGCAAATCTTGAGCGCAACGTTGTGACCGCCGCGCCGGTTGCCGTATTGCAGGCAACGACGATGGCTTTGACGTTTTGGCTCACTAAAAACTGGCTAATAGCCATTGACCGGGCTTCGATGAATTGCTGGGATTTATCGCCATACGGTGCATAGGCCGAATCGGCTACATACAATAGATGTTCGCCCGGCAGCGCTCTTCGAATCGCTTGCAGAACGGATAATCCGCCAACGCCTGAATCGAAAACACCAATGGGATTTGCGGCTTTCATTTTTTGAAACCTTTATCTGTCAGTTCAGGACACTAATTTTAAGAGGGGAGATAACAAAAGGTTATCCCTGATAGGCTTTACTATGAGTCAACGCTTTATTCAACTGATAATCAGCAAGGTCAAATAAGGCACCAGATTAAACATCAGTATGCCCATTTTATATAAAGCCATTCCGGCATAATGAATTGAATCGAAGCGCTCAACCGACAAGGTAAACCATCGGTTGTGAAGTCTGTACATCCAGTCATGCGCAAACATGATAAAGAAAAACCAGTAACACACGAAGCCAAAATTGATCAGGGTGGCCCACCCTAAAAATCCACGCAGCATTTCTATTGTCATTATCAATCCTCCTTTGCCATCAAGGTCTAACGCTCACGATTACACAGGACTTAAACACTACGGCATTCAAATTGACGGCACAATGCATAGGATTACCTATATACCACAATATTTTTGATATATTTATTTATAGCTGTCATACTGGCTCTCGATCCATCAAGGACTTTACGTCCTCTTTTTTGCCACTGCTTTATAAAAAGTGGCAGTATTTCCATTATCATAATTAGAGAAATCCTATGAAAAAAATCAGCCATTTTTTGTTGTTAATTATCGCTGTATCAGCCCTTGCTGCCTGTGACTCAGGCGTAGGCCCAAGCAGACCCGCTACAGATACAAACGCCGAAGCTGAAAAATAAGCATTTTTCTAGCAAGTATGAAATTGCCGTACAACTTAATTGTCTATTACTGAGATTTTTTTAAATTTTAACCTGGCTTAGGCGCGTTGGTTTGCTCTATTCATCCGACAGCCTACTAGGAAAATGCTGCACAAGTTGGTTCCATTCATGGCTCACCTGAGCTTAGTCGAAGAATTCACCATGAAAGGAATCAACAATTTATCGTTCGACCTACAAAGCAAACAACTCTCTCATCTTCTGCCCAGGGCTTTCCGCCCGCATAAATACTTCGCCGACCAGGAAAGCATAGATGTCATTATCCAGCATCAGCTGCACGTCTTCGTGCGTATGAATGCCGCTTTCGGTGATGATTAACCGGTCTTCCGGGATATTGGCTTTTAAATCCAGCGTGGTCTGCAATGACGTTTCAAAAGTACGCAGATTGCGGTTGTTGATGCCAATCAGTTTGGTGTCCAGCGCTAGCGCTCTTTGCAGTTCTTCCGCATTGTGAACTTCCACCAATACATCCATACCCAGTTTGCTTGCGGCATCCGACAGCTCGTGCATTTGGCTGTCTGCCAGCGCGGCGACGATCAGCAGGATGCAGTCGGCGCCCAAGGCGCGGGCCTCATAGATTTGATAGGAATCGATCATGAAATCTTTTCGGAGCACCGGCAGCGGGCAGCGTTCCCTGACCATTTGCAAATAGACTTCAGAACCCTGAAAAAACTCCTTATCGGTTAATACCGACAAACAGGTCGCACCGTTCATCGCGTAATCCTGCCCTATTACGATCGGATTAAAGTCTTCCCTGATTACGCCTTTGCTGGGCGAGGCTTTTTTAATTTCCGCAATGATGGCCGGTTTTTTTGCCAAGACTTTACTGTGCAGCGCGTTATAAAATCCGCGCGGGCTTTCTACCCCGGCGGCAATTTCTTCCAGATTGGCGATGGTCATGCCGGTTCTACGTCGGGCTACCTCTTCGGCTTTTTTATCGAGGATTTTTTTTAAAATATCTGGAGTATCGGTCATAGTCTCTGTCGTTTTATGAAGTTTTTGAGTAGGCGATCAACGCCTCGAATTTGGCTTTGGCCGCGCCGCTGGCGATAAGCGCTTGGGCTTTTTCTATACCTGCGCTTAAGGAATCGGTGATATTGGCCGCGTAAATTGCCGCCCCGGCATTGAGCACCACGATGTCCCTGGCCGCTCCGGCTTTATTGTCCAGCACCGATTTTACCATCACCAGACTGGAGGCTGCACCATCAACGGCCAATTCGGCCAGACTGGCGCGTTTAAAACCGAACTGTTCCGGTGTAACGGTGTAGCGGGTGACGACTCCGTCTTTAAGCTCGGCAATGGTTGACGGCGAGGCGATGCTGATTTCATCCAAGCCATCGTCGGCATTGACGACCAGCACATGCCGGCTGCCGAGTTTTTTTAACACCTGCGCCAGCGGCTCTACCCAGTGTCGATCAAATACGCCGATCAGCTGGTTCGGGGCTCCGGCGGGATTGGATAACGGACCCAACAGATTGAACAGGGTTCTGACACCCATTTCTTTACGCGCATTGCGGGTATATTTCATCGCACCGTGATGTTTAGGCGCAAACAAAAAGCCGACGCCGATTTCATTGACGCAGTGCGCGACTTGCTCGGCGGTTAAATCCAGATTAACGCCAGCGGCTTCCAGTACGTCGGCGCTGCCGCAACTGCTGGACACGGAACGGTTGCCGTGTTTGGCAACCTGCCCGCCGGCTGCGGCGACGACAAAGGCGCAGGTGGTGGAGATGTTAAAGGTATTGGCGCCATCGCCGCCGGTGCCGCAGGTGTCTATGACATGCTCGCCGGTTACCTTTACTTTTCCGGCCAATTCGCGCATCACTTCGGCAGCAGCGGCAATTTCGTCTATGGTTTCGCCTTTACAGCGCAGCGCGATTAAGAAGCCGCCGATTTGCGCATCGGTCGCATTGCCGCTCATGATTTGCCGCATCACCTCGCGCATTTCATCGGAACTGAGATTTTGTTTGTTCAGCAGGGCTTGCAGGGCTTGTTGTATGTGCATTCGGATTTGTTTTTTGTGTTTGAAAATTGTAAATAGAACGCTGATGACGCTGATAAATATGATTAGATAAGATTTTTTGACTTAATCTGCGTTCATCATAATCATCTGCGTTATCTGCGTTATCTGCGTTATCTGCGTTCCATTATATAAAGTTAGCCGTTCAACTCATCCTGCAAGCGCTGGTATATGCCGCCGAAGCTGCCGTTGCTCATCAACACAAAATGGCCTTTGTGCCGCGCTTCAGATTTAAGCCTGACGATGATGTCATCCAACGATGGGTAGATTTCAATGTTAGCGGCGTACTTTTTCAGCTCACTTAAATCCCAGCCCATCGCTTCCGGCTGGTAAATGA
This sequence comes from Methylobacter sp., assembly GCA_030653985.1. Lineage (GTDB taxonomy): Bacteria > Pseudomonadota > Gammaproteobacteria > Methylococcales > Methylomonadaceae > Methylobacter_A. The sequence continues at coordinate 7,654 of JAURYJ010000041.1, read as the reverse complement.
TGGCCAGATCGGCATTAGCCAGAGATTCCGCCAGGGTTTTGGTATGTACGCCCAGACGCATGGTATTCGAGCGCGGCTCGACTATCGCAATGATGCGCTGTTGGCCCACCTGTTTGCGCAAGCCGTCCAGCGTCATTTGTATCGCGGTCGGATGATGGGCAAAGTCATCATATAAGGTCACGCCGTTGATGCTGGCGATCACTTCCATACGACGTTTGACATTTTTAAACTGCCCCAACGCGGTTATCGCATCCTTCGGCAGGATGCCGACATGTCTTGCGGCGACTATCGCCGACAGCGCGTTGTAAACATTATGTTCGCCGGTTAACGACCACTCGACACAGCCTTGCGCTTGCTTATCCATCAGCACTTCGAATCGGCTGCCGTCGCTGTTGATCAGTTGGGCGTTCCATTGGGAATCCGAATTGCCTACAGGACGTAGGTAAGGGGCGTGAGCACGACTGCCATGGACGCAGGAGGTAGAGCCATGCAGGAGCAATTGCCGAGGAGCGGAAGCTTTTATCGAAGTCTTCGCAACCGGCGTCCAGCACCCCATCGCCAAGACCTCATTGATATTGGCGTCGCCTTCAGGGCTGATGATCAGGCCCTCGCCGGGCACCGTCCTAACCAGGTGGTGGAATTGTTTTTTGATCGCATCCAGATCGGGAAAAATATCGGCATGGTCGTATTCAAGGTTATTCAGGATGGCTGTTCTGGGGCGATAATGGACAAATTTTGAACGCTTGTCGAAAAACGCGGAATCGTATTCATCGGCTTCGATCACAAAAAAGTCGGATGCTCCCAGCCGCGCCGAAATACCGAAATTTAACGGGATGCCGCCGATTAAAAAACCCGGATTAAAACCCTGATGCTCCAATATCCAGCTGAGCATGCTGGTCGTAGTGGTTTTACCGTGAGTTCCGGCAACGCCCAGCACCCATTTATCCTGCAACACATGCTCCGCCAGCCATTGCGGACCCGATACGTATCGCAATCCCTGATTAAGCACCGCTTCGACTTCGGGATTGCCGCGCGACAGCGCATTGCCGATAATCACCAAGTCAGGTTTACTGTCCAGATTTTCAGCCCGATAACCTTCCATCAACTCGATGCCTTGCTGCTCCAGCTGCGTGCTCATCGGCGGATAAACATTCTGGTCGGAACCGCTGACCTGATGCCCCAGCTGCCGCGCAATGACGGCCAGTCCGCCCATGAACGTGCCACAAATACCTAAGATATGAATATGCAATGTTTTATCCTTTAGTGAGTTATTTTTTGTCCGCTGGCTTCGTATCAGACTTTTCTGCCGGTTTTTCAGCAGCGCCGTCTTTAGTTGTCGCTTCTTCTATCGGCACTTCCTCCTCTTCTTTTGCCCCGGCTTTCTCCAGTATTTCAATCACTTTTTTATGGGTGGTTTTTTTGGCTCGGCCCATAAGCGTCACATTTTGTTTGTCCAGCGCATTGACATCGGCTCCGGCGGTAATCAGCAAATTAACGATGTCTTCATTGCCGAAAACCAGCGCATCCATTAACGCTGTTACGCCTGAGTTATCGGCGAGGCTGACATCGGCTCCGTACGCCAGCAGTAGCTTAACAACGCGTACATTGCCATTAAAACTAGCGGCCATCAAAGCAGTGCGGCCGACGGCTGTTTTACTATTAACATCAATTCCTTGCGCCAGCAAAGCTTCTGTTCTATCAATCTTGCCGATCATTGCCGCCGCAAATAAATCTTGGCCATCTTGTGCATGCGTCGCTGTGGACAAAACAAATAATAGAATTAAAAAGCCGTCTTTGTATTTCATCAAATTTCTTCGCTGGTCTGAAACCTCCCTCTTCAGGGGGATTATTTGAGTTTGACAACGATGCACCGGCATCGCTATCCTTTTTGGTAACCGCCTCGTTCACGGGAAGGAATAATCCGTCGGCGGGTGTCATTCGACGGATGAGGTCGGGTGTGGATTGAAACATACTGAATAGTTACTTGCGTTTAATGAAAAGTTACGATGAAATAAACACTATATAACCCATATGATCTAATAATGAACGAAAAAAACAAAATAATAGTTGAGGCCACACCTCTTTTTATAGCAGCACAATCTTCTCCGGATGAGGATCGCTACGTCTTTGCCTACACTATCACGATTACCAATGCCGGAGAAATACCGGCAAAACTGCTCCAGCGTCATTGGCTGATTACCGATTCCAATGGCAAAACCCAGGAAGTCAGGGGCGATGGCGTCATCGGCGAACAGCCTTATCTTAAACCCGGCGAGTCTTTTCGCTACACCAGCGGCGCGATGATAGAAACACCGGTCGGCACCATGCAGGGTGACTATACGATGCATTCGGACGATGGCGATAATTTCCGGGCAGACGTACCCCGGTTTACCTTATCCATCCCAAGAACCCTGCATTAACCATGTCTATTTATGCTATCGGTGATATTCAAGGCTGTTTTGATGAATTATTAAGACTCCTCGATACCCTTGCTTTTAATGAGCACACCGATCAACTGTGGTTTGCCGGTGATCTGGTCAACCGCGGTCCAAAATCGTTAGAAACTCTGCGCTTTGTCAAAGCGCTGGGAGATTCTGCGATCACGGTACTCGGCAACCATGATTTGCATTTACTGGCTGCGTCCTGCGCTCCCAAAATAGCCCATAAAAAAGACTCGCTGTTGCCGATACTTGAAGCCCCCGACAGGGACGAGCTAATCGACTGGTTAAGGCATAGGCCTTTGTTTCATTTTAACGAGGATTTCTGCCTGATTCATGCCGGTCTGCCACCGCAATGGGATTTTAAAAAAACCCAAAAAATGGCCTTGCTGGCGGAACAGGCCCTAAGAAGTCCTGATTATCAGGCGTTTTTAAAACAAATGTACGGCAATAAGCCCAATATCTGGTCATCCAACTTGAGAGGCGTCGAAAAGCTGCGCTTTATCATCAATTGTTTTACCCGTATGCGTTATTGCGATGTTAATGGTCGGCTGGATTTTGTTCAAAGTGGGCCGGTCGGCTCACAACCCAAAAGTCTTGTTCCCTGGTTTACCGTGCCTAAACGTAAAAATGCCGACATGCGTATTATCTTCGGCCACTGGTCTACCTTAGGCTATTACGAAGGGCCTAACTGTTACGCCATCGATACCGGCTGTCTTTGGGGTGGCCAACTCACCGCATTAAAACTGGGTGAACCGGTGCAGCGTTTCAGCATTGATTGTCCCGAAACCAAAAAATCCGGTAAAAATTATCCGGCTGTAGCGGGTTAACCCAAAAGATCAGTTCGTAAGGATATTGAACTCCTGCTATTTCCGTTTTTCCAGTTTCAAAAAACTGTAGCTGAACGCTGCATCGGGATCGTCGTCTATATCTTCCCGCTCCACCTCAATCCACTGAGCTGCGTCGATCTCGGGAAAAAAAGTATCGCCGGGAAATTCCCGGTGTATTTGCGTCAGGTAGAGCGTATCGGCAACAGGCAGCATCGACTTGTAAAAATCCGAGCCGCCGATAACAAAAATTTCTTCAGCATCGCGGCAACTTGCCAGCGCCTGGTCAATGTCGTTAAAAACCAGACAACCGGGTTGGCTGTATGCCGGATTCCTGCTGATAATGATGTTGGTGCGCCCCGGCAGCGGCCTGCCTATCGACTCGTAGGTTTTGCGGCCCATCAAAATGGGCGCGCCCATGGTTATTTTCTTGAATTTTTTAAGGTCGGCCGATAAATGCCAGGGCATTTGATTGTTCAGGCCGATAGCACGATTACTCGCCATCGCGACGATAAGTGATATTTTCATTTTAATTTAAATCAACTCAATGCAGAGAAATGGGATTCGCTTGCTATAGCTCGGCCAAGATGGAAGCGGCACGTAGATAATCGACATACTACCGGTAGTCGATAGGTGCGACAACCGGAGATCAATACGGGGGTAAGGATGCTCTTGACTTTGGTTGTTTGTCATTTATAATTTTCTCTGTTGGATGCGCTGTTGCTGCGTATCTCCTGCCATCAGGGTAACTGAGATGGTGTGAAGTAAGACGATTTTCAGAGTCGTCCCCTTCGGGCATGGAGGGCTGTACTAAGGAATCCCCTTGCTTTAGCCGGGGGTGGATGTCAACTTCTTTATCCTGTATTTTCTTTAAATAGACCAATTAATTTTTAAGGTTAAATGGATGGGTATGCAACTGACAAAAGATTGATTTTTCTATACTTTTTTCTTTTGATTTTTTATACAAGATTTTACCACATTTTAATGAGGACAGAATCATGAAAAAATTAGCATTAGCAGGTTTATTGTTATTTCTCAGTACTGCGGTTTTCGCCGAGGAGCATGCAGAAGCTGCATTGAAACATGCCAATGCAGCAGTAGAGCAAGGTAAGGCTGGCAAGTCATCATCTTTGGTTGAACACGCAAAGTTGGCAATGGAGCATGCGTTGGCAGCATCCATAGTCGCTAAAGGTGTACCAAAAACCCATTTAGACGCTGCTGCTAAGGAGCTGCAAGAGGCTATTGATCATGGTAATTTGGATCATACGGATGTGGCGACTAAACATGCTGAAGCAGCTGTAGAGCACATCCAAGTTGGGAACAAATAATCTCAATATCTTAAGGGGAGGGCGGGGTGATCCGCCCTTTTTTTTGTTTTAAATTTAGTCCTATTTGGAATGAAGGCTACACCGAAGATACGCCTATTCATCTGTTATGCCTTGAGTTTGATGTTTAATTTACCTCGTGAATTACCCCGACCTAAAAGACGGGGCTTCTAACGTCAACGGCACGAGCAAGAACAGAGGATTACGTCCCCTGACTTGGCTAACAGTGCCTCAGCTAGCAGTACCGGCGATTCCCGCCGCTATGGAAGTATCATGCTAACTTAGGGCGACTAGCGCCATTAGCACGGAATGAGCATACAACTCTGAAAAAGAAAAATCAAGAGCATCCTTACTCCCCAGACCTGAAGGAAGGGGTTTTACGGACAAACTGATAAAGCTGTTTAATATCCGATAGTTGTTATATTTAAAGGCTGTTAAATCACCAGATTAAACGATATAATTGTTTACAACAATCATCCTGTTAGAGAATACAGTGGATATTAAAGAATACATGAAAATGCTTGGTCAGCAGGCCAGGAAAGCAGGACTAAAAATAAGCCGTACCGAGTCAAGTCAAAAAAACCAGGCCTTGCTAAAAATTGCCGAAGCCATTGAAAATGGACATGAATTGTTGATAGCGGAAAATCGCAAGGATTTGGATGCAGGCAAGAAAAATGGCCTGGATAAGGCTTTGCTGGATAGGCTGGAATTAAAACCAGCCGGTATCCAGGCAATGGTGGAAGGTTTAAAACAGGTCGCCGCATTACCCGATCCGGTCGGTGAAATCAGTGACTTAAGCTATCGGCCTAGCGGCATACAGGTAGGCCAAATGCGCGTACCTTTGGGCGTGATTGGCATTATTTACGAATCCCGCCCCAATGTGACGGTCGATGCGGCGGCTTTGTGTCTTAAATCGGGTAATGCCTGTATTTTAAGGGGCGGCTCCGAAGCCATATATTCTAATCAAGCGATTGCCGCATGCATATCTCAAGGTCTGGAAGCGGCAGGTTTGCCGGCGGATGTCGTACAAATCGTGGTGACCTCAGATCGCGCGGCGGTAGGCGAATTGATCACCATGAATCAATACGTCGATGTAATCGTACCACGCGGCGGCAAAAGCTTGATCGAGCGTATTTCTAAGGACGCAACGATTCCGGTCATTAAACATCTGGACGGCATTTGTCATGTTTATATCGACGATAAAGCTGATCTAGACAAAGCGGTAAAGATTGCTGTCAATGCCAAAACCCATCGCTACGGTGTTTGCAATGCAATGGAAACCTTGTTGGTTGCCGAGAGCATTGCCGCAAAATTATTGCCGCTATTAGCTGAAAAATATGGTGAAAAAGGCGTTGAATTACGCGGCTGTCTTAAAACCTGCTCCCTGATTCCTGCGTGTATTAGAGCGACAGAAGAAGACTGGGACACCGAATATCTGGCGCCGATTTTGTCGATCAGGATTGTTGACGGCATCGATCAGGCGATGGAGCATATCAATCAGCACAGCTCAAGGCATACCGAAGCGATTGTGACCGAAGATTACACTTTGGCGCGTCGGTTTTTACGGGAAGTGGATTCCAGTTCGGTGATGGTGAATGCTTCGACCCGCTTTGCTGACGGCTTTGAATATGGCCTGGGTGCTGAAATCGGCATCAGCACCGATAAGTTGCATGCCCGTGGCCCTGTGGGTTTAAAAGGATTGACCTCGTTAAAATATATTGTGCTAGGTGACGGCCATATCAGGCAATAGATGATCGGTATCTTCGGCGGCACTTTCGATCCTGTTCACTACGGACATTTGCGCTCAGCGCTTGAAGTTAAGGACATCTTCGAGTTAACTGAAGTTCGGTTGATTCCCTGCGCTAATCCGCCGCATCGCGAGCAACCAGCGGTAACAGCGAAGATGCGCGTGCAGATGCTGGATCTGGCAATAAAAAATCAGCCAGGTCTGAAAATCGATACCAGGGAACTGGACAGATATAATTTGCATCAAGCACCATCGTATATGGTCGACACACTGGAGTCTTTAAGGCAGGAGTTTCCAAACGCCCCCTTATTATTATTTATCGGCACGGATGCGTTTAAACAATTAACTGGCTGGTATGAGTGGCAGCGGTTATTTGACTATGCGCATATTGTAGTAATGATCCGGCCGGGCATTGAAGCACAGGCACTCAATGATTTTTTTAAAGTTCGATTGACTGGAGAAATCAAAGATCTGGTGCAAGCTATCTCAGGAAAACTATGTTTTTCACACGTCACCCAACTGGATATTTCAGCAACAGCTATCAGGGATATAATTGCAAAAAAACAAAATCCGGGTTTTTTATTACCCGATGCTGTCATAGAATACATCAAGCAACACCAGCTTTACGAGACACATTGATCTCATTTTTTACACTAGGAATTTGAATGCAAGCAGAACAGATATTGAAAATTGTCCAGGAAGTTTTGGATGAACGCAAAGGACAAAACATAACGACACTCGATGTTCGAGGCAAAACCAGTTTTACCGATTATATGGTGGTAGTAACCGGCACTTCGGATCGTCACCTGAAGTCCTTATGTGATTATGTAGCAGAAAAATTAAAGGAAAGCGGTATTAAACCGTTAGGTATTGAAGGTGATCTGGGCTCAGACTGGGTATTACTGGATTTGGGTGACGTTATTGTTCATGCGATGAACGCTCAAGCGCGTGGATTTTATCAACTTGAAAAATTATGGTCGGTTGATGACTCTAAAGAAAGCGAGCAGCAAATAGGTTAGTTAAAAACTTCTTTACAATTTAGATTGCCTTCTGTTTGGCAATCTAAATTTTCAGGGGTTTTGCAAGTACCGCTGTTCAAGTAGCGTTAAAAAGTGAATTAACGTCGTACGCATCTCCCGGATCGCTCTGGGCATTGGTCGGCTTCGCCCCCACGGTTTTCTCATAAAAACTTTACTTGCTTAAACATTGATTCCAGGGCAGAAACAGAATCAGCGAAATTATCTATGGCAGCTTGAAAATTATTCGGCGATGTTTTTCTGATCAGCTCAATAGCAAGACCGCGCAACAAAGCCATGA
>JAURYJ010000029.1 GCA_030653985.1 Methylobacter sp. | reverse complement strand
ACCACAAAACGAGCCAGACTGTTTTCATCTAACCAACCCTCGCAGTTTCCAGGCACGTTGATAGGCTCGTTTCGGTTAATGGTGATAAATTGCTTGCTAATGGGGTACTGCCTTTTCCGTCATTATTAATCCGACGCTATTCTAACTCAATAAATAGTGGATGACTAAAAGACCGACAGACTCCTAGGCAAACCATCCCTTACCGAAAGTAGGCGCTTTACGGCTGCATGGACAGATTTTTTCCCCATTGCAAAATCTGCATTCCCCACATCCTTGTGGGTTGTGCAGGAGGTACGAACCCCACGGATGGTGGAGGTAGAATCGCGTCTGGAACAGCGATCGAGAGTAATGCAGAAGCAATTGCCGAGGTAACGCACAACATCAAAATCACAATCAGACGTAAAAAAGCCCTGCCTGGAAGAATCCGGGCAGGGCTTTTTTATCAGTCCGTTTGTAGTGTGACAGCTGATTATCTCACGGTAAATCAGCTCTACAGCTCAACATCATAGGATTTAGTTACAGAGTAACTTTACGACAGAATACTGCGTTATGCCACAACACCTAAAGCTTCGCGTTATTTATCAAACTATTTAGGAAATCGTTCTATTCTAGTGAGTGAACCTGATGCTGAAGAACCTACGTCATCTGTAACCAAAACATAGGCGTGATACGCATTTCTGGTTGTTGGATTATTAGCAATTTGATCCAACATAATATTAAATGTTGAAGTTTGTACAACAGGACCATCCCAATTCATCGTACCTTGAGCGGTACAATCCGGATTTACAACATAGGTTCCAGTACCGGTCTTGTCTACAACATGCCCAGCGGCAGATCCAAATCCGATGAAATCAGCATGCCCTTCTCCATCAAATAATACTTGACCGACCACATGAGTACTCCGAGTAACGAGACCCACAGCAGGAAGCGGAAATGAATTGACCCCACTCACTTCATAAGTATACTGCCCTGTCAGGGTACCATTGTCGCACACCTTATCTTTGGCAAAAGCTTTGTCTTTGTCTTTGTTTTTGCCTTTATCTTTGTCATCGGCAAAAGCTCCAGTTGAAATCAACAGTGCTGCAAAAATTAACATTGTTTTGTTCATTCAATTAACCTATATATTTTTGTGATAGTTGATATTATTGACTTAGTTTCAAGTTCCTATTACCTCCAAGCCTATTGGATAATAATTATCCAGTGATAAACTTTGGACTATATTATTCGATTTATTCTTAATGGCCGCTTAACGAATTGAATTATGTGATGGGTGTCGCATTTGTTCTGCTCTTGTTGACCGAGTAATACACAGAGATTCAATTTTTCTTTTTTATTGTAGATCGGGCATACTATTTATATACTCGATCTACTTATTAAGAGAATCAGCGAGCGACATAAAATATCGATGATTTCATCAAAATTCATCCTGACATTTTTGATAAAGGTTTATGCCAATGAAAAATAGCACTACCTGGATACTGGCTCTGAGCTTATGCTCTTTCAACGCTTTATCTGCGATGCGATGTGGACAAAAGCTAATTAATTTAGGCGATTATAAAGGCTATATACTGGCTCAGTGCGGTGAACCGGAATCCGTTGAAACCCGCACGAAAATAGTGGGCAGCACCCTACATCACCCGCGCAGAACCCTTGATATTCATGAATATGAAGAAATCCAGATAGAAGAGTGGGTGTACAATTTCGGTTCTTACCGTTTACAGCATTACCTTCGTTTTGAAAATGGCCTATTAAAAGAAATCAGAAGTTTAGGGAAAGGACATTAAAACGGTTTCTTGCCGCCTATTCACCAACGGCTAAACATACTCATGCTGTTTAGCTCTCAAGGCCACCCCTATCGTGAGAACTTAAAAACATGCTGACCATCCTGCAACTCCCCGTCTTAAACGATAATTACATTTATCTGCTCCACGATCCGGTATCGGGTGAAACCGCTGTTGTAGATCCCGCTGTTACCCAGCCGGTTTTGGATGTTCTGAAGCAAAAAGGCTGGCAGTTAACCACCATTCTAAATACCCATCATCATGCCGATCATGTTGGCGGTAATTTGGCGCTGAAACAAAAAACCGGTTGCACGGTTATTGCGCCGCTTTCAGATCAAAATCGAATTCCCGGCATTGATCGCGGCGTTGTTGACGGCGATGTGATAATGCTAGGCAAGCATACCGCCAAGGTCATCTCGACTCCGGGACATACCAGCGGCCATGTTGTTTATTATTTTGCTGATGACAACACACTGTTTTGCGGGGACACGTTGTTCGTCATGGGCTGCGGTCGGTTGTTTGAAGGCACTGCGGAACAGATGTGGCATTCGTTGCAGAAATTGAAGGCTTTGCCCGCATCGACTCGAATTTATTGCGCCCATGAATACACGCAAGCCAATGGCCGATTTTCTTTAACCGTAGAACCCGATAACCGGCAGTTACAGCAAAGAATGGAGCTTATCAATCAGCTGAGGGCAAAGCATTTGCCGACGGTGCCATCGACAATAGAACAGGAACTGGCGACCAATCCGTTTTTCAGGGAAGACAGTTTGGCGTTACGGGAAACTATTAAGATGGTGAACAAAAAGCCGGTGGAGGTTTTTGCGGAAGTCAGACGGTTAAAGGACAGTTTTTAACGATTTTTACGACGACTAAAGGATGGAGGAGCCGAGTGAACTCGTCGCCTCAAATAGACCTCTAAACGACTCGTCATCCGGCAGGAATTGCCGGATGACGATAATGCGATTTGTGTAATACCTATAAACCGATTAACCCTTCGGTCTCATATGCGGAAACAACAGCACATCGCGTATTGACGGCGCATCGGCAAACAGCATAACCAGACGATCGATACCTATGCCCTCACCTGCCGTGGGCGGCATGCCGTGTTCCAGCGCAATGATATAATCGGCGTCAAAATGCATAGCTTCATCATCACCGGCCTCTTTTTCTTCGACCTGTTTCTGGAAGCGCGCGGCCTGATCTTCGGCATCGTTCAACTCGGTAAAACCGTTGGCGATTTCCCGTCCGCCGACAAAGAATTCAAAGCGATCGGTGACATGCGGATTATCATCATTGCGTCGTGCCAGCGGCGAAACTTCAACCGGATACGCAGTAATAAAAGTCGGATTCATCAAGCGGCTTTCCACGGTTTTTTCAAATATCTCAATCTGGATTTTGCCCAGACCATAACCGTCTTTAAGCAGAATGCCCAAGCCTTTGGCGACTTCTGCCGCAGACTCACGATTATCAATATCAGCCGCTTTTACATTAGGATTAAAGTGCAGTATCGAATCAAACACGGTCATGCGATCAAACGGCTTGCCAAAATCGTATTGCTCGCCTTGATAGGTAATCTCAGTTTGCCCCAACACCTCAATCGCAACACCGCGCAACATGGCTTCGGTCAAATCCATCAAATCGCCATATTCGGCGTAAGCCTGATAAAACTCCAGCATGGTGAACTCGGGATTATGACGCGTCGATAAACCTTCGTTGCGGAAGTTGCGGTTGATTTCAAACACCCGCTCAAAACCACCAACCACCAGACGTTTTAAATACAACTCCGGCGCGATACGTAAGTAAAGCTCCATATCCAGCGCGTTATGGAAGGTGGTAAAAGGCCGCGCCGTTGCCCCGCCTGGAATCATCTGCATCATCGGCGTTTCGACTTCCAGAAAATTGCGTTCAATCAGAAATTGACGGATGTAAGCAACTACCTTGGAACGAATCAAAAAGGTATTGCGCGATTGCTCGCTCATGATCAAATCCAGATAGCGCTGGCGGTATTTGATCTCCTGATCCGCAAGACCATGAAATTTTTCCGGCAACGGGCGCAAGGCTTTGGTCAGTAAACGAATATCATCGATCTTGACGCTGAGTTCGCCGGTCTGGGTTTTAAACAGTATGCCTTCCGCGCCGACAATATCGCCTATATCCCATTTTTTAAACTGCTCATTGTAAAAACTTTCCGGCAGTGCATCGCGGGTCACATAAAGCTGTATTTGACCGGACATATCCTGAATATGCGCAAAACTGGCTTTACCCATCACCCTCCGGGTCATCATGCGACCGGCCAGTTTTACCCGTAAAGGTTCTGCTTCGAGTTCTTCTTTGGTTTTTTCGCCGTATTCGGCCAACAGCTCACCGGCCACCACATTGCGGCGGAAGTCGGTAGGAAAAGCAATGCCGCCGTTTTCGCGCAACTCGTTTAATTTGCTGCGGCGTTGCTTGATTTGTTCTTGTTCGTCTTGTTGGATTTCGGACATGTTATTTGATTACTCTTTTATATTTGCATGAGTTTTATAAGCCGCTTTTCAAGCTAGCCTCGATAAACTGATCCAGATCGCCATCCAGAACCGCCTGGGTGTTGCCTGTTTCCACGTTAGTGCGTAAATCCTTTATCCGCGACTGATCCAGAACATAGGAACGAATCTGGCTGCCCCAGCCTATATCCGACTTGGTATCTTCCAAGGCCTGAGCCGTTTCACTGCGCTTGCGCATTTCCAGTTCGTACAATTTGGCTTTCAATTGCTTCATCGCGGTATCGCGGTTTTTATGCTGCGAACGGTCGCTCTGACATTGCACGACGATGCCGGTCGGATTGTGGGTCATACGCACCGCAGATTCGGTTTTGTTGATATGCTGTCCGCCCGCGCCGCTGGCACGGTAGACATCGACACGGATATCAGCAGGATTGATGTCGATGTCGATATCATCGTCGATTTCCGGCGCTACGAACACCGAGGCAAACGAGGTATGGCGGCGATTTCCTGAATCGAACGGCGATTTCCTGACCAGTCGATGCACACCGGTTTCAGTACGCAACCAACCGTAGGCATATTCGCCTTCAAAGCGGATAGTCGCACTTTTGATGCCGGCGACATCGCCCGATGATTCTTCAATCAATTCGGTTTTAAAACCCTTACGTTCGCCCCAACGCAAATACATGCGCTCGATGATCGATGCCCAATCCTGGGCTTCGGTGCCGCCGGAGCCGGACTGTATGTCCAGAAAGGCATTATTGGCATCCATTTGCCCGGAGAACATACGACGAAATTCCAGATCTGCGACTCTTTTTTCAAAGTAATCCAGATCGTCAACCACGGTTTCAACGGTGTCTTCATCGTCTTCTTCGACCGCCATCAGCAGCAGTTCTTCTGCATCGCTAAGGCCCCGTTCTAAGTCATTAATGGTGTTGACGATGACTTCCAGTTGGCCGCGCTCTTTACCTAAAGCCTGCGCTTCTTCCGGCTTATCCCATATTTTCGGGTTTTCCAGTTCCCTTAAGACTTCGACTAAACGCTCGTTCTTAATGTCAAAGTCAAAGATACCTCCTAAGGGCATCGCCACGGCTTTTTAAGTCGACTATTTTGTTCTTGATCGGATTTATTTCTTGCATGAGGTGTATTTAACCAATGTCAGTCAAGACCAAACGCACGGTTGAGCGCAGGCCGATGAAAATTTCAAACAGAGGGTGATTATAAACCATAAGCCGTGGCTGTTCATCCGAGTTATAGGCGTAATACCCTTGGGACAAAGAGTTAGCACAGTCATCCTCCATTAAATAACTGGAAACTGAGTGGCATACCCAGTTTCAAAGCCAGCTGTTGCTCTGAGCGACCTTTATTAACCGCTATTTCGATTAAACCGCTGGAATTTTTATACCAGAATGCCTGTTGTTCTGCGACAGCGCCGAAAGTATCGGCCTGCTTGAGCGCAAACCCGTTAATAGTTAAAATCTTGCCAGCTAATCCTTGGTGATACCGCAATCCAGTCATCGCATTGCCGTAAAAATCAAAATAAATCACTTCCGCCAAATCTTGAGACCAAGTGCTTAAATCATTCCGGTCAAATGGCTGCAATAAATTGTCGGCTGCATCGATAGCCAGCTTTGCAGCAATGGGGGCCAATAGATCCCTGCCGTGAAAACTCATCGAGCACTGTTCCGGCTTCCCGATAATTTCCGACCATTGTGCATCTTGAACCTGAACGGCGACGGTATTCAACAAGCCGTTATCCGGTCCGACAAAGGTTTGTCCGTCAGCGTATAAAACAACGGCTCTGCGGTCGCCGCCAACGCCTGGGTCGACCACGGCCAGAAAAATACTATTTACAGGAAAGCTATGGCGTAATGCAGCTAATAAGTAGGAACTTAAACGAGGATCGGCGATTGGGGCATTACTCAGTAGATGAATAACAGGCACATTAGGCGCAATCTGCTGTAACACCGATTCCATTTGCCCGGCATAAGGGCCATATGGCCCAAAATCGGTAAACAGAACAACAGGGCTCACTGAGCCAACACATCCAAACCGGCATTCGCCGCGCTTGTAGAGGCATACACACTATCGAACATTACCTGCTCTTCGGCTTGCTGGCTGCGCGTTAACCCGACAAAATCGAATAACTGCGTATCGGCCAACTGCGAAGGCGCGACATTTTTAAGGCTGGTAAAAATGGTTTCCAGCCGTCCTGGAAACTGTTTATCCCAGGTTTTTAACATGACTTTCATGGCCTGGCGTTGCAAGTTTTCCTGAGAGCCGCACAAGTTACAGGGAATAATCGGATAATTTTTAAACACAGCAAGGCGTTCAATGTCTTTTTCGCGAGTGTACGCCAAAGGCCGGATGATAATATTTTTCTTATCGTCGCTTAACAACTTCGGCGGCATCGCTTTTAATTTTCCGCCATAAAAAATATTCAGAAAAAAGGTTTCAAGAATATCGTCACGATGATGTCCCAAGGCTATTTTGGTGACATTATTGGCTTCGGCATAACCGTATAAAGTGCCGCGCCGCAAGCGCGAACACAGGCCGCAGGTGGTGTTGCCCTCGGGGATAACCCGCTTGACGATGCTGTAGGTGTCTTTTTCGATAATATGATACGGCACACCCAGCGCCGCCAGATATTCCGGCAATACGTGCTCAGGAAAACCGGGCTGCTTTTGATCCAGGTTGACCGCAATCAGCTCGAATTCGACCGGTGCAGTTTTCTGCAAATGCAGCAAAATATCCAGCAGGGTGAACGAATCCTTGCCGCCGGATAAGCACACCATGACTTTGTCCCCATTTTCGATCATGTTGTAGTCGGCAATCGCATCGCCGACCGTATGCCGCAAATGTTTTTGTAATTTGTTAAATTGTATAATGGATTTTTGCTTTAGATCTGACATGGTCAGAGATATGAAATAGTTGAGAGGAAAAGAGTACGGGGTTCGTGTATCCGAACCCCGAGAAGAATCGCGTTAGCCGTTGTAGCGCTGAAAAATGAGTGTGGCGTTGGTGCCGCCAAAACCGAAGCTGTTCGACATAATGGTGTTTAAGGTAATGTTGTCTTTACGTTCGCGCACGATCGGAATGCCTGCTGCACCGGCATCTAACTGAGTGATATTAGCCGATGCGCTAAGGAAGTTTTCTTCCATCATCAACAACGAATAAATCGCCTCGTTAACGCCTGCCGCACCTAATGCGTGACCTGTCAGCGATTTTGTCGAACTGACTAACGGCACCTCATCCTGACCGAATACATTGCGCAAGGCTTCAAGTTCTTTAGTATCGCCAACCGGCGTACTGGTGCCATGGGCATTGATATAATCAATCTTGCAGTCCTTGATAGTCGCCATCGCCTGCTGCATACACCGCACCGCGCCTTCACCTGAGGGTTGAACCATGTCATAACCGTCGGATGTCGCGCCGTAACCGGTCAGTTCGGCGTAGATTTTCGCGCCGCGCGCTTTGGCATGTTCCAGTTCTTCAATCACCAAAACACCGCCGCCGCCGGAGATCACAAAACCATCTCTGGTTTCATCATAAGGTCTCGACGCTGTGCTTGGCGTGTCGTTATATTTGGAAGACAAAGCCCCCATCGCATCGAACAGCATCGACATGCTCCAATGGACTTCTTCGCCGCCACCGGCAAACACCACATCCTGTTTGCCCATCTGGATCAATTCCATCGCATGACCGATACAGTGAGCACTGGTCGCACACGCCGAACTGATCGTGTAATTGACACCTTTAATTTTATAAGGCGTCGCCAGACAGGCGGTGTTGGTGCTGGACATGCTTCTAGGCACCCTATACGGCCCGACATGTTTAATGCCTTTTTCGCGCAAAATATCAGCCGCTTCAACAATATTTGACGTTGAAGGACCGCCGGAACCCATCACCAGGCCGGTTCTGAAATTTGACACGTCTGATTCACCTAAGCCGGAATCGTCAATCGCTTGCTGCATCGCAATATAGTTGAACGCAGCGCCATCGCCCATAAAACGTTTTATTTTACGGTCGATGAATGCGTCTAAGTCAATATTGATAGGTCCGTGAACATGACTGCGGAAACCCATGTCTTTATAAACGTCTGCAAAAACAATTCCTGATCTGCCTTCTTTTAGGGAATCGACGACCTCTTTTCGGTTATTCCCTATACTGGAAACAATGCCTAAACCGGTTACTACGACTCTTTTCATCACTTGTACCTCTAAAAATCTTGCGTGGAAGTAAATAGACCAACTCGTAAATCGTTAGCCTCATAGATCACCTTACCATCAACTTCCATAGTGGCATCAGCAATCCCCATAACCAACTTCCGCATAATCACTCTTTTTAAATTGATTCGATAAATGACTTTTTTAGCGGTGGGCAGAACTTGTCCGGTAAATTTAACCTCGCCCACGCCCAAAGCACGTCCTTTACCCGGTCCGCCCATCCAGCACAGATAAAAACCGACCAACTGCCACATCGCGTCCAGACCCAAACAGCCAGGCATTACCGGATCGCCTTGGAAATGACAGTCGAAAAACCATAAGTCAGGCCTTATATCCAGTTCGGCGACGATCTCGCCTTTTCCGTAGGTGCCGCCTTCATCGGTAATCAGGGTAATACGATCCATCATTAACATAGGCGGCAGAGGTAATTGCGCATTTTCCGGCCCGTACAGCTCTCCCCTGCCGGACATCAACAATTCTTCGCGAGTAAAACTATGCTGTTTCCCCATATTCTTTATATACCTTGCGTAGTTATTATTATTCTAAACTGTGCATTATCTAACAGGCATCAAAAAAAATCAGCTCAATTTTTAGCCGGGCAACACATCAAGCATCAATTCCTTCATCTTCAAGCCTTCTTTTTTCATGATTTCCTGATAAATAATGGAATGATAAAGCACAGCGGCAACATACTTCCTGGTTTCTTTAAACGGGATCGTTTCTATCCAAATATCTGCCGGCATAGCGTTAACACTCGGCAACCATCTTGCCACCCGCCCCGGTCCCGCATTATAAGCCGCAACAGCCAAAGCAAAATGCCCCTGAAACTGATTGAGCAGCTTCTTATAATAATAAGCGCCGTACCTGATGTTAACATCAGAATCAAACAGACTTTGATCCGACCGCCATTGTTCCTTGAGTTCACCGGCTATTTGCATACCGGTTTTAGGCATGATTTGCATTAAGCCACGCGCGCCAACGGCTGACTCGGCATCTTTATTGAAGATACTTTCCTGCCGAATCAGGCCAAAAACAATGGACGGATCGAGATGGTTCCGAGACGCATTATTATGAATTTGATCCGAGTAATTAACCGGAAAACGCAATGCCAGATCATCCCAATAATCCGCTTTAACCAGCGTAATAATGGCAACTTGATCCCAGTGCCAACGCTGCGCTAACTTGGCTGCAACCCGGAGTCGCTCTTTGCTTAATTTATTGACCGCATACCACCATTGCCGTTTGGCTTCTGCGTCCCTGTTCAGTAAATTTAGCTCTTGGATCACCTTAAAATCGGTTTCGTCGGCTAAGCTTATAAGCTCACTTTCCTCCGAAATAATTGGCTTATTGGCAAATCGATAAGGCTTATGAACATTATCAGCGGCTAAAAAACCGTAAAAACTTCGGTCTTCAGCGGCCTTATTATATAGCGCCTGAGCCTGCGCAGAGTTGCCGATTTTCTCCAGCGCCCTGGCTTGCCAATATTGCCACTTGGAATCTTGTCGTTCCTCAGTCGTCAAAGCCTCCAGCGCCTCGGTGACATGCTGCCAGTTTTGTTCCAGCAAAGCCGCCCTGACCTTCCATTCATTGACTTCGGAATCGACAACAGGCAATTGGCTTAAGCGGTAATAGGCGCCTGGATCTCGACTGTACGCCATGCCCAGCGCGAGACGGCGCTCCAAGTGCATGAAAACCGGATTATCTATCCAAAAATCGTGTTTTCCAGCATCCCAAAGTCTGACGGCCTGACTCAAATCAGACTTTGCCAAACGATCTACGCCATGCGCAAAAATACGTCCAGACTGTTTATTATGCTTATTTAAAAAATGACTATCTTCTAGTAAAGCAGGCTTTTGATGAACCTGTAACCAAACATCGGCAATATCCTGATCTGTTTTAGTCAATGACCGACGCACATATTCGGCCACCGAGACATTATCCTTGTTCAAAGCCAATTCAAATCGCTGCCAAATCAATTCCGGCGTAAAGCTGGGCGAGTTCATTAATATCGCCCAGAGTGGATCGCATGCTTGAGGCAGCGAATCTCCGCTTACCCACAAACGTTTAGCGGTATTTAATGCCTGCTGCTGATTACCTTGATGATAAATCGCTAAACCGTATTGGCATTCAATAGCACTATTTTGAGTAGGCTTATAATGCTGCAAAAACTCGCTCCAACGCTGATTCTTAGCGAGATAATCCAGCCATTTAAACGTCAATAACCCGGTGAAGCGCGTTTCCTTATATGACGACAAAAAATCAAGAATTTTACCGGTATCGTGCAAATTATCCTTTAACCACAGATAGCGTAAATAAGGGTACAGAGGATAATCAATCAATGAAGCACTTAGCTCCAAAAATGCGCTAGCTTCTCCTTGGCCAATCAGCTTTTCTGCCTGTAAAAAATCATCTCTTTGCTGGCTGAGCGTATTGCCAAACACCGTGCCGGAAAACAAAAACAAACACAACAACAGTTCTCTACGCAGGTACTTCATACTTCACTCACAGTAAATATATTCCTAAAGAGGGTTTCAGACAGCTATAATCAAGCGCTCACAAACAGCCCTATTAAATCCCGTGCAATTAAAACAGGCGACAAAATCTTACAACTGGAACACTATCTACCAAATTGCTTTAGAACACAAAAAAGAACTGATTGGTTCCCATTTTATCGCCATTTTGGCCACCATTGCCAGCGTTCCAGTGCCGTTACTGATGCCGCTACTGGTCGATGAAGTCCTATTGCACCAACCTGGCATTATCACTAAAACCGTTAACCTGCTGTTTCCTATAGGTTGGCAAAGCCCCATTCTGTATATCGGTGTTGTTTTGCTGATCAGCGTCGTGCTGCGCATTATTGCGATTACTTTCAACATCATTCAATCACGGCAATTTTCCTGTATTGCCAAGGACATTGTGTTTCGCATCCGTACCGACCTGATCGGGCATTTGCAAAACATTTCGATGTCCGAATACGAAAGCCTGGGCACCGGCACCGTAGCCACCTATCTGGTCAAAGACCTGGATACCCTCGACACCTTTATCGGCACCACCGTCAGTAAACTGCTGGTTGCCGGACTGACCATTATTGGAACAGCCGTCATTTTATTATGGATGCATTGGCAACTGGGTTTATTTATCCTGCTGCTAAATCCGGTAGTCATTTATTTCACCCGTATTATCGGCTCTCGCGTTAAAGACCTTAAATCAAAGGAAAACTCCGCTTTTGAAATTTTTCAGCAATCTTTGACCGAAACCCTGGAAGCCATCCACCAAATACGCGCCAGCAACCGCGAGAAACATTATTGTCAGCAGCTGATCGAATCGGCCCGATCCGTTAAGGATTTTTCCACCGCTTTTGCCTGGAAAAGCGATGCCGCATCGCGCCTGAGTTTTCTGGTATTCCTGTTCGGCTTCGACATCTTCCGCGCCTCTGCGATGCTAATGGTGTTTTATTCCGATCTCAGCATCGGCCAAATGCTGGCGGTGTTCGGTTATCTCTGGTTCATGATGGCGCCGGTGCAGGAAATCCTCAGCATCCAATATGCATTTTATGCCGCCAAAGCCGCCTTAATTCGCATCAACCGGCTTAACGCGCTGAAACAGGAACCGCATTACCCTCACCTTGAAAATCCGTTTTTAAACAAGAAAACCGTGTCTCTGCGCGTAGAAAACCTGCACTTTAGTTACAGCGAAGAAAAAATACTCGACGGTATTCAACTGAAAATCAAAGCCGGTGACAAAGTGGCGTTGGTCGGAGCCAGCGGCGGCGGCAAATCAACCTTGATTCAAACTCTGATCGGTCTGTACCCGCCCGAGCAGGGTCAGATTTATTACGATGAAGTCGCCATCGACCGGATTGGTCTGGAAGTGGTCAGAGAAAATGTGGTCACCGTGCTACAGCACCCGGTGCTGTTTAACGACAGCATTCGTGCCAACCTGACGATGGGTAAACCGGCGACAGACGCCGCCTTATGGAATGCACTGGCTATCGCGCAATTAAAAGACGTCGTAGACGATCTGCCTCAAGGACTGGACACCATCATCGGACGACTGGGCATGCGGCTTTCCGGCGGCCAACGGCAACGCGTGGCTATTGCCAGAATGATCGTCGCCGACCCCAAAGTGGTGATACTGGATGAAGCCACCTCGGCGCTGGACAGCGAAACAGAACACAAATTACATCAGGCGCTGGCAAAATTTTTAACCGGCCGCACCACCATCATTATTGCCCATCGCCTGAGCGCCGTTAAGCAGGCTGACCATGTTTATGTTTTTGAACAAGGTAAAATCTGCGAACATGGGCGACATGAAACCTTGCTCAGCCAAAATGGCCTTTATGCAAAACTTTATGGCGAGTATCAGTGAGGCAGGTTCAAGGTGAAGAGCGAAAAAAACAGCCCTCCACATGATCATCTTTCACCTTAATTATCTTTAACCTAAAAAAATCCATGTCTGAAAAATACGACCTACATTGCCACTCGACCGCTTCAGACGGCGCATTATCGCCCACCGCATTAGTGCAACGGGCGCATGAACACGGCGTTACCTCGCTGGCTTTAACCGATCACGATACCGTAGCAGGCATCGCGGAGGCCCAGACTGCCGCGATCGAGACAGGCATTCACTTAATACCCGGCATAGAGCTATCAGCTAGTTGGCAGAATAAATGTTTTCACATTGTCGGACTGGGTATTGATCCCGACTATCCGCCGTTGCGCGAGGCCACGCTCAATCTGCAAATCATGCGCACCGAACGCGCCGAAAAAATCGCTGCTAAGTTGGAGAAAAAACGCATACCCGGCGCGCTGGAAGCCGTTAAAAAAGCGGCTGGCGACGGCATGATTACCCGCAGCCATTTCGCCGACTTTCTGCTGTCGCAGTTCCATGTATCTACCCAACAGGAAGCTTTCGACCGCTATCTAGGCGCAGGAAAAGCCGCTTTTGTACCGACGACCTGGTCTGACCTGGAACTGGCGGTAGACTGGATTACCGGGTCCGGTGGCGTAGCGGTATTGGCGCATCCTTTACGCTATAAACTGACCGCCAGTTGGATGAAACGCCTATTAGCCGCATTCAAGGAAGTCGGCGGACTCGGTATTGAGGTCGTTACCGGCAGGTATAATGCTGATGAAATAAAAATAGTGGCCGCTTACGCAACACGCTTTGAGTTGGCCGGTTCCGTTGGTTCCGATTTTCATAATCCCGCCAACCCCTGGATAGAATTAGGGCGCATTGCACCGTTACCTGAACATATAAAACCGGTATGGGAACTGCTTGCTAACCCACAAGACATACATTGAACTGAATGCCTTATTTGGCCGCATAACAGGCGAAACCTGCACTCCAGAAAAGCTTTGAGCCCGGATACCCCTCCATAAACTGATAATAGGAACCAGCCTAATGAACTTTTGGGAAACCAAGAAATTATCCGAAATGACCACCGAAGAATGGGAGTCGTTATGTGATAACTGCGGCAAATGCTGCCTGCACAAACTCGAAGACGAAGACACCGGCGACATCTACTTTACCAGTGTCGTCTGCAATCTGATTGACCTGGATACCTGCCGCTGCACCCGTTATAGCGAACGCACCCAATTAGTTCCCGAATGCCTGGACTTAAAACAACACGACTTTGCCGAATACAACTGGTTACCGGCAACCTGTGCTTATCGCTTATTAAGCGATGGTGAAGAACTTCCCGATTGGCATCCGCTGCTATCAGGAAGCCCGGAAAGCGTTCAGGACGCCGGTGTTTCAATCAGCAGCTATGCGATGAAGGAATCCGAAATCGATGATTTGGAAGACCACATTATTGAATGGCTGGAATAATCTGTAGGAGCGGCTTTAGCCGCGATAATCGCGGCTAAAGCCGCTCCTACAGAGGAGTTAATATAATTACGCCGCCTTCAACACCAATTTGCTCAGCGCAGGCAGGATAATAAAGGTACTGACCATGATCCAGAATATACCGATGGTAATGATCAAGCCCATGCTGGCGATACCCTGATGCGGCGAAAAGGCCAATCCGGCGAAGCTGGATGCGGTCGTCAGTGCTCCATAAAACATGGCTCTGGCGGTGCTGGATTGATAAATGTTCTGCTCCTCGGATAGCGAATGGTGCAGCTTCTCGACCATGTGAATGCCGTTATCCACGCCCAGTCCGAGTAACAACGGCAAGGCGATGATGTTGGCAAAATTAATCGGGGTGTGGGTGAGTACCGCGCTTGCCATCGTAAACAATCCGGCCAGTATCAGCGGGGTCATAACCAGCAAGGTATCCATAATATTGCGGCGCATGGCAAACAACAGCAGCGCGATAGTAATCAGGGCGATCACAATGGCTTGCTGAAAAGCCGCGATGACCTCTTTCATTGATTCCCAGTACATAACCGGTAAATCAGTTGTTTCAGGCGCGATCGACTGCACTTCGGTAATAAACTCTTCCAGACTCGCTAAATCGTTCAGGTCTTTTTTAGGCAATATCTGAATGCGGTACCAACCATCCTTGCTCAGCCATTTGTCTTTGATATCGGCAGGCAGATCAACCAAGGTAACTTCTCTGGCATTGAAACTGTCCGACAGTTCATTCATCACGTTCGGCAGCGTGCCGAGCAACGTGGTCTGAATTTTTTCGATGAACAAGCGTCGGTCAGGTTGTTGCCGCGCATCAAGCTCGATCAAAATATCCTGCAATTCTTGTTTAAAATTAATTAATCCGACACGTTCATCGGCATCGGTTTTTTCAGGCAAGAGGGTGCCGATAGTCTTTATCAGACGGTTAATGCCGGGAATCGGATCGATATCGGCTTTTAACGCGGGGAAACTTTGCGTCTGTGTGCCAAGCATCAGCGCCATTTCGTCAATCAAGGCTAGTTTTTCGTCCTGGTCGGCGGGTTTAAAATCGAACAGACTGATGGTTTTATCAACTGAATTTAAGGTCGAAAGCTTTTGTTGCAGGGCTTTGGCACTGCTTTCATCCTTGGCCAGAACGGTCAAGGTCATCGGCGTGGTTTCCTTGTCTTTCATCAAATTTTTAAACGCGATGACCGATTCGGTATTCGGGTCGCGCAGGTTAATCGGATTGAAATCAGTCTCCACATTCAGGGTCAACACGATAGAGATAACAGCGATAACAAAAGTTGCGATGGAAATCTGCTTGGCATAATGCAGTGGTAACGTCGCCAGTTTTTCTGACAGTTTTGCCAGGCTATTCTGCCCTTCTTCGGACTTCTCGAACTTTGCCGGAGCCGGGAGGATTTTCAACAGCGCCGGCAACACAATCAAGGTAATTAACAAGCAGATGAACAGACTGGTACCTGCCAACAAACCGAGTTCGGATACACCTTTGTAATCGGTCGGTATAAAAGCATAAAGTCCGATGGATGTGGTGCCTGCACATAATAATAGCGAAGGGGCTGTACTCCTTAAAGTGCTGCGTAGCGCCAGCTCCTTGTGCACATGATGGGCCATGTTATCCCGATAGCGCAAACAAAAATGGATGGCATATTCAACACCTAAGCCGATATTGGATACGGCAAAAGCCACTGAAATCAGATTCAATTCTTTTACCGCAAAAGCTGCGAACGCCCCGCAAAAAAGCATGCCTAAAGCTAGCGTCATCAACGTGGCTATCGTCAGCAAAATGGAACGGTAGGCAATCAATAAAATAAATAATACCAACACAATAGAAAAAATACTGGCGGTAAAAGTGCCAGTACTCATGCCTGCTAATTCATCATCTTCAAGGCCGACTTCGCCGGTAACCCAAACGGTAACGCTAGGTAGATTGGGGTCCTGAATCTGGGAAACAGCTTTGCGAACAGACTCAATTGCAGTTTCGGCAGGACGAATTTTGGAGTAATCGAACTTGGGCAAGACAACAATAAAGCCGTTACCAGAATGGGCTTTCTTGTCGCTAATTAACGACTCCCAGGACAGCAACGCGTTTTCGCCATTGACTGTTTTATGTAAAGCCTGCGCAACCTTGTTAATCAGCGAGGTTAAATCGATAGGTACGACCTGGGTCTGATCTGTAGATGTCAGTGCGTCTTCAAAGATTGAAAAGAATCCGGTCAGATTAGGTTGCTGAGCAATTCTGCCGATAAAAGGTTGAGCCAGCGACAAGTTAGTGGATAAGGTTTGCAACTCGTCAGTATCGAGATAAAGCAGGCCGTTCTGACGAAAAAAAGCGTTATCATTGGGAATATAAGCCGAGTCAAAATCATGTTTATTGGCACTGAGTAGGCGCTGCAATCTTTTAGTCGCCGCTTTGGTCAATTCCGGCGTAGCCGATTCAACCACCAACAACAGCGTGTGCATATCCTGTGAAAAGGCTTTTTCATAATTGCGTCGGTTTTGCTGAAAAGGCGCATCGGGCGCTATCAGTTCTTCGGTATCGGTATTAATGCTTAAATGACCGACGGTATATTGCAAAGCAAAAATACTGAGTATAACCACTATCGACAACACTGCAATCGGATGACCTAGCGTCAGGTTTGCCAAATGGGAGAAAATAGCATGACTACGAGTTTTAAATGACATAACTTAGGATTCGGATATTATTGTATGGCGAGATTGCTCAAAGTATTCAACGCATTACTTCGGGATTCGGTCAATTCATCGCCTTGCAGTTGGATGAAAAGGGCGGGGATTTTTGCTGTATTCGCCGCCAGCATGCCCTCTTTCTGCCCCAAACACAGCAACATAGTAGACCAAGCATCAGCCTGTATCGGATCATCTAATAAAACAGTAACGGAAACCAGATTATGGATAACCGGCCTACCATTACGGGCATCAAGGACATGACTATAACGCTGCCCATGGTCATCGAAATAATGCCGGTAAGTACCGGATGTCATCACCGCGACTGGCGCGTCCTTGGGCATGGTAATGACTTTATGCATAACGCGTTCTTCCGGCAGCGGTCTTTCCAGAGCGATACGCCAAGGTTGGAGATCCGGTTTGTAGCCGTTAGTCTTCAATTCGCCGCCAATCTCAACCAGATAATGAACGATGCCTTTTTGCTCCAGAACCTGGCTAAGCCGTTCCACGCTATAGCCTTGGGAAATGGACGATAAAGCAAGCTTGAGGTCGGCCTGTTTTTTACGCAGATGGGTTTCATCGACCACTTCCAGCTTGTCCATGCCGATTTGTTTCAGCGTGGTCACAATGGCTGAATCTTGGGGAACTGTTGGCGTATCACCCTGAAAGCCCCATAAATCGAACAAGGGTTTAATGGTTAAATCATAGCAACCCTGACCGGCCTGATGCACGGTTTTTGCGACCTTAACCAGCGCCACGATGTCAGCGCCGACTTCCTGGCTATCAGTTTTTTCGGTGTTGTTGAAGATTTCTATGGTCGAATCGGGGCGATAATCGGACAGCAGTTTATCGATGTCCGCTAATTCGTTTTCGATACGGTCCTTAATGTCTTTAGCGTCCACAGCGGCTTCGGACCAGTAGCTGATATGGTAGGTTGTGCCCTGAGTTGGGCCCTCAAGTTTTTCAACAACAGGTTCCGAGCAGGCTGTCAGCACGCCTAAAAACAGGCCAAAAACGGGAGCTAAAATCAGACGTTGCAGGCGATGACCTGGTCTATAATTCGATAATATCATGTTAATATCAGCTCCCCACAAACACTGCTCTCACCCACTGCCGTTACTACGCAATTAAGCGTCCTATTTTCAACCGACACGTCGCCATCAATCACACAAGCAACCCGAAGATAATTCGGCGTATAACCGAAAACCCGTTGCTTGCCATCATCCAAAGCTTCGCGGTAGCCTTCCCATAACACCGGAAATTCAAGACCTATATTATTGGCAAAAAACGTCTGCTTCATGTCGTCAGCCAGTTCATGCAACTGCCTGCTGCGCTGTTTTTTGATGTCATTGCTCAGCTGATCCGGCAAGCCGGCGGCTTTGGTGCCCGCCCGACTGGAATAGGTGAAGATATGAATATGGCCGAAACCGGTCTGTTTGATAAAGTCAAAACTGTCACGCCATTCCTGTTCGGTTTCGCCGGGGAAGCCGACGATAATATCGGTGGTGACATTAAAGTTGGGGATTTGCGCTCGCAGCTGATTGACAATAGCCGCAAACTCCTCGGTTTTACAACGCCTTGCCATACGGCGCAGCACGGTGTCGGAGCCGCTTTGCAAAGGCAGATGCAAATGCGGCATCAGGCGCGGATTGCTAAACAGCTCGAAAAAATCGCCCGGCAATTCCCACGGTTCCAGCGAACCTAATCTCAGTCTAGGAATGTCAGTTTGCGCCAAAATCGCTTGGATCAAAGCAGATAGATTATTACCCAAGTCACTGCCATAACCGCCCAAATGTACGCCGGTTAAAATGACTTCGGTGATGCCTTGTTTATGCAGAGCATTGATTTCGTCGATGACCGCCTGCACCGGACGACTGTTTTCTTCGCCACGCGCCACGGTGACGATGCAAAAGGTGCAGCGATAGCGGCAACCGTCCTGCACTTTAACGAAAGCACGTTGCCTGCCTCGCGTGAACAGCGATATTTCTCCTGGTTCGGTGGATAAAGTCGGCATGCTGTCCATGTTCAATTCGGCCAGGGTTTTTTCGACCAATTGATCTTTATCCTTGTTGCTGACCACCAGATCAACACCCAATAAAGACGCGGCTTCATCTTCATTCAAGGTGGCATAACAGCCGCTGACTACGAGCTTGGCTTGCGGGTTATCGCGATGAGTGCGCCGTATCAACTGGCGCGATTTTCTGGCAGCATCTTGGGTTACCGCGCAGGAATTAAGCACGATAACATGGGCCGCTTCAGCTTGCCTGGTGATTTGATGGCCGGATTTTTGAAAAGCCTGAGCCCAGGTTTCCAGCTCCGCTTCATTAAGGCGACAGCCGAGTGTTTTAAGGTGTATTAACATTTATCCAAAGAACCAGTATGCAATAAAAATGGACGCAACAATGCCCGCAAAATCGGCTATTATCCCACACGCGGCCGCATGGCGGATATGTTTGATGCCGACCGAACCAAAGTAAATCGCCAGGACATAAAAGGTAGTTTCGGTGCTGCCTTGCACGATCGATGACAAGCGTCCAGCAAACGAATCCGCACCCATAGTCTTCATGGTATCGATCATCATCGCCCTGGCCCCGCTGCCGCTGAACGGTTTGATCAATGCGGTGGGCAGCGCATCGACAAAGCGGTCGTCGAGCATGAAGTAATGCACGATAATCCGCGCTAAATCGGCCAGCAAATCCAGCGCGCCGCTAGCTCTGAACACGCCGATCGCAACCAGCATCGCGACCAGGTAAGGAATGATGGTGGTGGCAGTATGAAAACCTTCCTTGGCGCCTTCAATGAACGCGTCATAAGCGTTAATCTCCTTGTTGATCGCGCCGAGAATAAAGGTAATGACCAGAGAAAACAGGATGAAATTGCTGATCATTGCGGATTGCTCAAGCATCTGCTGCTGCGGCAGGCTTGAAAAATACGCCAGTATGCCGCCGACGACCAGCGTAAAGCCGCCCAGATAGGCCAGGACAACCTTATCCAGCAGATTGATTTTTTGCACGAAGGCGACCGCAAGCAAACCAGCCAGCGTGGACATATACGTGGCAATCAAAATCGGAATGAAGACGTCGGTAGGGTTGACCGCCCCGAGTTGCGCGCGGTAGGTGAATATCGTCACCGGAAACAGCGTAACGCTGGAGGTGTTAAGTACCAGAAACAGGATTTGTGCGTTGCTGGCGGTTTCAGGATTGGGGTTAAGGGATTGCAATTCCTGCATCGCTTTAATGCCCAACGGCGTTGCCGCATTGTCCAGGCCCAGCGCATTGGCGGAAATATTCATCACGATGGCGCCCAAAGCCGGATGGCCTTTGGGCACATCGGGCATTAACCGGCTGAATAACGGCGTCAGACCTTGGGTTAATAAGTGGATAAAGCCACTTTTTTCGCCGATGCGCATGATGCCCAGCCATAAGGTCAGTACGCCAGTCAGACCTAAGGCTATTTCAAAAGCCGATTTCGATAACGCAAACATGGCCGCCATGATTTGCGCAAAAACCTGTTGATCGCCCAAGAAAATCAATTTGAACAGTGCAGTGCAAAAAGCGGCCAGAAAAAAGCTTATCCAGATGATGTTTAGCACGATAAATGTATTAAGTTAAGCCGAAAATAATTATGACTGAGAATACCGTGGGCGCGAATTTATTCGCGTTTTTTAACAGTTATCGCGCGAATAAATTCGCGCCCACACTAAATTAAGTCCTTAAGTAACTCGCAATAAATAAAATACCCCCGTAGGATGTGCTGAACGCAGTGAAGCGCATCGCTCAATCACGAATGATGCGCTTCACTGCCGTTCAGCACACCCTACAAAAGTAGCGGTTTATTTTTTCGTCTTGCCTAAGCTTAATGGCAGTAATGCACTGCATTGTTTAAACTCCCCCATAAACAGCACAATATCACCGCCCCAGAAGGAAAAAATTTTCACGTGTGCCCTTCCAGAACACACAACAATCCTCGCAGCACCAAATCCGGATCAACAATAGACTCAACATTAAGCTGTCCGGCGATAAACTCGCCGTCTCCGCCAGTTAAAATCAATTGGATATTTGAAGGTTGTTTTGCCAGCACCAGCTTAATCAAGCCAACAGCGGCGGCTAAGGTGCCGCTGTATATTGCTGCCTCGGTATTGTTAGACAGACCGAATACATAGTTAGATTCACTAAATGGCAGGGCATCCGTTCCTAGCCCCAGCGACTTTTTCATCAGCGTCAAACCGGGGCTAATCAGGCCGCCTCGATGCCTGCCATCGCCATCGATTAAATCCACAGTAATGGCCGTTCCGCAATCGACGATACAGACCGGACGGTGATATTGTTGCCACGCTGCAACTAATGCTAACCAGCGATCAACACCCAGCTTTTCCGGCTGTTCATAAGCATTAATCACACCAAACGCCTGGGCTTGAGATTTAACTAAGATAATATCAACATCAAGCCAAAGCTCACGCGCTATCGACTGTACAAGTTCTAGCAGCTGATTTGCGCTCACGCAGGACACCACAACCCGCCTAGGACGATAACGACCCTGCCAGAGTTTAATAAGCTCATTCCGATTAATCCGGCTATTGACCAAAGGTGAACCGGTCATGATGTGACCGGCGGTCGTAACCGCCCACTTTAACCGGGTATTGCCCATATCAATCAGCAAATTCATGGCGCTGCAGAACCGTTAAAACTGACTTCGCCGGAAGCAAAGGTCTGCACACTACCATCAGGGCGTTCAATCAACAACATGCCGTTATCGTCGATGCCTCGCACGATGCCTTCAAATTGTTGCTGACCGACAAACAAGGTCGCAGATTGGCCGGACAGGCAATCATAATCGCGCCATTCATCGAGATACGCTTGAATACCGGCACTTTCATACTCGGCAATGACCGGCAGCAGATGGTTTAACAGAGTGCCTGCCAACTTATTTCTGTACAACCGTTTTTGCCCGGTGATTTTAGTTAAATCGGTCCAGGCTTGAGTAATGCCTTGAGCTTCCGCTTTCGGTAAAAACAAATTCAATCCCAGACCGATAACTGCGCTGCATGGGCCGTCAGTTTCACCCGATACTTCAACCAGAATACCGCCCAGTTTTTTACCCTGGCTGTAAATGTCATTTGGCCATTTAAGGCCGATATCAGTTACTTGATGCTGCTTTAACGCCCTGATGACCGCCACGCCGATAGCGAGACTTAAGCCTGAAATGGCGGCAGGCCCTTGCTGAAAACGCCACAGTATCGACAGGTAAATATTGCAGCCGTAAGGCGAAACCCATTGCCGCCCTCGCCTGCCTTTACCGGCTGTTTGATACTCGGCAAAACAAACAGAACCTGACAGCCCGTTATGTTGAGAGCGTTCGACTAAATAACGGTTGGTCGAGTCGATCTGATCATGAATTTCCAGCGATGAAATTAATGCGCCAGCCTGGTCGCTAATGACTGCATTGATTTTTGCCGCTAACAACAACTCCAGCGATCTTTCCAGCCGATAACCTTTACCGCTGACTGCCGAGTGCTGCAAACCCAATTCAGCCAGACCGTTCAGCTGTTTCCAGACAGCCGAACGACTGATACCCAAGGCAACAGCCAACTCCGTGCCGGAATGAAACTCGCCGTCAGCCAATAGGGCAAGGAT
The DNA here is from genome assembly GCA_030653985.1 of Methylobacter sp. Classification (GTDB taxonomy): domain Bacteria; phylum Pseudomonadota; class Gammaproteobacteria; order Methylococcales; family Methylomonadaceae; genus Methylobacter_A. Next base: position 12,978 of record JAURYJ010000029.1, on the reverse strand, counting down.
TTGTTTTTGCTTATCTGAAATATTCACAAACCGCTTGAGTTTTATTAGTCATCTATTGCTTCTCCCTGATCTGTTTCAATTGTTTTTTGACCACATACTTAATCAGCAGCTCTCTATCGTCCTCTTTCATATTGAAAAAATCAACGCCAACAAAATAAGGAAATTGACTATCGTTAGTTTGACCCTTGTTGCAAAAAATAACTTTGGCGTAAGTGACAATGACCGTCATACTGGATATCAGCAGCATCTTAATTTCCAGATAATCGCCTTCTTTAAGTATTTCCTCACAATTAAAAGCTATGCCGGATGCGCTGATATTAACGTTACGGGTGTCATTCTCTTTAAATTGATGGCCTTGCATCATGATTGCCTGGGCAAGAAGATCAATTTTAGTGTCAACTAACCTTAAGTAATCCGTCACATCCGGTAGGATTTTTTCCAACCTGCGCAACAGTATTGCCGAATCTTGCGACACTATTTCAAGAGCGGTAGACAATGAACAGCTATTCAAAATATTATCAGGCACATGGTGCGGTTCGGTCACCTGCTCCTCATCTATTTTTGTGTAAAACAGATTAACTTCATCATCAATGCGAAAAAAACGTCTTCGTTCTTCAGTTTTCGTCATATTACTCTTATCCATAATCTGCACAGCCCCTGCACTTTATTATCATAATTTGATTATTCTCCATGCACGTCTAAATAGACGTATTGCTCTGTTGACAGGATATGTTGACTTAGCATTCTTTACCAGCCATGGGCTGAAAAAATTACGGTGTGTGGTGGTCTGAAACTTCGATTGATGTGAATTTACAATCAAAGACCAAACCCGAACTAAATAGGTTTTTCCTAATCGTCAGGCATAAAAAAAGCCCTGCATTTTCATGCAGGGCTTTAATTTACTTGGCTCCCCCGGACGGGCTCGAACCGCCGACCTAATGATTAACAGTCATCCGCTCTACCGACTGAGCTACAGGGGAATAAACTTTTTCAGTGTGGTGCGCCTGGAGAGATTCGAACTCCCGACCGCTCGGTTCGTAGCCGAGTACTCTATCCAGCTGAGCTACAGGCGCCGTACTGAGATGCTTATTATGCTTTTTACTCCACCTTCTGTCAACTGTAAATTTTAACAATCTTTTAAATTTTAGAAAAAAACACTTTAGGGCTATTAGTTTTTAGCTAAGGGCTCAGTAAGAAATGAAAGATTCCCGGCCATTATCAGGAAAATCACTCAATACCTTTTACTCGGATTTATGAATAATGCACCATTTTAATTAATGACATTGCTGATATGAACCGTTTACCCTTACTCTTATTGAGCTTCCTATTATTCCCCGTTGCCGCTCTTGCTCACGGACCAACTCCACAAAAAGCCAAAGAAAGCATCACGATTAATGCTTCTGTCGATGACGTCTGGAATGTCATCAAGCAATTTGATGCCATTGCAAGCTGGCATCCCGATGTCAAAGCCAGTTCAGGTGATGGAAAAAACGCTTCTGACGGTATTAGAACGCTTACCCTGAAAAATGGCGGGCAACTGGTAGAAAGCCTGGATTTTTACAGCGACAAAGATCATGAATACAATTACCGCCTTAAAACCGAAAATGTAACAGTATTTCCGGTCAGTTCTTACACCACTAACCTTCAGGTAACAGCAGGGGACGATGCCAATATCAGCGTGGTTACCCTAAAAAGCCGTTTCTACCGTGGCGATACCGGCAACACTCCACCTGAAAGTCTGAATGATGCGGCAGCAGTTAACGCCATGAATGCGTTTTTTAAGAACGGTTTGGCGGGACTAAAACAAAAGCTGGAAAACTAAAAAATATTATAGGCCAAAGGCGAAAGGCAAATAACGACAGATGTTTTTCGCCCCGTCGCCTTTTTTAGCCGTTAATTTTCGCGTGCCTCAATAAGCCCTTGACGACTTGCCAGCAAGGTCAGTTCAGCCAGCGTTTCTGCGCCCATTTTTTCCTTAATAACAGTGCCGTGATTACAGACGGTTTTATAACTCAAACACAGCTTTTCCGCCGCTTTTCGAGCGGTATAGCCATTCGCCAAGAGACAGAATACATCGAACTCCCTGGGGGAAAGCAGTTTGATTTTTTCCACTTCATCCTGCTCACCTATCATAGAAACAGCCAGTTGCTGGGCAATTTCAGGATCGACATAGGTACCGCCCCGGGCTATTTTATACACCGCTGTAACCAGCGTTTCAGGCACGCTGCTTTTGGTGATATAGCCCTTGGCTCCGGCCGCAAGCGCCCGCGTCACATAGACCAGCTCATTGTGAATGCTGAATACCAGAATTTTACAGTGCGGATCACGATTGATCAGTCTTCTGATGCTCTCAAAACCGCCTATCCCCGGCATCGATAAGTCCACCACGACAACATCCGGATGGTGTTGGTTGTACAATTGACAAGCCGTTTCGCCTCTATCCGCCTCATAAATCTGCCCGATTTTATCGGATAAGGAAAGATAGGCTTTGTAGCCTGTCCTAACCACGGCGTGATCGTCCACCAATAACACACTAATCTTACCCGCCATTGCCATTGCTTTTGCTCCAAAAACGCATCAAAACAGACATCATGCCTGTTTATAAACGCTAAATCGATAGGAGCTTTTCCTGTTCTATCCCGTCACACCGCAAAGGAAGTTTTCTTGTCCATTTCCGGGATTTTGTTCTCGTTCCCACCGCTCCTGCGTGGGAATGCATACCGGAAGCATAAGTCAGTATGGGTTCCCACGCAGGAGCGTGGGAACCAGAAAGCCCGTCCTTCCTTCTTTGCTAACATGACCCTTTCAGCTTTTTAAAAAAGCTCAATTCTTGACCGGGTGAAGTATATCCCGTCACACAGCAAAGGAAGTTTTCTTGTCCATTTCCGGGATTTTTCCCGCTGATTTTTGGGTTTATTCCGTAACGCTGCAAGTCGCGACTCCCGTACTATGAGCGCCTGCTTAGTCCTGCATCTCAATGAAGCGGGGCAAACGTTTTGATCAAGTGAGCTGTGTTGTCATACAGAAACTTTATTGATACGCACGGACTGGGCTTTTAGCTTTTATAAGTATAACAATCATAACCCTGGAGGAACTTATGCGGATTTCCAAATTCACCCGCACCGCTGTCGCGTCAGCTGTTTGTAGCGGTGCCTTATTGACAGCTTCGATGCCGACACAGGCTAATAAAGCCTTGGACAGACTGTCGAAAGAGGACACTAACTGGGTCATGCAGACCAAAGACTACAGTGCCAGCCACTTTAGTGACATGACCCAGATTAACACCCACAACGTTCAGCATCTACAGCCGGTCTGGTCGTTTTCCACCGGGGTTTTGAACGGGCATGAAGGCGGACCGCTGGTTATCGACGGGATTATGTATGTGCATACACCCTACCCTAACAATATTTTTGCCATTGATCTGGATGAGCCGGACAAGATTTTATGGGAACACAAACCCAAACAAAATCCGGCTGCCCGCGCCGTAGCCTGTTGCGACGTGGTCAACAGGGGCTTGGCTTATGCGCCTGCCGGCGATGGTTATCCGGCGACTATTTTCCAGAATCAACTGGACGGCCATGTCGTTGCCTTAAATGCCAAGACCGGCGAGTTGTTGTGGAAAATGGAAAATTCCGATATTGCGATGGGTTCTACGCTGACCATAGCGCCGTTTGTCGCCAAAGACCTGGTGATAGTCGGCAGCTCAGGCGCGGAACTGGGCGTAAGAGGTTACGCCACCGCCTATAACATTAAAGACGGCAAACAAGCCTGGCGGGTTTACGCGACAGGCCCTGATGCCGATATAAAGCTTGCCAAAGATTTCAACAGCCACAATCCCCATTACGGACAATTCGGCTTGGGCCTTAAAACCTGGGAAGGCGATGCCTGGAAAATCGGCGGCGGCACCAACTGGGGCTGGTATGCGTTCGATCCCGACCTGGACATGCTCTATTACGGCTCGGGCAACCCCGCGCCGTGGAATGAAACCATGCGTCCCGGCGACAACAAATGGACGATGACCATCTGGGGACGCGACATCAATACCGGCGAAGCGAAATTCGGTTACCAGAAGACGCCTCATGACGAATGGGACTATGCCGGCGTCAACTACATGGGCCTGTCAGAGCAGTTAGTCGACGGCAAAATGACCAAACTGCTGACCCATCCCGACCGCAACGGTCTGGTTTATACGCTGAACCGCGAAAACGGCGACTTGGTCAACGCGTTTAAAATCGACGATACCGTCAACTGGGTTAAAAAAGTCGATCTAAAAACCGGCCTGCCGATACGCGATCCTGAATTTTCGACACACATGGATCATGAAGCCAAAGGCATTTGTCCGTCCGCAATGGGTTATCACAATCAGGGCATCGAATCTTACGATCCGAACAAAAAACTGTTCTTCATGGGCACCAACCATATTTGCATGGACTGGGAACCGTTCATGCTGCCTTACCGCGCAGGTCAGTTCTTTGTTGGTGCGACGCTGAACATGTTCCCAGGGCCTAAAGGCACCTTGGGACAAGTTAAAGCGATGAATGGCGTTACCGGTAAATTCGAATGGGAAATTCAGGAAAAATTTGCCGTCTGGGGCGGCACCACCGCAACAGCGGGTGACCTGGTTTTTTACGGCACCTTGGACGGTCACATCAAAGCACTGGACTCCAGGAATGGTAAAGAATTATGGAAATTCAAACTGCCTTCCGGCGTTATCGGCCATCCGATTACTTTCGGTCATAAAGGCAAGCAATATGTGGCGATTTATTACGGTGTCGGCGGTTGGCCCGGTGTCGGCTTAGTGTTTGACTTGCAGGATCCTACCGCAGGTTTGGGCGCAGTCGGTGCGTTTAAAGAACTGGCCCACTACACGCAACAAGGCGGTGGCGTGATGGTCTTCGCATTAGGCTATTAAAACCACATGCAGGTGCGGATTTATCCGCACCTATTTAAATCGGCATTAAATGAGAATAAATATGCACACAAACAAGTTGTTCATAACGGCTTTGTGTTTGGGAACCGGCTTAGCAATATCCCAGGCCAAGGCCGAACAAAGCAAACCACTAAAGGTCTGCGCTGCGGAAAACGAAATGCCTTACTCCAATAAGGCAGGCGAAGGCTTTGAGAACAAACTGGCGGAATTAGTCGGCAAAGCGCTGGGCAGAAAAGTCGAATACGTTGGCTGGACCGACCCGCGTTACTACATCCGCGACACGCTGGATAAAGGACTGTGCGATGTAGCAATGGGCGTTGATAAAGGCGATCCCAGAGTGTTAACCACTCAGCCTTATTACCGTTCCGGCTATGTCTTCATCTCGCGCGAAGCCGATAACCTGGAGTTGGAAAACTGGGATAGCGCGGCGTTACGTAAAGCAAAACGCATCGCTGTTGTACCCGGCACCCCGCCTGAGGTGATGATGCGGGCTATCGGGCGTTATAACGACATGTTCAATTATTCTCAGGAACTGGTGGGGTTTAAATCCAAACGCAACCAGTACATCAAATACGAAACCTCGAAACTGGTCAGCGAAATTTCATCAGGTCATGCCGAGATTACTGCCCTTTGGGGGCCCTCTGCCGCGCGCTATGTCAAAGCATCGACCACACCGCTGCTGATGACGCTGATTCCCGATGATAACGTACGTGCCGATGGTCAAAAAGTCGGCTCTCATTACAGTACCTCAATGGCTGTTCGAAAAAACGATCCAACCTTACTGGCTCAGTTGAACAAGGTTATTGAAGACAACCGGGATGAAATAACCGAGGTACTGGAAGATGAAGGCATTCCATTAGTTGATGAACCCGATGCTCCTGAAACATCATAAAGAAACAGGTCTTAACCATGAACAGAAAAAAATTATTGGCCATAGCCGCTGTCAGTCTTACGCTGATCAGCTCGACGGCTGTAGCAGAAATAACGTTTCGCAATACCATTACCGGTGAACCGCTGGATATGAGCGTTGCCAAATCCGGCGGTAACGAGACCGTTTTCAAGCAATTTAAGGAGACCGGCAAGAACCCTTATAACGGCGATAAAGAAGCCATACAAAAAGGCCATGACCTTTATTTACCAGCCTGCTCCGGCTGTCACGGTCACGAAGCCGAAGGAAAATTAGGGCCGGGACTAGCCGATGATTACTGGACCTATCCGTCTGCTACTAAAGACCAAGGTTTATTTGAAATCTTGTTTGGCGGCGCTAAAGGCATGATGGGACCGCAATATGTCAACTTATCAACTGATGAAATGCTGATGATTATGTCCTGGATACGGGACATCTATACCGGTGATCCGAAAAAAGCCAAGTGGTTAAAAAAATAAAGAGGAACAACCCATGAAAAAAATGTTTTTAATGAATGCAAGTTTAATGCTGGCAGTAATGTCTTATGCGGTTAGCGCTTACGACGGCCAAAATTGCAGCGAACCGGGAGTTTGTTGGGAACCCAAGCCGGGCTATCCTGAAAAAGTGGCCGGCAGCAAATATGACCCTAAACATGATGTCAATGAACTCAATAAGCAAGCGCAATCGGTTATAGAAATGGAAGAACGCAATAAAATTCGCCAGGAAAATTTGGCCAAGACCGGCAAATTTGTTTTTGACGTAGACGACATCGAGTAATGATTTGTTTTGGGCATAAATGCATTCCAACCTTTCGTCCCATTATGAGTCTGTTTGCATCTTATGCCCCCTTTTTTATTTGTAGCCATGTAGGAGCGGGCCGCGCCCGCGATATTCTGGAAACGATTACGGATTTCACGTCAGCGGGCATGGCCCGCTCCTACACAATCTCGCCACATAGATGAATCCAGATTTTTTTATATAGCTAATGAACACAGACATCCAACTGACCGACTGGCGCGAACAAGCGTTACAGTTTGAGCAACAGATCAATCAAACCGTTATCGGCCTGCAGCCTGCGGTCAGGAATATCATCCTGGCCGTATTTACCCGAGGCCATGTATTGCTGGAAGGCAATGTCGGCGTCGGCAAAACCACACTGCTAAGAGCGGTTGCTCAAGGCTTGGGCGGCGATTATCAAAGGATTGAAGGCACTATCGACCTGATGCCCGCCGACTTGATTTATTACACCTATTTAAACAGCGAAGGCCGTCCGTGCGTCGATCCGGGGCCGTTGCTGAAACACGGAGACACACTCGCCACCTTCTTCTTCAACGAAATCAATCGCGCCCGCCCGCAAGTCCATGCCTTGCTGTTAAGGGCAATGGCGGAACGCAGCATCAACGCCTTTAACCGCGACTATCATTTCCCGCACATCCAGGTTTTTGCCGACCGCAACCGCGTCGAAAAGGAAGAAACCTTTGAGTTGCCCGCCGCCGCCAAAGACCGCTTTATGATGGAAATCAACATCGATATGCCCGGCTCGGATACTGTGTTGGATGAACTGATGTTTAATCCGCGTTTTCATGATACCGATCAATTAATCCGTGGTGTCGCTAACAGCGGCATTTACTATCAGCTCAATGAGCTGGCGCAAACGCTGCAACAACGCATACAGACCAGCCCCAAACTCCATGCTTACGCACTGAGCTTATGGAAAGCCACGCATCAGCCGCAACAATACGGCGTGCAATTAAGCGATGTCGACATGCCGCAATTATTAATGGCCGGCGCCAGTCCGCGCGGCATGAGTTACTTGATCCGCGCCGCCAAAACCCGGGCCTGGCTGGAACATCGGGAGCATGTATTGCCGGAAGACCTGCAAGCGCTTTTTCCTGTCTGCATGACGCATCGGCTGTTTTTAAACCCGATGGTTGCCTATAGAAAAGAACAGCTGTTGCCCGAATTGATCCAGGGTATTTTGAACCAAGTGGCTGCGCCTTGAATGTAGGTCCGGTTAGTGCAACGTAACCCGACAACACTACGAATATGTTGGTTTCGCTATCGCTAACCCAACCTACACGCCTTGACGCATAAAACAAGAAAAATACCGTAAAAACCCATGACCGAAACGCTATTTTATCGCTTACCCTGGCAATCAAGTTCCGTTTATCCGGGAGCGCATCCCGGACAAATGATCGGCGCCGGACAGCTGTTCAAGCGCCACGAACCGCTTATCGCCAGTCCCGACCCGAGACGCATAGACTTGCGCGCCAGCGTACTCGACCCGTTTTCAGGCTATCGGGTGCGCGTCTATCAACAGCAAAGCAGCGTCAACGTCTATCTGCTTGCCGATATGTCGGCATCGATGGGCTATGCCGATAAACAACAAACCCTGATTCGATTTTTGCTGACCGCCGCCAACTCGGCCTTCGGTTACGGCGATAAATTCGGCTTTATCGGCTGCACCGATCGTATCGAGCATCGCTGGTTGCTTCCCGCCGGTCAACACTTGGGACGGGTGTCGGCACTGGCAAAACAACTGGAACACCTTAGCTTTACCGGCAATGCAAACGGGCTGCAAAATGCCGCGGCCTTTCTGCCAGCCGAGCGCTCGCTGGTATTTTTGTTATCCGACTGCCATTTTCCGCTGCCTCAGTTGCGCGCCATATTAGGCTCGCTGCAAGGTCACGATGTTATCCCGCTGGTGTTGTGGAATCAGTACGAATACGCCGCCTTGCCCAATTGGGGTCTTATTTCGTTTCAGGACATGGAAAACAATGCGACCCGCACACTGTTCATGCGCCCGGCCTTACGGCAAAAAATAATGACCGCCTACCGGCAGCGCCAACACGATCTGAAAAACACTTTTAGAGCCTTTGGCAGTGAGCCGTTATTTATCACGGAAGGCTACAGCACCCAAACCATTAATCGTCATTTACAGCAGAGGGCCGCATGAGAATTCTGTTAATCATGGTGTTGTCGCTGCTGGGCTGTTCCGGCTCAATTGATGAACCGGTCAGCTACTTTAACGTCGAAACGCCCCGCCCGTTCGGTTACGTCAACGGCGATGAAATTCCTCAACGCATCGTCATCGAAACCCGTTCGGGCATCACTTTGCAAACCGGCAGCTTACCCGCCAAAGGACAAATCAACCGCTGGCTGAACCTGAATCAGGTCACCGTTAAACAAAGCGGACAGCGTTATCAAATCGACTTGCTCTACCAGGTTTTTTACGCACCGCTGGAAGTTAAAACCTTAACCCTGCCCGGCTTTACACTGCAGCTTAGCCAGGGCGAAAAAAGCATCAGCCAAAACGTCCCCGCCTGGACTTTCACCCTGTCCCCGCTCAGAGAATTGGTGGTGCGCCAAACCGAACAGGGCGAATACCTGCGTCCCGACAGTCCGCCGCCGTTATTGGCAAACACCCAAGCCTTGTACGGCTTGACTGCCAGCCTGAGCATTGCCGCGCTGATAGCGTCCTATTTGTGTTATTTATACGGCTGTTTTCCCAATAGGCTGCGACGCACAGTGTTCAAGCGGGCGTTGCGCAAACTGGCAGGCTTATCTAAAGCCGACATGGAGCAAGCCTTGACCCTTGTCCACCACGCCTTGAACAGTCTCAACGGCCAGCCGCTGTTTGCTAACCGCTTAAGCGATTTTTACCGGCGCAACCCGGAATATCTGCAAATAAATTCCCAGTTGGCTTGGTTTTTCAACTACTCCAACCGTTATTTTTTTTCCGACGGCATGATTGTTGTCGCGCAAGACTTGCAGCAGCTAAAAGACCTCTGCCAGCAATGCCGAAACATCGAACGGGGCAGCCGATGAATTTGGCGGTTAATACCCCTTTGGCCTTGGCAGGCCTGTTACTGGCCCTGTTGCCGCTGTTCAATAACGGCATTCGGACCAGTCCCGCCCCGTGGACGGCATTGATTCCTGCCGACACGCTGTCGGTTGTTATCGTCGGCTGTCTGCGCCTGTGCGCCGTCGCGGCAATCGCCGGGTTAGTGCTGGGCATCGCGGGCCTGCACCGCACCGAACAAAGCCGGGAACGGATCGGCCACGGCGCGCATATCGTATTACTGCTGGACCGCAGCAGCAGCATGGACAACACCTTTGCCGGACGCACAGCGAACGGCTCCGATGAATCGAAAGCCACGGCGGCGCGGCGCTTATTGACCGATTTTGTCAAACAGCGGCAAACCGATTTGATCGGGGTCGCGGAATACAGCACTTCGCCGTTATTCGTCATGCCGCTGACCGAAAACAAAAACGCAGTGCAGGCGGCGATTGCGGCGACCGCAACGCCGGCGCTCGGTTTTACCCATGTCAGCAAAGGCTTGGGCATGGCCATATCGTTTTTCGAACAACAGCCGGTCACCGGTTCGCGTATCGTGCTGCTGGTTTCAGACGGCGCGGCGGCGATTGATCACGACAGCGAACAGAAATTACGGCTTTGGTTTAAACAGCAGCAAGTCCGCCTGTACTGGATTTTCCTGCGTACCGCAAACAGCCCCGGCATTTTCGACCAGCCTGAAGACAGCCGGGACGACAACGCTGGGGCCATGCCCGAACGGTATCTGCACAAGTTTTTCCTGGGGCTGGGCAGTCCCTATCAGGCTTATGAAGCGGAAAGCCCCGACGCATTGCAACAGGCGATTGCCGACATCAACCAACTGGAAAACCTGCCTATGCACTATGTCGAACGCGTCCCCAAACAGGACTTGTCGGCAGTCTGCTACAGCGTAGCGGCTTTCTTGCTGCTGGTTCTGCTCGGCGCAAAATTTTGTGAGGTCAAACGATGATAACAAGTATCTGTGGGCGCGAATTTATTCGCGCGTTAATGGTCAAACCATGATTAGAACAATCAGGCATATATCGCTGTGGGCCGCGTTGGCTGTCAGCTTGGCCGCTTTCGTTTACAGCTGCGGCACGTTGTACGGCATTCATCACGATAATAATTTAATCCGGCAATTGATTTCGGGAAAGGATGTGGTCATTAATAAAGTGATCAGCGGCGAACCGGAACTAAGACTGGCGCGGGCTTTTTATTTCAAGCAAAAACACCGCTACGATGAAGCCTTATCGACCCTCAGCCTGATTATGGATAAAGGCGACCGAGACTTCCAGGCCAAAGCCCGTTATAACCTCGGCAACCTGTATCTGGAGCAAGCCGTACAGCAGGCAAAAGCCATGAATATCAATGCAGCCATGCCCTTGGCAGGACTGGCGAAACAAGCTTACCGGCAGGCATTGGCGTTGAACAGCGGTAACTGGGATGCCAAATATAACCTTGAAGTCGCCATGCGCTTATTGCCGGAAATGGACCGGGTCGACATGCCAGACGACAGCCCGATCAATCAGAAATCGCAGTTGTGGACGACCGTGCCGGGGTTTCCGCGTGGATTGCCTTGATAAAGTCTATCATTCGATGTTAATCGCGACGTAGGCGTCGCTCCCACGTAGGAGCGACGCCTACGTCGCGACTAGAAATTGCATGGAAACGAGGAAACAATGGAACCATTAAAAGATTATCGAACCTTGTGCTTGCTGTCGGCGCTTATCGCCATGATGGTGCTGTTCCTATACCCCAGCAAGCAACAAAAAACGCCAACCTACAACTACACCTTTATTGTCGATATTACCCGCAGCATGAATGCAACCGACTACCAGCAAGACAACCAAGCCGTCAGCCGCCTGAATTTTGTCAAACAAACCTTGCGCGAATTATTGCAAAAACTGCCTTGCGAATCCAAAGTTGGATTGGGCCTATTCACCGAGAGGCGATCAACCCTGTTATTCGAACCGCTGGAAGTTTGTTCGGCTTATACGGAAATCAATATCGCGATCAGCAAAATCGACTGGCGCATGGCCTGGGCGGCGGACAGCAATATCGCCAAAGGCTTGCTGAGCACGCTTGAAATGCTGCAAAAAAGCGACAGCACGGTGATTTTTATTACCGACGGACAGGAAGCACCGCCCGTTAATCCCAATTACCAGACTGATTTTTCAGTGTTAACAGCACCGGCAAAAGGCATGATTATCGGCGTAGGCGGTTTGCAAGCCGTGCCTATTCCCAAGTTCGACAGCCAAGGCCAACAAACCGGGTTTTATAGCCATGATGATGTGCCGCACCGTTCTTCGTTCGGGCAATCGAATCTGGACCCGTCGCAAGTCAAAGGCTATAACGCACGCAATGCCCCATTCGGCAGCGAAGCCGCTACCGGCAACGAGCATTTAACCGCTTTGCACGAAACTTATTTGGAAAAACTCGGCGCAGAATCCGGCTTAAGTTACGCCCGCTTAACCGACTTAAAAAATCTTAGTCAAGCATTACAAAACCCGAAACTGGCGACTGAAAAAGTTGTGCAGACCGATATTCGCTGGCAACCGGCCTTATTGGCATTGTTGCTGTTAAGCCTCGTCTATCTGCCCAGGCCGTATAAATCCCGTCGATTTTTCTGGAAATAATTAAACCGTCATTCGTTACCTATTCTCTTGAGTACAGTTCATGAACAAGCAAAACCTGTTATCCCTGCTATCGAATCATCATCTTTTTACCTTGCGTTTACTTTTGTCGCTGCTCGGCACTTACATTGGCTATAGCTATCGGCATACCAGCCACGATTATTGGTTTGCCATGATGTTCTTGTTTACTGTTATCGCTATCGCTCCCGGCTATTATCAGTTCAAACAACACGGTGATAATCTCAAGGCGTTCACCAGTCGACTACTGCATTGGACAGGCGGCTTAGGTGCGGCCATTGTCGTTTATGCTTACCACGGTTCAGGAAGAATCTTCCATGAAGAAGCCGGTTTAATCGTGCTGTTAATACTGGCATTAACGACTTATCTGGACGGCATACAAACCGGGTGGAGAGGTATTTTCACAGGATTATTTCTGGGCCTGATAACTGTTTGCGTCGCTTATTTTGATAACTATATCTGGCAGTTAATTGCGCTTGCTGCCGCTGCCATTGCTTACAGTTATTACCACGCTGTTGACTGCTCCCCTACCTAAAGGAAGGGGATTCCTAATTCAACGAGAACAGGACACAGGGACTAACCCAATGCCACTTACATTCTCTCCAAAGGCTAGAATCGCAAGCCCTGCGACTTTGATATTTTCTGCCGCGTTACA
>JAURYJ010000027.1 GCA_030653985.1 Methylobacter sp. | reverse complement strand
ACCACAAAACGAGCCAGACTGTTTTCATCTAACCAACCCTCGCAGTTTCCAGGCACGTTGATAGGCTCGTTTCGGTTAATGGTGATAAATTGCTTGCTAATGGGGTACTGCCTTTTCCGTCATTATTAATCCGACGCTATTTTAACTCAATAAATAGTGGATGACTGAAAGACCGACAGACTCCTAGATCGCGTTAAGATACGCCATAACGGACATAGAAAAAAACAGCGTAAAGAATGACATCTTTTGGAAAATGGGCGCCTTTAAAATTAATCATTAGTTTTTCAATTGCTAAAACTGGTAATTATCGCGCAAACTGATAAAATTTGCGACAGACCCCATCCTTATTGACCAAAGCTGCTGCAATTTTAAGCAAAAAAAAGGCGGGCTATGCACCCGCCAACCTTGGGGGTAACGAGAACAATATTCTTTTATTGCGTGGCTTTCAGATGCGTTACCGCTTCTTCGGCGGACTTCTTCGCTAAATCCGCATGCTTCATCTTGCCGTGATCGATAGCATCATTCAGGCTCGTGATGCCTGCATCTAGGTGTTCATTGGCGGCTTTCGCATGGGTCTTGGATTTCTCCGCATGTTCGGCGATGGTCTTGCCATCGTCGGCTTTAGCCGCGGCCTCCGCGTGCTTGATCGCCTCCGCCATGTGGCTTTCCCCGGCATAAGCGCCAAAAGAGGCTAACGTCAAAACAGAGCCTGCCAATAAACCGATGAGTTTCTTGTTGGTGAACTTCATATTCATTTCCTGTAAAAAATTTGAGAGTGCCTCATTGCGGCTGAGCAGCAGGTATTACTCGTTTTAGTTGCCTTCCTTAATAGCCTTTTTGGCATCACCATAGCCCTTCTGGGCCTTGCCCATGTTCTTTTGGACATTTCCTTCTACCCGCTTATCTTTGTCATCTGTTATCACACCGGTGGCTTCATCGACTCGGCCTTCTACTTGATCTTTGTTCATAGGGTTAGGCTCTTTATTTTTTTCGGCATATACGCCAAACGAGCAGAATGTCAAAACAAGAAATGCTCCTAAACCGGTGAGTTTCATTTTGGTGAATTTCATGTTTATTTCCTGTAAAAGTATTTGTGATTATCTCGTTGCCGGCGCACAGCCGCCCAGTCTGCCTGGACTCGATTGCATAGCTCAGCAGTACCTATTTTATTTGTCTTTTTTAATATCTTCCTTGAGATCGCCAAAGCCCGCCCGACCCTTGCCGACGTTTTTTTGGACATTCCCTTCTACTTCCATACCTTTGTCGTCCAATACTTTGCCGGTGACTTCCTTAACTTTACCTTTGGCTTCTTCGACTCGGCCTTTTACTTGATCTTTGTTCATGAGTTTCTCCTGATAATTATTTAGCCATGACCGGATAGTCGTGACCACAGCGTGGAATGATGTATCCCATCTCTTGACAATAACACTACATCCTAGACTGAACGCGTTCAGTGCGGAAACGCACATAGATTCAGGATTTTCCTAAATGCTCAACCTATTTCGCACCACTCAGGTGTGGCAAGGATATAGATACGGATTAAGTCGACACGACTGCCTGATGACGGTGCGGCTTTATTGGCGACATATCGCCGACCTCAATTTACATTGCTGCGTATGCAAAAACGGCTCAAGAATACCGACTGATTGCGATAACAACGTGTCTATACAGATTGGATTTATGGCAACCTTGCTGATGTCGGCGGCGCTGAGGAATATTACCGGCAATGATAGTGTGTGCGATAACGTACCGACAGCGTCTGAGGTATGGGTTAGATTTAACATTACAGTTCAAAGAGCACGGTGACCCGTGGTAACCGATAACCCGTTTACACAAAATATAGGGCCTTCTCGAAAAGAAGAAATCCATGTAGAAAAATAGATCACCATGGACGAAACCCGTTCGGAAGTAATGCATTCAGGTGACAATTTGTGCCTTCAATAATCGCTCTTTACCTTCCAACTGGAGATGCCGAATGCACCACTCTTTCATTTTTCGCCTGGTCGTCTGCCTGTTAATACTGAATATTGACGCCTGTGGCGACGTGGCGACATTGCCGGAACAAGCGGGCGTCGGTCCCCATCCGACGCTACCGCCGCCGAACCCCACGCTATTCCCCACCGTCAATATAGCCCCAGCCAAAGGTTGGCCTGAAGGCATAACGCCAAAGGCTGCCGCTGGCCTTGCAGTGAACGCCTTTGCGACCGGCCTAGACCACCCGCGCTGGCTCTATGTGCTCCCCAACGGCGATGTACTGGTTGCCGAAACCAATGCCCCACCCCGGACCGAAAATAGCAAAGGTCTTAAGGGCTGGTTGATGACGCGGGTCATGAAACGCGCGGGGGCGGGCGTACCGAGCGCCATTTGCATCACGCTGTTGCGCGATGCAAATGGCGACGGTATCGCGGAAACGCGAACAGTCTTTCTGAAAGGGTTGAGTTCTCCCTTTGGCATGGCGCTCGTTGGCAACAATTTTTATATCGCCAATACCGATGAACTTGTGCGCTTTCCCTATCATACCGGCGAAACTCAGATCAATGAGTCCGGTGTAAAAGTGCTTGATTTGCCCGCAGGCCCGATCAACCATCACTGGACCAAAAATGTAATCGCCAGCCGCGATGGTTCGCGTCTGTATGTCACCGTCGGCTCCAATAGCAATGCCGGCGAAAACGGTATGGAAAATGAAGTCAACCGCGCCGCCATCTGGGAAGTTGATCCGGCAACAGGCCGTTCGCGCATCTTCGCCTCGGGTTTGCGCAACCCCAATGGCCTTGCCTGGCAACCGCAGCGCGGTGCACTCTGGACTACCGTCAACGAACGCGATGAGATCGGCAGTGACTTGGTGCCCGACTATATGACCTCGGTAAAAGACGGAGCTTTCTACGGATGGCCTTACAGCTATTACGGCCAGCATGCCGATACGAGAGTGAGGCCGCCACGGTCTGACTTGGTAGCTAAAGCGATTGCGCCGGATTATGCGCTTGGCGCCCATACAGCTTCGCTCGGGCTTGTCTTCTATACGAGCAATTTATTGCCGAAGCGCTTTATGGGCGGGGCGTTTATCGGTCAGCACGGCTCCTGGAACCGTCAACCCCGGAGTGGTTACAAAGTGATTTTTGTGCCGTTCGCCGACGGATATCCTACTGTGACACCTGAGGATATACTCACCGGCTTTGTCAGTGCGCAGGGTGATGCGCTGGGTCGTCCGGTTGGTGTGGCCGTTGATCTAGCTGGCGCACTGCTTGTCGCCGATGACGTTGGCAACAGCATATGGCGGGTGACCCCCGCCATAGAGGAATAGGGTGGGACGGCTTCCCCAGAAATCGGCTATCACTATAAACTTTTTGGTTTAATTTATCTTGTGGTTGAAGAGGTCTTTAATATACAAGGGTGGCATCTATTTTTTAAAGTTAAACAGGTTGTCTTCTTTTTTATCCCGGATACAGGGAACTTTACTGTGCGACAACGCACAGACGCAAGTCATCAAAACTGGGAAGCTGAAACCGTTCCGTAATGGAATAAAAGGGTAGAAAATATAAATTAACCACTATTTTTAATCTTAACCAGGAGCAAAATAATGAACGCATAATACTATGCAATCCTGCATTGACGCCTGCACGAAGTGCTATCAGACTTGCTTGCAGACCGCCATGAATCATTGTCTTGAAACCGGCGGTAAGCACGTAGAACCGAGCCATTTCCGGCTAATGATCAACTGCGCTCAGATTTGCCAGACTTCGGCAGACCTGCAACTGTCCGGTTCGGAATTTACCGCACAATACTGCGGTCTTTGCGCTGATGTGTGTGAAGCCTGCGCCCAAAGCTGTGCCACCCTGGGAATGACTGATTGCGAAAAATCTTGCCGGGATTGCGCGGCAAGTTGTCGCGCTATGGCAAGCCATTAAAAGGCGCTTTATCACACCCAAGTTACGAACAAAGTGCCAAACTACTAATGGGTTCGATTGTGATAACTAAATAATGCCATTTCAACGATCATATACTGCCACGCAAGCAGCCACTATCGCCGCCGACGACTTGACCCCAAACTTGCTAGCTTTTTTCTAGTAATCAACGCGTTCATTATCCACGGCGTCACGACGGCAAGTTACTGTCGTGCAAAATTAATTGGAGATTCATGATGACCAAAGCCAAAACAGGGGTTCTACCCGTCAAGGGCAAACAGGCAAAGTCCGGGCCAGAAGAAATAACCGTTTCAGTCGGCAGCGGCGGAGAGTGGCACCAGACGGCCACCGGCAATCAGCCGTCGTTGACGACGAATCAGGGTTTGCCTATTTCCGACGATCAGAACTCCCTGAGAGCCAATCCGAGCGGTCCGACGCTGCTGGAAGATTTCATCCTGCGTGAAAAAATCACTCATTTCGACCACGAGCGAATTCCCGAGCGCATCGTCCATGCCCGCGGTACGGGCGCACATGGCTTTTTCGAACTGACACAATCCCTGGAAAAATACACGACCGCCAAAGTGCTGACCGAAGTGGGCGAACAAACGCCTTTATTCACGCGCATCTCAACCGTAGCAGGCGGTTCCGGTTCGGCCGATACCCCGCGCGATGTTCGCGGCTTCGCCGTCAAGTTTTACACGAAAGAGGGCAATTGGGATTTGGTCGGCAATAATATCCCGGTCTTCTTCATTCAGGATGCCATCAAATTTCCCGACCTCATTCATGCTGTCAAAATGGAGCCTGATCGTGGTTTTCCTCAGGCAGCTACTGCGCACGACACCTTTTGGGACTATATTTCACTGACGCCAGAATCAATGCACATGGTAATGTGGATCATGTCCGACCGCACCTTGCCGCGTTCGCTACGGATGATCGAAGGCTTCGGTATTCATTCATTCCGTTTGGTCAATGCCGCAGGCGAATCGACCTTCGTGAAATTCCACTGGCGGCCGAAACTCGGTTTGCAATCGACCCTCTGGGACGAGGCGGTCAAGATTGCCGGCGCCGATCCCGATTTTCATCGCCGCGACTTGTTCGAAGCGATCAGCACCGGCGATTTCCCGGAATGGGAATTGGCGGTGCAACTATTCTCCCAAGAGGAAGCCGATGCCTTCCCATTCGATCATCTCGATTCGACTAAATTGATACCGGAAGAATTGGTGCCGTTGCACGTTATCGGACGCATGGTGCTCAACCGCTGGCCGGACAATTTCTTTGCTGAAACTGAACAAGTGGCGTTCTGCCCGTCCCACGTCGTGCCCGGCATCGATTTCTCGAACGATCCGCTATTGCAGGGGCGTCTGTTCTCGTATCTGGACACGCAGTTATCTCGTCTGGGCTCGCCGAATTTTCACCAGATACCCGTCAATGCGCCGCAGTGTCCGTTCGCCAATCACCAGCGCGACGGTCATATGCAAATGGCGCAACCGGCTGGACGCGTGTCCTACGAACCGAATGCCCTGGCAGCGGACTCCCCACGCGAACAACCGGAGACCGGCTTTTACAGCGCGGCGGTGACCGAGACCGGCGCAAAGGGTAGGATTCGGGCGGAGAGCTTTGCCGACCATTACAGCCAGGCACGGCAATTCTATCGCAGCCAAAACGCCTTCGAACAGGCGCATATTACCTCCGCTTTGGTATTTGAGCTTTCTAAGGTCGAGCATCCGCATATCCGCGAGGCCATGGTCGGTCACTTGCGCCATATCGAAGAGGACCTCGCACAAAGGGTCGCCTCTGGCCTCGGTATGAACGAACTACCGCAGGCGCCGGTAGCTGCTGTTGCAGTACAGGAGTTAGATACCTCCCCAGCGTTGCGACTCATCGGCAAGATGAAGGACACGCTCGAAGGCCGGGCTGTCGGGATACTAATTGCGGACGGATCGGATGCGGCAAGCATTGAGGCCGTCAAGCAGGCAGTCGCCACTGCAGGCGCAAAAGTGCAAATTATCGCCGTGAAAATCGGCGAAGCGAAACTTGCCAACGGCTCGCTGTTGACAATCGATAGTCAATTGGCTGGCACGCCGTCGGTGATGTTCGATGCGGTCGCCATCATTCTTTCCAGCGAAACCGCCGCGTTATTGGGCAAAGAAGCCGCCGCCATCGATTTCGTGCGTGATGCCTTCGGTCATCTGAAAGCGATCGGTTTTGACAAGGGCGGCGAAGCCTTGCTGATAACAGCGGCTATCGAACAAGACGCCGGTGTGATTGCCATCGGAAACCTGGATCGCTTCATTGCCGCAGCTAAAACACGTCAGTGGGATCGGGAAGCGTGCGTTAGAACACTCGCTTGATAACGATGCAATAGCACTTGGTCGTCGAAGCACTTTTACTTCCAGGCGTACTATAAGGATTACGCCTGGAAGCTAGATTAATAGTGTTCGTTCAGCATGCCAACACAATCGACAACCTGTCTTAGCTGTACTACTCGGCGTTCGCTCATTTTTTCTAGTGGTTAGTAAGATTTAAAAACACTATATATAGTGTTTTTTGAGGTTGACATAAAAATAAGATCACCCCGAAAATAATTTAATGTCATAGATCTCAGGATTAATATCTAAAAAAAATGATATTGAATTTTGAAATTCGGTATTTTTACATTGGTTTCTCAATAAAAAGCACCAATCTTCCGAACTGCCCTAAAAAATGAGCGAACCGTGAGTTAATTTATGAAAATTATAAAAAATCAGCACCCCTACCGGAATTTCACTGGACTTGTCGCCACATTGTCGAGCTTGTGCCACCACTTCACGCGTAGCGTGATCCACGGCCAGAATTACATTTTGTTTTTCACCAGCATCCAGTGTGCCACGTAACGCTTTGCCATCAATCGCTATCCATTTTTGTGCTTGATTATAGTGAATTCGAACACCAAAACAGCGTTCGATCAATTCATTTAATGCTAGCCAATCCAATCCGTTAAGAAAACGGGGCAGATGTGCGCAGGAGATCGGCTTAACTTTTTGGCTTTGGGTTATTTCGTGTAACCAATCTACTCGATTGCAGATATAGCGGTGAACACTGGAAAGCTTGTGGCGTCCTACCAAGGTTGCGCAAACAAATCCGACTATCACTAACACCAAGGTATGACGCTTGCCACGATTATCACGATGCTCTGGGAGATTATGTTTCAGCAGATCTACAAAACAGGTGATTTGTTCTTTACTACTTGGTGATTCGCTATTCATGTATCGAGGTGTTATGCCAAATTTTAGGGGCTCGGATTGTACTACATGTTTGCCGCGTTTTTTTATGAGAAAGCCGTGGTATTGGGGCCAGGCACCATGGCAACCAACCCCAGTATTTGCAACAAACGTTGCGCCCGCTTTCGGTTCACGCCATGCTCTTGTGCCTATTTTAAGTTACTACATTAGGCTCAGTCCTGCCGGTACGTTTTTTAATTTCACAAAACTGCTCGGCAAGGTTGATTAACGTTGCTAGTGCCACTTGAGCGTTCTGATTATGTTTGGAGGCGTCAGCTTCAAAGCGTTCTAAATAAATCCTTAAGGTTGCGCCGACTGTTCCTGTGCCAGATAAACGAAAAATAATGCGCGAACCGTTTTCAAAACCGATGCGTATGCCTTGATTACTGCTGATGCTACCATCTATAGAATCTTCATAACTGAATTCATCGGCATATTTAACGGTATATTCAGCGAATGTTTGTCTTGGTAATGTGGGTAACTGATTTCTAAGATGATCAACAATGCTATTGGCTATATTTATTTCTACAGCTTCATAGTCGTGTCTACAATAAATATCCCTGCCAAATTTTTGCCAATGTTCATTGACAATATCGGTAACAGACTGGCGTTTTATGGCGATTAAATTCAGCCAGAATAATACCGCCCATAGGCCATCTTTTTCTCGCACATGATCAGAGCCGGTGCCGAAACTTTCTTCTCCGCACAAAGTGATTTTTCCCGCGTCCAGAAGATTACCGAAAAATTTCCAGCCGGTCGGGGTTTCATAGCAGGGAATGTTGTAATGGGCTGCGACGCGGTCAACCGCCTGGCTGGTAGGCATGGAACGAGCCACGCCGCGCAATCCCTTGGCATAGGCCGGAATTAGATGCGCGTTGGCTGCCATAATGGCTAGACTGTCGCTGGGTGTTACGAAAATATTGCTGCCGGTAATCATGTTACGGTCGCCATCGCCGTCAGATGCAGCCCCAAAAACAGGGGGGGCTAAACCGAACATGCGCTCGGCAAGTTCTTGAGCATGCGCCAAGTTGGGGTCGGGGTGATGGCCGCCAAAATCTTCCAGCGGTTCGGCATTAATGACCGAGTCAGGCGTTGCGCCCAATATGTCTATGAATATTTTTTTCGCATAAGGACCGGTAATGGCATGCATTGCATCGAAGAGCAGGGTGATGTAGCCTGAGCTGATACTTTGCTTAAGCAAATTGAAGTCGAAAATAGACTGCATCAGTTCAGCATAATCAGCTACTGGATCGATGATAGTGATGCTAAGGTTGTCTATTTTGTGAGTGCCGATATGATCCAGGTCTATGTCTTCGATAGAGGCTATTTTATAGCTGTCGATAACCAAGCTGCGCTGATAAAACGCGTTGGTGTCCTTTTCTGGGGCAGGTCCGCCATTGCTAACATTATATTTAATGCCAAAATCTTCGTCAGGCCCTCCGGGATTGTGGCTGGCAGAAAGAATCAAGCCACCAAATGCGTTATATTTTCTGATGATATGTGAGGCCGCAGGGGTAGACAGTAGCCCGCCTTGACCTATAATAAGTTCGCCGAAACCGTTGGCTGCCGCCATTTTGATGATGACTTGTATAGCGGGTCTGTTAAAATACCGCCCGTCTCCGCCCAGCACCAATATTTTCCCGGTAAGGTCATCTAGCGAGTCAAAAATTGCTTGAACAAAATTTTCCAGATAACCGGGTTGCTGAAATACTTTAACTTTTTTTCTGAGTCCGGATGTTCCTGGATTTTGGTCGTTGTATGGATGCGTTGTGATAGTTTTTATTTGCATGTTAGATCCTTAATTCGACAATTAACCTGGTGGACTAAAGTACACCAAAATTCTTCTCTAGTGTATAGAACATTTATGTTACGAATCTATTTATTGTTGTGTTGTAGTGTTTTTTCTTTTGCTGTCATCGCAGGCGATGATGTCTGGCTTTTAGTCGATACGAAAGCGCTCACTATTGAGGTAAAAAAAGGCCAACAAACGCTTGAGGTCTTAAATGATATTGCCATTGGTCAAGGAGGTGCCGGGTTTAAAAACCATCGGGGAGATAACGTCACGCCTTTTGGAAGTTACCGAATAGGCTGGGTTGGCGAACAAAGCTCCTTTCGAAAGTTTTTTGGTTTAACTTATCCGTCTACGGAGGATGCTCAAAAAGCCTTGGAACAGGGCGTTATTGATCAAGTGGCTTACAATAGTATTATGATTGCTCACAGGTATCATCAAGTGCCCCCGCAAAACACAGCATTAGGTGGACGAATCGGTATTCATGGCTTGGGTCGAGCAGATGAGAAAATTCATAAATCTATGAATTGGACTC
This sequence comes from Methylobacter sp., assembly GCA_030653985.1. Classification (GTDB taxonomy): domain Bacteria; phylum Pseudomonadota; class Gammaproteobacteria; order Methylococcales; family Methylomonadaceae; genus Methylobacter_A. The sequence goes on along the minus strand of JAURYJ010000027.1, from coordinate 31,618 downwards.
ATGGGTGCATTGCGTTAACTAACGGACAGATTGATCATTTAAGCCAATGGTTAGGCAAGGGAACAGTAGTGAAAATAAAATAAAATAAAAAATTGCTATTATTAAGTTGGTTTTAAAAGTGTATTTAAAATAAGAAACAATGACTTGTATTTGTTTGTGTTGTGGGTGGGATTATTATTTCAGCTTTCCAAAAATAAAACTGGAAAATAGTTAGAAAACAGTTCAAAATTCAAACTTGGTGAGATTTTTTTTTGTGTAATAACTTTTAGAAGGGAAAATGAATATGAAAAAAGTAATAAAATTATCAATGATTGCTCTGGTTGCTAGTCTGGCTGTTGGTTGTGCAAGCACTTCCGATATCGAAAACTTACAATCACAAGTTGATGGCTTGAAAACTTCTGTTGCACAAGCATCTGCTGATGCAGCTAGCGCAAAAAGCGCCGCTGACTCTGCTTCTTCACAAGCTGCTGCTGCTGAAGCTGCTGCTAATCGTGCAGCTCAGTATGCTCAAGACACAAACAGCAAGCTGGACAGCATGTTCAAAAAATCAATGATGAAATAAATCATCGCTGATTTAAAAATAAAAAGCCCGGTGGAATTTTCCACCGGGCTTTTTTTTTGAGTATATGATTTAGTTGTCATGTTTTGAATTGAAGCCATGCTTCCGCATGGTAGAATACAGGCTTTTTTAAATTTGCCACATTTCATGCGTCTTATTAGAGGATTGCCTCATTTAAAACCGTTAAAATCGGGCTGTGTACTAACGATTGGAAATTTTGACGGCTTACATTTAGGGCACAGAGCAGTAATAGCCAAGCTAGCTGAACGAGGCGCGGCCTTATCTTTGCCTGTAGTTGTTATGACTTTTGAGCCACAGCCGCTGGAGTATTTTCTGGGAGAAAATGCGCCGTCACGGTTGATGTGCTTGCGGGAAAAAGTACTCGGGTTTTCTAAATTACCCGTTGATGATTTATTGATATTGCGATTTAATCAAAATTTTGCCGACTGTGATGCGGAGCGCTTTATTGAGGACATTTTAGTGAAAAAACTGAATGTAAAGCATCTGGTGGTCGGGGATGATTTCCATTTTGGTAAGACCCGGCGCGGCAATTTCACCATGCTCAAGGAGAAGGGCAAAATATTCGATTTTGAGGTTGAAGATACCGGATCTTTTCAAGTAACCGGGCTTCGAGTCAGCAGTACGCTAATCAGGGATGCGTTGGGCGATGGCGATTTAGCTCTGGCTGAAAAAATGCTGGGTTGCTGCTATTCTGTTTGTGGGCGTGTGGCACATGGCGACAAGCGCGGCAGAACTATCGGTTATCCTACTGCTAATATACAGATGTTTAGAAAAAATACGCCTGTTAATGGGGTGTTTGCCGTTACCATGACTGGTATTGATGGTAGCGAATTTGAAGGTGTTGCGAATGTAGGCACCCGACCGACATTTGACGGTGGTTCAAAGGTTATACTGGAAGCGCATTTATTCGATTTTAATAGGGAAATTTACGGCCGCTATGTGGAAGTGCATTTCAAGCAAAAAATTAGGGATGAAATGCGTTTTCAGTCGCTGGATGAGCTTAAAGTCCAGATTATAAAAGATGTAGCTAAGGCCAAAGCCGCGCTTTGCTCCCTGCGTAATTGCAGCATACACACCCTCCTTCCCTGTGGGTGATCGCCGCGCCGGTTCCTTACCGGCTAGCGGCATACACACCCTCCCTGGTGATAAAGATTTTTGCCGAGATTAACTGTGATGACGATGGATTATAAAAAAACACTGAATTTACCTAATACTGCGTTTCCGATGAAAGGCAATTTGGCACAGCGCGAGCCGGAACGTCTGAAAAAATGGACCGAAGCGAACCTATATAACAAAATCAGGCAAGAATTTGCCGGTAGACCTAAGTTTGTTCTGCATGACGGCCCTCCTTATGCTAATGGCGAAATTCATATCGGTCATGCGGTTAACAAGGTGTTAAAGGACATCATTGTTAAATCGAAATCGTTAAGCGGTTTCGATGCGCCTTATGTGCCGGGTTGGGATTGTCACGGTTTGCCGATTGAATTGCAGGTAGAGAAGAAAATTGGTAAAGCCGGGGTTAAGGTTTCTGCTGCCGTGTTCCGCAAAGCCTGCCGCGAATATGCGGGAAAACAGGTCAATATACAAAAAGAGGCCTTTATCCGGCTGGGTATTTTGGGCGATTGGGAGCATCCGTATTTAACCATGGATTTTACCTTTGAAGCCGACATCGTGCGCTCGCTGGGTAAAATCAGCCAAAATGGTCACATAGTAAAAGGCGCCAAGCCGGTACATTGGTGTACCGATTGCGGCTCAGCACTGGCTGAAGCGGAAGTCGAGTACGAAGATAAACATTCGCCTGCGGTCGATGTGCGTTTTCAGGTTGTTGATGAAACCGGATTCTTGAGTCGGTGTCATCATGTACCTGAGCATGATGGTTTTGGGTCATTATCGGTGGTCATCTGGACAACCACGCCGTGGACGCTGCCGGCAAATCAGGGCGTTGCGTTAAACCCCGAGCTGGAATATGCGGTGGTGCAATGTGAAAAAGACGGCAACAAAGAACGCTTGGTCGTTGCCGAAGCGTTGCTTAAGGATGCGATGCTGCGTTACGACATCGAGGACTACCATGTCATTGCCTACTGCAAAGGCTCCGAACTGGAGCATCAATTACTGCAACATCCTTTTTATGACCGGCAAGTGCCGATCATTCTGGGCGATCATGTCACCACCGAAGCCGGTACCGGCGCGGTGCATACCGCGCCAGGACACGGCCAGGACGATTATATCGTCGGCTTGAAATACGGTTTGCCGGTCGATAACCCGGTCGGCAATGACGGCGTTTTTCTGCCGAATACCGAAATCTTTGCCGGCGAGCATGTATTCAACGCTAATGCTCATGTTTTGGAAGTGTTGGAGCAACAAGGCAAGTTGGTGCATCACGTCGCGATACTGCACAGCTATCCGCATTGCTGGCGGCATAAAACTCCGATTATTTTTCGGGCTACGCCGCAGTGGTTTATCTCGATGAATAAAAACAAGCTGCGCGAGCAGGCGCTGGATGAAGTCAAGCGCGTCGCCTGGATTCCCGAATGGGGTCAGGCGCGCATCGAAAGCATGATGGAAGGCCGACCTGACTGGTGTATTTCCCGTCAGCGCACCTGGGGCGTGCCGATCACGTTTTTTGTCCATAAAGAAACCGGCGAATTGCATCCGCGCACGGCCGAATTAGTTGAGCAGGTGGCCCAGTGCATCGAACAACAAGGCATAGAAGCCTGGTTTGAACTGGAAGCGGCTGAATTGTTGGGCGATGAAGCCGAGCATTACGAAAAAATGTCCGATACCTTGGATGTCTGGTTTGATTCCGGCGTTACTCACGCCTGCGTGTTGGAAAAGCGCGAGCAGCTGAGCTTTCCGGCCGATTTGTATCTGGAAGGCTCAGATCAGCATCGCGGTTGGTTTCAGTCATCATTACTGACTTCGGTTGCGATGAACGAGGTAGCGCCCTACAAGGCCGTGTTGACGCATGGATTTACCGTCGATGCTGAAGGTAAAAAGATGTCAAAATCGAAGGGCAATGTGGTCGCGCCGCAATCGGTGATGAAGAATTTGGGTGCCGATGTGTTGCGTTTATGGGTTGCAGCGACCGATTATCGTGGTGAGATGACCGTATCGGATGAAATTCTTAATCGCACCTCGGATGGCTACAGGCGCTTCCGAAATACCGCGCGCTTTTTGCTGTCCAATCTGGATGATTTTGACCCGGCGCAACATGCGGTCGAAGATAAAGATTTGCTGGCATTGGATCGCTGGGTGGTGGATAGGGCATACACGTTGCAGGAAGAAGTCAAGACGGCCTACGATACTTATCAATTTCAGCATATCTACCAAAAAGTGCATCATTTTTGCGTGATTGATCTGGGCGGGTTTTATCTGGATATCATTAAGGATAGGCAATACACTGCAAAAGCCGACGGTTTGGCGCGGCGTTCGGCGCAAACGGCTATGTATCATGTGCTTGAAGCCCTGACGCGCTGGCTGGCACCGATCATCAGCTATACCGCTGATGAACTCTGGCAATATTTGCCGGGTGAGCGTAGCGAGTCGGTGTTTTTGGAAACCTGGTATCAGGGCTTGGTCAAGCTGGACGATGATGCTGTTTTGAATCGCGAATGCTGGCAAAAAATCATGGCGGTTCGAGCCGCTGTCGGCAAGGAACTGGAAAAAAGCCGAGCCAAAGGCGATATAGGTTCATCGCTGAATGCGGAACTCGAACTGTATTGTAATGCCGAATATTTTGAGGTTTTAAATCAATTAGCGAGCGAACTGCATTTTATCTTTATTGTGTCCAATGTCTCGCTTATGGCCGCCCCCGATGCCCCGGGAGCAGCCATTCAGACAGAAATTGACGGTATTCAATTAAACGTTATCGTTTCCGAACATGAAAAATGTGTGCGTTGCTGGCATCAGCAAGCTGACGTGGGCGCAACAGAAGAGCACCCCGAACTCTGCGGTCGTTGCGTAGAAAACGTAGTGGGTGATGGCGAAATTCGACACTATGCGTGATGTCGTTATGGTGAAATGGTTATGGCTGTCATTGCTGGCGGTAATTCTGGATCAAGGCAGCAAGCTTGCGATAGCGAGTTCTATGCAGCTTTATGAGTCGATTCAGATTATGCCGTTTTTTAAGCTGACTTACGTACACAATACCGGAGCGGCTTTCAGTTTTTTAAGCGAAGCCGGGGGCTGGCAACGCTGGTTTTTTGCCGCATTGGCTTTGGCGATCAGTGTAGTGATAGCGGTTTGGCTGACTCGATTGAAAAAGCACGAGACTTTGCTGGCAGTGGCTTTAGCACTGGTTTTGGGGGGCGCTGTCGGCAATTTGATTGATCGGCTGGCTTACGGCTATGTGATCGACTTTCTTGATGTTTATTACGGTACCTGGCATTGGCCTGCTTTTAATGTCGCAGATTCCGCCATTACCTTGGGAGTGATTTTAATGCTGGCGGAGTCATTCGGTTTAGTGCATCCGAAAGAGCCGGATTTATAATAGAACGCGGATGACGCGGATTTGACAGATTTACACGGATTTTAAGGGATAATGAAGTTTTACTCATGTGTTTATCAGCGTGGATCCGCCTAATCCGCGTCATCTGCGTTCCATTTTTCCGGTTACTTCAACAGTCCTAAAAGTTTTTTCCAGTCAAACGATGCGCCCGGATCGGTTTTTCGTCCAGGCGCAATATCACTATGCCCGGTAAGGCGTTGTGTCGATAGCTTGGGATAAGCTTCAAGCAAGGTCTTGATCACTGCGGCGAGTTGCCGGTATTGTTGATCGGTATACTCGACCAATTCGGTGCCTTCAAGTTCTATACCAATAGAAAAATCATTACACCGTTCCCGACCCTCAAATGCCGAATTGCCGGCATGCCAAGCGCGCTTATCAAATGGCACGTACTGAACACAACTCCCATCGCGCTTAATCAGTAAATGTGCCGATACAGTCAATTGATAAACAACCTTGAAATAGGGGTGTTGATCAGGATCAAGCTGATTGCAAAACAGCTGGTCTATATAATGATTGCCAAATTCTCCGGGCGGAAGACTGATGCAGTGGATAACCAGTAATGAAATGTCCTCCGGGTCGGAGCGCTTATCAAAGTTGGGTGTAGGGATTCGGCTAATGTCAGTTAACCAGTGTTGGTCTATTTTCATGGGCTGGACAAAAAGTAAAAAACGGAAATAACGCACAGTATTTAGACTGGATATGCCTATTATTAGTCAAAATACTAGGGGAGTACTAGACTAATTTATCTTTCATTGACGGCAGAACTATTGCTATGGGTAACCGGCAGCAACTAAATTCAGGTTTGGATAAAGTGAAGAATACTACGATATTAAGCAAAATTAAGCTGATTTTTTTTCAGCATTTTGAGCAAGCAGTCGATGATTGCTGTATGCGTATCGATGTTGAATTTGGTTTGCAGTTAGGTAAAAACCGCGAAAAAATGAACAAAGAGCGGTATATAAAATTACTGGAATATCTGCGTTCAGTTCGTAGAGATATTGGCTACCCACTTAAACCGCTGAAATTAAATGCAGATGGCCGGATTGCGTTATATAAAACCTTTGAAGTGGTTGTCTTTAGTCAGTTGGGATTTATTTATCGTGAACTGATTAAACAGTGTGAAGCTGATGTGATCCCAGAGATAGTGGTGGTAGAGCAGTATAACGATGTCCCGATGCCTGCGCCGTTGTACGTAGTAGGCGAGATCAGGGAAAACGCCAAGCCTGCTTCCGAGGGCGCTGAGCAGATCAGTGCTGAGTTTGCCCTGTTACAGGAAAAACTGGAGCTATGGCGATGGGCTCATTTCCCCTCTGCTTATGATTCAATTTCAGTTACCGCGCATGTGTTTTATGAACAGGTTGAAATAAAATATGCCTTGCAAATGCTTCAGCAGTTTAATGATGACACCGATTCGGGTGAAAACAAGCAGCCGTTAAAATGGCAAGTCCTTAAAAAACTGAAGGAACTGAGTTTTAGTGTTGATGACAAAATATTGGCCAAATAGGATGAGGATGTACTGGATTTGGTGGCTTTGATTTTTAGCGCAATAAACAAAGATGAGTCGCTTCAAAAATCTGTAAAAATGGCTATTTTACAACTGGAAATTCCTTTTTCGGTGGCCTCTTTAGGACGATACGGTATTTTTTTCAACCCGAAAAATCCGGTCAGACAGTTGCTTGATGATATGTTTGCAGCCGGGAGGTTTTTAAATACGGAAGCGTGTGACGATCGGCTAATTCAACAGCGTATTGCCAGCACAGTGAAAAAAATAACCCGGGATAGCGGTTTCGAGCTTTCCGGTTGGACCGCAGCAGCCAGTGAGTTTTCGCTCTATCTGAGCAAACAAAAGCAGCATAGTCAGAATCTCGAAGAGATTGCCAAGGAGTTGATGATAAATGAACAGGCATTGAGGGCGAGCAGAAAAATTGTCACTATAACTATTGAAAACAGCTTGATGGGCAAAAAGGCGCCGACAGCAATAGTCGAGTTTCTGCAGGGTATTTGGTCGGAGGTGTTGCTAGATGTCTATACGGGTAAAGATGAGTTGCCGGAGCAGTGGGAAAAAACGGTGCAGGCCATGGATGAGCTGATTGTAAGCGTCATGCCTCCGGCAGATGACCATCAAAGAAAACAGCTGTTAGCATTATTGCCGGGGTTGATTGCAGCCTTAAGAAAAGGCTTGAAGCAAACTTCATACGATAAGACTGCACAGGCGCGTTTTTTTAAAGACCTTGCCGTATGGCATATTATTTTAATGGATAAAAAAGAGACTAAAAACACACGGAATGATGTGAGTGAGCAACGGATTACGGGCGAAAAAATAACAGCCGTAGGGCTAGCAGATGACAGCTTGGAGCAGGCTAAAAATCTTGCTGTGGATAGCTGGGTCGCATTTTCCAAGGAATCAGCAACGCAATGGGGAAAACTGATTTGGAAAGACGCCGAAAATAGCCTGTTTTCTGGTAAAAACGGAGTAAAAATGTTTGAGATTCAAATAGACGCGTTGGCAGAAAAGCTGCACCATGGGCAAGCGTCTATTGTTATACTTGACCAAAAAACAATCAGTGAACGAGTACTTTCAGAGTTAATGAGCTTATGACAGAACAATTGAACCGGGTAGACATAAAACCTTTCCTCGAAGAAGACATCGGTTCCGGCGACATAACCGCCGCCATCATTCCTGAAACCATGACGGCAGAAGCTGAAGTGATTACCCGGGAAGACATGGTGCTTTGCGGTCTGGCTTGGTTTGATGCGGTATTTAAATCTTTGGATGCTGGCGTTAATATCAATTGGTTAGCTACTGAAGGCGAAGCGGTCGGTAAAAATACGCTTTTATGTAAACTCAAGGGTTCAGCTAGAGGCTTGCTGACCGGTGAACGTACCGCGCTGAATTTGCTGCAAACCTTGTCAGCAACGGCAACCGTTGCCAGGCAATATGCCGATGCGGTTTCCGGTACAGGCTGTAAAGTGCTGGATACCCGGAAAACCATTCCGGGCCTTAGAAATGCGCAAAAATATGCGGTTGCCTGTGGCGGTTGTTATAACCATCGGATCGGCTTGTATGACGGAATTTTGATCAAGGAAAATCATATCATAGCGGCAGGTTCCATTGCTCAGGCAATCCGGTCGGCGCGTGAGTTGACGTCGGTTCCTGTGGAAGTCGAGGTCGAATCAATGCAGGAATTTCTGGAAGCAAGCGCTGCAAAGCCTGACCGGATCATGCTCGACAATTTCAGCCTTGAAATGTTGGCCGAGGCGGTGAAATTAAACTCCGAAGCCATAGAGCTTGAGGCTTCTGGCAATATCGGCCTGGACAATATCAGGGCAATTGCCGAGACCGGCGTCGATTTTATTTCCATCGGCGCCTTAACCAAGCATGTCCGGGCGGTCGATTTATCGATGCGCATTAAGCTGGTGCATTAACATGATTGAACATGCGGAGACATTGGTTAAACAGATCAGTCACGGTGTCTATGTGATCGGTGTTGGCAAAGGCGAGCGTCAAAATGCCTTTACTGCGGCCTGGGTGATGCAAGTGTCTTTCGATCCTTTGTTGCTGGCGATCAGCATTAATCCCGAGCATTATTCCTATCAATTGTTGCAGGAAAGCGGCGTTTGCACGGTTAATGTCTTGGCACAGGATCAGTATGCGCTAGCGGAGCATTTTGGCCGATCAGCGAAAGACAAGATGGCAGGATTTCAATGGCAGACAGCCGAAAGCGGTGCGCCGGTTTTATCCGAAAGCCTTGCTTTCTTTGACTGTCAGATCAGTCATTATGCCGATGCCGGTGATCATAAGATTGCGGTGTGCAAGGTGGTTGCTGCGGCAGCGCTTAATCAGGGGCGGCCATTGTTGTACGGCCAGACCGGCGACATGGACGGCAGTGCCGAGTTATACCGATAAGCTAAACCAGCGGAAACATTTTATCGGGATTGAGTATGCCGTTCGGATCGAACTGGCGCTTAATATTTCTCATCAGCTCCAAAGAATTCGCATCCAGTTCCCGATCGACAAAATCCCGCTTTTCCAGGCCCACGCCATGCTCGCCGGACAATGTACCGTTTAGCGCCAACACCAAAGAAAAAATTTCGTCCAGACAAGCATGGGCTTTTTTGCCTTGTTCGGGCTGATCGGGATCGAGTAATAAATTCACATGAATATTGCCGTTGCCCGCGTGACCAAAGTTGATAATGGGCAGGTCGTATTTTTTTGACAGCTCACCCAGTCCGGCTATTAATGCGGGCATTTCGGTAACCGGCACCACCACGTCTTCATTGATTTTTTTTGGTGCCACTTTGCGCAGCGCCGGAGACAGGGCCTTTCGGGTTTGCCAGAGCGCTTTAACTTCGGCATCGGTCTGAGCCAGTCGGATGTCCAAAAGACCATCGTTTTTGGCGGCGGCAGCCACTTTTTCAGCGGCCGTATCCAAACCTTCCAGCTGTCCGTCGACCTCGATCATTAACATCGCGCCTGCATGGTCGGGCAGATCGGTTTCCGAATACTGCCGGATCATGTTGATCGCATTGCCGTCGATAAATTCCAGCGCACAGGGAATGACCGGCTGTGACATGATTGCGGAAACGGCTTTGGCCGCATCAAAAACGGAATTGTAGATAGCCCGAAGCGTTTTGGTCGCTTCCGGCAGCGGTGTCAGTTTTAACGTGGCCTGGGTAATAATCGCCAGAGTGCCTTCCGAGCCGAGTATCAGCCGGGTCAGGTCATAGCCGACCACGCCTTTGCTGGTATGAACGCCGACGCGGATTTCTTTGCCCGCGCCGGTGACTGCACGCAAGCCCAGCGTATTTTCCCTGGGCGTGCCGTATTTTACCGCCCTGGGGCCTGCGGAGTTGTAGGCCAGATTGCCGCCGACGCTACAGAATGCGGCGCTGGTCGGGTCAGGCGGCCAAAAAAAGCCCCGCTCTTTGGCGATATCCTGTACCTGCTGGTTGGTCATGCCCGGTTCCACGATGATGTAGCGGTTATCGGGAGAAAACTCGATCAGCTTGTTCATGCGTTCCAGCGACACAATCAGTCCGCCTTTAAGCGGGACGGTGGCGCCGGTGGTTCCGGTGCCGCGTCCTCTGGCCGTCAACGCAATATTGAATCGGTTGCAGGCGTTAACGACACCGACGACTTGTTCATGCGTGGTCGGAAAAACCACGGCTTGAGGCAACACATGGCGGCGGCTGTTGTCATAGCCGTAAGTCCAGCAGTCTTCAGGCGCAGTTAACAGATCACCGGCGGCAAAAGTTTCAGCCAGCAAGGTTAAGAAATCGGCAGGTAAGGGGGCAATATTAGTCAATGTATTCAAAAATCGTGATAATTTGTTTTATGTCAGGCTGATATCGGGTCGCTTCGATGGCGGCAGCGCCTTCGGTTCTATGTACCAGGCCCATCAGGTAAACCGTGTTTTTTTCGGTAACAACGTTGACCCAGGAAGCATCGAACTCAGGTATTTGAGTGAGTGCGATTTTTACTCTACTGGTAATCAGCGAGTCACTGGCGCGGAAGTTATAAGGACTGGGGTTGGCAATAATCAACTTGTTGTGCACCAGTTTTACACCCGGAATGACGCGAACGATGTCGATAATTCTGTCGCGAAATTCTTCTTGGGGTGTCTCGCCGGTGACCAGCACCGCGCCGTTATAGGCGGTAATATTAAAGTGACATTTTTCGCGTAAGTCATCATCGTCATTCAGCTGCGCTCCGGCATGGTCTTCAATAGCTTCATCGGCCAAAATAGCCGCGTGGCTACGGCGATCATTTAATAATGACAAGTCGGTTATTTCCGCATCGCTCGTCGCAATCGTCGAACAGCCGGAAATAAAAAAACTCTGCGCCAACAGTAATAATAAAAGCTTTTTCATGGATTATCCGCCAAACAATTGATGGTCGATTAAGTCGCATAAGCAATGGGTAATCATTGCGTGTACTTCCTGAATATGTATGCTAGAATTTGACGGTACACGAATTTCTATGTCGGTTTCATGGAGTAGCGGGGCAATCATGCCGCCATTATTGCCGGTCAGCGCGATGACGGTAATGTCTTTATCGTGCGCCGTGGTAATGGCTTTGGCGATATTGGCCGAATTGTTGCCGTCGGTGTAAGCGACCAATATGTCCCCGCTTTGCGCTAAGGCCCTGAGTTGTTTGGCGAAAATATCGTCAAAATGATAGTCATTGGCTATGGCGGTGATGGTGGCTGTGTCGGTGGTTAAGGCAATAGCGGGTAACGACGGTCGATCACGTTCGTATTGATTAAGCATGGCCGATGATAGCAACTGGGCGACGGCCGCCGAACGGCCATTGCCGCAAGTGACTATTTTCTTATCATTCAGCAAGGTGGCGACCAGCCGTTGCGAGGCAAACTCGATGAGATCAGAGAGGTTGGTCAGCGTATCCTGTTGGGCCTGAATACTGTGGGTGAAATGGTTAATTATGTGATTTTTTAAGCTCATAACGAAAGATTATAAAGACTATCGTACCAGCCTGCGACACTTTTTAAGTTCAACAGCTTGAGGATTTGCTGCCGTTAAAATGCATTTTGTATCCAGTCGATGTTGCCATTACCGGAAATGGCGATCACGTCGAATCGAATCGGGCGGTCGATTTTTTGGGAGGCAAGGTAGACATGCGTTGCCGCGATGATGCGGGATTGTTTGGCGCGGGTGATGCTTTCTGCCGCGCTGCCGTATTTATCGGTTTTGCGGAACCGGACTTCGACAATAACCAGCGACTGCTTGTCGGTCATGATTAAATCGAGTTCACCCTGTTTGCAGCGAAAATTCCGGCTGACCGGTTTAAGTCCTTTATTGATCAGGAAATTGTGGGCTTGTTCTTCGGCGTTTTCGCCGCGAATTAAATGCGCCGCTTTCGCCTTGAGCTTAGTAAACAGCATGATCAAGCTGTTGTTGCCCGGTATCAGCTGTTGGGGCGGCGTTTCCGTAATCATTAGTAAAGCCGGTTATTTCGGGCTGTCCGTCGATGAACTTGGCGCAGATCAGTTCGCGCTCGATACGCTGGTCGGTGGTCAGTGATAGCTTCCCGGTAGTGCCGGGATAGGGATCGGTTTCCAGATTGTCCAGGCGGGTAGCCAAGCTGTAGGCATCAATGCCCATCGCAATCAGACGTAAATAAGCGTGGGGAAATTGCTTCCAGGTTTCTTGTAGCGCATCGATCCCAAGTTCTCCCTGATAGGCTTTATTGAATAACCAGGGAATGTCGCAAAACGTTATTTTATTAAGATCGGCATCCAACGACGCGTTGATTTGTCCAGTGTAAACAGCAGGCATCGCATAAACGGGAAGGTCTTCAGACTGATAAAATTGGAGCTGGGGATTGATAGAACGTGCCTCGGAGCTATAGGCGCTTAACAAGATAGCATCAGCATCCTGCCGTCTTCGCGGGCTGTATTTTACTTCAGGTATCAATGCACGGATTTTATGGTAACGCTGTTCGCTTTCATCCAGGTTAAGCAATTTTTGCACAGGTGTTGCAAAATCTTTTTCTTTGGGGTTATAGGTTTGTGTTTCCAGAATCGTGCCGTCCTGATTTTTCCAGTCTTCGGTTAAATAATTGGCGATGCGTTTGCCTGGCGCGTTTTCAGGAACGAGCAGCAACACTTTTTGATGTCCATCCTCCCATGCTTTATGGGTGATTTGGTCGGCATCATCTAGTGGGCTGAGGCTAAATTGATAAAGTCGGTTTTTTTGCAGACCTGGGATATGATTTAATGCCAGTACCGGTATAGTAAAGTTAATGGTATCGGCTAGGCTTTGGAGCTGTTCTTTAGCCAGCGGGCCAATGATTAATTCGGCGCCTTCTGATAAAGCTTGGTTGTATAAGGCTTGCGGTGTCGATTGTTCGCTGTCGTAAAAGGTAATAGTAGGTTTGGTGGTGTTGTCTGCATGGTTGTAAGCTGCCATAAACCCGGCGCGGATAGCTTTGCCTGCCTGGGCAAACGTCCCTGATTCGGGTAACAACAGCGCGATGACTTTGGGTTGTGAGTGCGCATTTTCCGATACGTCCTGGGAGCTATCTAAAAAACGTAAGTCGGCAGGATGCGTTGGAAAGCTTGTTCGCCATTGGCTTATTTGACTATTAAAATCAGGCCGGTTTAAATATTTTAACCTTTGGGCTAAGGACATCCAGCCAGCTAAAACGTCTGTTTGGTTAGTCTGCAAGTCGGTATCAGGCAGCAGGCGTAATGCTTCAAGAATAGCCGACTGATTTTTTTCAAGCTCATCAGCAGACGTTAATAGTTTATGCAGTTCGATTCTGGATTTGGCGCTGTCTAGCAAATTTCCTGTCAACGAGTAGGCAAAGGCCTGCGATTGAAAATATTTAATCTGATTGCCCGCGTTGAGCCGTTGTGGCTGAATTTGTGCCAGACTTTCAATGGCCTGTTCGGCTTCGCCGAAACTGAGCAGAATCTGGGCATAAAGCAGACTCAGATGCGTACGTTGTTCGGTCGACAGCTCGGCAGGGTTAATCGTATCGGCAGACTTTTTTGCCGTAGTGCCGTCGCCGACCTGGATTAGGGACTCGATGGCCTGTAAGTGTTGCTGATGTTGTTCCGAAAACGATGGGGCATTAGGATGCTGGTATAATTCAACCATCTGTTCCGGCCGGTCGTTTCTTATCAAGGGTCGTGTTGTCAGTGCTGGTTGTTCAGCGATGGCATTGCTTGCAGGCGTGGTTGAGCAACCGGAAAAAAACAAAGGCAGCAGGACGAATAATAATGGCGGCTTATATTTTGGTTGCATCTTTTTAGAGGATTTCAAGTGAGTGTATCGAATGTCAAGTGAATGCGGCAAATTATACGTTGTTGCTACGCCGATAGGTAATTTAGCAGATATTACCTTCAGGGCGGTTGAAATATTAAAACAGGTCGATTTGATTGCCGCAGAAGATACCCGGCATGTGAAAATGCTGCTGCAGCATTACGGCATCAGCAATAAACTGATTTCGTTGCATCAGCATAATGAAGATAAAGCCTCAATCGGGCTGCTGGAAAAGCTACTTGAGGGTTTATCTATTGCGCTGGTTTCCGATGCAGGGACGCCGCTGTTAAGCGATCCTGGTATGCCGTTGGTAAAAATGGTCAAAGAAGCGGGGGTTGATGTGGTGCCGGTGCCGGGCGCTTGTGCATTGATTGCAGCATTATCTGCGGCGGGATTGCCGGTTACGCAGTTTGCGTTTGAAGGCTTTTCACCAAGAACTTCATCGGCCAGAAAATCCTTTTTTAGCGAACGATTATTGCGTCCGACCACCTGGGTATTTTATGAGTCCAGTCACCGGATTCTGGCCTCTTTGCAGGATATGGCCGAGATATTGCCGTTGGATCGGCAGATCGTGATAGCCAGAGAACTGACTAAGTTACACGAAACTATCGTAAAAACCAGCTTGGCTGACGCGCTTAAGTTGGTTGAAGAAGATGCGAACATGAGGCGAGGCGAGTTTGTGGTGATTGTCGATGGCGCTACCATCGATAAAAAAGAGCAAATTATTACACCTGAGCAGAAAAAGATACTGCGTGTGTTGCTGGGCGAATGCTCTATTAAAACGGCAGTTGCACTGGCTGTGGAAATTACCGGAGTTAGGAGAAAGCTGTTGTATCAAGCGGCGTTGGATATGGAAAAAACAAAAGAGGCTTAGCGCTACCGTTAAGGTTAATTGGGGTTTATTTTTGGTCTTATTGTCGCTAATAAAAAAGCGATGAGCCTATCATCATGATGTGGATGTATGCTATACTTTTCCGCTGAAAGAGTCGGCTGAGCAGTCGCTGTTTTATCGCAAGATAAGATGGAGGAAAGTCCGGGCTCCAATGGGCAGGGTGCCAGGTAACGCCTGGGAGGCGTGAGCCTACGGAAAGTGCCGCAGAAAATATACCGCCTGTCACTTAGGTGATCGGTAAGGGTGAAAAGGTGCGGTAAGAGCGCACCGCGCAACTGGTAACAGGAGTGGCATGGTAAACCCCACCCGGAGCAAGATCAAATAGAGGGACAGACGCGTGGCCCGCGCGGTTCCTGGGTAGATTGCTTGAGCTGCAGGGTGACTTGCAGCCTAGATGAATGACTGTTCTCGACAAAACCCGGCTTACAGGCCGACTCTTTCTTTCTTTTTCCGAGTATTTCTACTCGGTATCCAGCATTGCTTCTGCACCTATGCAGTCGTAAAGTACCTGCTTTTGCTATCTTCCCTTATTCATGCTGTCGTCGCTGTGTCTTTAAACGCGTAAAAAACATTAAGTTATTACAGTAGCGGTATTCTGGATCTAGCTCTCATTTCTGATCGAAAAAACTAAAAATTTCCGGCGAATTCACACTTAAAGTATTTTCTCACTAAGGCTACACACTTTATTGATAAAAAATGGGAATTATTTTTCTATATTTTATGTGGTTATAGGCCCTCTTGGGTGTAGTGTAAGTCGTTGTCGAAAAAGAAAGAAGTCTAAATGAAATCATCCTTGACTAGGGGTTATTAGAAAACTATAGTGGGCATAAGTGGGAAAAAGTGGGGAAAAATAGGATTTTTTAGGGTATCTGGGGTAAATCTTGTTTCGAGGCATTAGTTCAATCAATTTAGACAGCAAGGGCCGTCTTGCCATTCCTACCCGTTATAGGGAGGAGTTACAGGATTGTTGTGAGTGTCAGATGGTCGTGACGGTCGCCGTCAATGAGCGGTGTGTTGGAGAAAATGGTTGTCTATGGCTTTATCCGATGCCTGAGTGGGAAAAGCTTGAGCAAACGATCAGTAAATTACCTACGCTAAATAAAATGGCCGGGAAGTTAAGACGGTTTGTTATCGGTAATGCATCTGAATGCGAGATGGATGGGCAGGGGCGCTTGTTGCTGCCGGAAAAGTTGAGAACATTTGCACATGTAGACAAGAAAGTTGTCTTGGTTGGCCAACTCAATAAATTTGAACTCTGGAATGAACAAGCCTGGGGATTAAAGGAAACTGAATGGCTGAATAGTGATGATAATGAAGGCTTGGAAGACTTAGGCTCATTATCCTTTTAACACGGGAGATTTGTTAGTGGAACATTTGCCCGTTATGTTTGCAGAAACTTTGCAACAGTTGGCTATTAAAGAAGATGGTATTTATTTGGATTGTACGTTCGGTCGGGGCGGACATAGTCAGGGGATTTTAAATTTACTGGGTTCATCTGGTCGTTTGCTGGCGTTTGATCGAGACTTGGATGCAATTAACTCGGATTATGCGCAGACCATGCTTGAAGATAAGCGTTTTGAGTTAAAACATACGCATTTTTCTGAGTTGGAAAATATCATTACCAGTGAAGGTTTAGCCGGAAAAATCGATGGTATTTTGATGGACTTGGGTGTGTCATCGCCTCAATTGGACAATCCTGAAAGAGGCTTTAGTTTTTTGCGCGACGGACCATTGGATATGCGAATGGATGGCAATGCGGGTGTTACCGCTGAACAATGGCTGGCCAGCGTTGATGAAAAGGAACTGGTAAAAGTTTTATTTGAATATGGTGAAGAGCGATTTGCACGGCGCATAGCTCACGCGATTATTGAAAAAAGAGTTGAGGCACCAATTACAACAACTAGAGAGTTGGCAAAATTAATTGAAGATGTCATACCGATAAGAGAAAAACATAAGCACCCGGCAACCCGTAGTTTTCAAGCGATCCGTATTGAAATCAATAGTGAGTTGGATGAGTTAAAAGCTGTTTTGCAACAGTCTGCACGGATTTTGAAGCCCGGTGGCCGCTTGGTGGTTATTTCTTTTCATTCGTTGGAAGATCGCATTGTCAAACGTTTTATCAGGGCTGAGTCTGGTGCGAAATACAATCCGGGTAAGTTGCCGATTAAAGAAATCGATATAGCCAAGGGTATCTTGAAGAAAACAGCTAAAGCCTTGAAAGCGGGGCGGCAGGAAGTGACTCAAAATGCTAGGGCGCGAAGCGCAATCATGCGAGTAGCCGAGAGAGTCTAAGTGGTAACAGGTCGCTATTTAGGGTTAGGCGGATTGATTTTGGTGCTGTTGGTATCTGCTCTGGCAGTGATTTACAGCAAATATCAGTCGCGATTAATTTTTATTGATATTCAAAAGCAGGAAAGAGCGCTGGATCAGTATGAGGTGGAATGGGGGCAATTGCAATTGGAGTTGACAACCTTGGCAGAACAGAATCGAGTGGAACAAGTGGCGCGTAAGCAATTAAAGCTAGTTATGCCGTTACGGGAAAAAATTATTTATATAAAGCAAGATCGTAAATGATGCATTTTCAAGGCAAAAATAAGGCAAGAAAGTTGGAAAACAATTTTTCAGGCCGGTCCCATCGGTTCCCTACCGATTACGACACTTCCACCATCTATAGCGGTCGAAGGAAAATAGTCGTCGTTTTTATAATGGTTTGTATGGCGACGCTAGTAGGTCGGGCTTTCGATTTACAGGTGCTGAATAAACAGTTTCTTAAAGATCAGGGCGATATTCGTCATGTCAGTGATGTGAAGGTAGAAGC
This sequence comes from Methylobacter sp., assembly GCA_030653985.1. Lineage (GTDB taxonomy): Bacteria > Pseudomonadota > Gammaproteobacteria > Methylococcales > Methylomonadaceae > Methylobacter_A. The sequence continues at coordinate 14,034 of JAURYJ010000027.1, read as the reverse complement.
CTATCGAGGCATGATAAAAGATAGGAATGGTGCGCCGCTGGCAATCAGTACGCCGGTCGAGTCTATTTGGATGAATCCGCAACAGATTAAGCAGGGAAAAGAATCCGAAATCAGGCAAATGGAAAAGTTGCTGAATTTGTCTAAGGGGAAAACCGGTGAGCTTATTAAAGCTGATGTGCATAGGCAGTTTGCTTATATTGCGCGCCAAGTAAGTCCGGTGATCGCTGACCAGGTAAAAGCATTGAAGATTGCGGGTATTTATTTTGAAAGGGAGTTCAAGCGCTTTTATCCGGCAGGAGAGGTTTCCGCGCATTTAATCGGTTTTACCAATATTGACGATATTGGTCAGGCGGGACTTGAATCAGGTTATGAAAAATTATTAAAAGGTATTCCTGGCAGTAAACGGGTTATCAGAGATGGACAACGTCGAATTATTGCGGATGTAGAAAACATTAAAGAACCGATTGCCGGAAGGAATCTGGAGTTAAGTATTGATCAGCGCATCCAATACTTAGCGTATCGGGAGTTGCAATTGGCATTTAATCTTCATAAAGCAAAATCGGCGGCGCTAGTGGTATTGGATGCAAAGAGTGGAGAAATTCTGGCGGCGGTGAATCAGCCTTCATTTAACCCAAATACCAGAAAGAGTTTAAAGGAAAGTCGGTACAGGAATAGATCGATAACCGATGTATTTGAGCCGGGATCAACGATCAAGCCATTTGTTGTCGCCGCCGCTTTAGACGGAGGCTATATCAAGCCAGAAGATTTATTTGAAACCCACGGAGTCTATCCGATCGGTAGGCATGTGGTTAGGGATGTACATGATTATGGAACACTGGATTTGACCGGAGTGTTGAAGAAGTCCAGTAATGTTGCGGTAAGTCAAATCGCACTGAGCATGCCGCCTGAATATTTTTGGAATGCTTATCATAAGCTGGGTTTTGGTGTTGCGACCGGTTCCGGTTTTCCTGGGGAAGCTAGCGGAAGTTTGCTTGATTACCAGCACAGAAGCGACTTTGAAACGGCGACTTTGTCATTTGGTTACGGCGTGAGTGCATCGGCATTGCAATTGGCAAGAGCCTATACGGCATTGGCGGATAATGGTATTTTGCACTCGGTTAGCTTGTTAAGACGGGATGATGATATTGATGCGCAACGGGTGTTTTCGGTTAAGACTGCCAAGAGAGTCAGAGCCATGATGGAAACGGTACTCATGAAAGGCGGCACTGCTTACGAGGCTAGAGTCGATGGCTACAGCGCCGCAGGCAAAACCGGTACGGTAAAAAAAGCCGGTACGGGTGGATATGTCGAGAAAAATTATTTTTCTGTTTTTGCGGGCATGGCACCGGCAATGAATCCGCGATTGATTGTTGTCGTTATGGTTGATGAGCCGTCTGCAGGGCAATATTACGGTGGTATAGTCTCGGCCCCGGTATTTTCCAAGGTAATGGAAGGAGCCTTGAGAGTGTTGGAGGTTGCTCCTGACCAACAGGACAACATGCCTATTTTGTTAACACGACAAGGGTCTTAACGTGTCGGCTACAGAGAAACCAAGATACGGTGAGTTTTTGCTGAAAGATTTATTACTGGGATTCGCCTCGTTTCCTGATCAGGACGATATACCGATTACTGGATTAGTTTTGGATAGTCGGGCCGTTGTTGGCGGTCATGCATTTATTGCTTTAGCCGGTGCTAAACAGCATGGCTTGGCGCACGTTGAACAAGCTATTAATAATGGAGCAAGTGCAGTCATTTTTGATCCAGCCGGGGATGGTTGGCAGCTGGCAGATCGTATAGGGATGAATTTTTCCGCTCAAAGACGAATGAATTCGCCGGTGCAAACACCGATGATTCCAGTGGAAAATCTGGGCTTGAAGTTGGGCGAATTGGCTGCGCGATTTTATGGCGACCCCTCCCAGTTTATGACAGTTATCGGTATTACCGGCACTAATGGGAAAACGTCTTGCAGTCAGTTTTTGGGGCAAATGCTGGAGGACTGCGGAATTATAGGGACTCTCGGCTGGGGCGAGTGGGGCAAGCTCAACAAGACCTTGAATACCACTCCCGATGCCCTGGCAATTCAAAAAATACTGGCTGAATTATTAAAGGACAAAAAACGCATGGTGGCGATGGAAGTTTCCTCGCATGGTCTGGAGCAAGGCCGGGTCAATGGTGTGGCGTTTCAAGGCGCGGTATTTACCAATATCAGCCGCGACCACCTGGATTATCACGGCACGATGGACGCTTATGTTCAGGCTAAGCTGGCGTTATTGAAAATGCCGGGATTGGCTTTCGCCGTGGTGAATCTGGATGATGAATACAGTAAGCAAATTATTGCCGCCTGCCCTATATCAGTACAGCTGTGGCAATTTAGTGTCAAAGGGAAAGCAGCGAATTCGGGCGAGTGTGTAAGTGCTGAAAATATATCGCATAACGCGGACGGAATCGAATTTGATGTGCGCTGGATGACTGAGGTTCAGCGAGTAAAAGTGCGGCTGTTCGGTGATTTTAATGTAGAAAATATCCTGGCTGTTTTGACCGTCATGCTGGCTATGGGGATTTCGTTGCATGTGGCGATCAAAAAATTGGCCGACATAAAGCCGGTTGATGGCCGTATGGAACGCCTGGGGACAGAGAGCGATCCATTAATTTTTGTGGATTATGCGCACACGCCGGATGCGTTGGACAAAGTCTTATCCAGTTTGCGTAAGCATTGCAAACGGGATTTATGGGTTGTTTTCGGTTGTGGCGGCAATAGGGATACGGGGAAGCGTCCGCAAATGGGAAAAATTGCCGAGCATTGGGCGGATCATGTGGTGATTACCGATGACAACCCGCGTTACGAAAACGGATTGGACATAGTTAACGATATTTTGGCGGGATGCAGATCGGTAAAGGTTGAAGTTATACAAAACAGAGAGCAGGCGATACAAAAAGTGGTAACAACTGCGGCTAAAAATGATTGCATTGTGATTGCGGGTAAAGGCCATGAGCAATATCAGGAAATCAACGGCGTACAACAGCCATTTAGCGATAGGCAGGTGGTAATGGAAGCATTGGACAAGCGTAAGGCTCAAGAATGAATATGACGCTAAGTGAAATTGCAGCGCGTGTGCAGGGAAAATTGATCGGTGACGATGTTGTGGTTTCATCGGTCAGTATCGACACCCGAGCGATAAAGTCGGGACAGCTTTATGTTGCGATTAAAGGTCATAACTTTGACGGCAATCAATTTGTAGATAAGGCCGAGCAAGCAGGCGCAGCAGCAGCCATTGTTCATGAGGGCGTTAAATCAACCATACCGCATATCGTGGTTGACGATACGCGCTTGGCCTTGGCCGAACTGGCAGGCGCCTGGCGAAAAAAAGCGACCGTGTCGGTAGTCGGTATTACCGGTAGTAACGGCAAAACCACCGTCAAGGAAATGGTGGCGGCAATATTGAGTGCCAATGGCAAAGCTTCCGATCCTAATCAGGTTCCTTGCCTACATCCTGTAGGCAATACGCTGTTTACTCAAGGTAATTTGAATAATGATATTGGTGTGCCCTTAACTTTATTGCGCTTGAACGAACAACACCGGTATGCGGTCATCGAGATGGGCGCAAACCATCCGGGCGAAATTGAATATACCAGCAAATATGTGCAGGCTGATGTTGCGATCATTACCAATGTGGGAGCCGCGCATATCGAAGGTTTTGGCAGTATCGACGGTGTCGCCAAAGCGAAAGGGGAGATAATCCAGACGCTTAAACAGGACGGCGTGGCAGTTCTTAATCACGATGATACCTACTTTGACTACTGGAAATCGGTAGCGGGGACAAGAAAGATCATATCGTTTGGGCTAAATGGATCGGCCGCCGTAACGGCGCATTCTGTTAAAACAGAAATTATTGATAACGAGTTTGCTACTGCCTTTGACTTAGTAACCGTGGCAGGTGAGTTGAAGGTAAAACTGAAGTTGGCAGGTCGGCACAACGTCGTCAACGCCTTGGCAGCGACTGCCGCATGCCTGGCGCTCGACATCGATCTGCAGCAGATTAAACAGGGACTGGAAAGCGTAAAGCCGGTCACCGGGCGATTGCAGCCGTTGGTAAGTCGTTTAGGCAATATCGTCATAGACGACACTTATAACGCCAATTCAGCCTCACTTAAAGCAGGTCTGGATGTGTTGGCGAATTGCGCCGGTGAACATTGGTTAGTTTTAGGGGCTTTTGGCGAACTGGGGCCTGACAGTTTGAAAATACATGAAGAAATGGGGGAGCTAATTAAATTAAGTGGTGTCGTGCGTCTCCTCGCTATAGGCTCTGATGCACGGAATACGGTAAAGATTTTCGGCAAAGGGGCTGATTTTTTTGATAGCCAAGATGATTTAATTGACGCATTAAAGCGTGAACTCAAAGGTGATGAAGCGATTTTGATCAAAGGATCAAGGGCTCAGCGCATGGAGAATGTAGCAGCCGCACTGGTTGAAAACTTTCGCTCCGGCTCAGGCTCGAACCACAGGGATATGGTGAATGCAGATAGTGCAGGAGCCTTATCTGCTCCACCTACATTCATGTAGGCAAAATTTCAGGATATAGAATGTTACTTTATTTTGCAGATTATTTGATGACCTTTGATGGCGGTTTTAGGGTATTTCATTACTTGACCTTTCGCGCCATTCTTGGGGCCTTAACCTCACTGGTCATTTCTTTTATTATCGGGCCGGTCATGATCAGGAAATTAAGCCGCAATAAGATCGGGCAAAGTATTCGTGAGTTAGGTCCTCAGTCGCATTACGAGAAGGCGGGTACGCCGACTATGGGCGGAACCTTGATACTGGTTTCAATTGCATTCAGCACGCTGTTGTGGGCTGATCTGGGCAACCGCTATATATGGGTTATTTTGTTGGTAACCCTGGGTTACGGCATCATCGGCTTTGTCGATGATTATAGAAAAGTCATCAAGGGCAACAGTGACGGTTTGTCGGCTAAGGCTAAATATTCCTGGCAATCGGTCATAGGTTTACTGGCTGCTGTTTTTTTATACAAAAGTGCAATTCTGCCGGCAGAAACACAGTTGATAGTCCCTTTCTTTAAAGACATCATGCTGGATATGGGGTGGATGTACATAGTTCTGACTTATTTTGTGATAGTTGGAACCAGCAATGCAGTCAATTTGACTGATGGGCTGGACGGATTGGCGATTATGCCGACCGTGATGGTAGCAACCGGTTTGGGAATTTTTGCCTATTTATCTGGAAATGTGACTTTTTCACAATATCTGGCGATACCCTATTTGCCCAATGCCGGGGAACTGATCGTATTTTGTGCGGCTTTGGTCGGTGCCGGCTTGGGCTTTTTGTGGTTTAACGCTTATCCTGCGATGGTGTTCATGGGCGATGTCGGGGCGTTGGCGCTGGGCGCGGCTTTAGGCGTATTGGCGGTGCTGGTCAGGCAGGAAATCGTATTGATGATTATGGGTGGTGTATTTGTCATGGAAACGGTATCGGTGATTATTCAGGTAGCCTCTTTCAAAATGACCGGAAAGCGCGTTTTTCGTATGGCACCGATACATCATCACTTTGAATTGAAAGGCTGGCCGGAACCTCGCGTTATCGTGCGTTTCTGGATTATTACCGTCATTTTGGTGTTAATTGGCTTGGCTACTTTGAAATTGAGATAAGAAATGGATAGTGCGGCAATTACAGCATTGTTAAAAAAGAATTTTGCGTTGGATCCGCAAACGGCCAAAGTATTGGTCGTAGGTCTAGGCAGTACGGGTATTTCGGTTGCGCATTATCTACAAGGCTTAAATTTCAAGTTTGCCATTATCGATAGTCGCGCCAAGCCGCCGATGATGGAGGAATTTTTTCAGCAAATGCCTGATACACCGGTGTTTACCGGAGGTTTTGATGAGGCCGCGTTTAAAGTAGCGACGCATCTGGTGGTCAGTCCCGGCGTGTCGCTGAATGAGCAGTCGATTATTAAAGCCATTGCCAATGGCTCGAAAATAGTCAGCGATATTGACCTGTTTGCCTGTTCCGTCGATGCGCCCATCGTTGCCATCAGTGGTTCCAATGGCAAAAGTACAGTGACCACGATGTTGGGTGAAATGGTAAAAGCTGCGGGGATAGAAGTGGGCGTAGGCGGAAACCTGGGTACGCCAGCCTTGGATTTACTGAAGTTAAATGCGCAACTGTATGTACTGGAACTGTCGAGTTTTCAACTGGAACGAACTTCAGCCTTGAATGCGGTTGCCGCGACGGTACTCAATATCAGCGCCGATCATCTGGACAGGCATGTCGATTTAGCCGAATACGCACGAGAAAAGCAACGGATATTTAGAGGCGATGGCGTCATGATTATGAATGTGGATGATTCTATTGTTTATGCCATGCGGGATAAAGACAGAAAGACATTTACCTTCTCGATTAACAACAAAGCCGATTTTCACCTGGCATTTAAGGAGAACACAGAGTACCTAATGCATAATGAATCCTGGTTGATGCCGTTGGCTGAATTGCCGCTTGAAGGTCGGCATAACGCGGCAAATGCTTTGGCAGCATTAGCCTTGGGTGTGGCTTTGGGTTTAGATGAGCAGGTCATGTGCAATGCCTTGCGAAAATTCAAAGGGCTAAGCCACAGAATGCAGCGTGTCGCAGAAATACGGGGTGTTACCTGGGTTAATGACTCGAAGGCGACCAATATCGGTGCCTGCATTGCCGCTTTGCAGGGTTATGCGCGCAAGGTGATTTTGATTGCCGGTGGTGACGCGAAAGGTGCCGATATGAACGAATTGGCACCCGCAATCAAAGAAAAAGCAAAAAGCGTGGTGTTGATAGGTAAGGATGCGGGGCTGATAAAGCAAGCGTTGAACGATTGTGTGCCTGTTTATTCGGCAGACAATATGGCGCAAGCCGTGCAGATAGCAGCAGATATTGCCGATGCCGGTGACAGCGTTTTGCTATCCCCTGCTTGTGCGAGTCTTGATCAATATAAAAACTATCAGGATAGGGGTGATAAATTCACCAAAGCTGTGTTCGCGTTGGTTGACCGTACGGCATCGCCTAAAGCGCCTACTTTGGTTTTGCCATCCGTGGCGGCGATATGAGCAATCAACAATGTCGGAAGCATCAATGAAAACCCGGATCGGTCGGTTTTATTTTGATCCGGTGTTGCTTTCCGTGAGTATCAGTTTATTACTGATCGGCTATGTAATGGTTGCATCCGCATCATTGCATCTGGGCATAAAAATGACTGGGAATAGTTTGTATTATCCTGTCAGGCAGTTAATGCACATAGGCTTGGGATTATTTTTTGGCGGCTTAGTGGCAGCAGTGCCAATGAAAGTCTGGGAACGGAATGGCCCGCCGTTGTTTGTCGCAGGATTGCTATTGCTGATTATTGTGCTGATACCCGGTTTCGGCGTAAAGGTTAACGGCAGTATGCGTTGGTTGTCGATAGGTGGAGTAAGGATACAAGTATCCGAAGTCGTCAAGTTTTTTGCCGTCATTTATATGGCTGGTTATGTCACTCGATATCAGGAGTCAATACAGAATGCGCCTTTTGGCTTGTTCAAACCGTTGGGGCTGTTTTCGGTTGCCAGTCTGTTGCTGTTATTGGAACCGGATTTCGGTTCAGCCGTCGTTATTATAATGATAGCTATGGGCATCATGTTTCTGGCTGGGGCCAGGCTTTTGCAATTTATAGGATTGTTGGCAGTCCTTTGTGTACTGGCAATATTACTGGTTTATTTTTCACCCTACCGTTTGATTCGTGTTACCAGTTTTATGGATCCTTGGGCTGACCCTTTGAACAGCGGATTTCAATTAGTCCAGGCGCTTATTTCCTTCGGTCGAGGAGAATGGTTAGGTGTAGGCTTGGGTAGCGGAGTACAAAAACTATTTTATTTGCCTGAAGCTCACACGGATTTTTTATTCTCAGTGATAGCAGAAGAATTGGGTTTAGTGGGCGTGGTTATTGTTATTAGTTTATTTTCGTTATTGGTCTGGCGCACTTTTGCAATAGCAGTTGCCGCCGAACAAGCAGGGCAACGGTTTTCCGCATTTATCGCCTATGGATTGGGTATTTGGTTTGGTTTTCAGGCATTCGTCAATATGGGCGTTAATATGGGAATCTTGCCAACCAAAGGTCTGACCTTGCCGTTGATGAGTTATGGCGGAGGCAGCATGATGATTATGTGCTGTGCGATTGGTTTGTTATTTCGGGTGCAAAGTGAAGTCATGGAGATAAATGCGGATACAGCTGCTGCGCGGCGCGGCGGAACGAGAAACGGATATGGTTAAGCGTATCGTTATTATGGCTGGAGGCACCGGCGGGCATGTGTTTCCTGCGTTGGCAGTCGCCCAAGAGCTGATCGAAAAAGGTTGGCAGGTCAGTTGGCTTGGTACGCAGAAAGGTTTAGAAGGCCGAGTGATTCCTGAGCAGGGTATCGATATCGACTGGTTGTCTGTTGCCGGAGTGCGCGGCAAAGGATGGCTGTCGAAAATAACGGCAGTATTGTTGCTGATGAAGGCCTGCATACAGGCTTTGATAATATTGCAAAAGCGCAAACCGGATGTGGTGTTGGGTATGGGCGGATTTGTAGCAGGACCGGGCGGACTGATGGCAAAATTATTAGGTATCCCTCTGATTATTCATGAACAAAATCGGGTGCCCGGTACCACGAACCGGTTGTTGGCACGCATGGCTAATCAGGTATTGGAAGCATTTCCGGGTAGTTTTGATAAGAAGCTGAAGGCTAAATTTACCGGAAACCCGTTAAGAAAACAGTTCGTCATTGCCCTCAAACCTCCTTTTGAAAAAGGCGGATTGAGGGGGGTTAACATATTAGTCGTTGGCGGCAGCCAGGGAGCCCAAATATTGAATGAAGTCGTGCCTGAGGCCCTGGCAGAATTAAAGCATACAACAGTAAGGCACCAAACCGGCACGGCTATGCAGCATCAGGTCGAGAGTCGGTATAAAGCCTTAGGCGTGAATGCGGAAGTGAGTGCTTTTATAGAAGATATGGTGTCGGCTTACCAATGGGCCGATTTGGTGATTTGTAGATCGGGTGCAATGACTGTTAGTGAAGTTGCAGCGGTAGGATTGCCCGCCATTTTTGTACCACTACCGGGCGCTATCGATGATCATCAAACAGCTAATGCCCGGTATTTAACCGATGCCGGTGCAGGGCAGTTATTGAGGCAAAAAGATTTGAATGCAATAACACTGGTAGAAGAGATAACAAAGGTAATTAAGCAATTGGACGTGATGAGTAAAACTGCAAAAAAATACGCACGCTTGGATGCGACAAAAATTGTTGCCGGTATTTGCATGACGGAGGCAGGTCTATGAATCGCCCCAGTAATCAGATGCCGACCCAGGCATTAGGTAATATTGATCGGATACATTTTGTCGGCATCGGCGGAACGGGTATGAGCGGGATTGCCGAAGTATTGTCGAACCTGGGTTATCACGTTTCAGGTTCAGATATTAAAGAAAGCTCGGTAACGAAAAGACTGGCTGACTTGGGCGTGACTATCAATATTGGGCATAAACGAGAGAATATTGCGCAGGTCGATGTGGTGGTAGCATCCAGTGCAATAGATCGTAATAATGAAGAGATTGATGAAGCTTATTTAAATAGGATACCGGTCATACCGCGCGCCGAAATGCTGGCCGAGTTGATGCGTTTCAGGTTTGGTATTGCCGTTGCCGGAACCCATGGAAAAACCACAACTACAAGTTTGACTGCAAGTATTCTGGCCGAAGGTGGGTTTGATCCTACGTTTGTCATTGGTGGGCGTTTAAACAGCGCAGGCAGTAATGCTAAGTTAGGATTAGGCCATTACTTGGTTGCCGAAGCCGATGAAAGTGACGCGTCGTTTCTATATTTGCAGCCGATGATGGCCATAGTTACCAATATTGATCAGGATCATATGGCGACCTATGAAGGCAGTTATCAGCGATTAAAAGATACTTTTATCGAGTTTTTACATCATCTTCCCTTTTACGGATTAGCGGTTATGTGTCTGGATGATGAAGGCGTCAGGGCGATTCTGCCGGAAATATCCAAACCGGTAATGACTTACGGCGTTCATGAAGATGCCGATGTACGTGCAATAAATATCAAACAGCAGGGCATGCATACCGCTTTTGAAGTCATGCGCAGAGGCGACTATCCACCGTTGCATATTACATTGAACATGCCAGGTTGGCATAACATGCTCAATGCACTGGCAGCGATTAGTGTCGCAACCAAGTTGGCGGTAGATGATGAGGCCATTATCAAAAGCCTGGGGGCGTTTAAAGGCATAGGTCGGCGCTTCCAGATTAACGGTGACTTGCCGCTTGGTGAAGGCAAACTGACACTGGTAGATGATTATGGGCATCACCCGCGTGAGATTGCGGCGACGCTTGAGGCCTTGCATCAGGCATGGCCGGATCGGCGTGCGGTCGTTGTCTTTCAGCCGCATCGATATACCCGAACTCGTGACTTATTCGAAGATTTTGTGCAAGTGCTGTCAACCGTTGACGTACTGATTTTAATGGATGTTTATCCGGCCGGTGAGACAGCTATTCCCGGTGCGGATGGCAGAGCATTAAGCCGAGCCATCCGTGTACGCGGACAAGTCGATCCGGTATTTATTGAAGACTGGGAAGAATTACCTGAAATATTGGCAGGCATCGTCAAAGCTGAGGATGTGATACTGACCATGGGGGCAGGTAATGTCGGGCAGGTTGCGTCACAGTTACCTCAGTTGTTAGCAACAATTCTCTCTGTAATAAAACCCGGTAAGTAATTTTTGCCTATTGATAAGCCATTGGTTTTGATGTGACCCTCTAGCCTTTCAGCCTGGTCTATGTAGTTCTGCTTATGTCATTCTATTAATTAATGCCGTACATTATTATTGCTTAACGAATAAAATAGGGCGTTATGTTGTACATTTTTGGTGAATCCCTGAAATAGACAAAATAAAGTAGGTTTTGCTGATACCGACATTCCGCACCCCCTTGGCATCTTATTGATATTAAGCGATATTATTTTTTGCTAAATAACAATGCAATTTTCAATTAATTGATTTTAAATGGTTATTTTTTTAAGGGTGCGGAATGTCGGCTGATAGTTAATGGCCAAAATTAACTAACTCGATTTTTAGCAAATTATGAAAATTCTGACGAATTATTGTTTTGTAGTGACAAAACTTGGTACAAACTTTTCAGTGTGAGGTCGCTACAAGAAATGACAATGGAATTAACGATTGCAAGGGCACAGGACGATAGCATAAAGCTGTTGCTGCCGACTGCAGGGTCGCAGGAGGTAACGTAATGCAGGAGCAATTACCGAAAGGCCGCTTACTTAAGCATGAAAAACTGGCGAAGTACACCAGTTGGCGTGTTGGCGGTCCGGCGGATCAGCTGTACATCCCGCATAACCTGCCGGATTTGATCGATTTTATAAAAGCTTTGCCGGAGTCCGAGCCGGTGTTCTGGATGGGACTGGGTAGTAATTTATTGGTCAGGGACGGCGGCATTCGTGGTACGGTGATTAATACCAAGGGACGATTAAAACAGATGAGCTTGACCGACAATGGTTTGGTTTATGTCGAAGCGGGAGTTCCCTGCGCACATGTGGCGCGATTTTGTGGGGAACGGGGCTTAACGGGTGCGGAGTTTTTGGCCGGCATACCCGGAACCATGGGCGGAGCCTTGAAGATGAATGCCGGAGCCTTTGATGGAGAAACCTGGGCTATTGTTAACGGTGTGGACATGCTGGATGCGTCGGGTAAGGTCACGCATAAAAAGCCACAGGATTTTACGGTGAGTTACCGGTCGGTAAAGGGCTTAAATAACGAGTGGTTTCTATCCTGTCTGTTAACGTTACAGCCAGGCGATACGGCCTCGAGTCAGCAGAAAATCAAGGGCTTATTGGAAAAGCGAGGGGCAACGCAACCGACCAATCAGCCCAGCTGCGGTTCGGTATTTAAAAACCCGGAAGGCGATTATGCGGCAAGGTTAATAGAGCAAACCGGCTTAAAAGGCTACGCAATTGGTGGTGCTTGTGTGTCGGAAAAGCATGCGAATTTTATTGTCAATACTGGCAATGCAACGGCAGCGGAGATCGAAGCTCTGATTTATTATGTGCAGGATAAAGTTAAACAACAGCAGGGGGTAGTCTTGCAGACTGAGGTTTGTATGGTAGGTGTAGCAATATGAAAGCATTGGCAATGAATAACCCAAAAAAATTCGGTCGAGTCGCGGTCATGATGGGAGGTTCGTCGGCGGAAAGGGAGGTCTCGTTAAAAAGCGGGGCAGCGGTTTATGAAGCTTTAAAATGTAAAGGTGTTGATGCTATTGCCATTGATGTCACCGGTAGTCCGATTGAAGCGTTGGCTGGACTCAAGATTGACCGGGTATTTAATATTATCCACGGGCGCGGCGGTGAAGATGGTGTGCTGCAAGGGGTTCTGGAAGTGCTGGGTATTCCCTATACCGGTAGTGGTGTGATGGCATCGGCATTGACTATGGATAAGCTCAGAACCAAGCTGTGCTGGCAAGGTTTCGGTCTGGTCACGCCCAAATGGTGTTTGTTGGAAGACGAAGCCGATCTGGATGACTGCATTGAAAAATTGGGTTTTCCGGTTATCGTCAAACCGGCACAGGAAGGTTCCAGCATCGGCATGAGCAAGGCCGGTAATCGGGATGAATTGCAAAAAGCCTTAATCGTGGCGGAAAAATATCGTTGCGATGTCTATGCAGAAGCTTGGGTTACTGGCAAAGAGTATACCGTTGCGGTGCTGGATGGCGACGACTGCATGGATGCAGGAGGTAAAGTAATGCATAGAGCAATTACCGAGGCGTTGCCGGTTATTCGCCTGGAAACGCCTAATGCATTTTATGATTATGAAGCAAAATATCAGGCGACGACCACGCAATATCACTGCCCATGCGGATTGAGTCCGGAACAGGAACAGTCATTGAAGGAATTGGCGGTAACGGCCTGCAAGGTGGTCGGTGTTAAAGGCTGGGGAAGAGTGGATGTATTTATTGATGACTTGGGACAGTATCAGTTGATAGAGGTTAATACCGTCCCCGGCATGACCGACCACAGCTTAGTGCCGATGGCGGCTAGGCAGGCAGGTATCGATTTTAATGAATTGGTTTGGCGTATTCTGGAAACCAGTTGCGGGTAATGGTGGATGACTGTTGCAAAAATCATAATCACTGTTTTACTGATGACGAGCCTACTCTGGGTGGCAGCTTTAGGTGTTAAGAGCATACCGATTAAATATGTAAGAAGCGAAGGGGTTTTTCAATACCTCGGGAAGGACGAGATAAAAGAGGCTTTACAGCCCTTGGTGATGACCGGCTTTTTTGATGCTGATATGCAAGCTATACATCAGGCTGTTTCCAAACTAGTTTGGGTTGATAGTGTTACGGTTAAACGAGTCTGGCCTGATGCGATAGACATCAAGATACGCGAAAAAAAGCCTTATGTGCGATGGGGACAAAAAAGTCTGATTACCGTACGAGGCGAGATCATTACGCCGAAGAATATAGATCAATTTAAGTATATGCCCATTTTGCAAGGACCTGAGCTGAAACAGGCAAAGACGCTGGAAATTATGAAGGGCGTCAACACAGCATTAGCGGATCAGTCCATGAAAATGGCTGAGTTTACGATTAATGATCGATGGGCATGGAAGATAAAATTAACAACAGGACTGGAAATACTGTTGGGACGAAATGAACAATTAAAGAAATTACAGCGATTTTTGGAAACGCTGGAAGTATTAGGACAAGAACAAGTTGAGCGAATAGCCATCGTTGATTTGAGATATCCCAATGGATATGCGGTTTCATGGAAACCTGGAACCGGAGAAATTGACTGGTCGCATCGGTAGGGAGCCGATAACGACACTTCCACCATCCTTGGCGGTCGGTCGACATCGGTTCCCTACCGATAACGACACTTCCACCATCCTTGGCGGTCGGTCGACATCGGTTCCCTACCGATAACGACACTTCCACCATCCTTGGCGGTCGGTCG
>JAURYJ010000002.1 GCA_030653985.1 Methylobacter sp. | reverse complement strand
GCAAGCAACTCCAACAGCACATCGACTAGCGGTGTGCGATCTTCTTTGCCGATTTTGGGTAATTGTGGCTTGAGGGAATCCATGCGGTTATTTTAACCGATATCTAAGGTGTTGCCTGCGATTAATGAGAAGTTACAAATACCGGTGGAGAAAAATATGAAAAACGTAAAGAATTGGTCTTTTAATAAAGGTGTTACAGACACTTTTCAACTATATTTAGGAGTACGGTTATGAAACTATTATCTCGATTTTCCATTTGCCTGTGTTTCCTGTTTTATGCTCATCTCGCTTTGGCGCTTGATGAAATTGAAGTCGTCACCTTAAATCAATATCTCGGTGCGGATCTGGCTCCCGTTCTCGCCGCCTCTCCAGAGGAGTTCAATGAGGCGCTGGTGGGTGTTTTGCAAAAAGTATCAGCAAGTGATTTTAAGGCGCGGGCTCTGGAGCAGGCCCGCATGATTGCAAAGCGATCGCCGGAGATCATCGGTCTCCAGGAAGTTTGGGATTTAACCTGTATCGATCTCGATCCCCGGCCTGAATTTGGCTGTGACGATCCATCGATTGCCAATGCTTTTGTCGATCACTTGGATTTAACGTTGGCCGCGTTGAATAACACACCGGAAGTACGGCGTAAAAAAGGGATAAGTTATGAAGTAGCCGCCACAGTCAAGAACCTTGATTTGGAAAAAGTGACTGTGCCTGGATTGCCGTTTTCTGGCATACCCTTCTGTATAAAATGTCTCAATGCTATACCTAATGCGATTCTGGTTGCCGTTGATCGAGATGTGATCTTGGCGCGTCGGGATGTGCAAGTTGCCAAGGTCGATTGGTCCGCTTATGAATCCTTTGGTTTATGCACAAAGCCATCAGTCGATGGTTGCAACTATCAAGTTGTCGCTGCAGTCGATTCGCTTGGGATAGCTATAGAGCGGGGTTTTGTGGCAGTGGACGTTACTATGGGCAATAAGGTTTATCGTATCGTCAATACGCATTTTGAAGTCAAAGGGGAGGACGTCGGTATGCCGGAATTCACTTTTTATCAAGCCGCCCAAGCTGATGAACTGCTTCAAACTCTCGATATGACTACGCCTACAGATTATTTAATGGTGCTGGGTGACATGAATTCATCACCGGAACAGACTGATATTCCTGGCGTTTTTCCGCCGCCTTTCGTGACAGGCATCACCACGCCTTATCATCAGTTCGTGGATAGCGGTTACCATGACGTATGGGAACTCAGACCCGGTAAAGCCTCGGGTTATACGTGCTGTCAAAATGAAGATCTGGATAGCAAAAAATCGTTGCTAACGGAGCGGATTGATATGATCTTTACCCGTGAAATGCCTAAAAAAGTTAAACAAGCTCGTGTGTTGGGTGACAAGGTTTCGACCAAAACCAATCCGCCTGGATTAGGCTTAGGCTTATGGTCTACGGATCATGGTGGAATTGCTGCTAAAATACAGTTCTAATGGATTGCGGTTGATTTGTGATGACAGCCAGACTGGAAGCTGTTCTTTGAGCTATTAGATAATAAATGATCTGAGCTAAAGGCCGGTTTCCGGTGTGGAGCAAACGTTGGGCTATGTGCCGCTGAAGCGCTGTTTCTGCCGCCAGCCGCGCTGAATGTATTGAATTCTTTTACATTTTCTATAGCAATTTATAGCAAGACATAACTATCAATTCAGCTTAAATCGTTTCATGTCACAACAAATAATGAAGACACTCAAAATGCATAGAGCGAATGAAATTGCATGCGGCATCGATTTTGGAACATCAAACACAACGGTAGCGATTGCCAATGGGCGTGATGAGTCAATCACCTTGGTTCCGGTAGAAGAGCAACATTTAACGATACCGTCGACAATTTTTTTTCCGGCAGAAAATCCTGCCGTTTTTTTTGGCCGTAAAGCGATTAATGCTTATGTTGCCAGGGAGGAGGGTCGGTTCATGCGAAGTTTTAAGCGGGTGCTTGGAACTTCTCTGATGAAGGAAGGAACGACGATAAGCGGAAGAACAACCCGGTTCGAACACATTATTGGCCATTTTATTGAGCATATAAAAAATAAAGCAGAGTTATTGGCTGACAGAAACATCGAAAATGTCGTTGCCGGACGGCCGGTTCATTTTATCGATGGCAATGACAAAGCAGACAAGGAGGCAGAAGGCCAGCTTGAGGCCATATTCGTATCCGCCGGTTTTAAAAATATTCGCTTTCAATATGAACCTATTGCTGCCGCGTTTGCGCATGAATTAAACAGTGGCGATAGCGAAAGGTTAGCGGTCGTTATCGACATTGGCGGCGGTACCTCGGACTTTACGATAATGCGATTATCCGGGCGTTACATCAAAAAACAGGATCGCCAGGAGGATATTCTGGCTAATGCGGGGACTCGGATTGGGGGTAATGATTTTGATCGATCATTGAGCTTGAAATGTTTTATGCCGTTGTTAGGATTAGGTTCTTTTTGGGGTTCTAAGGGGCTGGGTTTTCCGATAACGCCTTTTTTCGATCTTTCAGAATTGAGTAAAATCCAGTACATGTATACGAAAAAATATAAAAGGGATTTAAGGGCATTAATCAGTCAATCAAATGATAAGGTTCTTACCCATCGATTGCTGTCGATTGTAGAGGAAGAACTGGGGCATACCTTGATGGCCAGAGTTGAGGAAAGCAAAATTCAACTGAGTTCAAGCGAGCAAACAACAGCCGATCTTGCTTTTATTGAAGCAAATTTGCAAGCGCCTATAGGTCGGGCAGAGCTGGAGGATAGTCTCTATGGAAATATCGAAAGCATCCAAAAAACGATTGATGAATGCGTGGTGATGGCCGGCGTGAAAGCAGACGATGTGGCGCTGGTAATTTTAACTGGCGGCGGTACCGCTATTCCGATGATTCAACACATCACGCGCCGTACATTTCCCCATGCCGAAATTTCCGCAGGCAATCGCTTGTCCAGCGTTGGCTTCGGCTTGGCGTGTGACGCAAGAAGGTGTTATTTAGGTGGTCATTGAAAGTTTTAGTTTTAAACTAAAGCCGGTTTTAGGGTTGTAACAGTCTATTTGATAGCGGATATATCGCGATGTGAGCATGGTATACTGGCAGGCTTAAATTAAGGCTGATAAATGACTGATAACACTATTCAAACCATAGAACTGCACCCGCTTTGCACTTACTTCCCACGAATGTCTGATGCCGAGTTTATTTCACTTAAAGAAAATATACAGATTAACGGACAAACACATCCTATCTACACGCTGGACGGCATGATTCTGGATGGCGGCAATCGCTATCGTGCGCTATGTGAGCTGGGTATTGCTCCGGTCATTATTGAGTACACCGGCTCCAATCCGACACAATTTATCTTGTCGTCAAATTTACATCGTAGACACTTAACTCAGGGGCAGTCTGCGGCTATCGTATCGGCATCCCAAAGCTGGGTAAATGCTCAGGCACAGGATAATAACGCCCGATTGCAGGATGTTGCGCAGTTAGACAGCGCAACATCCAGGGCTAAGCAATCCGGGGTAGGACATCGTACTCAACAGTTGGCCGATAAGCTGGTTAAGGAAGCCCCCGCGGAACTGGTCAAGGAAGTTATAGACGGCAAAAAAAGTCTGAATAAAGCCATTAAAGAAATTTCTCCGCCTAAGCCTGTAGTATCCAAGCCCGAGCCGGTTCCAACTGTCGAGCCGGAAGCTGGGGACAGCCAGAGCGGCATTATTGACCAACAACAAAGTGCGATACAGGCGTTAGAAGCTGATAACAAGGTAATGATGAAAGTGTTCGAGTCTGACGACAGGATTTCAGCCTCGCTTGAACAAGTTAAGCGATTAACCGAGCTGAACAGGGATTTAAACGAACGCATCAATAGCTTGATGACTGCCAAGGAGGAAGCGATTAACACGGCTAACTACTGGAAAGATCGGTTCTTAACGCTCGAAGCAGAATTTAACGGCAACATTGCAAAATAACATACCAACACAGGAGAAAACTCGATAATGTTCACGCTACCTTCCTTATGGAACCTGATCATCTCCACGCTGGTGTTCTTCATCGCAGTTCGGTATCTCCACCGCTATCTGGAAGAACAAGGTTTACCTAAAGGCATGACACGCGGCACATTGGTGTTTGTGCTGGCTTCTCTGGTGTCGTGGGGATCAGGAGAGGCCGTGGACTGGACACAACAAAAAATAGAGGGGCCGCAACCGGCGGTGCAAACCTCGGTTGAGCTGGTGCAACTGCTGAAGGCGGCAGGTCTTGAGCAACCCGTGGCCGCAGCATCAAAAGAACTGGGTTCGAATTAACTGCTTAGCGACGCTCAAATAATTTTTTCTCTGGTGAGGGAATAAAGTGCGACTTAAAAGCAGCTGCCATAATCCAGTAACAACTCATCACAGCCAAAAAATATTCTCGGGTAGTCTATACGTATCAATAGCTTCAAACTATATTCGAAAAATACGCTGACCGTCAGCAATCGAGCGCACGCCGCCCAAACGCTTAGCGCGGTATTGGGCGAGCATCGCCAAACAGCGGTTGTCCACCAGATAATCGGCAGTAATAGCATCAAATGCACATCATCCCAGCCGGATACGGTAAACATACCGACTTTTACCAGCGTGTCTGCGGCGTATAAACAAATGTTCAGGATAAGAAAAAAAGGCCAGAACGCCCACTTGAGTGCCACACCGCCATTCCATGCAGCCAACAGATAGTTGTCAACGGATTTTTTCTGTTGATCTCCTCCGAAAAACAGTGAGCTGATAAATAGAACCATAAACAGGGCTATAAACATAATCAGCAAATCTAGCGGACTGGCTAAACCAATATGGGCGAAAAATAAGGGTAATGAGTAAATGAACATAATTGAACGTGTTTGTGGGCAAGGAATAAAACACTTAATTAGACGGTAACCAGCTTTGTTTCAGTAACAACTCAAACTGCTCAATCGGGACTGGCTTGCTGAATAAGTAACCCTGAATAGCCGGGCAACCGTGACGCTCCAAAAATGCGCGTTGCTCTTCTGTTTCTACGCCCTCAGCAATCACCTCCATGCCAAGATTGTTGGCCATACCGATAATGGTTTGCACAATCACGGTATCGGTAAGCTTGACACCAATATTGTGTACGAAGGACTGATCAATCTTCAGCTGATCAAACGGCAGCTGTGTCAGGTAAGCCAGCGATGAATAGCCGGTGCCGAAATCATCCATCGAAAAACGCACCCCGATTTTTTTGAGAGCGTGCATTTTAATGATAGCCTCTTTTATGTTGTCGAGTACCAGACTTTCAGTCAGTTCGAGTTTGAGTCGATCAGGTTGGATGGCATATTTTTCTAACATGGCAGAAACCTGCTCGATAAAACTGGCTTCATGGAACTGATGAGCGCTGACATTAACGGCAAGTTGCAAATGCCGGGTATGGGGCATATCCGCCCAACTTTTTAGTTGGGCGCAGGCTGTTTCCAACACCCACAGGCCTATGGGCAGGATCAATCGGGTTTCTTCAGCCAGTGGAATGAAGTCGAGCGGTGAAACCAAGCCGCGTTCAGGGTGCTCCCAACGCAACAGCACTTCGGCACCGATAATCCGGCGGTCATGGGTTGCTTGCAACTGAAAGTAAAGTTTGAATTGATCGCTCTTCAGTGCTTGGATCAAATCCGCTTCCAGACTCGCGCGGGCCATAATCGTAGTCTGCATCTCCGGATCAAAAAAACGTAAGGTATTGCGTCCCCCTGCCTTGGCTGCATACATGGCGATATCTGCCTGTTTCAGTAGGTCATCGATGGACTTCTTGCTGCTATTGAACAAGGTAATGCCGATACTTGGGGTGCTGTGGTAGTGACTATGGTCGAGCTGATAGTTTTGATTAAGGGCCAGGATAATCTTTTCACCAATATCCTTGGCCTGATTGACGGCATCCGTGCAAGTCGGGCTCAACTCTTCCAGGATGACGACAAACTCATCGCCTCCCAAGCGAGCTACGGTATCGCCCTTGCGTATGCAACCCAAAAGACGAGCTCCAGTCTGTGTTAATAGCAGATCCCCCATATCGTGCCCCAGTGTGTCATTCAGCGCTTTAAAATTATCCAGATCGATGAACAGCAAGGCATTATACTTTTCACTTCTGTCGCTAAGAAGAAACGCTTTTTCCAAATGTTCTTGAAACAGGCGGCGATTGGGCAGTCCGGTGAGTGGATCGTAATAGGCCAGCTGGTGAATTTTGGCAATTGACTCCTTTTCACCGGTGATGTCGGCAAAGGAAGCGACGTAATGACTGATGACCCCGGCGGGTGAATAAACAGCAGAAAGATTGAGTCGCTCAGGATAAATAACGCCATCTTTGCGCCGATTCCATATGTCGCCCTGCCAGAAACCTTTATTCTTTAGAATCCGCCACATGTTTTGATAGAACACTTGGTCGTGCCGTCCAGAACTGAGCATGCTCGGTTTCTGGCCGATGGCTTCTGCTGCACTGTAACCGGTCACGCGGGTAAAAGCTTGATTGACTTCCATGATGACGGCATTGGCGTTAGTGACAAACATGCCCTCTTGCGACTCAAAGGCGATAGCGGCGATGCGAAGCTTCTCCTCATTACACTTACGTTTGCTGATGTCCATTTCGATACCTGCCATACGCAGCGGGGTTCCGTCAGTATCGCGCTTGATCACGGCACCGCGATCCAATAGCCAAAGCCATGATCCCGATTGGGTGCGAACGCGATATTCAGCCTGAAAAAATAGCGTGTGACTTTCTAAATGCGCGGTCAGCGCCGCATGATAGGCTTGGAGGTCATCAGGGTGGATATCGTTTTCCCAGTCGCTGAAATAGCGTTCTTTTTCGTCCAGCCGGTAACCGCGCATCTTGGCCCAACGTTCATTGAAAATGATTCGTCCGGTTTCGATATTCCATTCCCAGGACCCCATCTCGGCATTAGTGAGGCTTAGAGCCGCTTTCATCTCGACCTCAGACAAATGCGCGATGGCCCGTCTGCTTTCGGTGATGTCGGTAAGCGTGATACGTACATTTGAATCTAGGTCGCCAGACGTTACCAGCAGGCCATTCAGCTGAACAGGAAATTCGGCGCCGTCACTGTGTTTCAAGGTTAGCTCGATATTCTTGTGCGGGTTGTGCTTTACAATGCCAACAAAGAAAAGATGCCAACGGTCACCGTCTTTGGGTAGCACAAAAGCTGAAAAACGACGATATAGCAGTTCACGACGATCTATACCCAGTAATTTGGCCGCAGTGAGGTTGATCTCAGCGATCAAACCGGCTTGGGTGATAGTGAGGTAACCGACCGGAGAAAAATCATAGAGATCAATATAACGGTCGCGGGATTCATCCAAATCGAAATGAGCGCGTCTCAGTTCTTCAATTTGCATTTCCAGTTCAATCTGGTGTACTTGGAGTTCATGCAGTAATTTTTCGGCAGTGCAATTCACTAGTGTTGTTGCCGGTGCATGGCAGATCCGCGCCTCAGCTTCTGCTCGTAATGTATTCTGGGCGATTGAATCTTTATCCATATAACTTTATCTGCTCAGCTGTTATTAGGTTATTAGGTTATTTCGTTAAAGTATAGCATCTAACTTTTTTAATAAGCCTTGCATTTATTATCTGAATTCAAGGCGTCCAAGCCGGATTTTATGCCGTATTTCCCCGTAGCTTACTTACTGAATTATAACCCCGCACATTTAGGTGCAATACCTGTAAAAAAGTACGACTACAACCGTTCATACCCTTGAAAGACAGAAAAACGGGCGCATTGTCAGTAAGGGTGACGCTTTATGTTTAAAATAAACGAGAGCCAATCTATTGCGTACTTTTTATAAGGCTGACAAATGTTATTTATTTTTGACCAGTTCGCGTAAAATCAAGCGCTCAGAATTTGATTAACCATATCGGGAAATACCATGAAAAAGATTCTTTTCTTAACTGTTTTGTTGTCGGCAGCAACCGCTTTTGCTGATGATGCCAAAAATGAATGGCATAACACCACGCTGTCCGATGCCACAATTAAGAAGATTCAGGATGCGGGGTATCAATATAAAATGTGTGTTTCAGCTGAAATGCAAAAGCCTGCTCATCAACAGCAGGAGAGTCGTCGGGCGACGGAAGCGATCATGAAACAATGCGAATCGATTTTATCCCAAATGCGCGAAGTCTATCTGACTGAAAACGTGCCCGGCATCGTTGCCGACCGCCATTTAAGACAGATGCGCATGCAAACTACGCGTAATGTACTGCAAGGTATGATGTTTGGTGAAGCCGCCAGAAAATCCGGTCAACAATAACTATAAGAGTCTCGATTAATGAATACTTATGCAATTGATTTATCCTTGAAACCCACTACATTCGATCTCTGGCATGTTTGTTTGGCGGGTACTGTGGCCTTGTTGGCGCTGATTTTAATCGTATTGTTACTGTCGATGCTGATCAGTCTGATGCGTTGCAAGAAAAAACCGGCTGTTTTGCCCGCTGCACCGACGCCTGAACCGGTGGTAAAAATCGTTGAGAAAATTGTCGAAGTTGAAAAGCTGGTTCATGCGCCTGCGCCGGAACCTGTGGTGTTAAAAGAGGCAACGCCTGATGCAGCCTTGCAATTGCTGGGTTTATTGCAAAAAGAAGCGCGCTTTATCGATTTCATTAAAGAAGATATTGCAGCTTTCAGCGATGCGGATATTGGTGTTGCTGCCCGTGTTGTGCATGAAGGCTGTAATAAGGCAATTAATGAACACTTTACCTTGGCTACCGTTCGTAGTGAACAGGAAGGCAGTAAAATCACTCTGCCGCAGGGCTTTGATGCGGCTACGGTGCGTTTAACCGGCAATATCGTCGGCCTGGCGCCTTTTACCGGTACGCTGGTGCATAAGGGTTGGCAAGTGACCGGTATCAGGTTGCCCAAACTGACGTCAGGGCATAACGCGGCTAT
Source organism: Methylobacter sp. (assembly GCA_030653985.1). Lineage (GTDB taxonomy): Bacteria > Pseudomonadota > Gammaproteobacteria > Methylococcales > Methylomonadaceae > Methylobacter_A. The sequence goes on along the minus strand of JAURYJ010000002.1, from coordinate 22,212 downwards.
TGTTGCGCCGGCAGAGGTTGAGTTATGAAAGAGTTGTTTGGTTCACAACCGGTTAAAGAAGATGCGGTAGTCGCGGAATTAGAAAATCAACCGGATGAAGTTGTTGTTGAACCTGCGCAACAGGGAATACGGTTTTCTGTCGGTATCGATTTGGGTACCACCCATTGCGTCTTGTCTTATGCCGAGCTGGAACATATTGACGATGAAGGCTTCTCGCCGCAAGTCATGGCAATACCGCAATTGACTTCTCCCGGTTCGGTTGAAGACAAACCACAGTTGCCGTCGTTCTTATATCAGGCTCATCCAGCCGAATTGGCAGAAGATTCTACTTCTTTACCCTGGATTGCAAAACCGGATTATCTGGTTGGCGAAATTGCCCGCAACTTGGGCAGCAAAACCCCGATACGGCTGGTGGCTAGCGCTAAAAGCTGGTTATGCCATACCGGCGTAGATTGCAAAGCCCCCATTTTACCCGCTGAAGCCCCTGACGAAGTCGAACGTGTTTCGCCGTTTCAGGCAACGACCGCGTACCTGCAACATTTGCGTGATGCCTGGCAAAGTCAGTTCCCCGATGCGCCGCTGGATCAGCAGGATGTTGTTATTACTGTGCCGGCTTCATTCGATCCTGCGGCACGTGAGCTGACGGCTGAAGCCGCGCGTGCCGTAGGTCTTACCCAGGCAATTCTTCTGGAAGAACCGCAGGCAGCGTTATACAGCTGGATAGAGAAAAGCCACGGTGATTGGCGCAATCATGCGGAAGTCGGCGATATTATCCTAGTTATCGATGTCGGCGGCGGCACCACCGATTTATCCTTGATAGCGGTTACCCAGCAAGAGGGCAATCTCGAACTGACCCGGGTGGCGGTTGGCGATCATATTTTGCTGGGCGGCGACAACATGGATTTGGCTTTAGCCTATACGGTTAAAGCCAAGCTGGAACAAGACGGCAAACGCTTGGAGCCTTGGCAGATTCAGGCGTTGACCCACAGCTGTCGCGATGCGAAAGAAAAAATCTTCACTAATAACGAAGCCGATAATATCCCGCTGGTAGTGGCAAGTAGAGGTTCTTCGCTGATTGGCGGCACCTTGCGCAGCGAATTAACCCGTGAAGAAGTTAATCGTGTGTTGATTGAAGGATTTTTGCCGAAGGTAGTCGTCAGCGACAAGCCTGTGAGTCGTCCCCGTACCGGCTTAAGAACCGCCGGTTTGCCTTATGCCCAGGATGCCGGTATTACGCGTCATCTGGCGGCGTTTTTGACCAAGCAGCAAGGCGCTACCGACGAGTTGAGCGATATTCATCTGCCGGAACATGCGAGCTTTTTGCATCCTACTGCGGTGTTGTTTAACGGCGGCGTGCTAAAAGCCGATGCCTTGGCTGACCGGTTAATGCAGGTGTTAAATTCGTGGTTGAGCGCGGAGAAGGCTCCCGAAGCTCGATTATTGGAAGGTGCCGATCTTGATCTGGCCGTCGCCCGTGGCGCAGCTTATTACGGCTATGTTCGCAAAGGCAAGGGTGTGCGTATTAAAGGCGGCACGGCAGCCTCTTATTATGTTGGTATAGAAAGCGCGATGCCCGCAGTGCCCGGTATGTCACCGGAAATTCAGGCCTTGTGTATTGCTCCGTTCGGCATGGAAGAAGGTACACAACAGGAATTGCCGGATGATGAATTCGGTTTGGTGATTGGCGAGCCGGTACGGTTTCGCTTTTTTGCCTCTAATACCCGGCGCGAGGATAAGGTGGGTACCCGTCTGGATTATTGGACTGACGAAGAGCTGGACGAACTGGAGGAGATTGAAATCACCTTATCGGAAGAAGGCCGCAGGTCCGGCGAAGTGGTGCCGGTACATTTGTGTGCAGCTGTGACCGAAGTCGGTACCTTGGAACTGCAAGCTGTTTCCCAAAAAGACAACGGTCGATGGAAGATTGAGTTTGATGTTAGGGCGGGGGAGTAGTCAGCACGAGGCAGACTATTTTCTGGTTCCCACGCTCCGGCGTGGGAATCAGGATAAAATGCAAGTGAAGTCAGCATACATTTAATTGAGCCATACAAAAAATGAATCGAAAAAAACGCTTGATCATCGCCATGACCGGTGCAACCGGTGCGGTTTATGGGGTAAGAATGCTGCAAGTTTTGCAAGCCCAAGACGAATGGGAAACGCATTTGGTCATCTCTTCGTCCGGCGTGGTCAATTTAACCTATGAAATGGGTATGAAGCGAGCTGAGCTGTTTAAGTTGGCCGATGTTACTCATGGTATTAACGATATTGCCGCGAGTATTTCCAGCGGTGGTTTTAAAACCGAAGGCATGATTATCGCGCCATGTTCAATGAAAACATTATCTGCGGTTGCACATGGTTTTGGCGATAATCTGATTTCACGCTCGGCTGACGTGGTGCTAAAAGAGCGCCGACGCTTGGTAGTCATGCCTCGCGAAACACCGTTAAATCTGGCGCATATCCGTAACATGGCGAGTGTGACCGAAATGGGCGGCATCATGTTCCCGCCGATGCCTGCTTTTTACAGCAAATCGGATTCATTGGCGGCGATGGTTGATGAAACTGTCGGTCGAGTTTTAGATATGTTCGGGGTTAATGTCGACGGCTTGTACACGCCTTGGGAAGGGTTAGCTGAATAATCTCAACATCATTACAATAACACTCCCCATTATTTACTTACACTGAGTGCAGGAAGCGATTTGCTATGAAGAAGAGAATATCCATCAAATCTAAACTCGATAACACTGATAATGCATCTATGGCTGCGCTGGCGTTAGCCAAACAAAAAGTAGGGCAGTATAAGGAAGCCATTGAGCTGTATAAGCAATTATTAAAGCAGACCGACAATAAAGCGTGGCGGGTGGCATTGGCGGAGTGTTACTACCACCGAGCCTTATCATTCGTAGAAAAAGGCATGTGTAAAGAAGCGGTGGTGTTATGGGAAAATTATGCGCAAAATGCCGAGCAACCCTATCAAGGTTATGGTTGTTATATCGGCTGGCTGTTTCAAACCAACAATATAGCCAAAGTTAAAACCTGTTTAAGCCAGCTATCGGCACAACAACTGGACGAGCATTACCCTGATCTTGCCAGTTTGCTGGGCTTGCTGATTATTACCGATAAACCAGAGCTTGAAGGGTTGTTGCCGAAAGATTCGGTTTTTATAGCGCATTTAGGCGTAGTCAGAACCGCGCTAACCGCTTATCAACACAATCAGTCAGAAGAGCTTGAGCAAGTATTAAAGCAACTGCCGTTTCGCTCCGCGTTCCGTGATTTTCGTACGCTACTGAAAGCGGCTCTAACATTACCCGAATCGATAGAGCAGGCGCAAACGCTGTTAACAAGAATTCCCTCCGGATCCCCGTACCAACAAGCCGCTAAGTTGTTGCTTGCGACTACGCATGACGGTTCGGTGCTGGTTCATGATTTATTACAATACGACTATAAACAGCGGCAGATTATCGGCGTCATCAAGAAATTCAGTAAAAAACAGTCTGAATTGCTGGAACTATGGGTTAAACAAAAAGATCATTTATCCGACAAAATAAAATTCAATTGCGCTATTCAATATCGGGAGCTATTTGGATTGGATTTGGCTCGGGCTTATTGCCGTGCGGCACTGGTTAAATATCCAGCAGGGCAGCGCCATTTTAACCAGTATTTCGGTGCGCTAGATGAGTTTGATCAGTTCCGGTTAAAGGCGCTAAATTGTGAGCAGGATCGTGATAGCGATGGTGCTGAATATTACTGGAAACAAGGCATTTCCCTGTTGAAAAAACAAGGTGAGTCCGGCGCGTTTAAGATTGCGCTGATTATGCGCCATCTTGCCGTATTTCAGCAGACACCGAAAGACGGCGTAACATGGCTGATAAGCAGCCTGGATTATGATCCGAACGACTGCGAGAGTTATTTAAAAATTCTTGATTATTTAGAACATGAACCCCAACAAGCCGATAATTATAAGCAATGGCTGGATAAAGGTATTAAAAATTTCCCGCAAGATGTTGATTTATTGATGCTGGCGATCAAGGCCGCAACCGCGAATAAAGCCTTTAAAAAGGCGACTCAGTATGCCCAGACTATCCTGGAAATCGATCCGGTAAATACCTTTGCTAAACATGTTTTATTTATCGGTCATTTATCCCATGCGCGCAAACTGATTAAAGCCAAGAAGCTTCATCTGGCCGACAAGGAAATTCAGCGGGCGGAAAAACTGACTATCGGTAAACGTTATCAAACCCAGGCGCAATTAATGCGCGGTTTTTTTGTGTTGGTTGCGGAAGACAAAAAACAAGGTTTGCAGCAAATTGTCGGCGTAGTGCAGGGTAGCAATGATGGCATCGTATGCGCGCATTTTTCTGTCATCATGGAGGCGTTGTTGCTGGGTTTGACCCTGCCTTCTATTGTGAAAGAGTTGCCGCCGCTGGCAAAAAATTATCTGTTGTCGGAACAGGAAATAACACGTCTGGTTCAGCTGATTCAGCAATATCACAGCGATAATCAGGCAGCCTTACATAAGGCGCTAGAAAAAATAAAGCCGATAATCAAGCAATCGGTTAAGCAGCAAAATTATAGTGAAGAGGCATTGTTGACGCTATGCCAATGTTTAGACAACATTGAGCATTTTGAATTGTTGCGCCATTGCGCCAAGATTGGGCTGTCGCAATGGCGCAAGCCAATTTGGGTGTTTTATAAGATTTATGCAGAAGTGAATGGAAATGCTGAACAATGCTCAAACTTTAATATTTATCAACTCCAACAACAGTTTAAATCGGATAATGAAGAACCCGACCCACGTGTAGTTATGTTGATTAGCAAATTCATTGATCGCTATTATCAAGCGCAACATCCATTTGGTGGGATTTTCTTTGATGATGACGATGAGAACGAGGACGATTTTGATGTGTTTGACAGTTCGCCGATTGATTTGTTCAGTCATCTTCCTGCAAATATCATCAATAAAATGCAAAGAAAAATGGAGGAATTTATGGGAAAAAATTCGCCGGAACGGACGATGAAGATACTGGGTAAATTACTGCCTAATAAAATGGATGTCAGTATCATTTTTCTAAATCCGAACGCATTATTTGGGATTTTAATGTTACAAGCCGCTAATGAACTGGGTATAGATATTGGGGTTACCGCTGACGAAATTCTCAGGCATAACAATATTGATACAAACGCTAAGCCGCCCTCTTTTCCGTTTTTTTAATGCAGGTTAATGTTGATGAAAACACCTTACGCTATGCTCGACGTGGCTGAACAAGCGACCGACACCGAAATCAAACAGGCTTATTTGCACAAAGTTAAGCAATTTCCGCCGGATCATCATCATGAACAATTCCAGCAAATACAGCAGGCGTATGAGTCCATTAAAGACCTGAGTTGCCGCACAAAATATGCTCTGTTTACGCTGCCGGAAGCTGATTTTAATAGCCTGCTCGACCACGCTTTCAGTTCCGAGCGAGCGACATCAATCAGTTCCGAGCATTTCAATAAATTATTGCGCGCCAGTATCGACGACAAAAGATTTATCATCTCCGTGCCTGAATTGATAAAGGCATCATGATGAGTGAGGCACAAAAAAAGCGCTTGCTGGAAGAATTCCAAAGCTATTTGGATCAGACCGATCTGGATCAAGCGCACGGCGACACACAGCCGGATTTGGCGACTTTGCTCGGTGAAATGGCCGGATTAAAAGCCGAAGTCAAAGCCGAATCGCGCCATTTTAAAAGTACGCTGGATACGCTCGGTGCAGCATTGGCGGCTATTCAGTCTGATAATAAAGCACTTATCGATGAGCTTGCTACGCATCAAATACAATTGCAGCAACAGCGTAGCGAAGTCTTGCGGTCCGTACTGTTGGAGCTGGTCGATGTTTATGACCGGTTGACGGTAGGTTTCGGTATGTTGCAAAACTACCATCCGGTGGCCGCGTTGTTTAGCCATTCTAAAAAACAGGATGTCGATTTTATCGAGTCCTTTAAACAAGGCCAAACCATGACCCTAAGACGCTTTGAACAGCTGTTGCAGCGGTATCATGTTATTCCTATAGGGTGTGTCGGCAAAATGCTGGATCCGCGCACCATGACGGCGGTTGAAATCGCCCGTGATACCAAACTGGATAACGGCGTAGTCATTGAGGAACTGCGTAAAGGTTTTCTTTTCGACGATCAGGTGCTCCGCCTTGCAGAAGTCAAAGTCAATAAACTATAACTAACTAGGGATTATTTTATGAGCGAAATCATTGTCGGCATTGATTTGGGTACCACCAACTCGGAGGTTGCCATTGTTGAAAACGGGCAAGTTCATGTCATTACCGACAACGGTAGGAAAATCCTACCGTCTGTTGTCGGCATTGACGATCAGGGCGATATTTTGGTCGGTGAAACTGCCAGAAATCAATATCTGGTTTATCCCGAACGGACGGTTAAATCTATTAAGCGCCTGATGGGGCAGGATATAAAAGTGGATTTGGCCGGACATGATTACGCGCCTCAGGAAATTTCCGCGATTATCTTGAAACGCCTGAAAGCCATTGCGGAACAATACGTCAAGCAACCGATCAATAAAGCTGTGATTACCGTGCCGGCGTATTTTTCTGACGCGCAGCGTCAGGCCACGCGTGAGGCTGGAGAAATTGCCGGCTTGGAAGTGGTGCGCATGATCAATGAACCGACCGCAGCAGCGCTGGCTTATGGCGGCAATCAAGCCCAACAAAAGCGGATGCTGGTTTATGACTTGGGCGGCGGTACTTTTGATGTCTCGGTGGTCAATATCGAAGCGGGTGTTGTCGAGGTCTTATCCAGTCATGGCGACAATCACTTGGGCGGAGATGACTTTGACCAACAGATTATCGAATATATCCTTGATCATCTGAGCGAAACTAAAGGGGTCGACGCCCGCCAGCACAGTAAAGCACTGGCGCGTATTACCCGTGCGGCGGAAAATGCAAAATTCGTACTTTCCGATCAACCGTTTGCCATCATCGAAGAGGAATACCTGCTGGAGCATGAAGGTGCTGCCGTGCATTTGTCTTTAGAGTTGTCTCGCCTTGATTACGAGAACATGATTGAGGATTACATTAATGCGACTATTGATGCTGTGCATATTGCCCTGAAAGGCGCGAAATTAACAGCGTCCGATATTGATGAAATCGTTCTGGTCGGTGGCTCCACACGCACGCCTTGCATACGCGAACGGCTGTTTGATGAATTCGGTTTTGAGCCGCATAGCGAAGTCGATCCGGATTTATGCGTCGCGATGGGTGCTGCAGCTCAGGCAGCCATGATCAGCGGTCAAAAAGTGGATGCGGTACTGGTCGATATTACGCCTTATACTTACGGCACCAGTGCGCTGGGCTATTTGGACGGGGAGTATTATCCGTTCAAATTTGTGCCGATTATTCACAAGAACAGCGCTCTGCCGATTCGTAAAACCGAAGCTTTCGCCACCCATCATGATGGCCAAAAAACTGTCGAGATAACTGTCTACCAGGGCGAAGACGCGGATGCCTTAAACAATATAAAAATTGGTGCATTTTTGGTTGAAGGTTTGCAGGATGTCGAGGCGGGTAACATTATAACGATCACCTTGGCGCTTGATCTTAACGGCATATTACAGGTTTCGGCACAGGAAAAAGCCAGCGGACTGGAAAAATCCATCACCATTCAAAATGCCCTGTCCCGTTTCGAGTATGAAGCGCTGGATACGGCCAGGCATCGGGTCAATAAATTATTCGGTCAAGCTGATACCGGAAGCGTTGTTTATACCGAACCGGCTAAGACTGAGCAGCCGGACGTCGTTGAGGCGCGTAAACTGGTCGCCAAAGCTCAAGACTTATTCGACAAGACGTCCAATGAAGACAAAGAAGATATGATCGATTTAATCGAGGATATTCATACCTGCATTACCGAAGGTTATAGTGACCGGCTAAAAGAGACGACCACAAAGTTAGCTGATATTATTTACTACCTGGAGTCCTGATGGAACGCTGCCCCAGCTGTATGGCGCGATTAACGGGGGCTGTCGTTTGCCCTCGTTGCCAGGCGGATTTAGGCGGCGTTACCCGCAGCGAGCAATACGCACAACATTGGCTGGCCCATGCTGTGCGTTTTTGGTCTGAGTGTGAGCCAACACTGGCAGTGCTGGCTTTAACTAAATCCTTGCGTCTTAAACAGACCTCATCAGCGTTGACTTTTTGCGGTTTTATTATTCAGCAACAAGGGCAGAAGGTGCTGGTATTGTTGGCGCAAAGGCAATTGAGCGAGGCAAATAATCTGCTTTTTTTATTGCGCGGGTTACAACCGGATAATCAATTATTACGACAGTTACAAGGTTTTTCTGATGCCTTGTTGATTGAATAAGAGGCGTTACTTGGCAACGCCTCTATGTTTAAGACAGTTTTTTGGAGTTTTTGCTGTTACGAAATATCAACGGCTTTTCATGGTCAGATAAAGCACTGGCTCTAGCTGAGTCTATCGCTTCCTGAATCACAGAGTGATTGGGCGATTTGCTGCACACCGGGTCGGCAGCGTACATATCACCCGTTAACAGATAAGCCTGGCAACGGCAGCCGCCGAAATCTTTTTCTTTTTCATCGCAGCTGCTACACGGTTCTTTCATCCATTCATAGCCTCGGAAAAAATTGAAGGCTTTGGATTCATTCCAGATTTGATCAATGCTGTAGTCTTTCACATTGGGACAATCCAGTCCGGGTAGTTCTCGGGCCGAATGACAGGGTAGGGCTACACCGTCCGGTGCGATGGTTAAGAAGGTTGTTCCCCAGCCGTTCATACAGGCTTTGGGCCGGTCTTCATGAAAATCTGGCACTACATAATAGATCTTCATTTTACCGGCGACTTTTTCTTTAAAAGCCTGGGCGATTTGTTCGGCCTGTTCGAACTGTTCTTTGGTGGGCAGCAATAAATCGCGGTTGGCATGTGCCCAGCCGTAATACTGGGTGTTCGCCAGTTCCAGATAATCTGCGCCCAGTTCTTCTGCCATTTCCAGTATTTGCGGCATCTGGTGGATATTTTCGCGGTGTATGACTACACACAAGACCATTGGGTAGCCGTGTTTTTTGACCAGATGGGCGACTTCTTTTTTATGCTGGAATGATTCAGTACCGGCTATATGATCATTCAGTTCTTGGCTGCTGGCCTGGATACTGACTTGGATATGATCTAGCCCGGCTTCTTTGAGTTCGATGATTTTTTCTTCGGTTAGTCCATAGCCTGAAGTAATCAGGTTGGAATAATAACCCAGGCCCCTTGCGTGTTTAACCAGTTCGGGCAGATCTTTGCGGGTTAACGGTTCGCCGCCGGAAAAACCCAGTTGCACTGCGCCCATTTTTCGGGCTTGTGTGAGTACGCGCTTCCAGTCCTCGGTATCCAGTTCGGATTGATATTTCGCATAGTCAATCGGGTTGGAACAATAAGGGCATTGTAGCGGGCAGGCATAAGTCAATTCCGCCAGCAACCAGCGAGGAGGGGTGATGTTATTTTTGTTGGATCCAGCCATTTTTTAAAGCGACCTCCAGGAAAGCGGTGATGTCATTGACGAGACCAGTTGTTGCAAATTGCTGTTCCAGATCGCTGACGATTTGGGTAAGGTTGCGGGTGCCGTCGCACATCTTCAGGATTTCCGCAGAGCTTTGGTTAAGCTCTACCATGCCTTCTGGATAGAGAATAACATCTTTCTGTTGTACTTCTTCCCATTGCAGACGGTGCATGGGAGAAAATTTGATGATTTGATCTGGATTAATGCTCATTTTTCAACAGTAAAATAAGGCGGCATTTCGTGAATATAAGCCATATACATCGCATCTGCCATTGTCCACAAGACATCCAGTTTAAATTTTAGGATTTGAATCATGCGGTCTTGTTGTTCGCGGGTTTTATACCAGTCCAGCGTGATCGCGAGACCGTGTTCGACATCTCGTCGCGCCTCGGTCAGGCGTTTGCGGAAATAGATATAACCTTCCTGATCAATCCATGGGTAGTGTTCCGGCCAGTTGTCCAAACGCTGCTGGTGAATTTTAGGGGCAAACAGTTCGGTTAACGAAGAGCTTGCCGCTTCATGCCATTCGGCTCTTCGAGCAAAATTAACATAGGCATCGACCGAAAAACGCACGCCCGGTAGTACGAATTTTAATGAGGTGATGTCTTCCCGGGTCAAACCGACAGCCATGCCCAGTTGTATCCAGGCTTCAATGCCGCCTGGATCGCCGGGGTATCCGTCATGATCCATAATCCGTTGTACCCATTTGGCGCGGGTTTCGCGATCGGGGCAATTAGCCAAGATATTGGCATCCTTAATCGGAATGCAGACCTGATAATAAAAACGGTTGGCAACCCAGCCCTGCAATTGCGCTTTGGTGAGTTTGCCTGCGTTCATCAGCGTATGGTAAGGATGATGAATATGGTAATGAGTTTCCATGCCGCGCAGTTCGGCTTCAAATTGTTCTCTGGTCCAGGCTTGATTATCGCTGCTCATGGTGCATCCTTTATAAATCGATTTCCAAGCCGTCGTAGGATACTTCAATGCCAGCGGCATCGAGTATTTTACGTTGTTCGGAATCGTCGTCTAAGATCGGGTTGGTGTTGTTGATGTGGATCAATATTTTGCGAGCTTGAGCAACGCCATTTAGGACTTCTATCATCCCGCCTGCACCGGATTGAGGCAAGTGGCCGATTTCGCGGGCTTTTTTATGGCTGATGTTTTGTGTGCACATTTCATCATCGGTCCAGAAAGTACCGTCCACCAGTATACAATCAACGGTTTGCATGGCTGCCATCACATGCGGTTCTATTTCGCCTAGGCCCGGAGAATAAAACACTTTTTTGCCAGTAGAGATTTGTTCGATGATCACGCCGATATTGTCGCCGTCATGGGGATCATGCCGATGCGGAGAATAGGGCGGTGCCTTGCTTTTTAAGGCTTGGGTAAAAAAGCGCAAGTCGTCAATGCCTGGAATAGTAAAACCGCTGCCATCGAAAGGAATCGGGTGATGGTTGACGGTGCAGTAATCTGCCAGCATGTTGAATAGCGGGAAGCCGGTGGTCAGATCTTGCTTGACCATTTCCGTACAGTACACATCTAGCGGCTTGCCCTCTCTGAGCATCAGCATGCCAGTGGTATGGTCGATCTGACTGTCGATCAACATAATCGCCTTAATGCCGGTATCGCGAACGCCTTCTTTAGGCTGGATAGCGGGAAAGGCTTCCAGTTGGGCACGAATGTCGGGGGAAGTATTAAACAGCAGCCAGTTTTTGTTGTCAGTACTTACCGCAATGGATGACTGAGTACGGGCTGTGCCGTTCATTTCTTTATGTCGCAAGCGGTGGCAATTATGGCAGTTGCAGTTCCATTGAGGAAAACCGCCGCCTGCACCTGAACCGAGAACTCTGATCTTCATAGTTTGGGAGGTAACTTAAATGGGGAATAAGGATTAAATGATACGGGAATAAAAGGTATCAGGCAAAAAAAAGGGGCTCTTGATGAGCCCCTTTTTGATCCAAATCGAATTAACGATTGTAGATATACATTGTTACTTCAAAACCGAAACGCAGGTCTGTATAGCTTGGTGTTTCCCATTTCATTGTGAACCTCCAGAAGTGTTTAAATTATTATGCTAGCTTGATCAAGTAAGCTGAATTGAAGTATACGATGAACTATTTTTTTACGCAACTTTTGACATCGACGAAAGCCGACAAACCTTGTCTTTTATACGATTCATGTGCTGTTTGGCAGTAATGCAGGGATAATAAATTAATGGTAACTGGTTAAAATTACAGGATATTTTGATGGGTTGGGAAAGATGTTTTTTTAACCGTAAGTTAAGAGTATTATCTTATTTCACCTTTAAAATAATAATACACATATAAAAATATGAGGAGGGGGGTATGGGTGAAGTTACTGAACTGTGGTTGATTATGTTAATAGTTGCTGCTGCGGCGTTCGCGCCGCTGGGCTATTTTATTTACAAGTTTACCAAAGTAGGCGACAAACCATTCGGTGAGATTGAGCCGCATGGCGATAGTCCGTCGGTGGTGAACGATTTTGCAGAAAAAACGATTAGATTGGTTCAGGAGTTATTCACTAAAAAATAAAATATGTTCTTGATGAGCTTTCCAGGTGATGTTAGTTGCCTGGAAACTTCTCATTTTAAAAGGTAAGCTTTAAAGCTTACGCTCATCGCTCCTGCTCACGCCCCTTACCTACGCAGCAAGTTTATCAGCCGCTGCACGTTGGACAGTCAGGATTTTTCCGCAGTTTCATCGTATTCCATTCCATCGTTAATCCATCCAGCAGTAATAACCGTCCGGTTAACGCTTCGCCGATATTCATGATCAGCTTCATTGCTTCCAGTGCCTGAATGCTGCCGACTATGCCGGTGATTGGCGCTATAACTCCGTTGGTGGCGCAGTTTTGCAATTCTTCGCCGTCATTGTGGTACAGGCAGTTGTAGCACGGACTGTCGTTTTTTCCTGGCGTGAACACAGTCACCTGACCTTCAAAGCGAATGGCTGCGCCTGATACCAGTGGCGTTTGCTGTTTGACGCAGGCGCTATTGATCGCAAAGCGCGTAGAGAAATTGTCGCTACAGTCCAAAACCACGTCCGCTTGTCTCACTTCGAAATCAAGCTGTTCACCATCCAGTCTTTGTTTAATGGCTCTTACCTTGACTTCTGGATTTAGTTTATTAAGCGTTTGGCGGGTTGAAATTACTTTATCAGTCCCAATATCTGGCGTGTGATGAGCAATCTGCCTTTGCAAATTGGATAAGTCTACGACGTCATTATCATAAATAGTGATAGTGCCGATACCTGCCGCAGCAAGATAGATAGCGGCGGGGGAGCCGAGTCCGCCCGCACCGATAATCAGTACGTTGGCAGCGAGAAGTTTTTGTTGTCCCTCAATATCGATTTGAGGAAGCATGATTTGACGGCTATAACGCAGTAGTTGGTTGTCATTCATAAGTCATTATTGTTGCTGTATTGTGAGCAGAGATGATGCCAAAGAATGGGGTAGACTGCAAAAACTGATTATTGTTGGCACTCGTTGCCGGTGAGTGCTAAAATTTAAATCTGAATTTAACCTTTAATTTTACTGTTAGGAGATATTGATGAAAATACGTCCGTTACACGATAGAGTCATAGTCAAACGTGTTGAAGAAGAAACAACAACTGCCGGCGGTATTTTATTGCCAGGTTCTGCTGCTGAAAAACCAAGCCAAGGTGTTATTTTGGCGGTAGGTAATGGCAAGCAACTGGACAATGGCACCGTGCGCGCTCTTGAAGTTAAAGTTGGCGATAAAGTGTTGTTTGGCAAGTATTCTGGCAACGAAGTTAAAGTTGACGGCGACGATCTCATCGTTATGCGTGAAGAAGACATCATGGGCGTTTTAGGTTAGACCTAGACGCTGTAATCATAATCAAATACAACATAGTTAGGAATAAAAAATGGCAGCAAAAGACGTATTATTCGGTGATGACGCTCGTGTCCGTATGGCGCGCGGCGTAAATATTTTAGCAAACGCAGTCAAGGTCACTTTAGGTCCTAAAGGTCGTAATGCGATTTTGGACAAAAGTTTTGGCGCTCCAACCATCACTAAAGACGGTGTATCGGTTGCAAAAGAAATCGAATTAAAAGACAAATTCGAAAACATGGGCGCACAAATGGTTAAAGAAGTAGCGTCACAAACTTCTGATGTGGCTGGTGATGGTACTACGACTGCGACTGTATTGGCGCAATCTATTGTCAACGAAGGTTTAAAAGCCGTTGCAGCCGGCATGAATCCAATGGACTTAAAACGCGGTATCGATTTGGCCGTAACTAAGGCTGTCGAAGCGATTGTGGCTTCTGCTACGCCTTGCACCGATAATAAAGCGATTGCCCAAGTCGGCACCATCTCTGCAAACTCTGATGAATCAGTCGGTAAAATCATTGCAGAAGCCATGGAAAAAGTCGGTAAAGAAGGCGTCATCACGGTTGAAGAAGGCACAGGTTTAGACAACTCTTTAGATGTTGTTGAAGGTATGCAGTTTGATCGTGGCTATTTGTCACCTTACTTCATTAACAAACAAGAAAACATGAGCGTCGAATTAGACGATCCATTGATTCTGATCTACGACAAGAAAATCTCCAATATCCGCGACATGCTCCCCATTCTGGAAGCGGTTGCTAAAGCCGGTCGCCCTTTACTGATTATTGCTGAAGATGTCGAAGGCGAAGCCCTGGCAACTTTGGTTGTTAACACTATTCGCGGTATCGTTAAAGTTGCCGCAGTTAAAGCACCTGGTTTCGGCGATCGTCGTAAAGCCATGCTGGAAGACATTGCTGTATTGACTGGCGGTACTGTTATTTCAGAAGAAGTCGGTTTGAGCCTGGAAAAAGCTGAATTAGAGCAATTGGGTACAGCTAAAAAAGTACAAATCACTAAAGAAAACACGACTATCATTGATGGTGCGGGTTCTGAAGAGCAAATCAAAAGCCGTGTTGTACAAATTCGTGCACAAGCAGATGATGCAACTTCCGACTATGACAAAGAAAAATTGCAAGAGCGTCTGGCTAAATTAGCGGGCGGTGTTGCTGTCATTAAAGTGGGCGCGGCAACTGAAATCGAAATGAAAGAAAAGAAAGCTCGCGTAGAAGATGCATTGCATTCAACACGCGCAGCCGTTGAAGAAGGCGTTGTTGCTGGTGGCGGTTCTGCTCTGGTTCGCGCAATTTCTGCTCTTGATAAACTCGAAGGCATTAACCACGACCAAACTGTTGGTGTCAATATTCTGCGTCGTGCGATGGAAGAGCCTTTGCGTCAAATCGTTGCTAACGCTGGTGACGAGCCTTCAGTTGTGTTCAACGAAGTACTAAAAGGCAAAGGTAACTTCGGTTACAACGCAGCAACCGGCCAATACGGCGACATGATCGAAATGGGGATTTTAGATCCTGCGAAAGTAACCCGTACGGCGTTGCAAAACGCAGCTTCTGTTGCCGGCTTGATGCTGACTACCGAAGTGATGATTGCTGATGCACCTAGCGATGATAAAGGCGGCCATGGCATGCCTGATATGGGTGGTATGGGCGGTATGGGTGGCATGGGCGGCATGATGTAATCGTGTTGTCTTAAAGCCTCGTTGCTTTAAGTGAAATGAAAGCCCCGGTTGTTGTTGAAACAGCCGGGGCTTTTTTTATTTCAGAAGTTGATGCTTGGGGAATAAAAATTAGACAAGGTGATGTTAGCCGGTAAACTGCATAAACCCGATACAAAGAATACGCGGTTATTTCTGGATTCGCGTAGGTAACATTTTTCATAAGGCGTGCTTTTTGCACTATCCATAAGGAGAATTATCATGGCACAAGAAAAAAATTATTTAAAAGATCCGTTCGCCAATGCCGTTTCTGAAATTCTCAAAGGCATTGATCGCGATGTGGAACGGGGTGAAGATGCTCTGATGTTGGGACTTGGCATAGTCATGCTGTCGTCCACTTTTGCACCGGTAGCGCCGCCGAGTATTCTTTTGCCTCTGGTAGCGCTTACTTTTGCTGTTTCTGCGGGTTTTGCGCGGAAGAATTATCACAACATGGAGCGAAAACTCCTGCAATCAATGGCGCAGCTGGAAGGCCATGATAAAGCCATGCTGCTCCCGATTGCCGCTGTTTTTTCCGAATATCCTATGCACACTTTGGCGGAGTCGTTTAATCCGCTAAAAAACCTGAAACGAACCTGGAAAAGTGCGCTGGGCGGCCTATTGATTAATCCACTATGGATGCCTATTTTTTATGTGATGGGTATGCAAATCATCGAAGAAAAAAACCTGGGTATTTTGAGCCGTGCCATTCTCGGTGTGGAGCAGAAAATTTGTTCTTTGTCTTCTGTCGTTTAGTGGTGTTGGAGCCGCATCAACTCAACGTGTCGTACTTTATATAATAGGCACGATGTGTCCAGTTTAAAAAATTGTTAATGACCCACGCCGCATAATCTCGTAAAATTACCCACAGTTTTGTTTTTTTTACAACGGGATGAGTCCTTAAGGGGTCATCCCGTTTTGCACATTTGAGGTGACGTGTTTGACTAGGTCTGCTTTATTGCTTTTGGAAGATGGAACGGTTTTTAACGGTGTAGCCATAGGCGCAGACGGCTGTTCCGTGGGTGAAGTCGTTTTTAATACGGCTATGACCGGGTATCAGGAAATTCTTAGTGATCCATCTTATGCCCGGCAAATTGTCACATTAACCTATCCTCATATTGGTAATGTCGGGACAACTAGCGAAGATGATGAGTCTGTCGGCGTTTTTGCCAGTGGTTTGGTGATTAGAGATCTGCCGTTGTTGGCCAGTAACTGGCGTAGCGAAAAATCTTTACAGCAATATTTACTGGATAATGATGTCGTCGCCATTGCCGATATTGATACCCGTCAATTAACTCGGCTTTTGCGTGATAAAGGTGCGCAACGCGGATGTATTATGGCCGGCGAATCGATTGATCTGGATGTGGCAAAAAAAGCCATTGAAGGCTTTCCTGGGTTGAAAGGTATGGATCTGGCTAAGGAAGTTACTGTCGATCAGCCTTATGAATGGACTGAAAGTATCTGGCATTTGCAAAATGGATATACGAAGGCAGAAAATCTTACTAAACACGTTGTCGCTTATGACTTTGGTGTTAAGCGCAACATTCTTAGGTTATTAGCTAATCGCGGCTGCCGCGTCACCGTTGTTCCTGCAACAACGTCCGCCGAAACCGTATTGGCAATGAATCCCGATGGCGTTTTCCTGTCTAATGGCCCCGGCGATCCTGAGCCGTGTACTTATGCGATAGAGGCTATCAAAATGATACTGGAAAAGAAAATTCCGGTACTGGGTATTTGTCTTGGGCATCAGTTATTGGCTTTAGCCAGCGGCGCAAAAACCGAGAAAATGAAATTCGGCCATCATGGCGCCAATCATCCTGTTCAGGAAATAGCCACGGGTAGGGTCATGATCAGTAGTCAGAATCATGGTTTTGCGGTTAATGAAGCCAGTCTGCCTGATAATGTGATAGCGACTTATCGATCATTATTTGACGGCAGCTTGCAAGGTATCAAGCGGACAGATTGTCCCGCACTGAGTTTTCAAGGTCACCCTGAAGCCAGTCCGGGTCCTCATGATGTAGAGGCTTTATTCGATGATTTTATCGAGATGATGGAGCAAGCATTGTAGGGGCGAATTTATTCGCCCCTACATGGATGCAGGAGCAGCGTAGCGTAACCCGACAACCGTAGGTTACAGCACCCAGTCTGCATAACTAACAGCAACATAAATGGTAACGCATACAAAATGCCAAAAAGAACCGACATAAAATCGATTTTATTACTGGGTGCCGGCCCTATCGTTATTGGTCAAGCCTGCGAATTTGATTATTCAGGTACTCAAGCCTGTAAGGCGCTACGGGAAGAAGGTTATCGCGTCATTCTAGTCAATTCCAATCCGGCAACGATTATGACCGACCCGGATATGGCCGATGCGACCTATATTGAGCCTATCGACTGGCAAACCGTAGAAAAAATCATCGCCAAAGAGCGCCCCGATGCGATATTGCCGACCATGGGCGGACAAACTGCGTTGAACTGCGCGCTGGATCTTGATGCCCATGGTGTTTTGGAAAAATATGGCGTCGAGATGATCGGCGCTAGCAAAGAGGCGATTCATAAAGCCGAAGACCGTGCACTGTTCAATCAGGCGATGCGGAAAATAGGCTATGAAGTTGCCAAATCAAAAACTGCGCATACGATGGAAGAAGCGCTGGCGGCGCAGCAGGAAGTGGGTTATCCGACCGTTATCCGGCCTTCATTTACCATGGGCGGCAGCGGCGGCGGTATTGCTTATAACAAGGAAGAGTTTGTTGAAATTTGCGAGCGCGGCTTGTATTTGTCGCCTACCAACGAGTTGCTGATTGAAGAGTCGGTGCTGGGCTGGAAAGAATACGAAATGGAAGTGGTGCGTGATTCCAAAGATAACTGCATCATTGTCTGTTCGATTGAAAACTTCGACCCGATGGGCGTACATACCGGCGATTCGATCACCGTAGCACCGGCGCAAACGTTAAGCGATAAAGAATATCAGATTCTGCGTAACGTCTCCTTGGCAGTATTGCGTGAGATCGGCGTCGATACCGGCGGCTCCAACGTACAGGTCGCCATCAATCCGGAAGACGGGCGAATGATTGTCATCGAAATGAACCCGCGCGTATCGCGTTCGTCTGCGTTGGCATCCAAGGCAACCGGTTTCCCGATTGCCAAGGTGGCGGCAAAACTGGCGGTAGGTTACACGCTGGACGAACTGAAAAACGAGATTACCGGCGGCGCAACACCGGCATCGTTTGAGCCGACCATTGATTATGTGGTTACCAAGATTCCGCGTTTTACCTTTGAAAAATTCCCGCAAGCGGATGACCGCTTGACCACGCAGATGAAGTCTGTGGGTGAAGTCATGGCGATTGGTCGTACTTTTCAGGAATCATTGCAAAAAGCCTTGCGTGGCCTGGAAATTGGCATCAGCGGTCTCGATGAAATCATCGATTTGAACCGGGAAGATGCTCAGGAAAAAATGCAGCGTGAAATGCGCCATCCGGGGCCGGATCGTTTGCTCTATGTCGCCGATGCGTTCCGTAGCGGCATGAGTCTGGAAGGCGTGCATGAGGCCAGTAAAATCGATCCCTGGTTTTTAGCGCAGGTTGAAGATTTAGTGCTGACTGAAAAAACATTGGCGACTAAAACCTTATCAACCTTGAAAGAGGGCGAACTGTATAAATTAAAGCGCAAAGGCTTTTCCGATATACGTTTAGCGAAGTTGCTGGATACCTCTGAATCTGAAGTGCGCAATGTGCGGCATAAACAGAATATTCGCCCGGTTTATAAGCGTATAGATTCGTGTGCCGCTGAATTTTCGTCCGATACGGCTTATTTGTATTCGACTTACGAACAAGAGTGCGAAGCGCGGGTTTCCGATAGAGAAAAAATCATTATTCTCGGTGGCGGGCCTAACCGTATCGGGCAAGGGATAGAGTTCGATTACTGCTGCGTGCATGCTGCGTTGGCATTGCGTGAAGATGGCTATGAAACCATCATGATCAATTGCAATCCCGAAACAGTTTCTACCGACTTTGACACCTCGGATCGCTTGTATTTTGAGTCGTTAACATTGGAAGATGTGCTGGAAATTGTTCATATTGAACAACCCAAAGGCGTGATTGTTCAATACGGAGGTCAGACGCCATTGAAGCTGGCCCGTGCATTGGAAGCGGCTGGCGTACCCATTATCGGTACATCGCCAGACTCGATTGATTTGGCTGAAGACCGTGAGCGTTTTCAGAAATTACTGGAAAGGCTGGATTTGAAACAGCCGCCCAATGCTACGGCGCGCTCTGTTGAGCAGGCGATTAATGCGGCAAAAGATCTGGGTTATCCACTGGTGGTTCGGCCTTCTTATGTGTTGGGTGGACGGGCTATGGAAATCGTCTTCAATGAAGAGGGTTTGCAGCGTTATATGAAAGAAGCGGTCAGTGTTTCCAATGATTCGCCGGTATTGCTGGATCGATTCCTTGACGATGCGGTCGAAATGGATGTTGATGCCATTTATGACGGGGAGCAAGTATTGATTGGTGGTTTGATGGAGCACATCGAGCAGGCCGGCGTGCATTCAGGAGACTCCGCGTGTTCACTGCCTCCCTATGAATTAGCGCCGCATCTCCAAGATAAGTTGCGCGAACAAGTGACCAAAATGGCAGCAGCCTTGGGTGTTGTGGGCTTGATGAATACCCAGTTTGCTATTCAGGGTGAAGATATTTACGTGCTTGAGGTCAATCCACGAGCTTCGCGGACGGCACCTTTTGTATCCAAGGCAACCGGTTATTCGCTGGCCAAAATTGCGGCGCGTTGCATGGTTGGACAAACCTTGGCGCAACAAGGCGTTACTGAAGAACGTATTCCCGGTTACTATTCGGTTAAGGAAGCAGTATTCCCCTTTGTTAAATTTCCCGGCGTTGACCCATTATTGGGCCCTGAAATGAAATCAACCGGTGAAGTGATGGGCGTGGGTAAGACCTTTGGGGAGGCTTTTGCCAAATCCCAGCGAGCTGCCGGTGTCAACTTGAATCACAGCGGTAAAGTGCTGATCAGCATTCGCGATGCCGATAAAGTTAAGTTGCCCGATATTGCCAGAATGCTGGTTGATAAAAAATATGAAATTGTCGCCACCGGCGGCACCGCAAAGTTTCTTAAAGATGCGGGACTTCCTTGTGAAGTGGTTTATAAGGTTAATGAAGGGCGGCCTAATACGGTTGATATGATCAAAAACGATCAGATTCAACTGATTATTAATACGACGGAAGGCACAAAAGCCATTTCGGATTCATTTACTATGCGTCGTGAAGCCTTGCAACACCGTGTGACGTATTACACGACCATGGCCGGTGCAAGAGCAGCCTGTTACGCGTTGGGTGAATTGGATGCCGGTGATGTGAATTGTTTGCAGGATTTGCATAAGAGCCTGACTTAATAAAATTATTGGAGTTTTTAACAAAATGAATAAAGTACCTCTCACCGTTAAAGGTGCAGAAAAATTACGCGCTGAATTGGAAGAATTAAAGTCGGTGGTGCGTCCGCGCATCATTGCCTCGATTGCCACGGCTAGAGCGCACGGTGATTTGAAAGAAAATGCCGAATATCATGCGGCGAAAGAACAGCAAAGCTTTGCCGAAGGGCGTATTAAAGAAATTGAAGGTAAACTTTCTAATGCACAAATTATTGACATTACCAAGGTGGATGCCAATGGCAAAGTCGTGTTTGGTGCGACAGTGGAAATAGAAGAGATTGAATCCGAGAGAAAGGTGATCTATCAAATTGTTGGCGAAGATGAGGCTAATATCAAGGAAGGTCGTATTTCAATCGGCTCACCGATTGCCAGAGCCCTCATCGGTAAAGAGCTTGAAGACGTTGTGACGGTTAAGGCACCGGGCGGCAATGTTGACTATGAAATTATCTCGATTGAATATATTTGAGGTTCAAGGTTCAAGGTTCAAGGGGGAACAAGTCCTTGTACCTTTCCCCTTTTACCTTGGCTCTACATTATTTATCAGGATTTAAGCGATAAATAACAATAATTTGACCGATGCCTTGAATGAGCTCGGCTCCTGTGTCAGTGCAGATTTTCTCGCTTATTAGCTTGCGATCTTCGCGTTCAGCGCGAATTCGCACTTTAATTAGTTCGTGGATGTTAAGTGCCAATTCAATCTCTGCCAGCACGGCTGCGGTAAGTCCTGCTTGGCCTATCATAATGACGGGTTTTAAGCTGTGCGCTTGAGCCCGGAGTTTTTTCTTGTCTGCAGAGTTCACTCTTTAATTCCTAAATCAAAATCCTGAATTTTACACTAAAATATTATTATGGGACGAAGTAAAAGTAGCGGTCGTTGGATGCAAGAACATTTTGATGATGAATACGTCAAAATGGCACAAGCTCAGGGTTATCGTTCGCGGGCGGTTTTTAAATTGAAAGAGATTCAGGATAAAGACCAGCTTATTAAGCCGGGGATGAATATTATCGATTTGGGTGCTGCTCCTGGGGGATGGTCGCAGTATGCACGCCAGATTATTGGTAAAAAAGATAAGATTATTGCGTTGGATATTTTGGCAATGGATCCATTGGAGGGTGTCGATTTTATACAGGGTGATTTTCGTGAGCAAGCCGTTCTTGATCAATTGCTCGCCTTACTAGGTGGCGCTCCGATCAATCTGGTGATGTCGGATATGGCGCCGAATATGAGCGGCAATAAAGGCGTAGATCAGCCTCGTTCTATTTATCTGGCGGAGCTGGCATTGGAAACATCCAGGACTGTGCTGGCAAAAGAGGGTTTTTTTTTGGTGAAGTTATTTCATGGTGCGGGTTTTGAAGAGTTTCATAAAGAGGTTCAACAGTCCTTTGCAAAAGTGGTTATCAGAAAGCCAAAAGCGTCGAGACCGCGGAGTAATGAGGTTTATATTTTAGCTAAAGGCTTTAAATAACCTTTTGTTGCCCTAATGATAATAAGACGTAGCGTTTGACATCCTCCCCCACCTGAAGGAAGGGGATTCCTAGTTTCCTAAGAGTGAGTATGTATCGCTACTGCTCACTGGTTTCTGCTGCTGACGGCATTACTGCACCGTTCACTTCACAGACTAGCCCCGTCTGCCCGACGGT
>JAURYJ010000016.1 GCA_030653985.1 Methylobacter sp. | reverse complement strand
AAACGGGCTGGACGCACCTATCATTTCCTTTGACGGCAAGATTCTGGGCATCGATATGGGCTTGACGCACTTGGCTATAACCAGTGATGGCTCCAAGTTCGATAATCCGAAACACGTTGCTAAAGCACAGAAAAACCTGCGACGTAAACAGCGTAAACTTTCGCGTAAAGTGAAAGGCAGCAACACCAGAAACAAAGCGCGTATTCTGGTGGCAAAGGCGCATGAAAAAGTCGCCAATGCCAGAAAAGACTATTTGCACAAACTTTCTCGTCGGTTGGTTGATGAAAACCAAGTCATCGCCGTCGAGGATTTGTATGTAAAAGGTATGATGAGGAATCACTGTTTGGCTAAGTCCATCGGTGACGCAGGCTGGGGAGCGTTCACCGGAATGCTCAAATACAAAACCGAACAGGCAGGCAAGGGCTATGTCGAAGTCAATCGCTTCTTCCCAAGTTCTAAAGCCTGTTCGTGTTGCTTAGCCGTTCAATCCTCTATGCCTTTGACTATCCGCTCATGGCGGTGTGATAAATGTGGCGCTCTGCATGACCGGGATATAAACGCCGCCCAAAACATCCGCAATGAAGCGCAAAGAATGATAGCGGCGGGAATCGCCGGTACTGCTAACCGAGGCACTGTTAGCCAAGGCAGAGGGCGTAAACCCTCCGTTCTTGCTCGTGCCATTGACGTTAGAAGCCTCGTCCTTTAGGTCAGGGTAATTCACAGTAAGTTTATATCGAAAGGTAAATAAGCGGCTTCAACACGGGATAGTTTAAGGTGATTTTCGTGGATGCATTATTCGAAATCACCTAATCCTTGCCCGTGTCCCGTCTTAAGCGGGAAGCCCAAAAGGGGCAGGGGATTCAAATCAACAGTATTGCCCTGCACACCAGGCTGACGACCAGGCCCATTGAAAATTGTAACCGCCCAGCCAGCCGGTCACATCCAGTACTTCACCGATAAAATAAAGCCCCGGCACTTGCTTGCTTTCCATGGTCTTGGATGAAATAGCATCGCAGTCAACCCCGCCGGAAGTCACTTCAGCGGTACGATAGCCTTCGGTGCCATTGGGTTTAATCGTCCAGTTATTAAACTGATCGGCAACCCGCTGAATCTGTTTGTCCGACAAATCCTGCAACGATAAATCCAGCAAATCCTCAGGCAGAAAACTAGCGATCAGCCGCTTCGGCAAATAGCCTTCCAGGATCGTTTTTAACTTGTTTTTAAGCTTTTGTTGGCGCTTTAATTTTAGCTCGGCTTCCAGATTTAGCTGCGGCAACAGGTTAATCACAACATCTTCACCGGCCTGCCAATAGGATGAAATCTGCAAAATCGCCGGGCCGCTTAAGCCGCGATGCGTAAACAAGACGTTTTCACTAAAGCGCTGTCGTTTATTGCTGACCACACAAGGCACGGCAATACCCGATAACGCCGAGAATCTTTCTTTATCTTCCGGTTGCAAGGTAAACGGGACCAGGCCTGCGTGGGTAGGCAGCACATTAATGCCGAATTGCTGGGCTATTTTATAGCCCAGAGGTGTCGCGCCCATTTTGGGTATCGACAAGCCGCCGGTCGCAACCACTAATGACTGACAGCTAAAATTGCCCTGTTTGGTTTTAACAGAGAAACGCTTATCTAGCCGTTCAATTGAATCAATGTCGGTACTCAATTGCACCATTACGCCTGCCTTGGCGCATTCTGTTAGCAACATATCCAGAATATCCCTGGCGCTTTCATTGCAAAACAATTGCCCGTGATCTCTTTCATGAAAAGCAATCGGGTATTTCCCGATTAACGCCAGAAAATCCCATTGGCTATAGCGACTCAGCGCCGACTTGCAAAAGTGCGGATTGTGCGAAATAAAGTTATCCGGTTCAATGGAATAATTGGTGAAATTGCAACGACCGCCGCCGGACATCAGAATTTTTTTCCCCGCTTTATTGGCATGATCCAGAACCAGCACCTTACGCCCGCGCTTGCCCGCCTCAATGGCGCACATCAGACCCGATGCTCCTGCCCCAATAATAATGATGTCGACCTCAGTCATGGTTTTCCTTTAAAAGGCTGTTAGGCAAGGCTTGTGTAGATAAATCGGTTTTTGTCATATGGGTCTCGTCGCCATGTACTGTGCCGTGAGCTGTGGCTAATGTCTGGGAATACAGATCTTGCAGTATGGGACGCAGCGCGTCCCATACTGCGCACGTCACTGCCATTAAGCTAAGCGCTGTAGGAGCGGGCCATGCCCGCGATGAAGGGGCGGCTACAATACTGCAATCGCTGCCCAAATGTCGCGGGCATGGCCTGCTCCTACGGTCTCTTGTGCTGCTTAACTTAATCGCAGTAGCCTAGCACGTGAGAACGAGGGCAAGTTTTAGTTTTAGGTCTTGGAGGATGTCGATGGGGCCGTAGACAATTTAAGTAATGCCAGCCACTTAGCCGGGCTATTTAACGGTTCAAAGTGTTTTACTTTTGGGGACGTAAAAGCCTTAAACTTTTTTTTATGTCGTGTTCGAAATTGAACTATCACCTACCGGTATCACCTTTGCCCCTGAGTTGAGCAATTAAATGGATAAAAAATGCACAATTAACTATTGATGATTAAAGAAACTCCCATCACCCACACTTACTCTCTCCACAATTCAAACAAGTCATACAGCCATCCATCAATACCATCGCCTTGGTGCTGCATTTGTTGCACAGCACGGCTTTTTCGGGAAATGATTGTCCCTCTGACTCGCCGTGCTGGGCTTCAAATTCTTTACGCTTTTCGTCAAGAAACTTTTTTTGGTGATCGGTCATCGCTTCCGGCTTGATCATGCCGATGTGTTTCATGTGCGATTCGATCGCGTAGCCGATTTCGGCGACCAGCGACGGCATGAATATGCCGCCTTTTTTGAAGTAGCCGCCGTGCGGGTCGAATACGGCTTTCATCTCTTCGACCAGGAAACAGGAGTCGCCGCCTTTGCGGAATACCGCTGAGATTAGCCGGGTCAGCGCCAACACCCACTGGAAATGTTCCATGTTTTTGGAATTGATGAAAATTTCGTAAGGTCGGCGTTCTTCATGGGCGGTGCCGGGGTTGAGGATCATGTCGTTGATGGTGATGTATAAGGCATGTTCCGACTGCGGAGTTTTGATTTTGTAGGTGGAGCCGAGCAGCACTTCCGGGCGCGTAAGGTTTTCGTTCATGCTTTCCAGCGATGGCTGTTCTGGCACTGGTTTAACCGCGTCGACATCGTCTTTGGTCAGGACTTTGTAGCTGATGATTTTTTTGGCTATTTTATGGGGCATGTCTGTAGTCTCGAGCAATGGGGTAGTGGCCTTTTTCAAGGCATTAATCAGGTTAAGGGATGATAGCAACTCTGCCGCTCATCTCTGTTAAGGGTCTTAACTCAAGTGATTTTTTAGCGGTGGTCTCGATAATTCCAAATCATTAATTACCGGCTTGGGGTTATAAAAAACACTGATCACTTTTAGCCACGAAGACAGCATCCCGAGCGTGGTATGGGAGTAGCCATTAAAGTCGCAAAACTCTTTAACCAGTTTGCTTAACTCCGGCAGCTTGGTGTAACACACGCCGACAAATAGATGATGTTCGATTTGATGGTCCAAGCCCGACATCAGGAAGTTGCCATACCCGTTGGTGTGGATATTGATGGTGGTGGCGGTTTGTTTTAAAAAGAAGTCGGCCGAACTCTGATCGTTAGTGGCAAAAACTGCTTCAGGAACTAAGTGAGAGGCACCCAGAGTAAAGAACAAGGCATAGGACAACAGCATGTTTCTTAGCAGATAAAACAGCAGTACATCGGAAAGTTCAAACCACAGGCTAGGCAGGGCTACCCATAGAAAAACATGCAGAATATGGCAGCCTAAATCAACATAATATCTGATGTTGGTTTTATCTTTGCGCATTTTACCCAGCAGGTAGACGAGTCCCTGACGTTGTATGTCGAACGCCAGAAAGCCAATCGCAATCGGAAAAATAATGCCTTGCAGGTATCGATAATAAAAACCGTGTAAGCCCGGCGTATTGTCTTTTTCGCTCTTGATGACCGAGAAGAACGGTGCAAAATCAAAATCGAAATCATGACCGACGATGTTAGGGTTTTTATGGTGGACAATATTATGTTTATATTGCCAATAATTAATTGAAAAACCTAATATCACAACATTGCCGAAATAAGATAAAAAATCATCTAGTTTCTTGCTGTTGGTGCTGGCATAGTGCGCTGAATTATGAGTATGCGTGCCTATGCCTAGCAAGCCGACAAGCAATAAAGCCGTGGCTAACAGCGTCAGCAATAAATGAGTGGATAATATAAATAAAGCTATTCCTGCGGCCGTAAAAATACAATGCACACACAGGTGTAATAAAACTATTTTGGTGTCTTTTTTATAAAGTCCGCGCGCTTTTATTTCTTTTTTTAATGCGGATATGCTGCTTAGGTAGTGCTTGTTTGGTGAAATTACACTAGTACTTTGTGTTGTTGTTTCCATCTAAATTCGGTGGTTTATCAGTGATTAAAGTTGGAGCTGGAGGGTTGCCTGGCTCGATGGGTTCGGGGATGGTGGTGTGCACCCTAACACAATGCTTGTTGATGCGTCGATGTTAGAGTGCTTGCTGCATTCAATCTCGTTTAGAACTTACCGTAGTAGCCTTCTTTAAGCGCATCGAAAAGATTCGCGGCACTGTGGATTTCGCCGTCGTATTCTACGTCTTCGTTACCTTTAAATTCCATGACGTGGCCGTCTTCAAGGGTGAATTGGTAGGTGGTGTTTTCCAGGTCCGATTCTTTAACTAACACACCCTGGAATACTTCAGGATTAAAGCGGAAGGTGGTGCAGCCTTTTAAGCCTTTGTCATAGGCATATTCATAAATAGACTTGAAATCTTCGTAGGGATAATCGGTAGGCACGTTAGCGGTTTTCGAGATCGACGAATCGATCCATTTTTGCGCCGCAGCTTGAACATCGACGTGCTGTGTCGGGTTGACGTCATCCGCCGAGATAAAGTAATCCGGCAGTTGCTTGTCGGGGTCTTCGCTGTAAGGCATCGCCTCGCTATTGATCATTTCCCGGTAAGCCAATAGTTCAAAAGAAAATACGTCGATTTTTTCTTTTGACTTTTTACCGGCGCGGATCACGTTGCGCGAATAATGATGCGCAAAGCTCGGCTCTATACCGTTGCTGGCGTTGTTGGCCAGCGACAGGGAAATAGTGCCGGTCGGTGCAATAGAGCTGTGATGGCTAAAGCGGGCGCCGGTTTCAATCAGTTCGGCTAACAATTCAGGCTCTTCATTGCCCAGTTGCTGCATATAGCGGCTGTACTTGGCATGCAACAGTTTTCCGGGTACCCGGTCGCCGATTTTATGACCATCGGCAACCATTTCCGGGCGTTTATGCAGCATTTCGCCGGTGACGCTAAACATTTGCTCCATAATCGGCGCCGGGCCTTTTTCTTTGGCCAGCGCCAGTCCCGCTTTCCAGCCTTCCACCGCCAGTACCTTGGTCACTTCTTCGGTGAATTCCAGTGACCCGGCATCGCCGTATTTCATGCCCATCATGGTGACGGTTGAGCCCAAGCCCAGATAACCCATGCCATGACGACGCTTGCTGGTAATTTCTTCACGCTGTTGAGCCAGCGGCAGGCCGTTGATTTCAACCACGTTGTCCAGCATACGGGTGAAGATCTTGATGGTTTTGCGGTAATTGTCCCAGTCAAAATGCGCATCGTTGGTGAACGGTTTTTTAACGAAGCGGGTCAGGTTGATCGAGCCTAGCAGGCACGAACCGTAAGGCGGAAGCGGCTGTTCACCACATTGTCCGGTTACTAGACCATTAAAAATAACGGTATTGTGGTCAACCTGAGTGGTATCAAAAACAGCTTCTTTTCCTATGTAGCTGATTTCTGAAATTTCACTCAAATAGTCTTGTTTTTTTAGTAACTGTTTATCGATTTTCCAGTCATGGTATTTTTGATTTTTTTCGTCACCTAGAAAACCAATTTCCTGCATAAATTGTTCACGCGCTTGCCCGTCAATAATAAGTTCATAATCGGCTTGGCAAGAATAGGCTTTTTGTCCGCCTTTGCCATCAGGCAGCATTCTAAAAGAAGCATTGCGGCGCTTATAAATTCTTGAGAGCACCCCAAAATTGCTTAATAGAATTTGTATGTCTTTGAGTAATGGTGTGTGCGAAGAGGCTAATCTTATTGAGCAAGATTGGCTATTTCCTGAGACATTGACGGTTCCATCAGCCTGAAATAAAGCATTTAAATAACCTTTTACACAGGCTTCACTGCCTTGCCAAATGACTTCAGGAACACGGAGTTTGCTGTCTTTATTAAAACCATAAAACGCCAACACTCTCGCCAACAGTACTGAGCGGATCATAATCATATTACGATCCGGCACAGCTACTGCGGAAACCGCGTAACTTCTGAACGTGTTGTGTGACAACGCCGTTGAGACTATTAATTGATTAATATAAGCGACTAATTTGGGCGCAAAATCACGATCACCGTTCCATAAATTAATCACCGCAGCCTGTTGCTGTTTACCTCGATTGGTGAAATGGCCATCACCGGTAATTAAGCCCAGTAACACGCCAAAATTATTATCGCCCTGTTGGCCAAATTGACCTTTACCGGATTGAATCCGTAATTTATCGCCTAACTTCAACTCTTTTAATTTGATTTTGCCACGCTGAGTATAAAAATCATGCCAAGCAGTGGCTTTAATTTCATAACCATCACGCGTGGTTACCCGATAAACCTCTGCCGAGGCGGCCGTCATAAAAGCAGGTTTGGCAGGTCGGATAGTCGTTCCTTTATCTTCCAAGCCGAGTGCGCGATGATCGACGGTCACATTTAATGGGGCGCCGCTGGCGTAAAGGTCGCCGATTTTTACCATGCCATGTTGCGTATGTAGGCGAGTATCTGCAGTTACGCATGGATTAGTCGCACGAATTTTCTCGCAAAACCAGTTGTTGTTCATCTCGTTGACCTTGTCGATCAGGATGAATCCCGGTTCGGCATAGTCGTAAGTGGAACTCATGATGATGTCCCATAAACGCCGGGCAGGCATGGTTTTGCTTATTTTGCAGGCGACCATGCCGTCGTCGTTAAGGATATAGCCGTCTGTGTAGGGCAGGTCGCGCCAGATGATGAGCTTGTTATCGGTCAAGTCCAGATTATCCAGTTTGACTTCTTTTTCGGTGACCGGAAATGACAGCGACCAAGGCTGATCGTTTTTTACCGCTTCAACGAATTCTGCGGTAATCAGCAGCGACAGGTTAAACTGGCGCAGTCGTCCGTCTTCGCGTTTGGCGCGGATAAATTCGACCACGTCAGGATGGCCAATATCGAAAGTCGCCATTTGTGCGCCGCGTCTGCCGCCTGCCGATGACACGGTAAAACACATCTTGTCATAGATGTCCATGAACGACAGCGGACCGGAAGTATAAGCGCCGGCACCGGAAACATAAGCGTCTTTAGGGCGCAAGGTCGAGAATTCATAACCGATGCCGCAACCGGCTTTTAGCGTCAATCCGGCTTCATGTACCTTGTGCAGAATATCATCCATGGAATCGGCGATGGTGCCGGATACTGTGCAATTGATCGTCGATGTCGCCGGTTTATGTTCGAGGGCACCGGCATTGGAGGTAATTCGCCCGGCCGGAATAGCGCCTTGACGCAAGGCCCACAAAAATTCTTTGTAATATTGCTCCTGCTTGGCTTTGCTTTTTTCTACCTCCGAAAGCGCTTTGGCAACCCGTTGGTAGGTTTCGTCGATGGAGCCGTCAATAGCATCGCCATCTTTGGTTTTTAAACGGTATTTGGTATCCCAAATATCCATTGAGGCGTCTTGGAAAGGTATTTCGGTCACGGTGTTTGGAATGACGTGTAGCTTTGCCGGCATTGAGAGGTCCCTCTTGGTTAGTGTATGAATAAGCGAATTTGAAAACCAGCCTATTAAGGCTGGTGATCGATATATAGTGTTTGTTTTTGTAAAGCGTAACAATATATAGTGTTTTTGAGAGAAAATAAAACCTATTTAAAACCTATTTTATAAATCGTTACACTATCAAATAGTTGCCTATTCAACCAGAAAATCACCGCTTTGATGTTGCCACATGGCGTAGTATTTGCCTTGTTTAGCCAGCAATTGCTGATGCGTGCCTTGCTCTATGATCTTGCCTTTTTCGAGTACGACAATCCGATCCATCGTTAACACGGTAGAAAGGCGATGGGCAATAACCAGTGTTGTTTTATGTTTAATTAACTTAAAAATAGCGGATTGGATCTGTTGTTCGGTCAGTGAATCCAGCGCGCTGGTGGCTTCATCCAGCACCACAATCGGCGCATCTTCCAGAAAGGCACGGGCAATGGCGATGCGCTGCCTTTCACCGCCGGAAAGCTTGACGCCGCGCTCGCCCACAAGTGTGTCGAATTGTTCAGGTAGTTGTTGGATAAACGCAAGGCAATGGGATTTTGTGGCGACATCAAGCAGTCGTTCTTCTGAAATGTCAGCGCCTAAGGTGATATTGTCCCGTATCGAGCGATGAAATAGATCCGGCTGTTGCGGCACCATTGATATTTGCTGGCGCAATGAACTCAGCGTAAAGGCTTTTGCGTCGAAACCGTCAAAGCTGATGCGGCCTTTTTGCGGGTCGAGAAAGCGGAATAACAGTTTGGTTAACGACGATTTTCCGGAGCCGGATTGGCCGACCAGTGCGACTTTTTCACCGGCTTTGATGTTCAGGGAGAAGTTCTCAAACAGTTGGGTTTGACCCGAGTTGGCTTCATTATAGGTGAAGTAGATGTTATTAAAGTCGATGGCGCCGTGGGTGATGGCCAGTGCTTGGGCATGGTCTGGATCGACTTCGAGATCTTCCTGTCTGAACACCTCAGCCATTTCGGAGGCATCGGCCAGGGCGGTGAAAAAGTTCCTGAAATTACGCCCGAACTCCCATAAACGCTGGATCAGCATGATCATGATCGATTGAAATAAAACAAACTCACCGACCTGAAAGTCGCCGGTTTTCCACTTCTGGATCATCAAATAAACCAGCAACAATTCAATGGCGAAGGTCATCAAACCTTGAACGGCAAAGGAGATAAACATTAACGTCCAGGCGATTTTTTTCTTCCGGTAAACAATATCCGATGCCTGATTGATGCGCTGCTGTTCGGCGGCTTCCAGGGCAAAGCTTTTGACGATGAAAATATTGCTGATCGCATCCGAATACACGCCACCGACGGTTGAGTCGGCTTGGGCTACGGCCTTATCAAAGCGCAGTTTCCATATCGAGTAGACAATAGTCCAGGTGACGAAGAGCACAACCCAGGCAAGAAAATAGTAGGCGAATTCCGGCTGTTGTTGGTAGAAGATGCCGAAAGCAATGCCTATCGCGACAATGTTCATGAAAAACTGGAACAGAAACCAGTCCATAATGATTTCAAAAGAACGCGAGAAGCGGTTGGCTTGCTTGATTAAGCTGCCGGAAAAACTGTTTTCGAAAAAGACATATTTTTGTTTTTTGAGCACTTCGAAACAGCGCTTTTCCAGCAGATTAACGCCGCCGCCATCGAGCGGGATAATGGCGATTTCAAGCAAGCGCCATGATAGCCAGATGCCGACATAAATAATGCCGACCTGCTTCAGGTTGTCCAGCAACAGTGCCAGTGTGGCATCCGAATAGGGCGCGGCCAGTCCGTTGGCAATGTTTTTGTAATAAATCGGCGCAGATAAATCCAGGGTCATGGCGGAAGCCAGCGCGAATAGGGCCAGCAGGAAAAACCATTTTTTTTGCCAGACAACCCGGCTGTATTCTTTAAAGATGATGTCCATGAATTGTTTTTTTGTAAACGGCGAGGGATTGGTTAACGGGTGTTAGGCAATAGCTAAGAAATTTTCACCACGAACGACTGCACGGATGCAGGAGGTAGGCAGAAAACCGCTCCTGCGTTTTCTGCATTCGCCACATCCCTGTGGCTTAGCAACGCAGGAGCAGTTGCCGAGACACGACGTTTATATTTTTTCTTCGTGTTCTTCGTGGTGTTTTTATGTGGTTTGCGTTACAGCAGTTATTTATTAGCCCGATGCGCAATAATATCGTCAACCACGGCCGGATCGGCCAGCGTGGACGTATCTCCCAGGCTGTTAATCTCATTGGATGCCACTTTACGCAAAATACGGCGCATGATTTTACCGGAACGGGTTTTGGGTAATCCCGGTGCCCACTGAATGATGTCCGGGTGGGCAATCGGGCCGATTTCTTTTTTGACCAGGTCGATCAATTCTTGGCGCAGTTGTTCAGACGGCTCAATGCCGACATTTAAAGTTACGTAAGCGTAGATGCCTTGTCCCTTAATATCATGCGGGAAGCCTACCACCGCCGCTTCGGCGACATGTTCATGCAGCACCAGGGCGCTTTCGATTTCCGCCGTACCCATACGGTGACCGGAGACATTGATCACATCGTCAACCCGTCCGGTAATCCAGAAATAGCCGTCCTGATCGCGGCGCGCGCCGTCGCCGGTAAAATAATAACCGGGGTAATTTTTAAAATAAGTGTCGATAAAGCGTTGATGGTCGCCGAAAACGGAACGCGCCTGTCCCGGCCAGGAGCGGCTGATGACTAAAATACCTTCGGCGACACCTTCCCTGATCTGTCCGGAATTGTCCATGATCTCAGGCTTGACACCGAAGAAGGGCAGGGTGGCAGAACCCGGTTTTAACGCGATGGCTCCGGGCAACGGGGTGATTAAAATGCCGCCGGTTTCGGTTTGCCACCAGGTGTCGACTACGGGACAGCGACCCTCTCCGACCACATGGTAATACCATTCCCAGGCTTCCGGGTTAATGGGTTCGCCGACACTGCCGAGAATTCGTAAACTGCGGCGTGAGCTGCTGCGCGTTACAAATCCATCGCCTTGGGCCATCAATGCGCGGATTGCGGTCGGCGCGGTGTAGAAAATATTCACCTGGTGTTTGTCGATCACCTGCCAAAAACGGTCGGCCGCCGGATAAGTCGGTATGCCTTCAAACATTAAGGTAGTAGCGCCGTTGCATAACGGGCCGTAGATCATGTAGGAATGGCCGGTTATCCAGCCTATATCGGCGGTACACCAGTAAATGTCGCCGTTGTGGTAATCGAACACATATTTGTGGGTCATCGCCGTGTACAGCAGATAACCGCCGGTGCTGTGCAAAACCCCTTTAGGTTGGCCGGTGGAACCCGAGGTGTACAGGATAAATAACGGGTCTTCGGCATCCATTTCTTCTGCAGGGCAATCGGCGGAGGCGGTTGCCATCGCCTCGTGATACCAGATATCGCGCTGCTCGTGCCAAGCTACTGGATTGCCAGTATTTTTTATGACGATAACTTTTTCAAGGCGAGGGCAGGCCGCGGCAGCTTTATCGACATTGGCTTTAATCGGTAAGACTTTACCGCCACGGTAACCTTCATCGGCGCAGACCAAAAACCGGCAATCGGCATCCAGAATCCGGTCTTTTAAGGCCTCGGCGGAAAACCCTCCGAACACGATCGAATGCACCGCGCCAACCCGTGTGCAGGCCAGCATCACCGCTGCCGCCGCGCTAATCATCGGCAGGTAGATGCAAACGCGGTCGCCTTTTTTAACGCCTTGCGTCTTTAGCACATTGGCGAACATGCAGACTTGTTCGTGCAATTGTCGGTAAGTGATTTTTTGGTCATGCTCCGGGTTATCGCCTTCCCAGATAATGGCGACCTGATCGCCGCGCGTGGCAAGATGGCGATCCAGACAATTGACGCTGACATTGAGTTTTCCGCCTTCAAACCAGCGGATATGGCCGGTCAGAAAATCGCAGTCCATGACCTTATCCCAAGGCTTACTCCAGTCCAGAAACTGTTCGGCCTGTTCAGCCCAGAAAGCTTCCGGCTCGGCAATGGAGCGCTGATACAAGGTTTTATAGCTTACCTCGGTAATGTGGGCATTGGCCGCTATTGCCGGTTTTATGTCATAGATTTTAAGGTCTGACATGCGTTAATCCTTAGGTTCGGTTGAAAAATGTAGAAGGCTACTATGTGGCATATAATGATATTATTAACAGTATATATTATGTTTTTAACATCCTTATGATTAGAGGCATTAGCAGCTAAAGTCAAAGATTTGTGTTGCTTTTGTAAAAGCAGCATTTTGCATAAAGCCGCTATCCTGTTGATAGTGGATTTTTTTTTCAAGTATCGCTATCCAGAACTATTTTACCCCTGTTACTATCGGGCTTAGCAAATGATGCAGCCGGAATTTTTCTGGAAAGTACCTTAACATTGATCCAAGAGGGAGTTTATGAACTATCGATTACTATGCGCCGCATTATTGTGGCTACCGGTTTTTGCCAGCAGCGCCGAGACTAAAGTGTCGGAGCATGTGCTGGGCAATGGTTTAAAAGTGCTGGTCAAGGAGGATCACCGGTCTCCGGTTGCCGTGTCCCAGGTCTGGTATAAAGTGGGGTCAAGTTATGAGCCGGGTGGTATTACCGGTATTTCTCATATGCTTGAACACATGATGTTTAAAGGCACTGACAAGCATCCCGCTGGTGAATTTTCGCGGATTGTCGCCGAAAATGGCGGCGACGAGAATGCTTTTACCGGGTCGGATTACACCGCTTATTTTCAAACCATGGAGGCATCAAGGCTGGCCGTCAGTTTTGAACTGGAAGCCGATAGAATGCGCAATTTGCATCTGTTGGCTGATGAATTGAAGAAAGAGTTAGAGGTAGTGACCGAAGAACGCCGAATGCGCACTGACGATAATCCGCAAGCAAAAATGCAGGAACATTTTATGGCGATGGCTCATACCAATAGCCCTTATAGAAACCCTGTGATCGGCTGGCCTTCAGACATTGCCCATTATAAAGTTGAAGATTTGCAAGCCTGGTACCAGCGTTGGTATGCGCCCAATAATGCCACCTTGGTCGTAGCGGGCGACGTGGAGCCTAAAGCGGTGTTCGCGCTGGCGGAAAAATATTTTGCCGCGCTTAAACCCAGCGAAGTTAAAGCGGTCAAACCGCAGGATGAAGTCGAACAGCTCGGCGTGCGCAAAATGACGGTTAAGTTACCGGCAAAACTGCCGTATCTGTTGATGGGCTACAAAGTACCGGTATTGAAGACAGCGGAACACGAGTGGGAAGCTTATGCGCTGGAGGTTCTGGCCGGAGTGCTCGATGGCGGCAGCAGCGCCAGGTTGTCCTCGGGGCTGGTACGCGGCAAGCAACTGGCCGTTTCTGCCGGTGCCAGTTATGGCTTGGCTTCGAGGTTGCCGGGATTGTTTACGCTGGAAGCGACGCCTGCGGCCGGGAAAACCGTGTGGGACTTGGAAACTGCGTTAAAGAACGAGATTACCGATTTGCAAATCAAGCCGGTCGAGAAGGATGAATTACAGCGCATTAAGGCGCAGGTTTTAGCGGCGGCAGTCTACGAGCGGGATTCCAATTTTTATCAGGCCATGCAGTTGGGTATGTTGGAAACAGTGGGCTTGGGTTGGCAAAAAGCTGATGAATATGTGACCAAGGTCAATCAGGTTACCGCAGAACAGGTGCGCGACGTGGCGCGTAAATATCTGATCGAAGATAAATTGAGTGTCGCTTATTTGGAACCTTTACCGATCAATGAAAGCGCTACCGATACCAACACCGAAAAAGGAGCTAAATAATGCGCATCCATCTGTTAAGCCTTGTTTTTTTATTGTTTAGCCAGTCCGTCTGGGCCGTGGCAAAAATCGAACACTGGCAAACGCCGCAAGGTAGCCGGGTTTATTATGTGCAGACCGAAGGCCTGCCGATGGTGGACATACAGGTTGCTTTCGATGCCGGCAGTGCGCGCGACGGCTACCAGTTCGGCCTGTCCGCATTAACTTCCGCGTTGCTTGATACCGGGGCCGGGCAGTGGAATGCCGATGACATTGCCCAGCGCTTTGAGAGTGTCGGAGCGAAATTCGGTTCCAGTGTTTCCAGCGACATGGGTTCTGTTTCATTGCGCACTTTAATTGATAAACCTTTATTCGATAAAGCGCTGGAGACTATGCAGGTCATTTTGGCTAGTCCAAGTTTCAATGAAGCCGATTTTCAACGGGAAAAAAACCGGACCTTGGCCGGTTTAAAGCAACAGGAAGAATCGCCTGCCGAATTGGCCAGCATCGCTTTTTATAAGGCTTTGTACGGCGATCATCCTTACGGGCATCCGAGTTCCGGTTCGATTATCACGGTGTCAGGCTTTGAAGCAGCGGATTTGCGCAGCTTCTATCAGCAATATTATGTCGCCGCCAATGCGATAGTGGTGATTGTCGGCGACTTGTCCAGAAAACAGGCCGAGCTTACCGCCGAGACCTTGCTCTCCGGTTTGCCGGCAGGCTCAAAGCCGGAACCCGTACCGGAAGTGGTCATGCCGGTAAAAGCAGACCGGCAGCATATCGAATTTCCCTCCTCGCAAACGCATGTTCTGGTCGGGATGCCCGGCACTTATCGCAAGGATCCCGATTATTTCAATTTGTATGTCGGCAATCATATTCTGGGTGGCGGCGGACTGGTGTCCAGGCTGTTTGAGGAAGTCAGGGAAAAACGCGGGCTGGCCTATAGTGCAAGCAGTTCGTTTGTGCCAATGTCCAGGAAAGGGCCGTTCACGGTCAGCTTGCAAACCCGCAATGATCAAACCGGGCAAGCGCTGGACGTACTGAATAAAACCCTGACCGATTTTATTGAGCAAGGACCGACAGAAGCCGAACTGATTGCCGCCAAGAAAAATATCACCGGCGGTTTTGCGATGCGTTTCGATACCAATAAAGAATTGGCCAGCTACGTGTCGATGATCGGTTTTTATGACATGCCGCTGGATTATCTGGATACCTTTCGGCAAAACGTCGAGCAGGTAACGCTAGCGTCGATAAAAGACGCTTTCAAACGGCGCGTTGACACTCAGTTAATGCAAACTATCACCGTAGGCGCGAGCGAGAATAAGCGTGAAAAATAAGCTCAGAATTATCGGCGGTGATTGGCGCAGTCGGCAGTTAAGTTTTGTCGATGCGCCGGGGTTAAGGCCCACGCCGGCCAGAGTCAGGGAAACCGTATTCAACTGGTTGCGCTATGAAATTTCCGGCAAACAGTGCCTGGATTTGTATTCCGGGAGCGGCGCTTTGGGTTTTGAAGCCGCTTCCAGAGGCGCAAAGTCGGTTATTCAGGTAGAAAACAATATTCAGGCCTGTCGCAGTTTAAAGGACAATATCGTTGCGCTGTCTGCGACCCAAATAAAAACAGTGCAAAGCGATGTATTGCGCTATCTGGCCGGGGACGCACAGGTCTTTGATGTGGTGTTTCTTGATCCGCCATTCGGCCTCAACCTGGTGATTCAAACGTGTCAACTGTTGGAACAAAACGCTTGGCTGGCTAAACATGCCAAGATTTATGTTGAAACGGAACGACATTTTGATTTTTTTGGAATGCCCGAAAATTGG
The DNA here is from genome assembly GCA_030653985.1 of Methylobacter sp. Lineage (GTDB taxonomy): Bacteria > Pseudomonadota > Gammaproteobacteria > Methylococcales > Methylomonadaceae > Methylobacter_A. The sequence continues at coordinate 105,041 of JAURYJ010000016.1, read as the reverse complement.
CGGCTGCTGAAAAGCAAGAGCGCGGGCGAGGTTGGTTATCATTTGTTTGAACGGGCGGAAGTTTGACGCTAAGGTGAAAGACGAAAAAACAAGGCTCCAGGTTGCGCCGCCTTGAACCCTGAATCTTGAGCGCCAAATTAAATGAGTATTTAAAACCAGCCTCTTGGTATAGAATTGCCGATTTTTTTGAAAATAACACGCTATGCAAACCACTGCAATTTATCCGGGTACCTTTGATCCGATTACCAATGGACATCTGGATCTGATTGCCAGAGCGTCCAGGCTTTATCATAAAGTAGTGGTCGCAGTCGCGGTCAACAGGGGTAAAACGCCGTTATTTTCTCTGGATGAGCGGGTGGCTTTGGCTAAAGCGGTCACCTCGGAATTTTCCAATGTGCTGGTGATCGGCTTTGATAACCTGCTGGTTGAGTGCGCCAAGCAGCAGGGAGCCAATGTCATATTGCGCGGTTTGCGCGCGGTATCCGATTTTGAATATGAGTTTCAATTGGCGGGAATGAATCGGCGTCTGGCCCCGGAACTGGAAACCGTGTTTCTAACCCCAGCCGAACAATATGAATTCATTTCTTCGAGCATGATCAGGGAAATTGCCCAGCTGAACGGCGATGTGTCCTGTTTTGTCCCTGACCTTGTTCACCAATGTTTGATTGACAAATTCAGGGATGAGTAACAAAGCATGGCCTTGGTTATTAATGGCGATAAATGTGCCCGATGTGGGGTTTGCGAGCCCGAATGTCCAAGTGAAGCTATCGCTCAGACCGAGGACTCTTATGTCATTGACACGACTTTGTGTCATGAATGCGTTCGCTTTGGTGATCCCATCTGCGTATCGGTTTGTCCCAACGATAGCATCCATAAGCCCCAAGAAAGTCTGTATAAGAAGTGTTTAAGTTTATTCAGTTGAGCAATTTACTGTTCGACCTTGTTTTGTAGGAGTAGGTATGGCCCTTATTATTAATGAAGAATGCATCAATTGCGATGTTTGCGAGCCGGAATGTCCGAATGCGGCGATTTCCCAAGGTGCGGATATTTATATTATCGACCCTGACTTGTGTACCGAGTGCGTAGGCCATCATGGCGTGCCGCAATGCATGGAAGTGTGTCCGGTCGATTGTATCGATAAAGATGCCAAGCATGTTGAGAGCCAGGAAGACTTGTATCAGAAGTATTTGAAATTGATAGGCTAGGCGATTGATAGTGTGGGCGCGAATTTATTCGCGTTTACTATACGTTTTTAACCAGTCTAGGCTTTCAGTCGTAGCCCCAACCGGCTTATATTCCGCACCGACCCATCCCGAATAAGCCGATGTTGCAATGGCTGAAAACACCCGGTCAAAATCAATTTGGCCGGTACCGGGTTGCCCCCGTCCGGGACAATCGGCAAACTGAATGTGACCGATTTTATCTGCCTGTTCGGTAATAAATCCTTCGGGCTTTTCGCCCATCATTTGCATGTGATAAATATCGTACTGCATCAACAGATTCGGGCGGTTCAGCTGCTTTAATATCTCCAGCATTTGCGTGCCGCTATCGATGATAAACCCCGGCATATCCTGAGTATTGACGGCTTCAAAAACCGTTTTAATGTCCAGCGGCGAAAAGGCCTCGACGGCGCAACACAGGTTTTCTTTAAAGGTTTCCAGATAGTGCTCCAGGCGGCTGTTATCCAGACAGCGCCCCGGCAGCACATTGATGACTTCCGGTTTTAATCGCTTGGCGTATTCGATGGTTTGAGCAACGGCCTGCCTGAATTGATCGCGTTTTTCAGGCACACAGGCCAGTCCCTCTCCGCCTTGTAATAAATCGTCGGCGTCTACGTTAAATAAAACCAGTTTTAAGTTATGCTCGTCCAGTTGGTTTTTTATCGCGGCTGCGCTTAACGCGTAAGGAAATTGAATTTCTACGGCGTTAAAGCCCGCTTGTTTAGCGGCCTTAAATCGATCAATCAAGGGGACTTCGGTAAATAATAGACTTAGATTGGCGGTAAAATTAAGCATCGGTTTTCGTGTACAGTTTGATTAAGGTGGCGGGATCTTGTTCCAGATAACCTTGACTGCCGTGCAGTTGCATCAGCTGCGAGGCCAGAGCGGACATAGGGATGGCAGTGCCCTGTTTCGCGGATAAATCGACCGCCATGTTCAAATCCTTCAGTAGGGTTTTAACCCGCCATTTGACCGGCTCAAAGGTTTCTGTCGCCATTTCCTTGCCGACGATTTGCAAGGGCTTGGAATCGGCAAAACCGCCTGCCAGCGCGACAGGTATTTGCTGGACGTCAACACCGGCTTGCTTTGCCAGCGCCATCATTTCGGCGATAACCAGCACATTGCAACTGACGATCATCTGGTTGCAGATCTTGGTGATTTGGCCGCTGCCCACCTCGCCCATGTGGGTTAATTGTTGATACAGCGGCGCCAGAACGAGCCGGGCAATATCGATATGTTCGGCACTGCCTCCCGCCATAATCGCCAAATTGCCACGTTCTGCGCCGACAACACCGCCGGAAACCGGTGCGTCAACCCAGTCCATCGCGCATTGTTGATGCAATAGTGCCGCTAATTCCCGGGTGTTTTCCGGATGGATGCTGGATAAGTCAATCAGCAACTTGCCTGCAGTACCGTTTGGTGCAATATCGTTGCGGACAATGGATTCGACCACAGCGGTGTCGGCCAGGCATAAGATAATGACCTCGGAGGCCCGGACTAATTCGGCAACGGATGAGCAGGCTGTAGCGCCGACATCGGTCACCGGTTGGAGCTTTTCAGTGGTACGGTTCCAGACATTGACGCTAAAGCCTGCATCCAGCAAGCGCAATGTCATCGGCTTGCCCATCAGGCCGATACCGATGAAGCCGAGAGTGGGTTTTTTATCTGACATGATTTAATTGTTCACTGATGTTTCAATCCACACCCGACCTCTATCCGTCGAGTGACACCCGCCGACGGATAGAGGTCGGTGGATTGTTCCCTCCCCGTAAGCGAGCAGGTTACCAAAAAGGATAACGATACCCATGCATCGTTGTCAAACTGGCATAATCGACCTGAAGGGGGCGGTTTCAGGCTAGCGAAGAAATTTGATGAATCGTTAAGATGAACTGCCATGGGATGGCTTTCCGATAGCAGGCGGTTTTAAGTATAAATTTTACGATATAATGGCGTCTGATGGTGGCTTGCTCACTTAACTATAAACCCTTGCGGCATGTTGTCGGCAAGTTTAATCGAGAAGAGGTTTGCGTGGCAAAAGCGAGTGATTTAAAAAGAGGCATGGTGGTTGAAATAAACGGCATACCGCATGCGGTTAAGCAGGTCGATGCGAAAAGTCCATCGTCCCGTGGCGCGTCAACTTTGTACAAGATTCGTTTTACCAACCTTAAAACCGGTCAAAAACTGGATGAGTCCTTAAAAGGGGATGATTTCTTTAAAGATGCCGATCTGGTGCGAGCCAAGGTGCAGTTTTCTTATATAGACGGCGATAATTATATCTTCATGGATATGGAAGATTATACCCAGTACACCTTGAGTAGTGCGGATTTGGAAGGCCAAATCGACTATTTGACCGAAGGCTTGGAAGGTATAGTGGCCTTGTTGATAGACGATGGAGTACTGGGTATTGAATTGCCCAGTTCTGTGGTGTTGGCGATAGTGGAGACGGCTCCGGCCATTAAGGGCGCGACGGCGTCAGGGCGTACCAAAACGGCCAGGCTGGCCACCGGATTGGAGGTTCAGGTGCCCGAGTATCTGGAGCCTGAAGAGTTGATTAAAATCAATACCGACAGCGGAAAATTCATGTCACGCGCTTAACCGTCATGTCTAATCGTTTAAGCGTTGCTCAAGGCGAGTTTGAACTCAACCGGCTGCCAAAACGGCCGCGAGAGTTGCTGCGTGCCTGGGATGCGGCGGACGAATATTTACTTAACACGCTGGCAGAAGAACTGAATCTGCCTGCTGCTGCACGGGTTTTGATCGTGAATGATGGTTTTGGCGCACTGGCTGTGGCGTTGAATGCTTTCCGGCCGGATGTGATGTCGGATTCCTATCTGTCTCAGCAGGCCACGCGGCTCAATCTTGCCGCAAACGGCTTGCCTGAGCAAAGCGTCAGCTTGCTGCATAGTCTTGAGCCGTTGGCGGGTGTCTTTGACCGGGTATTGATTAAGGTGCCGAAGACGCTGGCATTATTGGAAGACCAGTTGATACGTTTGCATCCGCATTTAACACCATCAACCCAGATCATTATCGCGGGCATGATCAAAACTCTGCCGCCTTCGGTTTGGAAGTTACTGGAGCGTTTGCTTGGGCCGACGACGACCTCGTTGGCAAGAAAGAAGGCGCGGCTGATTTTTGCATCCCTTGATGCCGGACTGATTGTGCCGCCTAGTCCCTATCCGGTCAGTTATCGGCTTGAAAATACCGATTATCTGATTAGTAACCACGCCAACGTGTTTTCACGAGACAGTCTCGATATAGGGACGCGCTTTTTTCTTCAGCATCTCCCCTCGCGGCAGGATGCCTGCGACATTATCGATTTGGGCTGCGGTAACGGCTTGGTTGGTTTAATCGCCGCCGAACGCAATCCAAAGGCGACATTGCATTTTGTCGACGAGTCTTTTATGGCTGTGGCATCGGCCAGGGACAATTTTTATCGTGTATTTAATGAACAGCGCGTGGCAACTTTTTGCGTCGGTGATGGCTTGATGGAACGTGAGTCCGAGTCGGCCGACCTGATTCTTTGTAATCCGCCGTTTCACCAGCAAAATACGGTAGGCGATCAGATTGCTGTCAGCTTATTTAAACAGTCGCGCAGGGTATTGCGTCAAGGCGGCGAATTGTGGGTGATTGGTAATCGGCATCTGGATTATCACAGCTACCTGAGCCGTCTTTTTGGGGCGTATTCGGTCGTTGCATCCAACTCGAAATTCATTATCGTGAAAGCGGTGATGACGGGGTAATTTGCAGAACCGGCGAAAAATTCAGACAAAAAAACTCCCGGTGCTAATACAAGCGCCGGGAGAAAGGTCAAACAGGAGAGGGTCTGCTTGAGGTAGGATATCAAGAGGTGGTAAAAACTTAGTTGCGCAACCTGGGACTTAACAACATATTGCTAAATAGGGCGGCTGATCCGAACATAATCGTTGAAACAATGAATTCGCCGGAAATAAAGCCTAAAATACCAACGACAAACATGAGTCCTATTAGTATATCTCTTTTAAAAGCAGTCATTTTAAAGCTCCTTTGCTATTTTATGGGAAGGAATTAATCAGTGTTAGCTATACTATACCTATGCGCTTATTCGTTAACAATGCCTGTAATTATTGATTAATAGTTTCTTGTTTATATATAATTGGCTTTTAGACGCGATTTATTTCATCGCCAAATAGGGAAAAAACTAGCCTGGAATGCCTTAACTGAGAGCAGCTAAAGGATTTTGAAGCTAGTTTTAGCGAGCATTTGTAGTGATCTTGCTATAGGCTTTAAATCGCCTTGCAGTCGCTGGCTTTGGATAACAATAAGTATGACTTCCTGTTTTCAGTAGAAAACAACCCAAACGAGTTAATTAAGCTTTGTGATGACAAAGCGCGAGACGAGGATATGCAAAAAGAATACCAGTTAAGTCCAGGGAATCCTTACCCTTCGGGCTCCAGAGCTAAAAACAAGGGCGTTAATTTCTCCATTTTCAGCCGCTATGCGACGCATGTGGAACTGTTGCTTTTTGATACGTCAGACTGCGATGAACCCTTTCAAACTATCGTGTTGCAGGAAGAAATCCACCGAACTTTTTTTTCCTGGCACGTTTATGTGTCCGAATTGCCGGCGGGCACATGGTATGCCTGGCGCATGGACGGGCCTAATCAAGTCCGTGAAGCGGGATTGCATTTTGATAAAGACAAGCAATTGATCGACCCTTGGGCGCGCGCCGTCAGTGATAAGCGCTGGAGTCGCAAGGCGGCGTGTATGCCGGGTGACAATAAACTTACCGCGATGCGTTGCGTTGTCACTGACGATCGTTATGATTGGGAAGGCGATGTGCCGCTGCGCATTCGCAGCGAAAGGGCTATTGTTTACGAACTGCATGTAGGCGGTTTTACCCGACATCCTTCTTCGAAAGTGGATCATCCGGGTACTTTTTCCGGGTTGATCGAAAAAATTCCTTACCTGAAAGCACTCGGCATTACTCACGTTGAACTATTGCCGGTGATGGCTTTCGATGAACAGGATGTTCCTAAGAACACCGCCGATATGGGGCTGAAAAATTACTGGGGTTACAGTACCCACAGTTTTTTTAGTCCGCATCCAGGTTACTGCGTCACCCCGGAACAAGGCACTCATGTACAGGAGTTTCGCGATCTGGTCAAAGCGCTGCACCAGGCCGGCATCGGCGTTATTATGGATGTGGTGTTTAACCATACCGCAGAAGCCGGTGCCGATGGCCCGATCATAAATTTCAGGGGCATAGGCGATGATATTTTTTATCATCATGATGAGAATAATAAGAGCATTCTTCATGATTATACCGGCTGCGGCAACACGGTAAACGCCAATCATCCGCTGGTAGCCAACTTTATTATTAAGTGCCTGGAATATTGGGTCAGGGAAATGCATGTCGATGGTTTCCGCTTTGATTTGGCCAGCGCCTTAGCCCGAGGGGAGGGGGGTAAGGTTCTGCATGATCCGCCTTTGCTATGGGGTATCGAGCTTTCCGCGCGGCTGGCTAAAACCAAGCTGATTGCCGAAGCCTGGGATGCGGTAGGGTTGTATCAGGTCGGCAGTTTTCCTGGTTATCGCTGGGCTGAATGGAACGGTAGATACCGGGACGTGATTCGGCGCTTTGTACGCGGCGATAATGGCTTGATTAACGAGCTTGCAACCCGCCTTTGCGGCAGTAACGATCTTTATGAGCACAAGGGCCGACTGCCTATTAACAGCATTAACTTTGTCACCTGTCACGACGGCTTCACCTTGTACGATTTGTTCAGTTACAACGAAAAACATAATGAGGCTAACGGCGAAAATAATCAGGATGGCTGTAATAATAATTTAAGTTTTAATTACGGCATTGAGGGTGAAACCGACGACGCAAGTATTCTGGCGTTGCGCAGAAAACAGGTAAAAAATGTTTTTGCTCTGTTGCTTCTCAGTCATGGCGTTCCGATGCTACTGGCGGGCAACGAGTTATTACATAGCCAGGGCGGAAATAATAATTGTTACTGTCAGGATAATGAATTGTCCTGGATAGATTGGAGTATGACGGAAAAAAATGCCGATATGCTGCGCTTTGTTCAACTGATGATAGCGTTGCGCAAAAGACACCCAGCCTTGATGCGACGGCGTTTTTTGACCGGTAAACCGGTTAATGGCCGAGGCATAGCCGAAATTCAATGGCATGGCACCGAGCTTAACCAGCCGCTTTGGGATGATCCGGAAGCCAGGGTTCTGGCTTTTACCTTGGCAGGCGTGGAAAGTAACGAAGCCGACCTGCATGTCGTGATGAATATGTCAGATCAACAAGTGACTATTGAGTTACCGGTCATTGCCGGTCGCTTATGGTGTCTGTCTTTGGATACATCGTTGCCGTCACCGCAAGATATTGTGGACTCGGAGCAGCAGAAATCCGTGGATGAAAATTGCTATCAGGTCAATACCCGGGCTGTTGTGGTCTTTGAAAATTGGATTGTTGAATAGCGTGTGATGACGGGTGAGAGGCTCTTTTGACGAGCCTCTTATGGCTTTAGTTTTACCGCAGTAACAGCAACGGCTTTTGGGTGTGCATCAGCATCTTGACAGTAAAGCTGCCCAGCAATAGATCATGAATGCGGGCGTGGCTAAACGCGCCCATCACGGTCAGATCAATAGCGTGTTTGTCCTGATATGCACAAAGCGCTTGATCGGGCTTGCCGGGTAATATTTTAGTGATCACTTCAATGCCGCCCGCCTTTGTCAGTTTACTGGCGACCGCTTCAAGCAACGGCTCTATTGCTGTATTGTCGTTACTGACGTAGACCAGATGGCAGGTCAGGCCTTTATAAAGCGGACTGGTGGCGACCATGTCGACCGCTTTTTCTGCCGCTTTGCTGCCGTCATAGGCGATCATGATGCGTTGCGGTGCTTTGAACTGGTCGTTGACTACCAGAATAGGCTTATGCAATGAACGGATGATGGATTCAAGTTTTGCCCCTATCTGGTCAGGTTGGTTTTCGTGTACTTTTCCTCGTAGGCCGATGACCAGGACGCGGATGTCGGCTTCAAGTTCTATCAGCGACTCTACCAGACTGCCATGGCGCTGATGGGTGATAGGATCCGCGATACCTGCTTGGATCGCACGGTCTTTTGCCGCCTGTAATATCAATTTTCCTCGCTGTAACAGTAACTTGCTGCGCTGTTGTTCGACGGCGACAAGCTCTTCGAGTAAAGATTCCTGGCTGCCCAAACCGATATTGCCGGATAAGTCCGATATGGCAGCGGTCTCATGGTGATGATCGATGCTGTGCAGTAGCTTTAACGGTGCATCGACGCGTTGTGCTATCCAGGCGGCGTAATCGCAGACGGCTTCTGTCAATGACGAACCGTCAATGCACGCCAGTACCAAATTTGTCGTCGTATTCATTAGTGACCTCCCATGATTTTTTCAATTTCTTCGGGTTTATCGTGTATGCCGAAACGGTCGACAATCGTCGAACTGGCTTCGTTTAAGCCGATTAATTCCACCTCAGCGCCTTCTCTTCGGAACCTTATCACGACTTTATCCAAGGCGGTTACCGAGGATATATCCCAGAAATGCGCACGATGTAAATCGATTACCACCTTTTCTACCGCTTCTTTAAAGTCAAAGGCAGTGGCAAGTTTGTCTGCCGAGTTAAAGAAGACTTGTCCTATAACATGATAAGTTCTGGTGTTTGATTCCTCATCCAAGTCAGATTCGACAACCATAAAATGACCGATTTTATTGGCGAAGAACAACGATGCCAGCAACACCCCGGTGACTACACCAAACGCCAGGTTATGTGTCCAGACAACGACGACGACCGTTGCCACCATAACAACATTGGTGGATAACGGATGCTCTTTCAGTTTGACGATAGAACTCCAACTGAAGGTACCGATCGAGACCATGATCATCACCGCCACCAGCGCGGCCATCGGGATTCTGGATATCCAGTCATCCAGAAATACCACCATGAGCAGCAGGAACACACCCGCGCATAGCGTCGATAAACGTCCACGTCCGCCCGATTTGATATTGATTACAGACTGGCCGATCATCGCGCACCCGGCCATGCCACCCAATAAGCCCGCACCGATATTAGCCAGGCCCTGACCTTTGCATTCGCGGTTTTTGTTGCTGGACGTATCGGTTAGATCATCGATTATAGTGGCAGTCATTAACGATTCCAGCATACCCACTACGGCTAATCCCGCCGAATAAGGCAAAATGATCTGCAAGGTCTCCAAGGTCAGCGGCACTTCGGGCCAGAGGAATATCGGCAGCGTGTCGGGCAACTCGCCCATATCACCGACGGTGCGGATGTCCAGGTGTAAATACATCGCTATGCCGGTTAAGACCACAATACAAATCAGCGGCGAAGGCAGGGTTTTGCCGATAAAGGGAATGTACGGAAACAGATAGATAATCGCCAGTCCGCCCGCAGTCATCGCGTACACATGCCAAGTGACATGAGTCAATTCCGGCAGCTGTGCCATAAAGATCAATATCGCCAGTGCATTGACAAAACCGGTCACCACCGAACGCGAAACAAAACGCATCAAACTGCCGAGTTTCAGGTAACCGGAAATGATTTGTAACACACCGGTTAACACGGTTGCCGCTAATAAATATTGTAGTCCGTGATCCTTGACCAAAGTCACCATCAGTAACGCCATGGCTCCTGTCGCCGCTGAAATCATGCCCGGTCTGCCGCCGACAAAAGCAGTAATCACCGCAATGCAGAAAGACGCATAAAGCCCGATTTTGGGGTCGACACCGGCAATGATGGAGAAGGCAATAGCTTCGGGAATCAGGGCAAGGGCAACGACAATACCGGCCAGTAAATCGCCACGGATGTTGCCGAGCCAGTCCTGTTTTTTTGATAAAAAGAGCATGTCAATCCTATAAATTTAAAAAAAGCTATGCCAAAACATAGCTAAAGAAGCAAAAAAAATTATTCGAGCGATGGCAGGGAATGCTAAGGAGGCATTGTTTGGGCGGCTTTGAGGCTGTGTTCGAGAATTTCTTCAATGAATCCTTCGATAAGCTCGAAAAGCAGATGTATTCATTCAAAAATAGAATGCAGTGTTCCGAGTAGTAAATCGAGAAGATCATCAGACAAGGTAATGATAAGGAATAACACCACGAACTGTTTGCCGACTCGGGTCAGCATTTGCCGGTCGGTTTCATTAGCCTGTCCGCAACACAATCCGCCGTTGGTCAGCTTCGTGAAAAAACGGATTATCCGCTTAGGTTTATGCAAGCTTTTCACTATCCAATTTCATTAATCAGATAGTTTCGCTCATGCTGGTTTTAATGCGCTCCAGCAACGCGGTCATCTGTTGTTGTTCTTGTGGTGTTAAGGTTTTAAGCACCTCCGCTTCCACTGCATCGGCGATTTCCCAGAGTTCCTGCATGACGGCGTGCGCCTTGGGCATGAGTTCCAGACGATAAGCGCGCCGGTCCTCACTGTCCTTATTACGTCGAACCAGTCCCGCCTCTTCCAGCAAGTCGATCTGCCTTACCAGCGTAATCGGTTTGATTTCGAGGATGTCGGCCAGATCAATTTGGCGACAGTTTTCGTTGTTGGACAGATGTACCAAAGCTCGCCATTGGGCATGAGTCAAGCCGATATTTTCCGCTTCCTTGTTAAAGCGCTGACGAATGACGTGGCTGATTTCGTAGCTTAAAAAACCGAATTTAGAATGCATAAGAGAAATATAATAAGCAAAAGGTATAGTATCAATATTTTTGCAATTATCCTAATCAGAAGAATGCTGTGCTAATTTCACACCAAAAGCTCAAAAAGCACCCAAGAAACCAAAACCGGTAGAATGTCAGGCCAAATTGATAGGAGGAATTATTATTTATGAGTACGCGCACACGTATAGAAAAATTGCGGCACACCTTGTACCAGGTTATTTATCAGGCCAATACCCCGGCGGGGAAGGGCTTCGATATTGCGCTGATGATCTTAATTCTGATCAGTGTTTTAACGATTACCTTGGACAGTGTCGCTGACATTAGTCAGCGGTATGAGGAGCAACTGGCTACTGCAGAATGGGTGTTCACGGCGTTATTCACTGTCGAGTATATCCTTCGGATTTTCTGCATACACAGGCCAATCAAATACATCATCAGTTTCTACGGCCTTATCGATTTATTGGCTCTCGTTCCTTCCTATCTCGGTATTTTTATATCCGATTCACATTACCTCCAAGTCATCCGCATCCTGAGAGTTTTACGGATATTTCGGGTGTTGAAGCTGGTCCGTTTTATCAATCAGTCCAATCTGCTAATCAACGCCTTGATGGCCAGTCGGCTCAAAATCACTATATTTATGTTCACTATTTCCACGTTGTTGGTGATTTTTGGGTCGGCCATGTATTTGATCGAAGGTCCTGAACATGGCTTTGCCAACATACCGGTAAGCATTTACTGGGCGGTGGTGACCTTGACCACGGTGGGTTTTGGCGACATCACGCCTCAAACCGATCTGGGGCGCGCCCTCTCGGCAGTGGTTATGATAAGCGGTTACGCTATCATCGCGGTGCCAACCGGCATATTCACGGCGGAATTATCCCAGGAAATGAAGCGGAAAAATACTCGTGTTGACGAAAGGGTTTGTTCGAAATGCCGAAAAATCGGGCATGAAATGGAAGCAAACTATTGTCGTATTTGTGGAACGGAGTTACCCCGGTTGGCCGGAAAAAAATCAGGCTAATCAGGCTAATATAGGTATTTTCTGCAGTTGTTTAGTGTCTATGCCTTAGGTATGATTTATTTGTGTTTGCGTCTTTTATTTTGCCGACAATAACTGCCATTTTTTACCTTTTAGCCGATTTTTCAGTTGGTTATTAGGCTTTTGCCATTGCCCTAAGAGGAATTACTTATGAAAATAGAACAGAAACAGCTATTGAAATCCTGGCGGGATGAATTAAGAATAATGATGCGCACACATTATGTGTTATCCACCAAGATTCGCTTGTTGAATTACGTCCTCGGTATTCCATGTATTATTATCGCTATGTTGATCGCCTCTTATATCTTTTTCACTATCAATCAGGATGTTGTTTTGTGGGTGAAGATGCTGTTCGGCTTACTTACCTTGCTGCTGGCGATATTGGCCTCACTACAAACATTTCTTAAGTATTCCGAGCAGGCGGAAAATCACCGCAACGCCAGTGCCCGCTATCAGGCTTTGTTCAACGGGATAGATCAATTACTTGCCATTCCGCCCAAAGATGAGGCGGCTTTAGGAGAGTGGTGTGACAAATTGCGTGAACGTTGGGACGAGTTGAATCTTGAGGCGCCCAACATAGCGAACAAGTTCAAACAGGAATCAGAAGCAGAAACGGTATCTTCATCTTCAGCCCATGAAGATAATTATCAGGTATCAGCCGAATAGTATTGCTATAAGCCGCTAACTCAAGATAATTTCCTCGGAAGTCGCTCAGCTTGCAGCCTTGTGCTGCAAGCTGAGCGCTAAGGCCTATGTGACCGATGTCCAATACGAAAATGACTTTCAGACCGATGTCGTTACCCATGTAACCGGCGCATTGCTAGCGTATCGCCTGAACCCAAAAAATCAATTGATCCACGAAAACCAAAAGTAGACGCCTTCTAAGCTGTGCAACACCGCTAATTGTGGGCTCATACAGTACTAGACCCTGTGGAATTTACTCCGTATACTTAAATGCGCTTAACTTCCAAGGCGGCCTATGAAAAGATAGCCTAAGAATAATGCATTAAGCGTATGGAAGAATTTTAGTACAGGGTAATCGTAACGTTTAGGGCTGGTGATGACGCTTTTGCAGGCAAAGTATAATTCCAAAATGAATCTTTCGGCGAAAGATATGCTTGAAATCAGTCAGGAAATCAGTCGGAATTTTACGCCATGCTTTTCAAGTCCGGCGACGGAACCCGACGAAAAAATCAGGCTTTCGCCCAGGGAACTATGGGATATTGGCGAGGAAATCGGTCGGGATTTTGCACCAAAGCCATCTTGCCATATTCCTGAGCTGATGCTTTTGCCGGTCGATCCCGGACACCTTTATGCGTGTTGGTATTTGGCGGGGGATCGGGAAGTTTCTACACAGGATAATGATCAACTCACCTTACGAATTTATTCGCAATCCGACGACGAAGAGGCATCTGCCGAGACGGTATCATGGTTCGACGTCGCCATCGATAATCCGATGAATCAACAACAAGTGTCCTTGCCCAGTCCGGTTAATGAAACAGCTTATTCAGCCGCCATAGGCAAATGGGGCGCAGACGACGGTTTTATCGCTATTGCCCAGTCGAACATTATTCATGCCCCGCTTAGGACGGCCTGGCATCAAGATCATCAAGACTTCAGCTATTGCCAGGGCAAAAATGCCTCAGGCTTAGGCATCAACAAACAAGTATGACAACAAGCTTACCGCGTTCCGGGCAAGGACTCCTGAGCATTATTCTGCACGCGCATCTTCCCTATGTGCGTCATCCTGAACATGACAGTTTTTTTGAGGAAAACTGGCTGTTCGAAGCCATGACCGAATGCTATCTGCCGCTGATCGGCGTACTCGACCGTTTACACACGGATAACGTCGATTACCGGCTGACGCTGTCGTTGTCGCCGACGCTGATATCTATGCTGCGCGACGACTTGCTGCAAACACGCTATCTGAGCTATTTGCACAGTCGGCTGGAGTTGGCTGAAAAGGAAATTATCAGAACCCGCAAGCAGCCGGAGTATCAAAAATTAGCGCGACTCTATCGCCGCTTTTATCTAAACGCGTTAAGTACTTATCAGGATCGCTATCAAGGCGATTTATTGGCGGCTTTTAAAAAACACCAAAGCACCGGTAAGCTTGAGCTGATCACGACAGCCGCGACTCACGGTTTCTTGCCGCTGTTGAGTGTCAGCGAAACCGCAGTCCGCAACCAGATAAATACCGGTATCGCCATGTTTAAAGCGGCAACGGGCAGTGCGCCGACTGGATTTTGGCTGCCTGAATGCGCCTATTATCCAGGTCTTGAGACGGTGCTGGCCGATGCGGGTATCGCCTATTTTTTTGTCGATAGCCATGGCGTTATGGATGCCAGTTCGCCCCCTCGTCATGGCGTTTATGCGCCGATAGCCTGCGGCAACGGTGTTGCAGCATTTGCGCGCGATCCCGAATCATCGCGGCAGGTCTGGAGTTCTCAGGAAGGCTATCCGGGAGATTTCGATTACCGCGAATACTATAGCGATATCGGTTTTGAGCGGGAGTTGGATTATATCGCGCCTTATATTCTCGACGGAAAAACCCGTATCAACACCGGCATTAAATACCATCGGGTGACCGGCGAGAACCGGCCTAAGGAGATTTACAATCCGAGACAGGCATTAGTAAAAGCGCGTGAACATGCCCAGGATTTTGTCGATAAACGTCAGCGTCAGATCGATCGGCTTGCCGCTACGATGGACGATGGTCGACAACCGATTATCGTTGCGCCTTACGATGCGGAACTGTTTGGTCATTGGTGGTTCGAAGGGGCTTATTGGCTGGAATGGGTGTTGAGATTGGCAAGCGAAAGCGTCGGCGGCGTTCAACTAAGCAGTTGCGGAGATTATTTAAAGCAACAGCCGTCACCGCAGGTAGCTACACCCGCTGCATCAACTTGGGGCGATCAAGGCTATTCCAGTTACTGGATCAATGAAACCAATGCCTGGATTTACCCCTTGCTGCACAAGGCCGAATTGCAGATGGAAAAAATCGCGCACGATGTTCAGGGCTTAACGCTGACTCCGATACAGACGCGGGCCTTGAACCAGGCTGCTAGATCGATTTTGCTGGCGCAGGCTTCTGATTGGCCGTTTATCATGAAATCGGGGACGACTATCGACTATGCGAATAAACGCGTTACCGATCATCTGGCCAGATTTAACTATTTACATGACTGTTTTCGCAAGAATAGGCTCAATGAGCGTTATTTGACGGCGCTGGAGATCATGGATAATATTTTTCCGGATATTGATTTTCGGGATTACAATCCCTCAAATGTAAGGATGGGTTTTAAACCTGCCCGGTCTTAAGATATTGCGTCGTTCCTTTGCTATGACGTCGCTACCCAATAGTTAGGGTTGAATGCTGTGGGCGCGAATTTATTCGCGCAATAGGTGTTCAAAAGCGCGAATAACTTAATGGCAGTGACGCTCAGACGTCCTGCGGTACATAGGGTACGCACGGCATACCCGGAATCCTATCTTTCCTTTTGACCTGAGTTTCAGGGTAGCAATAACGGAGACAAAATTTGGCCAAAATCCAACTGCTGTATGTTGAAAATGTGATTACCCGTAAAAAAACCAACGTTCAACAGACGCTGGGTTTTTTTATGCGGGTGGAAAACGTCAGTTACGATAAACGGATTGATGTGCTCTGGTCGGGTGAAGACGGCGTATGGCAAACCCTGCCTGCAAGCTTTCATAGCAAACTGGAACATGATCAGGAATATTGGCAGGCCCAAATCCATTTCAAGCTCAGTCCGGCTCATTCGCTGCCCGGCAATATCCGCTTCGGATTGCGCTATCAGAGTTCGGCGGGCGAGCATTGGGATAACCGACAGGGCGCAAATTATTCCAGTCAGGCTGATTCGGGTATCAAGATAGTTTGCCCGGCGCCGGTTTTAAACATCGGCTTTACGACCATGCTGGATGACGGGCAAAAAAACATTCCGATCACGGTGGCGGTGGATAAATTCAGCGATGCCGACAAGGTAACCCTACACTGGACGACCAATAACTGGCGGCATAGCCATAAAACCGCCTGTCATTTTAAAAGAAACTACTGGGATAAAGAGGCGCTCAGCAATGCCAGAAACCCCAATCAGTACGGTGTTGCAATCTGGAAAGGCTGGCTTAGAATAGGTCAGGCTTTTCGCTTGCAATACAGCATCTCCGTTGAACGCAACGGCCAGGTTTTTTGGGACAATAACTACGGCAAAAACTACTCGCTTAGCCACGAGCCGCTGAAAGTGTTGATTCTTAATCTGCATTGTTATCAGGAAGATAATCAGGATGATAAGTTTTCCCAAATAGCCAAGGCGATTAATGACCTGGCTATTGACGTTGTCTGTCTACAGGAAGTGGCTGAACTTTGGAATGACGGGGCGGGGGACTGGGAGTCCAATTCCGCCAAAATCATCAATGATCGCTTGGCTGCGCCGTATCATATCCATACCGACTGGGCGCATCTGGGCTTTGCCAAGTACCGCGAAGGCGTTGCCATTTTAAGCAAATTTCCATTGCTCAAACAGGAAGCCCAGTATGTGTCGGATAGCCATGACGTTTACAGTATTCATTCCAGAAAAGTGGTCATGGCACAAATCAAGGTGCCTTATATCGGGCGGGTTAATGTTTTTTCGGCGCATTTAAGCTGGTGGGAAGACGGCTTTGCCGAGCAGTTTAATCGATTGTGCGAGTGGGCCAAGGCTAAACAGACGGCGCAGGTTTGCGCCACGCTGCTGTGCGGTGATTTTAATATTACTGCCGGATCGACAGGCTATCATCTGGTTGCCGATGCCCACCAATATGACGATCAGTATCTGGCGGCCAATTCGCACGGCGTGTTTGAAAAGATCTTCAGAGTTAACGATCCTTACTGGCAAGATTATCTGAGCGACGATTATCGTATTGATTATATATTTTTGAATAAAACCAGCGAGCTGCAGGTCACGTCGGCGACGGTTTTGTTTACCGAGCAGGATTATGGCCGGGTTTCCGATCATTGCGGGTATTTGATGACCTTTGAGCCTAAGATCTGAGGTGAAAGGCAGGAGTGCAGGCTTCGCCTGCTATGCAAGCACCAAAAGTAGGCGCTTTAGGCGAAGCCTGCACTCCTGCTGCACTTTCACGTTTTATAGATGTAAATATTACGGACGGGGTTTCAAATCCCGTCCGGCATGAGGTAGATAATAATACCTTTACCATGGAGATAAACCTATGCAGATAGCAGAACATTACGCCTCGCCCACTCATGGAAACCTGGGCGGCTCTTTTCAAAGAGTGAACGACTTCAACGACAAATTCTATATCCGCTGGGGAAAAATAGATTTCGATGTGTTTTACGGCGTTCAGGCCAATGTAAAAGTTATCCTAAAGGTCTATCGCGATGCGATCTGCGAAACGTATATAGTCGATACCGACGCCTATGATATTCAATGGAATCATCACAAACGTTGCACTCGGGATTTTTATATCCATCCGTTTTCCAGCAACTTCGGCCAGATCAACTGTGTCAAGTTCGCCTTTATTGTGCATCTGGACGAGCATTCCATCGCCTCCCGGAACGACTATATCTTTATGGACTGGCAGCAGCTTCAGGGCGACTATCCGCAGTATCGAAGGATTACCGGCGATTGGGTGACGACCAACCATTATCGAAGCTACGAACTGAATGCCGGCGAATTGCAGAGCGATGTGGATTGGTATAACCATCATTTCGACGCCTTGCAACTGGTACCCAAATTCACCAAAGGGCAGCAGCACCATCCTTATCATCCCAAGCGTTATATTCACGACCTGATCGACAAGGTTATCCGCTGTAAGCACCAGAATCCCGAGCGCTTATGCACCATAAAAGTCAGCGTGGATTGCATCGACGACCATGATTTTACCACCCATTTGCTAGCCGCCAGCGAGCAGGGGGTTTTGGTGCAGTGCATTGTCGATTGGCGAAAAATGACCCTGACCAACAGCCAAAACTATGCGCGCTTGAAGCATTCCCGGATTGAATTGATCGGCGTGTTTTGCAGTCCGAAGCATCACCTGATCGAAGTGGAACCGGACATGCACACCAAATTCATTATTTTTAATGATGAGGACAGTATATTGGGTTCATTCAATATCACTTTCGATCGCTGGTGGGCTAATTGGGAATCGGGGATGACCTTTCATTCCAAAGGCATCTGTCGGTTGCTGGATAACATTTTTCAAAGCCAGCGGGGCGGCGTCAATCAAAAATACGGCATCGACCCGTTGAGCCATTTCAACCTGCTCTATACCTTTGGTCGGCAGGTGATGCTGAACGGCAAGCCCTATCTTCCGCATCATGCGATATTGGCCGAAATTAACCGCGCCAGACATTCGATTAAGGTGTCGTTATTCCTGATCGGCGATTTGCTGGGCGATCATCACGATAGCGTGGTCAATGCGCTGATTAATGCCAAAAACCGGGGCGTTCATGTCCATATTTTGCTGAATGGGCACTTGGCGAGACAGGGTCGTATCGGTGTAGAACGACCGATGGGGGAAGAGTTGAGCCGTCCGTTGTTGCCGACGGTAGATCGGTTAAAGCATGCCGGTATTGCGGTAGGTCTGGTTTATGGACAAGACGATCATCCGGTGCCTTATTCCCCGATTCATTCCAAATATTGCATTATTGACGATTACATTGTTATAGAAGGCAGTTTCAATTGGTATAACACCTCGGTTTTTTCCCATGATTTATTGGTTGTAGCAGCCAATTACGAAGTCGCGCAGCCTTATCTGTATGAGTTTGAACAAATACAGCGGTCGTTCAGGGTGTATTATTGAGTTAATACGTGGTCTGGTTACGACTGCATATTTTGGCAATATCTGCATTAACTACGTCTCTGTGGCTTATGCAGGAGGTAGGGCAATGCTGAAGTAGTCCTATTTAGGGCTTCTGTTATTTACCCTTGATTGAAAAATCAAGGGTAAATAACAGAAGGATTTTTGGTAATCTTGCCTATTACGACGGATTAATATTTTTCACTCCATTGCAATAGTAGTATTCAGCAACAGTGCTGCTATTTTCACCACCACTTACCCGACCAGTCCATGCAGATGAAGAAAAATTTTTCTGGTTTTCTGAGCTGGTTATGACGACAGTATTTGCGCTGTATATGGTAGCGCGTTTTTTATGCCAATCCATACACTTATTAGTTGGCAAACTACAAGCTTCTTGCATTTTATACACACACGATTTATTAGGAACCTGATTTTCAATGCGTACGTATTGCCAGTTTTTGTACGCACAGCCGAATAGAGACATACAAATTGCTATAACGATAACTCTACTTTTCATAAATACTATATGTTGTTAATTTTAAAAGTTAAATCATAACTCAAAATTGAGATAAACATTAAAGTTTCTCATCTAAACTAAGAATATTTGTATCAATAATAGCTAATGTTTTATTGTTG
This sequence comes from Methylobacter sp., assembly GCA_030653985.1. GTDB lineage: Bacteria > Pseudomonadota > Gammaproteobacteria > Methylococcales > Methylomonadaceae > Methylobacter_A. The sequence continues at coordinate 85,636 of JAURYJ010000016.1, read as the reverse complement.
GTGAATCAAATAATATAACGATATTAAATATGAAAAATATAAGGCGGATTACTACTTTTAAAAGTATGAGACAGATTATCAAGGGGTTCTGTATATGGCGCTGTTACAGTTTCTTTTTGCTCATAATCGGAGTAATCGCGATTTTGATGTCGGGCTGTGGAACCCTAACCACCTGGGACATGATTCCGGGCGAAGCTACCGCAACGCATTTCGACTTGACCGAGGAAGTAAATGCCATTACTGGGTCTATGGTAAGCAATAGACAGACTCCAGGCCTAGTTGTTGGATTGCTACTAAGCGACGGTTCCACCCGATTCTTCGGCTACGGTACAACCGAACAAGGTGGTGGAGTAATTCCCGGCCCTGACACGCTGTTCGCCATTGGTTCCCTAAGCAAGGGATTTCTGGGGGGTGTTGCTGCCTCGTTAGTACAGGAGGGAAAGCTGGCTTGGACTGACACCCTATCTACCCTGCTACCTACAGAAACACCACTTAGCCCAGGTGCGGCTAAGATTTCCTTGGAGCAACTAGCGGCCCATATATCAGGTTTACCAAGACAGCCTATAACCCTGAGAACCCTTGCCTACTTTATCCAATATCTGTTTACTGGCGACAACTTTTATCGTCATTTAGACCATGACACCATAATGGATTATCTTGTCGATTTTTCTGCCAACTCCACTCAGTCGCCACAATACTCGAATATCGGTTATGGGGTCATGGGATATGCTTTGGAATGCCAAACAGGTCAATCGGTCGATACTCTGCTGTTCGAGCGTATCACCGGCCCACTTGGCCTCGCACACACAGGCTACACTCCTGAGGAGTTACCGGGTTTTTCTATACGAGCTAGAGGTCATGCTGGCGACCAGCCTAAGATCATTCGTCGTGGTCAACCAGTCCCTGATTGGCGTTTCACCGACATTATGCGGGGGTCGGCAGCAATTTATTCCACCGCTCGTGATTTGCTGAATTTCGCGGCGGCTCATTATCGTCGAGACGGATCATCGCTTAGCATAGCTCTTACTGATACATTGAAGGTGCGCTATCCCAGTCGACGCAAAGCAGCGGCGGTGGCTTGGATTGTAGATGATTTGGATGGCATTCGCATCACTTATCAGGTCGGTATTGTCGCGGGCTATACCAGTTATATCGGTCTCAATGCGGATAACGATACTGCGGTAGTGGTGCTGCAAAATGCCTTTAATTGGGACTACAGCGTTGGCCACAAGTTGATGGTACTGATGGCTGGGCGATGAGCTGATGTAGCGGGCATGATGGGTTTCGGCTAGCGCCTCTACCCACTCACCAGGGCAACTACAGATGGCTATACAAAGTCATATATTGTTGGGCGCTTTTTATCCAGGAGTAGTCTTTTTGCATGCCGTTAATTTGTAATTTTCTCCATGTTTTAGGGTGGTCGTACAAAATCAATGCGCGTTTAATGGCTTCCATTAACGCGCCGGGACTGGCTTCATTAAAAACAACTCCGGTTGCGGTGTTATTGCTCAAGGTTTCAGGAACGGTATCGACGACAGTATCGGCTAGGCCGCCGGTTTTTCTGACGATGGGCACGGTGCCGTAGCGTTGGCTGTAGATCTGATTTAAGCCACAGGGTTCAAAACGCGAGGGCATCAGAAATATATCTGCTCCCGCTTCAATCATATGTGCCAGCGTTTCGTCATAACCTATGGTGATCGATACTTTATCGGGGTGACTATCAACAAAATTATAGAGGTGCTGTTCAAAACTCTTGTCACCGTTGCCGAGCAAGACAACTTGCAGCGGATGGGGCAGCATTTCGGGGAGACATTTCAGTATCAGGTCAATACCTTTTTGCTCTACCAAGCGACTGATAAGTCCGATCACGGGAATGTTTTTGTCTACAGGCAGGGATAATCTTTCCTGTAGCACTGTTTTATTGAGCGGTTTTTTGTTTAGCGTTAAGCGGTTAAATGTTTGGGGGATATGGGGGTCGGTTTCGGGGTTCCAGTAGTCGACATCTATGCCGTTAATAATGCCGCTAAGAAAATCTTTTCGATAACTTAACAGTCCTTCCAGTCCATAACCGAACTCGGCGGTTTGAATTTCCTCCGCATAGGTTGGGCTTACGGTGGTGATACGATCCGAATAGACCAGGCCGCCTTTAATAAACGACAGCATGTCATGAAACTCTATGCCGTAAGGATGCCAAAGTTGTCCCGGCAAATTTAAAGACAGGTAAGTCGCGTTAGGGAATAATCCCTGATAAGCCATGTTATGTATGGTGAAAATAGTAGCGGGTCGGCTATATTCCAGTGATAACAGGGCAGGCACCAGTCCACTTTGCCAGTCGTTGCAGTGGACGATGTCGGGTTTCCAATCCAGATAACTGCGGTTCATCGCAACTTCTACGGCGACGCGACAAAATAGGGCAAAGCGTGCGGCACTGTTCGCCCAGGGATTGCCGTGTTCATCAAGATAGGGATTGCCGGGAAAATTAAAGTGTTCCGGAGAATCTACCAGCCATACGATGACGTCGGTACCGGGAAGCCGGGTTTCCAAAATATTCACCGCGTAATTATTCACATAGACGGTGCTGAGGTAACGAACTTCTTCGGTCGTTTTGATGTCCTGGTAATTGGGTATGATAATCCGCACATCTTCACCTAATTCGACCAACGCCTTCGGCAGGCTGCCGGATACATCGGCTAGACCTCCGGTTTTAATCAGGGGGTGGGCTTCACTGGTGACAAAAAGTATTTTTTTCATTAGGTGGGTTTTTATCATAGGTAATTGCTTCGCAGATGTTGGATTTGTCATGGAATACGGACGGACGGTATTTTCAAGGCGAAAGCCTAAGTACGTATGTTAGGTTACGACTGCATCGACAGATATTGGCTCCTCGGTAATTATTCCTACATTACTCTACTACACCCATTTATGGCATTATGCAGGAGGTAGGGCAATGCAGGAGTAGCGTAATTCGACAAACTAATGCCACCCCGTTGGGTTGGGTTGGGCGCAAAAAAGATGCGTCCAACCCAACCAACCTACGACCTATAATTTCAAAATTACGGCTCCCAACGGCGGTAAGGTAAGGCTGATAGAATGTGGCAGATTCATCCACGGGGTCGGCTCTGATAAGGCGGCACCATTGCCTACATTACTGCCGCTGTAATATTCAGAATCAGAATTGAATATTTCGGTATAAGTACCTGCCGTAGGCACACCGATTCGGTATTGCTCACGGGCTACCGGGGTAAAGTTGAGCACGATGATCAAATCTTCATGCTTGGTTTTACGACGATAACTGATGATGGATTGTTGTGAATCATGGCAATCAATCCAGTCAAATCCCTGAGAATCGAAATCATGCTGATAGAGCGCCGGGTGTTTTTTATAAAGATGATTCAGGTCTTTTACCAGCGCTTTCAGGCCTTGGTGATGCGGGTATTCTAAAACATACCAGTCCAAGGCTTTGTTGAAATTCCATTCGGTGCCTTGCCCGAATTCACAGCCCATGAACAGCAGCTTTTTACCGGGGTACGTGTACATGAAGGTGTACAGCAGCCGAAGATTGGCAAAGCGCTGCCATTCATCTCCCGGCATACCGTTGAGCAGCGAGCCTTTGCCATGTACGACTTCATCGTGGGAAAAGGGCAGGCAGAAATTTTCGGTAAAGGCATAGAGCATCCCGAAAGTAAGCTGGTCATGATGATATTTGCGGTGTATCGGCTCCTGATGCATATAAGACAGCGTGTCATGCATCCAGCCCATGTTCCATTTCATCGAAAAACCTAAGCCACCGGTCCAGGTCGGGCGGGTGACTTGCGGCCAGGAGGTCGATTCTTCAGCCATCATCACCGTCCCGGGATGCTGGTCATGGGTGACGGTATTGAGATCCCTCAGAAAATCTATCGCTTCCAGGTTTTCGTTACCGCCATACATATTGGGAATCCAGTCATTCTGCTCACGGGAATAATCTAAGTAAAGCATCGAGGCCACGGCATCGACCCGTAAGCCGTCAAGATGGAATTCCTCCAGCCAGAAAATGGCGCTGGACAGTAAAAAGTTTTTAACCTCATTGCGGCCAAAGTTATAAATTAAGGTGCCCCAGTCACGGTGTTCACCCTTGCGCGGGTCTTCGTGTTCATAAAGCGCGCTGCCGTCAAAACGAGCCAGAGCAAAGCTGTCTTTAGGGAAATGCGCGGGCACCCAATCCAGAATCACGCCGATACCGTTTTGATGGCAGGTGTCGATAAAATAGCGAAAATCGTCCGGTGTGCCGTGACGACTGGTCGGAGCAAAATAGCCGGTGGTTTGATAACCCCACGAGGCATCCAGAGGATGCTCGGTGACCGGCAATAATTCAATATGGGTAAACCCCATTTCCTTGACATAGTCGATCAGTTGTACCGCTAATTCACGATAATTGAGAAAATTACCCAGATTGTCGCGTTTCCAGGAACCTAAGTGAACCTCATAGATAGACATAGGTTCATGCAGCCAATCGCGACGGACGCGTTCATCAATCCATTGCTGATCTTGCCAAACATAGCTTTTTTCCTCGATCACAATGGACGAGGTATTGGGACGGAACTCAAACTGCTGACCGTATGGGTCTGTTTTTAACAAGATTTCGTTGGTATTGCGGTTTAAGATCTCAAATTTATAGTAACAACCGGCTTGCAAATCCGGTATGAACAGTTCCCAGATGCCACTACCACCCAGGCTGCGCATGGGGTTGCAGCGGCCATCCCAGTGATTGAAATCCCCCACCATGCTGACTCGTCCGGCATTAGGCGCCCAGACCGCAAACAAAACCCCATCAAGACCATCGGCTTTATGCAGATGTCCGCCTAGTTTTTGGTAAATATTCCAATGCTTGCCTTCGCCGAATAAATGCTGATCAAACTCCGGAAATTGGGTGCCGAAATCATACGGGTCATAGTTTTCGTGACTGTAGCCAGACTTATCGATCCAAGACAAGCGATAATGCGCGGGCAATTGCTCATTTTTTTGGGCGTTATATTCAAAAAAATCGGTATCGGGAACCCGGTTTAAAGCAGCGCCGTTATGACTAAAGCTCACTGTTTCTGCGTAAGGTAGATACAATTTAATCTGAACGGTATTATTCTTGATATGACGACCCAAAACTGAAAAAGGATCATGATGTCTAGCTTCTGTGATTTTCATCATATCTGCGTCAAGTGCGCTGTTAGCTTGTTTTTGCACAGTGACATTTTTTGATGGCCTTTCTACATCAAGTGCGCTGTTAAATTGTTTTGGTACATTACCGGGCAGTACGTCTGAAGAAGGGATCACATCTGAGTCAAGTGCATTGTTAGCTTGTTTTTGCACGATGACATTTTTAGATTGCTTTTTCACTATGAATAGCCTCGGAGTAGTGGAATAATGGTTATGGTCAATATTACCAAACACATCAAGAGTTGTCAGTCTATTCCACATGGAGATGAAAAATGTCAGCATCAAGTAATCAGAAGCATGATCATAATGTCGGTCATTTAACCCGTAATACTATTGCATTAATACTAGCTGGCGGTCGCGGTTCACGGTTAATGAATATGACCGATTGGCGCGCCAAGCCGGCGGTGCCTTTTGGCGGAAAATTCAGGATCATCGATTTTCCATTGTCTAATTGTATGAATTCCGGTATACGCAAGATAGGTGTTTTGACCCAATATAAGGCAGATTCACTGATTAGGCATATTCAACAGGGCTGGGGATTTTTACGCGGTGAATTTGGTGAATATGTCGACTTGATGCCTGCTCAGCAGCGACACAACGAGAATTCCTGGTATCAAGGAACCGCTGACGCTGTTTTTCAGAATATCGATATTCTGCGCAGTCGCCGTCCTGAACATATTTTGGTGCTGGCCGGTGATCATATTTATAAAATGGATTACGGCGCGATGCTTGCCGATCATGTTGAAAAAAATGCCGATTTAACGATAGGCTGTATCGAGGTTTCGCTGCAAGATGCAACGGCCTTTGGTGTTATGGATGTCGATGAGAATCGGCGGGTCAGGGCTTTTGTAGAAAAGCCGGAGCATCCTCCGCTGATGCCGGGTAGAACAGATACAGCGTTAGCGTCGATGGGCATTTATATTTTTAATGCCGAGTTTCTATTCGAACAATTACTGAAAGATGCCGATACTCCAGGCTCGACTCGTGATTTTGGTAGGGATATTATTCCTGCTGTTATCGATAAATATTTAGCCAATGCGTACCCCTTTTTGGATTTGCAAAGCGGGGAACAAAGTTATTGGCGCGATGTAGGCACTATTGATGCCTACTGGTCTGCCAATATGGAATTGATTGGGGTAAAACCGGATTTAAATTTATATGATAAAACTTGGCCTATATGGACTTATCAGGCGCAAACGCCTCCGGCCAAATTTGTTTTTGATAGCGATAAAAGACGAGGCCAGGCCGTGGACTCTATGGTTTCAGGAGGCTGTGTAATTTCCGGAGCAAAAGTCAGGCATTCGCTGTTATTTTCGAATGTTCGCGTCAACTCGTATACGACTTTGCAAGACACCATTGTTTTGCCTGAAGTTAATATCGGTCGTCATTGTCGTATTACTAAGGCGATTATAGAAAAAGGCTGTGAAATTCCGGAAGGCACCATTATCGGTGAGGATAGAGCCGAAGATGAGAAGAGATTTCATGTGAGCCCCGGCGGAGTTGTTTTGGTTACCACCGATATGCTGGGACAAAATAGACACTATGTCAGATAAAAGGACTGAAGTTCTATAACCAATTATTGCCGGTAGGAATGAAAAATAAAACACTATGCCCGATAAAATCAAATTGAAATTAGTCTTGTGCTGGCATATGCATCAGCCGGAATATAGGGATTTACAAATCTTGCTGAAAATACCAAACAAGCAGACATTCATCATCCTTTTAAGCTGGCTAAAACCGATATAGCCTGTTTTTTTCGGGATGATGGTTTATCCGATCTTATCGGTTTTGAGTATTCAAAATGGCATGCCGATGATGCGGTCGGCGATTTGATCCACCATTTAGAAAATATTGCTGATCATGAGCGTGGCGACAAGGTCGTTTCAATTATCATGGATGGCGAAAATGCCTGGGAGTATTACCCAGATAATGGCTATCACTTTCTCAGTGCTTTATATCAACGGTTGGCCAGCCATCCAGGTATTGAATTAACGACTTTTTCGGAATGTTTGCAAAATAAGGTTGAGGTTAAACCGCTGGCGAAAATAGTTGCAGGCAGCTGGGTTTATGGTACCTTTTCAACCTGGATAGGCGATACCGACAAAAATCGTGGCTGGGATATGCTGGGCGATGCTAAACGGACCTTTGGCAAGGTGATGTCAGCCGACAGCTTAACGGATAAGCAAGTGCAGCAGGCTGAACTTCAGCTGGCCGTTTGTGAAGGTTCTGATTGGTTTTGGTGGTTTGGTGATTATAATCCCGGAGAAGCGGTCAGTAACTTCGAGAAACAATTTCGGCTTAATTTGGCTAATTTATATAGACTGTTGGGGGAGGAGGCGCCAGCTTATCTGGCGCTGACGTTTACCCAGGGTTCCGGTGCCCCGGCTATGGGTGGTGCAATGCGTCCAGGTGTAGAGCTACCTAGTGGATAGTTATTTACCCTCTATTATTAAACATCTAAAAACTTAAACAAGAGATCACTGAGTGTGAATGACATCTTAAAGAAACGCCGCGCCGGCATTCTGTTGCACATTACCTCGTTACCGGGTTCGGGTAGTCAGGGCGATTTTGGGCAGGAAGCTTATCATTTTGTAAAATTCCTGCACGATTCCGGGGTTAGCGTATGGCAAGTCTTGCCCTTAGGCATGACCCATGCGGATGGTTCGCCCTATCAGTGTCTATCTGCCCACGCAGGTAATCCGGCGTTAATTAATATTGATTGGCTAGTGACGCAGGGTTGGCTACAGCGTTCTGATAAATGCGATGAATGTCCTGGCCATAATGAAAAGTCGTGCTTGATAACAAAGGCTTATTTTGGTTTTTTGGAGTGCGCCGAGCAAAAGGATAAGGAGAGTTTTACGCAATTTTGTCAGGAAAAAGCATTCTGGCTTGATGATTTCGCCTTGTTTTTGGCTCTTAGAATTGAATTTAATCAACAATGTTGGAATCAGTGGCCGGAACATTATAAGGAAAGGGATGAAAAAGCCATAAAAGAAGCGCGTCGCCGCTTAAAAACACAAATCGAATGTATTCAATTTGAGCAATATGTGTTTTTTCGGCAGTGGCTGGAATTAAAAGCCTACGCCAACCAGCATGGTGTATCTTTATTCGGCGACATTCCTATTTTTGTGTCTTATGACAGCGCTGATGTCTGGACTCATCGTGATGTTTTTAAGCTCGATAAAGCAGGTGAAATGTTAGTTGTCGCAGGCGTGCCCCCAGATTATTTTTCTGAAACAGGTCAGCGCTGGGGAAATCCGCACTATAACTGGACCTATCTGAAGAAAACCGGCTTTAATTGGTGGGTTAAAAGGATGAAAACGCAGATTGAGCTGTTTGATATTATTCGGATCGACCATTTTCGTGGGCTTGAAGCCGCCTGGGAAATACCGGCAAATGAAGATACCGCTATTAATGGGATATGGGTTAAGGCGCCTGGAAAAGCATTATTGAATGCCTTGAAAGCAGAATATGGGTCGATTCCACTGGTTGCTGAAGACTTGGGTATTATTACACCCGAAGTCGAGGCGTTAAGAGATGAGTTTGATTTGCCCGGCATGAAAATTTTGCAGTTTGCCTTTGGCGATGATCCAGGTAATCCTTATTTACCTGATAATTATGAAAAAAACTGCGTTGTTTATACCGGTACTCATGATAATGATACGACTTTGGGCTGGTTGCAGGGTGTTAGCGATGATCAGAAAAACTACATTTACAATTACCTTGGCAATCCGACATTATCATTACATTGTGCGCTAATTCATGCGGCATTGGCATCGGTTGCCAACCTTGCGGTCATTCCAATGCAGGATATTCTGGAGTTGGATTCTGAGCATCGTATGAATACTCCAGGTACGACGCAGGGTAACTGGAAATGGCGTTTCCAGTGGGACCAGTTATCAGATAAACGGGCCGTGCGGTTTGCCTATCTGGTTGGGTTGTTTAATCGTAAGTAAGTGATGTTACGTCGTCTGATGGGTGAGTCATAAAACCAAAAGAGGCAGCTTTAGGCGACACCAAAGCTACGAAAGAGATGGATTACTCTTTCGTGGACAGTGTGTAACATCAAACATATCAAGGAGGGAGGTTAGTTCCGTGGATAGAGGTTAATCATCATCGCCACGAATAGCTTGCTTAGCGATCGGTAGTAAAGGGATATTGTAATTGCTTATGATGGTTCGAATTTTGTCGGCTTTGTCGGCTATGAGCTTGTTAAGGACTTCTTTTCTTGCGTTATCACCTTTACGAACGCCCATCGCCATTGCAAAATCAAACTTTATGTTCGGGGTTGATTTCATCGGAATCATTGAATAACTGTTTTTTGGGCTTTGTGTAGTGATATAGCCAGCCATAGGCCCCCAAAGAATAACCATATCAATTTTCTTCGCTTTAAGATCCTTTTCTATCTGCATCGCCACATTATTTTCATGGTCGCCTGACATCGATTGATAAGAGATGCCCACGTCAAGTAAACCGTTTTTTTGTAACCAAGTCGTTCCTGGCCCACGGTCAAACATCGCAATTTTCAATGATTCTTGTCTTTGCAAAGGCAGATTAACTAATTGGGTTGCCTCGGTAATATCATCCCAGCCGCGCCCTTTGGCGATTAACAGCACATAAGTTGATTGATAGTAGGGATTGGTGGTTAAGGTAATGTCGTAACCAGCAGGAACGCCCATAACGACATCGCATTTATAGTCGTTACTTTCTACATCGCTATCTTTTAACGGTGCATTTAAGCTGTTTCGGATAAAGCCGAGTCGTTGCGGAAACCAATTGTACTCAACGGTTTGCCCCAGTTCTTTAGCAAACAGTTCGGCAATTTTGTTTTCAAAGCCGTCTTGTTTTTTTGTGGAATAAGGCGGATTCAGCGGGTCGGCACAGACCTTGAATTTCTCTTCGGATGAGGCGTTAAAACTGAAGGTGGTTAGGAACAGGATGGCAAGAGTGGCGTTAATGTGAGGTAAGGTCCTCATTAAGATCTCCTTGGGTGTATCAAGCAATTAAGATACATAGTTTACTGGATAAAGCGCAAAAAAAAAGCCCCGATTGAGTTATCAATCGGGGCTTTTTACTCAATCTAAAAAATCAGATTGATTTAGTATTGCAATTCACTCCCCGTAGTAGCGAGGAAATCCATTGAATACTTAGTTGCTAGGCAATGCAAATACAGTCAAGGTACCGCCCAGTTTAGTGAAAGAACTCAAGCTTCTATATGCGCCCACAGCTCCCAAACCTTCTGAGTTTGAACCTTCTTCACCGTTGTCAAGGCCGGCAGCGATACCGATACCTGCCCAGCCGCCGATACCGGAAAGAACGCCAACATATTGCTTGCCGTCATATTTCCAAGTATTCACGTTACCGATGATGCCAGAAGGTGTTTTGAACTTATACAGTTCTTTACCTGTTTTAGCGTCAACGGCTTTCAGGTAGCCTTCCAGAGTGCCGTAGAATACTATCCCGCCCTCTGTTGCCAAAGAACCAGACCAAACAGAGAATTGTTCTTTGTTAGACCAGGCAATTTTACCGGTTTTAGCATCAAAAGCAGTGAATTGACCCAAGTTGGTTGTTCCGTCCGGTTTTCCGGTCAGAACGTCTGCGCCAGCTGGCATCATGGTTAAAGTCGCACCAACGTAAGGTTGACCTGCTGTGTATGAAACTTCGAATGGTTCGTAGTCCATGCACAAATGGTTGCCAGAGATATAAAACAAGCCGGTTTGTGGAGAGTAAGAAACCGGTTGTTGGTTTTTACTGCCTAACGCAGCAGGGCAGATACCTGTTGAATTGACATCTTCACCATTTTGTTCGGTACTGTATTGGGCGACAACTTGTGGACGACCTGTTTTCATGTCGACATGCGTTGCCCAGTTAACTGATTTGTCGAATTTTTCAGCAACAAGCAATTCACCCGTTTCACGATCTAAAGTGTAGCCAAAACCGTTACGGTCAAAATGCACGATAGTCTTGTGCATTTTGCCTTTCACTTCCTGATCAACCAGAACAGTTTCGTTGATACCATCAAAATCCCATTCATCATGTGGAGTCATTTGGTAAACCCATTTAACCGCACCGGTGTCAGCGTCACGAGCCCATAAAGACATGGACCACTTATTGTCGCCTGGACGTTGTGTCGGGTTCCATGTCGATGGGTTGCCAGATCCATAATAAATCAGGTTTGATTTAGGGTCGTAGCTAGTCCAGCCCCAAGTAGTACCGCCGCCGATTTTCCATTGGTCGCCTTCCCAAGTGCTTAAGCTTGAGTCTGGGCCAACAGGAGTCACTTTGCCGTCTTTCCAAGTCGTTGTTTTCTTAGCGTCAATCAGCGTGTCTTTGTCTGGACCCATGCTGTAGCCTTTCCAAGCTAACTCGCCGGTGTTGATGTCATAAGCGGCTAAAAATCCGCGAACACCAAATTCACCGCCAGAAATACCGGTCAGAACTTTATCGTTAACCACTAATGGTGCGGCGGTGTTGGTCATGCCCAACTTAGGATCGCCGTTTTGTACGCTCCAAATACGTTTACCCGTTTTAGCGTCTAAAGCGGTTAGAACGGTATCAGCTTGTTGCAGGAATATTTTGCCGTCGCCGTAAGCCAAACCACGGTTGACAGTATCGCAACACATAACCGGAATAGTTACGTCAGCATCTTGTACTGGCGTAAATTCCCAGATGACCGATTGAGTTTTTTGGTCAATCGCGTAAACAGTGTTAGGGAAAGGGGTATGAATGTAGAGAATATCATCTACAACCAATGGGCCGCCTTCATGACCACGCAGGACGCCTGTAGAAAAAGACCATGCAGGTTGCAGATTTTTTACGTTAGTGGTGTTGATTTCACTGAGTTTGCTGTAACGAGTACCGGCGTAATCACCACCCCAAGTTGCCCAGTTAGCTGGGTTTTGAGTGAGTTTTTCAACGTCGCTATTCGCTGTTGAAACCGCTGGTGCAGCTAATAAAGCAGCCACACTGGAAGCAAGCAGCCAACTTTTCAAAGGCTTCTTCATATTATATTTCTCCTGGTATCCTGTTAATTTGACAGAATAGTGGTTATGTTTTTTAGGACTAATATTAGTTTTTAGGGTGGTTTTCATGTTCCATGGAGACAGGAAATTTTCACTCTAGGAGCCTAAATTTAATGATTTTGCCCCAAAAGTCAACATTTATAGGCATTGATATAAATTGATTTTTGTAACGTTTTGATAACACACAGGGTGTTTTGATTAAGGCGAAAGGCGAAAGGCGAAAGTTATAAGATGAATCATCATTAACATTTTTGTCTTGAATCTGAGTTAAAAAGGCTCAATGTGATAACCGTTGTTGTTCCAGCATAATACTTCAGCTGCATGCTTGCCCCATGCAGCAAGTACAAAGCGCTGGGCAGTTTGGCCGTCTATTGTAAAATTATGGATAGCAGGGCGGTGCGTATGACCATGAATTAAACGGAGGCAATGCCGTTCACGCATAATATTAATGACCGTGTGCGGGTTAACATCCATAATCTCCTGGGATTTTTTGCGTTTGTGAAAATAACTGCGGATACGATACCAGCGTGCTGCCAGTAGACGTAAAAATAAGGGTTTGGATAGCACCGATTGTTGCCATTCTGGGGTATGTGATTTGATGCGAAATGCCTGATAGGGCAGGTCGTCTGTACACAGTAAATCACCGTGGGTGAGCAGCGTGGGTGTGCCATGCAAATCGATCACAGTGTACTCATCGAGAAGGGTAACGCCGGTATCTTTGGAAAATTGTTTGCCCAGCAGGAAATCACGGTTACCTTGCTGCAAATAAACCGGGGTGCCCGAGCTGGTCAATTGTTTAAGTTGTTTTCGGATCTTATTGTTAGGCGGGGTAAAGTCGTCGTCGCCTATCCAGGCATCGAAAAGATCGCCCAGGATATAAACGGCGGCAGCTTTGGGCGCTCTATCGCTCAGGAATGACAGAAACCGACGAGTGATTTCAGGCTTTTCCAAAGAAATGTGCAGGTCGGAGATGAACAGAATTTCTTGGTTCAAAGGTAGGTGAAAGAAGGCAAAGGGAAAAGGTAAAGGGCGAAGGGCGGATGTTGTAAACGGTATCGGTCGCTTCGCCTTGTGTCTTTGGTCTATTCTATAACTTCGGCTTTTTCGACGATGATATCGGTTTTAGGCACGTCCTGATGTCCACCACGGTTACCAGTAGGTTGTTTAGCCATGGCATCGACAATGTCCATGCCTTCAATGACTTCGCCAAATACGGCATAGCCCCAGCCACTGGAGGTTGGGCTGGTATGATTCAGTGAGGCGTTATCTTTATAGTTGACAAAAAACTGTGCTGTTGCCGAATCGGGAACGTTGGTGCGCGCCATCGCTATGGAGCCGCGTTTGTTAGTCAAGCCGTTATCGGCTTCATTTTTGATCGGGTCGTGTACCGCTTTTTGGTTGAAATCAGTATCAAAACCGCCGCCTTGCGCCATAAATCCGGGGATTATGCGATGGAAAATGGTACCGTTGTAAAAGCCTTCAGTCACATAAGTCATAAAATTGGCTGATGAAATTGGTGCTTTTTCAGGATTCAGCTGAATAATAATTTCACCCAGAGACGTGGTTAATTTAACTTTTGATGGTGTGTCAGACATAAGGTTTTCCGTTGCAAATGAGAGTGTTGTAGTTAAAATCAGCATCATGGAGACAATGAAAGTGCGCATGGTTTTTCCTTAGAGAGTGATGCAAAGGACAGATTTTAAGTGTTTTTGTCTTGAAAGAGAAGCATGTGCTTGCTAGATTGTACGGTTTTGTTTAACCTGCCTCGACTTGATCGGCCCTGTTTACTGGCAAACGGACTTAACTGCATAATTTAAATAACATGTTGAAAATATATAACACTCTGACCCGAAAAAAAGAACTGTTTCAGCCGCGCGTAGCAGGCAAAGTCGGCCTGTATGTCTGCGGCATGACGGTTTACGATTACTGTCATATCGGTCATGCGCGGGTCATGGTGGTGTTTGATACGGTTGCGCGTTATTTTCGCCATCAGGGTTACGAACTGACCTATGTGCGCAACATTACCGATATTGATGACAAAATCATTCAGCGCGCCATCGAAAACGGCGAAGACTACGGCAAGCTGACCGAGCGCTTTATCGACGCAATGCACGAAGATGAACGGGCGCTGGCGGTGTTGCCGCCAGACCTTGAGCCGAGGGCAACGCAGTCTATCGACGCTATTATTGCGATGATTAAAACCCTGGTAGCCAAAGACTTGGCTTATGTCGGCAGCAATGGCGATGTGTTTTATGCGGTGAACCAGTTTAAGGGTTATGGCCAGTTATCGGGTAAAAACCTAGACGATTTGCAGGCCGGTGAGCGCGTTGATGTCGATATGGCCAAGCGTAACCCGATGGATTTCGTGTTGTGGAAGATGGCCAAGGCCAATGAGCCAGCCTGGGATTCGCCGTGGGGCTTGGGTCGTCCCGGCTGGCATATCGAATGTTCGGCGATGTCTACCTGTTGCCTGGGGAATCATTTCGACATTCATGGCGGCGGCATGGATTTGCAGTTTCCGCACCATGAAAATGAGATCGCCCAGTCGGAAGGCGCGACCGGCGAGAAATTTGTCAACGTGTGGATGCACAACGGCTTCGTGCGCGTTGACGATGAAAAAATGTCCAAGTCGTTGGGCAATTTTTTTACCGTGCGCGAGGTGTTGAAGCAGTATCGGCCGGAGATCATACGTTTTTTCATCCTTTCCAGCCATTACCGCAGTCCATTGAACTATTCCGATGAATCGCTGGACGACGCAAAAGCGGCGTTAACCCGCCTGTACACTGCCTTGCGTGGTGCGAAATCGGTAGCCGATGCGCTGGTCGAAGAGGATTATAAAGTCCGTTTTGAACAGGCGATGGATGATGATTTTAATACACCGATTGCACTGTCAGTGTTATTCGATTTGGCCAGAGAGTTGAATAAGGCTAAAGAAACCGATCAGCAGAAAGCCAGTGCGTTGGTGGCTACGCTGAAACAGCTAAGTGGCTTGCTGGGTATATTACAGGACGATTCTGATGCTTTTCTTAAAGGTAGCGGGGAAGCTGAATCTGGGGAAGAAAAAATCGACCAACAAATTCAGGCGCGTATTGCTGCAAAACAAGCCAAAGACTGGGCTTTGGCTGATAAGATCCGTAACGACTTAAAAGAGCAGGGCGTGATTCTGGAAGACTCGCCTGACGGTACCACCAGCTGGCGGCGCGAATAGTCGCCTGTTGCCACTGTCATTAAGTTAAGATATGGACATGATTGTGGGGGCGACTTTAGTCGCTGATTAAGCAATAACTTATTGACTGACTGGGCGACTAAAGTCGCCCCCCACACATCAGCAATTCCTTTGTCGTGTCATTTGAGTTAATGGCGGTGACGCCGGAGCGCGGGAACTATATAAAGATGAAATTCAAACAAATACTCCAAGATTTTCATGGCCGATCATAACAAACCGCCAGTCAACGATATGGCACAAAAAACATTGAATTTAATCAGCGGGTTTCTGTCGAAAAAAATCCGTACCGTTTATTACAATGCCAGAGAATCTATTGGCGAGCATAAGCGCGATATGGTTGTTGCTCATGTTGAGCAGGTCTGTATGGGCTTGCAGGAAACCCGAGATGAGTTTGAAGATGCACTGGAACGGTTTAAGACTCTGGTCTGCGTCAATGAAACCACGCTGGATCATAAATACCATCTGCTCAACAGGCAATATCAGTTTTGCTGTGCTAAATCCGATACGGTAAGCAACAGAATCAAAGCGATTGAGCAGGTTAGCGAAGCGCTGTTTGTCGAATGGGAAGACGAGCTCAGCGAATATACTAATCGGAGCTTGCGTACCCACAGTAAGCAGCAGTTAAAGCTGGCCAGACAAAACTATGCCCGGTTGATCAAGTCTATGCAACGCGCGGAGGCTAAAATCCAGCCGGTACTGGCGGCATTTAAAGATCAGGTGTTATATTTGAAACATAACCTTAATGCTCAGGCTATCGCGGCATTAAGGCATGAATTTATTGAAATCGGCATTGATATTTCACAGCTGATTCATGCGATGGAACTGACGATCGCTGAGGCAAGTCAATTTGTTGCAGCGCTAACGCATCAAAAAGCCTTGCCCAGTCGGTAATCCTAGAGCTTGTACAAAACGTCGTTAGCTTTGTCTTTAGGGTCCACTTTATTTTTATCTTTATGGCTATCTTGATCGATTCTTTCCTTGCTGAATTTGGCTATCATATCTTCCCAATTGGCGTACTTTTCATAGCCTGCAAAGCCGACATTTTTTCGTTGTTGGTAGAGCTCTTTACCCAGTTCGATGATTTCTTCAGGTTTTTTGCCGTCAACCGCGTTAAGAAATTCTTTGTTATCTTTAATGGAATCGCGCAGCGTCCAGAAAGAGACTTCAAACTCAATGCGAGCATCGGGAGATAAACGGTTTTTTAGTGCTTTGACTGATCTATAGGCAGTATTGATAGTATGGCCGTTAATTTGTTGTCCTTTACTACAGGCAATTAACGATGTGCAGCAGAGAATGAGCAGAAGAGTCGGTAGTTTCTTCATAAAGATAACCTCAAGTTTAAGTGGGGACAAATGTCGTGGTATTTACCGGGTTTGCGATCGTTATCACGTCAGATCGCCAAACAACGTAAAATAACCAGTTATTATAATCCTGAGCTAGCTTTTCATGCTGGAATTTATCCAATTATTAAAACAACGTTATCAGGCGGTTTTGACCCAGCAGGGTAATGAGGCTGTCAAAGCAAGCTATCAACAGCGGATCGATCAGCTTATCTTGGCTGAAGCTTTCATCCGCAAAGGGCAGCTGATTGATGCGTCGCCGGAGCCGTTGTTGCACATGGCTGTGGTGGGGCCGACTCAGGCCGGAAAAAGTTCGCTGACCAACGTGTTATTAAACAGTCATGCCGCTGGAGTCAGTCCTTTGGCAGGTTATACCATTCACCCTCAGGGTTTTTGCAATGGCGTCAGTGTTGCAGATTGTACTGGGCTGCAATATTATTTCGGTCGTTTTCAGCAGTTGCAACAAACGCAGCTGAGTAAAGACCGGCACGATTGCTATTCGTTAACGCAAAACACCACCGATTCAACGTTGTTGCCGCATGGCGTTTTGTGGGATACGCCCGATTTCGATTCGATAGATTCAGCCACTTACCGTGAAGGTGTTATCAGGGCGATTGCCTTGGCGGATATGGTTATTCTGGTGATTAGCAAGGAAAAATATGCCGATCAATCGGTCTGGGACATCATGGCCGCTGTTGAAGAATTGCATCAGCCGACCCTTATTTGCCTGAATAAACTGGTTGAAGGTTCCGAGGCGATCATTATCCAATCATTAAAAGAAAAGTGGCAGCGAGCTAGAGCCGATGAATTTCCCGAGGTCGTTTCGTTGTATTACCAAAAACCGGGGGGTCTGCCTCTATGGCCCGAGTCCAGGCAGCAACTGCTTAATCAACTGGCGAATAAAGTCAGTCTTACAAAGCATGCGCGGTTTGAACAGGCGTTATTAAAGCGACATTGGCAAGGCTGGCTGGAACCGATTTTTGCCGAACATCAGGCGTTAACCGATTGGACTGAATTAATCGACCTCATGATCAAGCAAGCGATGGAAAGCTATCAGCGCGATTATCTTAGTCATCCGCATCATTATGAAACCTTTCAGCTGGCAATAACGGAACTACTGCATTTAATGGAAATTCCCGGATTAGCTCGCATTTTGTCAGGAACTCGGCAGATTTTGACGTGGCCGGCCAGGCAAATAATGAAACTGGGGCGTAAAAGACGGCATATTGCAGACAGCAGCTACGAAATAGCCTTGTTAAATCAAATAGCTGAGCACACGCTGATTCAACTGGCGGATAAACTGCTGGATAAGGCCGAGCAAGGTCATCAGAGTCAGCAGAGTCAGTGGTGGCGGCAACTCAACAGCGTATTACGGAATCAGCGGCAGGATGCCTTGCAGGATTTTGCTCAGGCGGCAAAAAATTATCATCTGTCGTTTCAGCAAGATGTGGAAAGCGCCGCGCATCAATTATATGGCAAGCTACAACAACAGCCGATGGTTTTAAACGGTTTGCGGGCAACCCGAGCGACTGCCGATGCCGCAGTGATTGCGTTGACTTTACAAATGGGCGGAATAGGACTGCACGATTTGGTTATTGCCCCGGCGATGGTGACACTGACTTCGTTGTTGGCTGAAAGTGCAGTCGGCGGCTATATGCACAAAGTGGAAGCCGAGTTAAAACAAAACCAATTCAATGCTGTCAAACAGACATTATTTATCGATAGTCTGCGCAATAAACTGTTGCAGTTGCCTGAGCAATTATCGATATCGACTCATTTTAATATATCCCCTGAGCAGCTGCGTGCGGCAGAGCTTCAACTCACAGAAAAGCGCCATGGCTTACGATTACTCTAGTTTGGTACAAACAACAAAACGCTGGGCGGAGCAGGCGCAGGCAGCAGGCTGGATCAATGTCGACGTCGCGCAGCAGTTAAATGATGTCGATGCCAGATCGCCCGACACCTTGTTTAACCATAATGGCTCCAGGCCCTTGATTGTGGCATTCATGGGCGGCACCGGCGTGGGCAAAAGTTCCTTGCTTAACCGTCTGGCAGGTAAAGCCATCGCCAGAGCCGGAGTCGAGCGCCCCACTTCGCGGGAAGTTACTTTATATCATCACCATACGATTGCGATACGGCATTTGCCAGAACAACTGCCGCTGGCGCAAATCAAAATCGCCGAGCATGACGATGAATCCAGGAAAAATATCATCTGGATCGACATGCCCGATTTCGATAGCACCGAGCAAAGCAATAAACATCAGGTGTTGGAATGGCTGCCGCATATCGACGTGCTGATCTATGTGGTCAGTCCCGAACGCTATCGCGATGAAAAAGCCTGGCGCTTGCTGCTTGCAGAGGGAGGCAGGCATGCCTGGCTGTTTGTCTTGAACCAATGGGATAGAGGCCAGACAGAACAGTATGAAGATTTCAAACAGCAACTGTATAAAGCGGGCTTTGTCGAGCCGATTATCTTCAAGACCGCCTGCGGCGAAGGCCTGCAAGCCGACGAGTTTGCCGTATTGGAATCGACCATTAGCTCGTTGGCGACCGAGCACATCATTAAACAGCTGGAGCAAAGAAGCTCCCGTATTAAGAAAGACGAATTAAGGCAAAGTCTGCAAAACACCCAGCAGTTACTGGGTTCCGCATCGGCTTTTCAACAACTGCCGACGCTGTGGCGGCAGCAATGGCAACGGTCGGTGCTAGTGTTGCAACAGGGTTTTGCATGGCCTATCCAGCAATTGGCGAGGCACTATGCCGACCACTCGGCCAATTTATTGAGCAATCCTGCAACCGCCAGATATGCAACAAGCGGCGTTAAATTCAACTTATGGGATGACTGGGCCGAAGCCCGTTTTGATGATGCCTTGGATGAATTTGTCAGCAATGCCGATCAGCTTGGCATTCCGGTGAGTCCGCTTAAAAAACAGCTGTCCGCGCTACGCGAAAAAGCGCCAAAAATTATCCAGGCGCAAAGCGAACTGGCCGCCAGGCACGCATTGGCGAATCCCGGCAACGTATTGCACCGCGCCTTTTTAAAGTTTATGCGTTTATGTGAAATCATCCTGCCGCTTGCTGCCATTTGCTGGGTCGGCTATCAGGTTTTTATCGGCTATTACACCAGCAACATGACCGCCGTAAATTATTTGGGCGTGGATTTTGCCGTACATAGCAGCTTGTTAATCGGCATCACCTGGCTGACGCCGTTTTTCATCCTGAAAAAATTAAAGCCGTCGTTGGAAAAAAGCGCCTTAAGAGGGCTAAGCAAAGGTTTGAGCAATGCCATCAGCATGATAGATGGCGA
Organism: Methylobacter sp.; assembly: GCA_030653985.1. Lineage (GTDB taxonomy): Bacteria > Pseudomonadota > Gammaproteobacteria > Methylococcales > Methylomonadaceae > Methylobacter_A. The sequence goes on along the minus strand of JAURYJ010000016.1, from coordinate 65,551 downwards.
GGTGCTGCTGGCAATAGAAAACGTCGGCAATCAACATGTCGAGCAGACCAAGCAGCTAGCCGGGATTATTGAACTATGCAGTGTTGTCGATGCCGGTCGGCAACCAGCAATAGACAGCAACAGTCAGTTAGCCCGGATGCTTATCGATTAACGTAGGTGTCTTTTCGTCGTTATTCAGGGAATTGTCGGGATATGACGAGTCGAGACTGTCGTGCAGACACTTAGTCGTAGCGATGAGGGTTGCTAGTTATTTAATCTGAAAGCCGGATAAATAGGGGTCAAAAAAAATAATTGTACAAATTTTGGTCAATTCGTATAATATACACACCACGGGGGCGACATGGCTTCGACGTGGGTAGCAAAACCTAGAGTGCATGCCGAGGACAGTACACCTCGTAAAATCTACTGAAACTAAAGTATTCGCAAATGACGAAAACTACTCAATGGCTTTAGCTGCTTAAACACAGCACCATTCCTTTGACCATCTGTGCTTATGCGGGTGGAGTTTTTAGTACCTCACGGTATTAGAGGCGCTCAGAGGTCATCTACATAAGATCGCGCTGAAATCTGTCCGGTATGGATGCGCTAAAACCTTACGGAATCGCTGGTGATTTTCTTGGCCCGACGGGTAGTCACTAGCTAAATTAAAGAGCGGGATAAGCATGTAGACCTTGTGGCGGAGTACTTGCGGACGGGGGTTCAATTCCCCCCGCCTCCACCAATTACTAAATCGATAAGATATAAGAAAGATATAGAAACCCGCAAGTCGAAAGGCTTGGCGGGTTTTTTATTGCGCAAAAAAGGGCAATAAAAGGCATGCCGAAAATCAAAGGGGGTAGTCAGCTTGATTTAAAATCTTAGTTTTGTATTGATGAAGCTGGGATTTTTTCCAGTGGCGTCCGTCAATAGTCTCACTATAGCCACAATGCTTACCGGAACTAAATCGTGATAATAAGAGAGGAGGGTAAAAACTGAGACAAATTTACTACAAGGCATAAAAAAGCCCTAGATGAAAAACACCTAAGGCTTTGATATATTTGGAGCTGGCGATGGGAATCGAACCCGCGACCGGCTGATTACAAATCAGCTGCTCTACCGACTGAGCTACACCAGCTAAGAAGCGAGTATTATACACAATAGTTTTGCTTTGCCTAGTCCTTTTTAAGGATTATTTTTGTTTTTTCCTGTTTTATTTTTGTTGATCGAATACGATTTGCTTTTTCCCCCGCGATTATTGTCCAGTCCGGTGTATTTGGTTTTAAAGCGTTGAATTTTTTCAGGCGTTTCTAGCGTGCCTTTGGGCTGAAAGGTGGGAATCAAATGCTGTTTGCCATTGCCGATTAAATCGCTACGACCCATGTCTTTTAACGCGTCGCGCAACAATGGCCAGTTCTTGGGGTCGTGATAACGCAGGAAGGCTTTGTGCAGACGGCGTTGCTTAATGCTTTTGGGTATGGCCATGTCTTCAGCATTACGACTGACTTTACGCAACGTGTCTTTGCCGGAGTGATACATGGCGGTTGCGATGGACATGGGCGAAGGCAAAAATGCCTGCACCTGGTCGGCTCTGAAACCATTACGCTTTAGCCATAACGCCAGATTAAGCATGTCGATATCGGTAGTGCCGGGATGCGCGGCGATAAAGTAGGGAATCAGGTATTGTTCTTTGCCGGCTTCCTTGGAATACTGGTCAAACATTTCCTTGAAGCGGTCATAAGTACCCATTCCCGGCTTCATCATTTTGGATAGCACGCCTTGCTCGGTATGTTCCGGGGCGATTTTAAGATAGCCGCCGACATGATGGGTGACCAGTTCTTTGACATATTCCGGCGATTCTACGGCCAGATCGTAACGCAAGCCGGAGGCGATGAAGATTTTCTTAATGCCGGGCAAGGCGCGGGCTCTGCGGTAGAGTTTAATCAGCGGCGTATGATCGGTATTCAAATTAGGACAAATGCCGGGGTAAACGCAGGAGGGCAAACGGCAAGCGGCTTCGATTTTTGGATCTTTGCAGGCCAGTCGGTACATATTGGCGGTAGGGCCGCCCAAGTCGGAAATATGGCCGGTAAACGCGGGCGAGGTGTCGCGGATGGCTTCAATTTCCCTGATGATGGAATCTTCGGAACGGCTTTGAATAATGCGGCCTTCATGCTCGGTAATCGAACAGAAGGTGCAGCCGCCAAAACAGCCGCGCATGATGTTGACCGAATGTTGGATCATTTCAAAGGCGGGCACGTTGGCGTTGCCGTATTCTTTGTGGGGCACCCGGGAATAGGGCAGGTCAAAGACGCCGTCCATTTCTTTGGTGGTCAGCGGAATCGGGGGCGGATTGATCCACACCTGCCGGGTTCCGTGCAGCTGAATCAACGGGCGCGCATTGCCTGGATTGGTTTCACCGTGCATGACGCGTGAGGCGTGGGCATACAGTATCGGGTCTTCTTTTATCGTTTCGTAGGCAGGTAGGCGGATAACGGTTTTTGAGCGTTGGTTTCTGAGCAACAATTTATCAAACTGAATGATTTTTTCGTTGGTCTCACTTTGCTCCGGTTTTTTATCGCAGGCAGGTTGTTCCTGGTAGGGGTCGATAGGCACCATCGCCGCGCCTGGTTTATCAATGTCGGTGGAGTCTTTAATCGCCCAGCCTTCGGGTATTTGTTTGACGAAATGCACGGTGCCGCGTATGCCTTTTAGATCCGATATGGCTTCGCCGTTGGCCAAACGGTGGGCGATTTCGACGACTTGGCGCTCGGCATTGCCGTAAACCAACAGGTCGGCTTTGGAATCGAGCAGCACCGATTTTCTGTCTTTGTCCGACCAGTAATCATAATGCGCGATGCGGCGCAAACTGGCTTCGATGCCGCCGATGATGATAGGCGCGTCTTTGTAGGCTTCGCGGCAGCGGTGCGAGTACACGTTGACCGCACGGTCAGGACGTTTACCCGCCGCGCCGTCCGGCGTATAGGCATCGTTGGAGCGGATTTTTTTGTCCGAGGTATAACGGTTGACCATGGAATCCATGTTGCCGCCGGTCACGCCGAAAAACAGGTTCGGGCGGCCGAGCTTCATGAAATCCTTGGCGCTGGTCCAGTCGGGTTGGGAAATGATGCCCACCCTGAATCCCTGCGCTTCAAGCAGTCGTCCAATCAGCGCCATGCCGAAGCTGGGATGATCGATATAGGCATCGCCGGTCACCAGGATTACGTCGCAGGCATCCCAGCCGAGTTCGTCCATTTCGGTTTTGCTCATCGGCAAAACAGGGGCAATGCCGAAGCGTTGCGCCCAGTATTTGCGGTAGCTAAAAAGATTGGGTTCGGTTGCTAAGGCGGTAGACATTATTTTTGTATCGAGTTGTTGATGACGCTGGAATTGTGTTTGGCGAGCTCTTTTAAATAAGCGATAAATTCAATCTGGTAAAGTTGCTCAAGAATGATGGCTCGGGTTCTTAAATCTTTCATGGAATAAAGTGGGGCCTCTTTGTTAAAGGCCAAACCAATAATATTACCTCGATCTTTGACCGGAAGAAATAGAATCCGCCAATCGAAAGTTTGTCCCAGCCACAGGGCAACTTGCCGGAATAAGGGTTTATTAACGCCGCCCCAAAGATTGATGACCAGCATGCCGTCTTTTTTTAATAAAGCTTTGCAGGCATCAAAAAACGCATGATTACAGATGGATGAGGCCATGCCGTCGTGGTCGAACGCATCGATAAACATAAGGCTGTATTGTTCGCTTTGGCTCTCGGTGCGTTGGCGGACATATTTTGCACCATCATCGATGATCACTTTCAGGCGCGGGTCGAGAGGCAGGCCAAAATGACTGCGTGCTATTTTAACCACGCTTGCCCGGTATTCTATAGCTTTTAAGCGGCATTCCGGGAAATGATGCAGCAGATGCTTGGTTAATGAGCCGCCGCCCAAGCCGATAATCAAGGCGTCGTCATCGAGCGTGGGTTTGAATAACAGCCAGCTGGTCATGACCTGCACATAATTCAGATGCAGTTTGTCTGGTTCAGCCAGCAGCATGCTGCTCTGCCGGGGGGACGAGCCGAAGTGCAGCGACCTGACGCCATCCTGCTCGACAACCTCTAAAATGCCGTCATCATCGTGGCTTTCGTGGATAACTCGGCCCTCATATCTATACATAAAAGTATGGTAATTTCTCAAAAGATCAGTAAATCATTATACCGGAGAATAAGACTTAACTGGTGTGCGTTGATTGGGTCGCTGAGAGGAATCAGCGAATATAGCGGGATAGAAAGAATTTATGGGTTGTAAAATTGGGTCGATTTTTAAGCTGGAGTTGGGTAATAAACGGAACGGATGTGGCTAATAAGGCGGCTTCTTTCGGAGGGTTTCACCGCCATAGACTTACTCTGTGGTTGTTGTTAATAAAATTGATGCTGTCTTGAATAAAAGAAGATAAGGTCGGGGTTCAAACGATTGAACCCCGACTTGCGGTTAAAACAATCCGGTGATTTTGCCGTTATCATCAATATCAATTCTTTCCGCCGCAGGCACTTTCGGTAAGCCCGGCATAGTCATCATATCGCCGGCAATCGCGACAATAAAGCCGGCGCCGTTTGCCAGACGAACATCACTGATTTCAACGGCATGGCCGGAAGGCGCGCCTTTGGCATTCGGGTTGGTTGAAAACGACATTTGGGTTTTTGCCATGCAAATGGGGAACTTGCCATAATCTGTATTCCATGCCGCCAGTTGCGCTTTGACTTTAGGATTTGCGGTGACACTGGCGGCCCCGTACAGCTTGGTAGCGATGGCTTCGATTTTTTCCCAGAGACTCAGGTTTTCATCGTAGACATAATTAAATTCCGGTTCGCGGTTGTCGACGATGTCGCTGACCACTTCAGCCAGTTCTTCAGCACCGGCACCGCCTTGCGCCCAATGTTTGGAAACTACGCAGGTTGCGCCCAAGGCTGCGCATTTTTGTTGTAACAAGGCGATTTCTGCGTCGGTATCAAAGGTGAAATGATTAACACAGACCACACAAGGCAGCCCGTAATGGTGGGTGATGTTGTGATAATGACGTTCAAGGTTTTCAAAGCCCTGTTCCAGTGCTGTCAGATTCTCCTGATTTAATGCTTCTTTAGCCACGCCGCCGTGGAATTTAAGCGCCCTGACCGTAGCCACCAGCACCACGGCAGAGGGTTTAAGTCCTGACATACGGCATTTAATATCGATAAATTTTTCAGCGCCCAAATCGGCCCCGAAACCGGCTTCGGTCACCACATAATCGGCCAGTTTCAGCGCGGTTTTGGTGGCGGTTACGGTGTTGCAGCCGTGGGCGATATTGGCGAACGGACCGCCATGAATAATCGCGATATTGTTTTCCAGCGTTTGCACCAAGTTGGGTTTTATCGCATCTTTTAACAAGGCCGCCATCGAGCCTTGCGCATTCAGGTCGCGGGCGTAAACCGGCGTTACCCTGTCGGATTTATAGCCGATTACGATACGGCCGAGGCGTTCTTTAAGGTCTGCGCGACCGGTCGCCAGACATAAAATTGCCATGACTTCGGAAGCGACTACGATGTCGTAACCGTCCTCGCGCAAATAGCCGTTAGCCGGGCCGCCCATGCCGACCACGATGTTACGCAGGGCGCGGTCGTTCATATCGACAACGCGTTTCCATTGGATGCGCCGTGGGTCGATGTCCAGATCGTTGCCGTGATTGATATGGTTGTCGATCAACGCCGACAGCAGATTATGCGCCACGCCGATCGCGTGAAAATCGCCGGTAAAATGCAGGTTGATGTCTTCCATCGGCACCACTTGCGAGTAACCGCCGCCCGCCGCGCCGCCCTTTACGCCAAAGCACGGTCCTAATGAAGGCTCGCGCAGGCACATCATGGTAAGTTTACCGATGCGGTTCATCGCATCGCCCAGGCCGACTGTAGTCGTGGTCTTGCCCTCGCCGGCTGGGGTAGGGCTGATCGCGGTCACCAGAATCAGTTTGCCGTCTTCTTTATCGGACAGGCTGTTGACGTATTCCAGTGACATCTTGGCTTTGTAATGACCGTAAGGGTCCAGGTGTTCGGCGTCGATGCCGTATTGTTCTTTAACCAAGCCGATGATCGGCTTCATGTTGGCTTGTTGGGCGATTTCTATATCTGACATTGTTTGTTTTTAAAAAAGATTGGTTGAATTTTGGTTTTTAGCCGAAATGTCGGGCAACAAAAAGCAATCGCCTCGGCAATTGCTCCTGCATTGCTCTACCTCCTGCATAACCCACAAGGATGTGGGGAATGCAGAGAAATGACTGGATCATTTCCTGTACATGCAGTCGTAAAGCGCCTACTTTTGGTGCCGACCTACTCGTTAACTATAAACCGGAAACCGCGCACAAAGATTACTGACCTTGTCGCGTACCGTTGCAATGACGTTTTCGTCGTCCATATTCTCCATCACATCGCACATCATGTGGGCAATATCAATCATTTCCGCTTCCTTAAAGCCGCGCGTAGTCGGCGCAGGCGTGCCGACACGAATGCCGCTGGTCACAAACGGCGATTGCGGGTCGTTAGGCACGGCATTTTTGTTGACGGTGATATGCGCTTTGCTCAATGCCGCATCGGCCGCTTTGCCGGTTATGCCTTTGGCAATCAAGGATACCAGCATTAAATGATCGTCGGTGCCTCCGGAAACTACGTCGAAGCCGCGTTTCATGAACACTGCGGCCATGGCTTGGGCGTTTTTAATCACCTGTTGCTGATAAACGCGAAACTCCGGTTGCATGGCTTCTTTAAACGCAACGGCTTTGGCTGCAATTACGTGCATTAACGGGCCGCCCTGAATGCCGGGGAAAATATTGGAGTCGAATTTTTTCTCTAGTTCCGGGTTGCTTTTGCACAAAATCAGGCCGCCGCGAGGGCCGCGCAAGGACTTGTGCGTGGTGCTGGTGACTACGTCCGCAATCGGCACGGGATTCGGATATAAACCTGCGGCAACTAAACCGGCGACGTGCGCCATGTCGACAAACAGGTAAGCGCCGACTTTGTCGGCGATGTCGCGGAAGCGTTGCCAATCCCAGATGCGTGAATAGGCGGAAAAACCGGCAACCAGCACTTTGGGTTTGTGTTCCAGAGCCAAGGCTTCAACTTGCGCATAATCGATTTCGCCGGTTTCAGGGTGTAAACCGTATTGAATGGCGTTGTAGATTTTGCCGGAGAAGTTAGGCTTAGCGCCGTGGGTTAAATGGCCGCCATCGGCGAGGCTTAAGCCCAGGATGGTGTCGCCCGGTTGGATCAGGGCCATGAATACCGCCATATTGGCTTGTGAGCCGGAATGCGGTTGGACGTTGGCGTAATCGGCGCCAAACAAGGCTTTGGCGCGGTCGATGGCTAATTGCTCGGCCTTGTCGACGAATTCACAGCCGCCGTAGTAACGTTTGCCGGGATAGCCTTCGGCGTACTTGTTGGTTAACTGCGAGCCTTGCGCTTCCATGACCCGTGGGCTGCAATAGTTTTCGGAAGCGATCAGTTCGATGTGATCTTCCTGGCGTTGGCGTTCTTCTTCGAGGGCCTGGAATAATTCATCGTCGAAGCCTTTGATAGTCATTGATTTTTTAAACATGGTGTTCTCCTGGATTAATATTTTTTGTTTAAGGTGCAGGCTGGAGCAGTAATATTTGCAGGTCGGCAACATTGGTGCCTGTTGCGCCGGTATTTACTAAGTCGCCAGATGCTTTTAAAGCGGTATATGAGTCATTATTTTCAAGCAACTCGATTGGGTTTACGCCTGCTTGAACCATGCGTTTTATCGTGTTGCGGTCAACGATGCCGCCGGCCGCATCGGTGGGGCCGTCACGGCCATCGGTGCCGCCGCTAAGGAAGACCCAGTTGCCGGTTAAACCGTGTTGTTCTGCGGCAAGCGCAAAAGCCAGCGCCATTTCCTGATTGCGGCCGCCGCGTCCCGTGCCTTTTAGGCTGACGGTGGTTTCGCCGCCCGCCAGCAAGGCTATGGCTTGGTTTTGCAGGGAGACTTCGCCTAAAGCGCCTGCTTTTGGTAGTCGCCCTTCGATACAATCGGCGACTAAAGTCGCCGCTACAGTTCTGGCCTCGCCACATAAATGATCGCTGTACAGCTCAGTCTTGTAACCCAGATTCTGAGCGGCTTTCAGCATTGCATTGACGCTGATGGTATTACTGCCGATCAGGATATGTCCGGTATTTTTAAAAATAGCATCGCCCGGCTTCGGTGTTTCGGCAATAGCGCCAAGCTTGCCTTGTTTCAGATGCTGGCGGACATTGATGGGCACTTGCTCCCAAACGCCTTTGACTTTAAAAACCTCAATTGCATCGGCGTAAGTGCTGTTGTCAGCCACAGTGGGGCCGCTGGCAATGGCGCTTAAATCGTCGCCCACTACGTCGGATAAAATCAGCGCGTGCACATGAGCAGGAGCGGCTAGTCTAGCCAAGCCGCCGCCTTTGAGTCGCGACAAATGTTTGCGTACACAGTTGATCTGGTTAATGGTTGCGCCAGAGGCCAGCAGCAAATCGGTGGTGGCAATCTTTTCCTGCAAGGTAATCTGGCCCGCAGGGTAGGGCATCAGCGCCGAACCGCCACCGCTCACCAGTACCAGCACCAGTTCATTTACTTTAGCATTACGTACTCGATCCGCAATGAGCTGCGCAGCCTTAAGACCTGCGGCATCAGGCAGCGGATGCGCTGCGCCGATCACCTCGACATTATCGATGCTTGTTACATTTTCATAATTGGTAACAGCTATGCCTTTACCAGCCAGTTTGCCTGCAGGAATCATTTCCTGTGCCGCCTGAGCCATTGCGCAGGCAGCCTTGCCGAAAGCGATAAGATGAACTTTTGAATAATTGCCAAGCAGTTCCGGGGCAAGGTAGCGTTTAACCGCCTGATAAGGATCAGCTGCGCTTATGCCTGCCTGAAAAATGCTGACAGCATTTTGTCTCATTAATGCCGGATCGGGTAAAGGACTCATATCAGATTCTGTCGCCGTTTATGCCATGTCTTTAGCTAGCGCAAAGATATTTTCGGCATCGAAAACCTGCTTGTTGTCGTCAAATAATTTTGCGATACAGGCGCGGTGTAAGGCCAGTTTTAGTGAGCCGAAACCGATAGCGCCCCAGATGATTTTGCCGTTACGCACATTGCCTTTGTCCATCACGTCAGTACCGCCAATGCCAAGAGGTGGGGTCGCATTGGCATCGGCCATCATTTCGATATGAGGGTTATGCTGCCATTGGTCGGCGGTGAGTAGTTCTACCCCGGCCGCGCCGGTTGCAAAAACGATGTTTGCCTGTTCAATAGCTTTGGCTCTGGCATCATTATCGAATGCTTCAACAGGCGTCAGGTTGACGCCAAAGCGTGCTTTCATGTTGTCGCAGGCGAGTACGACACGCTCCATTTTACGACCGGTTATGGATACCTTCGCACCTTCCATAGCCAACATCGCCGCAGCACGTTGTCCTACCGGACCTGTGCCTGCCAGTACCACCGCTTTTTTCCCGGACAGGGTTCCACTGGTCGCCAATTTGGCAACAGCGGCGGCGGCTGTGGTGTTACTGCCGTTACTGTCGAGCATGATGGAAACCTGAAAGCCGGGGAAAAAGTGTTTTTGCACAGCAATAAATAATGCTTGACCGGCAATCATGTCACTGCCGCCGACAAAAATAGCCGTATTTTTCTTGTCCTTGGGCGCACGAGTAAATATGGTACCTTCTACCAGAGCCGTGATGTTTTCAGGCGTCAATCCTCCATGCCCGATGACATGATCTGCACCGCCATCATAGGCTACAACCGTATCGAAAACTGAAGGGTGAGTGTCTGTATCGAATTGGAATAACAGTTTTTTCATTAACTTGCCCGTAATAGGTTGGTCTGGTGTGCGTGAATACGATTATTAAACCGGTTTATTATACTCGATAAACAAAACACTGCCTTATTTAGCCCGCTTACCGCTTAGATGCCGCTTGCAATCTGATGCGCGTTTTTTGATATGCTTGCTAGGAGAGGCTTATCTTCGTTATTATCTGTAAAAAGGAATTATGTTGTGGTTGTTAGGTGTGATCAGTACACCGCGAGACTGTTTCTGCTTAAGCTGTTGAGATGAGTGGAATGCAGTTGCTGGGAATGGGGTGTTCGTTGCAATATTTTCAGGTTATCTTGCTTAGCTTTATCGAAAAAAAATTATAAAAATTAAAGGAAAAACAGATGAAAACACCCGTTCACATTGCTGTAACAGGCGCCGCAGGACAAATTAGTTATTCTTTGCTGTTTCGATTGGCTGCTGGTGCGTTGTTAGGCCCCGACCAGCCGGTTGTCTTGCATCTGCTTGAAATAACGCCGGCAATGAATGCCTTGCAAGGCGTAGTCATGGAGTTAAAAGATTGCGCTTTCCCTTTACTGCATCGCATTGAAGTCACAGACGATCCCAAAGTGGCCTTCAAAAATGTCGATTATGCCTTTTTGGTTGGCGCAAGGCCAAGAGGAACGGGCATGGAGCGCAAAGATTTATTGGAAGTGAATGCGGAAATTTTTGCGGTTCAAGGTAAAGCCTTGAATGAAGTCGCAAACAGAAAGATAAAGGTCTTGGTCACCGGTAATCCAGCCAACACCAATGCTCTGATTGCGTTGAATAATGCGCCGGACTTGAAGGCGGAAAATTTTTCTGCAATGTCGAGATTGGATCATAATCGGGCGTTAAGCCAATTAGCGGAGAAGTGCGGTGTTTTACCGGCTGATGTAAAAAACATGACTATCTGGGGTAATCACTCGACTACGCAGTACCCTGATATACATCATGCTAAGGTCAAAGGGCAGAATGCCTTGTCTTTGGTTGATAATGATTGGTATGTCAATGCGTTTATTCCTATCGTTCAGCAGCGTGGGGCAGAAATCATTAAGGCAAGGGGACAATCCAGTGCGGCATCGGCTGCAAATGCAGCGATAGGCCAGATGAAAACGTGGGCTTTGGGTACCGAGCCAGGCGACTGGGTGAGCATGGGTATAGTATCTGACGGTAATTATGGCATTGAATCCGGGTTGGTTTATTCTTTCCCGGTAACGGTAGTTAACGGCGAATTTACTATAGTAAGAGGTCTGGATATTAACGAGTTTAGCCAGCACAGAATGCGGATTAGTGAAGCTGAATTAAAAGAAGAAAGAGACGCGGTGAAGCATTTGTTGAGATAAAAAGGATGGCTTAACTCTCTATGTTGTCATTTCTAATGGCCTGTAATGGAGTAGCGCTGCCGGTTTTTTAGGTTTATTGACAATAGCCCGGTGAGCTGATACTTTGCCCCGCTGGCACTCGTCTTAATGGAGTGCTAAATTTAGTCGCAGAGGTTAGTGTGGGTAATCAGGTTTTAAATGAGCGATCTCTACAGCTATTGAAAGCGTTGGTCGAGCGTTATATTAGTGATGGTCAGCCGGTGGGTTCACGGGCTTTATCAAAAGATTTGGGTGTAAAGTTAAGTCCGGCAACGATTCGCAATGTCATGGCCGATCTGGAAGATCTGGGGTTGTTGCATTCGCCGCATACGTCGGCGGGACGGGTGCCTACGGTTAGCGGTTATCGCTTGTTTGTTGATACCTTGTTGACGGTTAAACCGTTGGAAGCGAAAGATTTAACCCGGTTGTATCAAGGCTTGTCGGTAAGTGATGACAACAGTGATATGATCGGCGTCGCGTCGCGTCTACTGTCAGAATTAACGCAGATGGCCGGGGTGGTGACTCTGCCCAAAAGAGAGCGGGTGTGTTTGCGCCATATCGAGTTCTTGTCTTTATCTAATACTCGTGTGTTGGTCATTTTTGTGACCAATGAGCAGGAAGTTCATAATAAAATCATTCATACCTCTAAAGTATTTAGTCCTGCCGAATTACAGCAGGCAGCCAATTATTTGAATTCAATTTATTCCGGTCGCAGTTTGGATGCGGTGCGTAAAGCGGTTTTAAACGAGTTGCAGGAAGATCAGGAACGCATGACCAAGCTGTCTGGAACAGATTTACATTTACCCGAAGGGTGTCGGGCAGCAAAACCTGATATGAATAAAGGCCTGTTGGATGCAGTTAAGATGGCACAACTGGCTTTCGATCAGGGCAATGACAAAGACGATTATGTGTTGACCGGTGAAACTAATTTAATGGGTTTTTCCGAGTTATCCGATATGGATAGACTCAAGCAACTATTTGAAGCGTTTAGTCAAAAGCAAGGCGTGATCCATTTGCTGGATCAGTGTATGAAAGCCGATGGCGTGCAAATCTTTATTGGCGAAGAATCCGGCTATCGGGCTTTCGATCATTGCAGCCTGGTGACATCATCGTATTCGGTCGATGATCAAGTCGTCGGAGTGTTGGGCGTTATCGGGCCTACGCGTATGGCCTATGAAAAAATCATCCCTTTTGTCGACGTGACGGCAAAATTGTTGGGCGCCGCCTTGAATCCAAAATCAACGGCCCCACTATGAAATAGCATCTATTTTTGTGCCGAGTGGCATGGATATTAATTTCAATGTTAAGGAGTTATAAATAATGAGTACTGATCAGGAAGCGCCTGAATCTCAGGTTGAAACTGAAAGCGAAACGATTGCAGAGCCGTATACTGAGTTAACCGAACATGAGTTTACGGTTGACGAGTTAAAGCAGGCCTTGGCCCAAGCTGAGCAAAAAGCTCAGGAAAACTGGGACAAAGCGGTTCGTATACAGGCGGAAATGGAAAACCTGAAAAGAAGAACCCAAAAGGATCTGGAAGATGCGCATAAATTTGCTTTAACCGGCTTTGCCAAAGAGTTATTGTCGGTATTAGATAGCTTGGTGTTGGGCTTGCAGGCTGCAACCGGCGATAGCGAAGACGTGAAAAAGTTCCGTGAAGGTAGCGAATTAACGATTAAACAGTTCGAGTCAGCCTTTGCAAAATTCAAAATTGAAGCGATTGATCCGATCGGGCAGCCGTTTAATGCCGAACTGCATCAGGCCATGGCGATGCAGGCTGTCGAAGACGCGGAGCCGAACACGGTGGTTAACGTTTTCCAAAAAGGTTATGTGTTGAACGGGCGCTTGCTTCGCCCCGCCATGGTTTTGGTTGCCAAAGCGGCCGAAAAAAAGCCGACGGATAGTCCTAGCATTGATGAGCAGGCTTGAAATCAAATAAAGCAACCTCATAGTTGTAACAACTTTTACTTTTTAAATATATTCAAGTCTGGAGAACTCAATGGCTAAAATAATCGGCATAGATTTAGGAACCACAAACTCGTGTGTTGCAGTATTGGAAAACGGCGTAGCGAGAGTAATTGAAAACAGCGAAGGTGCGCGTACTACACCTTCCATTATCGCTTTTACCAGCGACGATGAAGTATTGGTTGGACAGTCGGCAAAACGTCAGGCGGTTACCAATCCAAAAAATACCGTATTTGCGATTAAGCGTTTGATCGGTCGTCGTTTTAAAGACGATGTCGTACAAAAAGACATCAAAATGGTGCCTTATAAAATCGTCGAAGCTGAAAATGGTGACGCGTGGGTTGAAGTCCACGGCAAAAAAATGGCGTCTCCCGAGATTTCAGCGCGTATTTTGATGAAGTTGAAAAAAGACGCTGAAGCTTATTTAGGCGAAGAAGTCACCGAAGCGGTTATTACCGTACCGGCTTATTTTAACGACTCACAACGTCAGGCCACTAAAGATGCCGGTCGTATTGCCGGTCTTGAAGTTAAGCGGATTATCAATGAGCCGACTGCGTCTGCACTGGCTTTTGGTATGGATAAGCCTAAAGGCGATACCAAAATTGCGGTGTATGATCTGGGCGGCGGTACCTTTGATATTTCCATTATTGAAATTGCCGAGATAGAAGGCGAGCATCAGTTCGAAGTGTTATCGACCAATGGCGATACTTTCCTGGGTGGTGAAGATTTCGACTCAAGAATCATTGAGTTTTTGGCGGCAGAATTCAAAAAAGAAAGTGGCGTTGATGTACATAACGATCCATTAGCCTTGCAACGCTTGAAAGAAGCGGCGGAAAAAGCCAAGATTGAATTGTCTTCAAGCCAGCAAACCGACGTCAATCTGCCTTACATTACCGCCGATGCCTCAGGTCCTAAGCATTTGAATGTTAAATTGACCCGCGCCAAATTGGAGTCGCTGGTTGAAGAGTTGATTAACCGCACTAAAGGCCCTTGCGAAATGGCGCTGAAAGACGCGAAGTTATCGGCATCGGATATTGATGATGTGATTTTGGTTGGCGGTCAAACCCGTATGCCGAAAGTGCAGGAAATGGTAAAAGCCATTTTCGGTAAAGAACCGCGCAAAGACGTTAACCCTGATGAAGCGGTAGCCTTGGGTGCTGCGATTCAGGCGGGTGTTTTGGCTGGCGACGTTAAAGATGTATTGCTGCTCGATGTTATCCCGTTATCACTGGGTATCGAGACGATGGGCGGTGTTATGACCAAGCTGATTGAGAAAAACACCACGATCCCAACTAATGCATCGCAGGTTTTTTCTACCGCAGATGACAACCAAACGGCCGTAACCGTTCATGTATTGCAAGGTGAGCGCGAAGTCGCAGCGGCAAATAAATCGCTGGGACGTTTTGATTTGGCCGATATTCCACCAGCGTCGCGGGGTGTTCCGCAAATTGAAGTCGCATTCGATATTGATGCTAACGGTATTTTGAACGTGTCGGCCAAAGACAAGGCGACCGGCAAAAAACAATCCATCGTGATTAAAGCTTCCAGCGGTTTGTCCGATGAGGAAGTTGATCGCATGGTTAAAGATGCCGAAGCCCATGCCGATGAAGATCGTAAATTAACTGAATTGGTTCACGCTCGCAACCATGCGGACGGTATGATTCATGCGACTGAAAAATCACTGAAAGAATTGGGTGATCAAGTAGCCGATGATGAAAAAACCAGCATTGAGCATGCGATTGAAACATTGAAAACTGCGGCTAAAGGCGATGATAAAGCGGAAATCGAAGCCAAAACCAATGAATTAACCGAGTTGTCAGGTAAGCTGGCTGAACGCGTTTACGCACAAAAATCGGCATCCGAAGAACACACATCCGGTGCTCATGCTTCTTCAGAGCATGCTGCGGATGACGGTGTTGTCGATGCCGAGTTTGAAGAAGTTAAAGACGACGACAAGAAATAAAGTGTAGCTGGTGGGGCGTATTCCTTACCCCACATAGGCATTAATTTAAGGCATGAAACCACGAAGAACACGAAGCTCGCGAAGAAAAAACGTCGCGTCCCTTCGTGTTCTTTTTGTGGTTTAGTCATCAGTCTCTTATCCTCTTACGGGGTATCTCGGACAAAACCAGACGATGATAATCATCAAAATCCAACAATAGACTATTGAACCATGGCAAAAGAAGATTTTTACAAGCTTCTCGGTGTAGACAGAAACGCCAGTGATGCAGAGATTAAGAAAAGCTATCGCAGCAAGGCGATGAAGCATCACCCTGACAGGAACAAAGACAATCAGGTAGAAGCTGAGGCCAAGTTTAAGCAGATTAAAGAAGCTTACGAAGTTTTATCGGATCCTAAAAAACGCTCCGCTTATGATCAGTTTGGCCATGCCGGGATTGATCCTTCGATGGGCGGCGGGCGTTCCGGCGGTTTTGGCGGCGGCGAAAGTTTTAGTGATATTTTCGGCGACATTTTTGGCGGCGGAAGACAGCAACAGCAGCGGAGCAACGTTCAGCGCGGCTCGGACCTGCGCTACAACCTGGAATTATCGTTGGAAGAAGCCGTATTCGGTACCGATGCTAAAATTCGTGTACCGGTGTTGGTTGCCTGTGGGGTGTGTAACGGTTCCGGTGCTAAAAAAGGTTCTAGTCCTGTCACTTGCTCAACTTGTCACGGCCACGGTCAAGTCAGGATGCAACAAGGTTTCTTTTCAGTTCAACAAACTTGCCCAACCTGTCACGGTTCCGGCAAACAGATAAAAGATCCTTGCGGTTCATGCCATGGACAGGGTCGTGTCCAGGAAAATAAAACCTTGTCGGCAAAAATCCCGGCAGGCGTCGATACTGGCGATCGCATACGCTTGGCTGGAGAAGGTGAAGCCGGAGAATTTGGCGGCCCGGCCGGCGATCTTTATGTTCAGGTTCAGGTAAAAGAACATGCGATTTTTACTCGTGATGGTGCCAATTTATATTGTGAAGTGCCGATCAGTTTTCCTACCGCCTGTTTGGGCGGTGAACTGGAAGTGCCGACCTTGAATGGCAAAGTGCTGTTGAAAATTCCCGCTGAAACGCAAACCGGAAAATTATTCAGATTGCGCGGCAAAGGCGTCAAGCCGGTCAGGGGCGGGCCGGTCGGCGATTTGTTATGCAAGGTACAGATTGAAACCCCTGTGCATCTGACCAAGGAACAAAAAGTCTTGGTTGAGCAGCTCAGCGAATCCCTATCCGGCGGCGGTAAGCATCATAGTCCGCAGGAGTCTTCATGGACCGATGGCGTAAAAAGCTTTTTCGATAAACTAACAGGATAAGTCATGATGCGTATTGCTGTAGTAGGTGCGTCCGGCCGCATGGGGCTTTGCTTGATTAAAGCGGCGGCGCTGGCAAAAAATGCCGAATTGGCCGCTGCTGTTTCCCGTCCGGAAAGTCTCGCAATAGGCCGTGATGCCGGTGAATTGGCCGGTATCAGCGTGGTCGGTATTAAAGTCGTCGATGATTTGGCGTCGGTTGTCGATCAATTCGACGTATTGATCGATTTTACCCGTCCCGATGCCTCAATGGCTTTTATCGAGACCTGTCGGCAGGCCGGAAAAAAGCTGGTCATCGGCACCACAGGTTACAGCGATGCGCAAAAGGCGCTGATCAGCGAAGCGGCTAAAGACGTGGCGATAGTGATGGCGCCCAACATGAGTGTCGGCGTGAACCTGTCGCTTAAGTTGCTTGAAATGACTGCTAAAGTCATGGGCGATTACACCGACATTGAAGTGATCGAAGCCCATCACCGGCATAAAGTCGATGCGCCGTCCGGCACCGCATTGCGCATGGGCGAAGTCATAGCCCATGCCTTAGGTCGGGATTTAAAAGACTGCGCGGTTTATGGCAGGGAAGGCCATACCGGCGAACGCGACCGGAAAATCATCGGTTTTTCAACCATTAGAGCCGGGGACATAGTCGGCGAGCATACCGTGATGTTTGCCGACGACGGCGAGCGGGTGGAAATCACCCATAAAGCCAGCAGTCGCATGACCTTTGCCAATGGCGCGGTCAGGGCGGCGATTTGGTTAGCCGATAAGGACAGCGGTTTGTATGATATGCAGGATGTTCTGGGGCTTTCTTAAATGATTGGGTGTTAGCATCTTAATGTCCGCTTTTATCAAGTACCCGATAGCGGTTCTTGCGCTGTTTTCCATGGTCATGACGGTGGACGCCAAGAACATCGAGCAAAACCGAACAACAGAGCAGCCACCTGCTGGGGTGTTATTTGATATTCCGAAGCTGGCGGGAAAAACCCAAGCGGAAGTTGAGGTATTACTGGGTGAGCCTGTTTTCTGTGCCAAGTCAGAATCAGCGCTGAACTGCTCATTTCAGGAAGATGAAATTGAAATTGTATTCATTGACGGAAAAGCAGACTGGATTACCGTAAACGGGGCGTTCCGCAGTCCCGCCTACAGTCAGAAGGTTGAAGGTAAAACCAAAGCGGAGGCATTAGCGTTACTGGGCGATCCCGTTTTCTGCGTCAAGGAACAATCCGCCTTGCACTGTTCATTCAAGGACGGTGATGTCAGTGTCAGCGTTGAATTTATCGACGGAAAGGTTAGTGAAACTACCGTAAAAGGGAGTCTGGCTAATGCGCCATACAGCAAAGAGACTTTGGCAATGCTTGGGCTCACGGTAAAGGATGCGAGTTTTAGTAATGAACATGTGATGCGCTGGGATAATATTCCAGGACTGCTGAGCGTCATGTTGCATTCCGAAGGCAAAACCGTGTCTGTTGCCACCATAAAGGTGAAAACCAAGTAAGATCGTCATTTGTAGGGTGGTTTCGTCACGCAAACCGTCAATCAACCACGACACCGATTACAGCCTGCATCAGGTTGCGCGGTGGATTGTGATGCTACGAATCTACCCTACAGGGCTTAATTATTATCCAGGCGCTTTACCATCCCAATGCCTAATAATAAAACCAACGCTCCCCATAATAAACCCGGCACCAGCCAGAACCAGTTCTGATAAAAGGTAGCTGGCGGGTTCTTCAGATAAGGCACGTCGTATAAGCCAGTCCAGGCTTGATGTATCGGCGAACGTTCCAGGATTTCTCCGGATGCCAGCGATACCGTGGAAATGCCGGTGTTGGTGACGCGTAATACCGGACGGCGAAATTCCACACCGCGTGCCAAGGTCATGTACATATGCTGGTAGGGTTCCTGCCAGGTGCCGTACCAGGAATCATTGGTTACATTGACGATGAACTGTGCGCCAAGCTCTGCCAGTGAGCGAGTGAATCCGGGGAACAGGCTTTCGTAGCAGATTTGCGCACCCATTTTATAGCCGTTCCAGTTCAGCAAGTTAGTTGGGCCGTGGCCTCGGGCAAAATGCCCTGTGGGCGGCAGCCAGTTGCGGATTTCAGGGAAAAATTGTTCGCCGGGGATGTATTCGCCAAAAGCCAGCAAGATCGATTTGCTGTAATGCGGCGGCACAATCTCGCCATCTTTATTCAACACAAATAACGAATTGGTCATCAGGCGGGAGGGTTCATCGACGCTATAAGCGCCGGTAATCAGCGGCAGTTGCCGCTCTTGGAGAAATTGCGCCAGCGCTACGGGATAGTCATCGGCTTTAAATTGCTCGCCCAGCAAGGCCGGAAAGGCAGTTTCAGGCCACAGGGCGAAGTCGATTTTGGCGTCTTGATGGGCTTTGAGTGCGTTATCGGTCAGGGTGAGATAACGGTCGAATATTTCCTTGCCAAAGCCACGGCCTAACTCTGCGGCCAGTTTTTCCGCATTGTCGATATAAGCCTGAACCAATAGGGTTTTAAATGACGCGTCCGGTTGCGGCAGTCTGTTTTTAAGCCACAGGCCACCGATATTCAGCAGCACAAAGCCGGTAACGACAGTCGCTAAGATAATCTTGCCGGTGTTTTGTGTGCGCTTTTCCCAGGCAATATAAAGCGGCAGATTGCACAGCAGGGTGGCGGCGCTGAGTCCGCTAAAGCCGATCACTTCCGCCCAATGGTAAACGGGAATGTTTGAGCCATACCACGAATAACCGAAGTTCCAGTCGAACAGGGTCAGCGAATAGGCTTCACACAGTGTGGTGATCAGCGCCATCAGTCCCAGCGAGAGCCGCTTTGACCAGTTAAATTTTTGTTGCCCCCAAAACCACAGCACACCGGCCAGCGGCACAAACAAGTGGGCGATCAAGCCATAGACCACCATGCCGATGACTGCTACCGGCCAGTCCAGATGGGCAAACTCATGTAACAGGTAAGTGACCCAGTTAAAGCCGATCAGCGTAAACACGAATGAGGTAATCATGCCGCCAATAAGAACGTTTTTTAAGCGGGTTTGCTGACTCCAGAAAATCCACAATGGCACAAAACAGAATAAAGAGGCCCAAGGTGGGAAGGGGATATAACTGGTGCCGATGAAAACGCCGGACAGAATGGGGAGTAGCCAAGGCTTGAGTGTGAGACTGTTCATAATATAGGGGGATGTCGTGTTATTGCTAGTTCCCCAGCTCAAGCTTGGGAATTTGGTGTTGGAAGCTCCAGCTTCCTGTCTCGCAAAGCTGGAGCTTCGCTTTCGATGATCCCAATATGTAGAAGGGAGCCAGCAAGTTTTCTTGGATATTTTTACGGTCTACTTTGTGTCCCGCACCGCTGAAGCGGTACAGGATGCGTTTCCACGCCGGAGCGTGGGAACGATGTGGCTACCTAACTACCATGAAGCTCTGCATGTAACGCCCGGTATTCGTCAGTCAGCTTATGATTAGGCACATAATGCACCAACGGTTTTGATTCTGAGTGCGATTCCCTGACCTTGACCGATGGCGAGATCATTGCAGCCAGTACCGGCAGTCCCTCGGCAATTAGTTCTTCGACTAATTGACGGGGCAGGTTAGCCTGTCGTTGAAACTGGTTGACGATAATACCTTCAATTTCAAGATGTTGATTATGGTCGGCCTTAATCTCAGCTACCACCTGCATCAGCGAATACAGGGCATCCCGGGCAAAGGTGTCGCAATCGAAAGGGATTAAGCATTTGTCGGCGGCGATTAAGGCAGACTGGCTGTAAAAGTTCAGGATAGGCGGGGTATCCATATAGATGGCATCAAAGCCCTCCAATTTTTCCAGCGCTTCTTTTAATTTAAAGATTTTCATTCGTGACTCCAAACGACCTTGCAACGGTTCAAGCTCGGGGTGGGATGGAATTACAAACAGGTTGGGGAAGGGAGTCTGATGGATAGCACTTTCAAGACCGGAACCTGATGAGCCGCCGCCAAACAGGGACAGGCTCAGGCAATCTTTAAAGAAGCGGGCAATCGTTTTATCGCTATCGCTGATTTTATTGCCGAGCAGGTATTGTGTTGAATTGCCCTGAACATCGAGATCGATCACTAAGGTACGCTTGCCTTCAACAGCACTGATAGCGGCTAAATTGCACGTAATAGTAGATTTGCCGACGCCGCCTTTCTGGTTGAAAATGACTCTGCGCATGTTATTCCCGTTAAATCAAATAGTTAAGGTTCGCATTATAAGGCTTAGGCCGTTAATATCAAATGCGGATAAAGGTTTTACCATGGCATTGCGGGCATTCAGGGATTTCACTGGGTGTTTTAAACGCAATTTCCTTGCCGCAGTCGTCACAGACAAAAGTGCCCGGTATGGTAATGTCGCCGCTGTGATAAGTGTGTGCTTCCGCTAATTGTTCAAGTTTTGCCAGTTCCAGGCGGGTTTTATCGGCAAGGCTTAAAAAAGCATCCAGAGCGAAGTTTTCAATCAATTCAATGTCGAATTTAAACCACTCGGACAGCGAGTCGTCATCTTCTTTAGGTGACAAGCCGTGTGCGGCATGTTCAATATCACGTTGAACAAACTCTGAAACCTTGTCCAGTTCATCGCTGGTCAAGTCATTGTCTTTGCGAGTTTTTTCTTTTGATATTTCCAGCGCTTCGGCAAAAGAATGCAGCGTATCTTCCATGGTTTCATGGAGATGCTTCATAAAATCGGTATAGGCGGCAACTAGTTTGTTTTTATTCATAAGGTTCAACTCCTGAAAATGGCGCTTTAGATTTAAGTAACTGTACGGTATTCTAACGCTTTTGACTGGTAAAAGACGAGAAGGATGCAAGAAAATTATAAGCCGTTGGCAATCGAGCAAGAAGTACAGGCCGCCTGGGAAGTTTCAGGCGTATTTAATGTGTCGGAATCATCGACACAACCTAAGTATTATTGCTTGGCGATGTTCCCTTACCCCAGCGGTAAATTACACATGGGGCATGTTCGTAATTATACCATTGGCGACGTTATCAGCCGCTATCAGCGTATGTTGGGCAAAAATGTTATGCAGCCTATGGGCTGGGATGCGTTTGGCCTGCCGGCAGAAAATGCCGCAATGCAGCACGGCGTGCATCCTGCCGACTGGACCTACAGCAACATCGACTATATGCGCGACCAGCTCAAACGGCTGGGTTTCGGCTATGACTGGAACCGCGAATTAGCCACTTGCGATCCGCAATATTACAAGTGGGAGCAATGGTTTTTCCTGAAGTTGCTGAACAAAGGTCTGGTTTATAAAAAAACCGCACCGGTCAACTGGTGCCCGCATGATAAAACTGTTTTGGCTAATGAGCAGGTCATTGATGGCTGTTGCTGGCGTTGCGACACCCCGGTCGAGCGCAAAGAAATTGCCCAATGGTTTTTAAAAATCACTGCCTATGCGGATGAATTGCTCAGCTCCCTGGAAGCCTTGGATGGCTGGCCGGAACAGGTCAAAACCATGCAGGTTAACTGGATAGGCCGCTCTGAAGGCGTGGAGATGAATTTCCCTGTGCCTGATTCTGAGCCTGTCAGCATCTATACTACGCGTCCCGATACGCTGATGGGGGTGACCTATCTTGCCGTAGCAGCGGAACATCCTCTGGCGCTAAAAGCCGCAGCAAGCAATGCTGACATCAGCGCATTCATAGCCGATTGCAAGATGATGGAAACCTCGGAAGCGGCCATGGAAACCATGGAAAAACGCGGTATTGATTCCGGTATTAAAGCGCTGCATCCGATCACCGGCGAACCGGTTCCGGTCTGGATTGCCAATTTCGTGTTGATGGGTTACGGCACCGGTGCGGTGATGTCTGTTCCTGCTCATGACCAACGCGATTTCGAGTTCGCGCTTAAGTACGGTATCGCGATCAAACAGGTGGTTTTTGCCAAAGACGGTGAAGTCGCCGACGATTGTTCAGAGCAGGCTTATACCGTAAAAGGCGTGTTAAAAAATTCAGGCGCGTTTGATGGTTTGACTTCCGAGCAGGCGTTTGCGGCTATTTCAGAAGCCCTGGAAAAAGAGCATAAAGGTCAACGGAAAACCAATTTCCGCCTACGCGACTGGGGCGTTTCCCGTCAACGTTACTGGGGTGCGCCGATCCCGGTTATTTATTGCGACGACTGCGGTACGGTTGCTGTTCCTGAACAAGACCTACCGGTAGAGTTGCCTAAAGATGTGGTGCTGGACGGCTCGCAATCGCCGCTGGTCGGACATCCGACTTTTTCCCATGTGGCTTGTCCGTCATGCGGCAAAGATGCGCATCGGGAAACTGACACCTTCGATACCTTTATGGAATCGTCCTGGTATTTCGCGCGTTTTGCCGGCAATAACCCGGATGCTATGCTCGATGAAAGCGCCAAATACTGGTTGCCGGTCGACCATTATATCGGCGGTATCGAACACGCTATTTTGCATTTGTTGTATGCGCGGTTTTACACCAAATTATTGCGCGATGAAGGCTTGCTGGTTTGTGACGAGCCGTTTAAAAAACTGCTGACGCAAGGCATGGTGCTCAAAGACGGCAGCAAAATGTCCAAATCCAAGGGCAATACGGTCGATCCGCAAGGCCTGATCGATCAATACGGCGCAGATACCGTGCGGCTGTTTATCATGTTTGCAGCGCCTCCAGAGCAATCGCTGGAATGGTCTGACAGTGGCGTAGAGGGCGCATTCAGATTCCTGAAACGGCTGTGGAAACAGGCTTATCAGCATAGTGAGACCGGCGGTTCTACGGTGCCGCTCGATAAACAGGCATTAACCGAACAGCAGCAGACAGTCCGCCGAGCACTGCATCTGACTATCCAGAAAGTGACCGATGATTTTGGCCGACGCTATACCTTTAATACCGTTATTGCCTCGAATATGGAGCTGATCAACACCTTGGCTAAATTTGTCGATGACTCCGATAATGCCAGGGCGATCCGGCAGGAGGCATTGGAAGCCATTGTGTTGATGTTGTCGCCGATCGTGCCGCATATCTGCCATCAATTGTGGCTGGACTTGGGGCATCAGCAAGCCGTCGTTAGCGCATCATGGCCAGAAGTTGATACGACGGCTTTGGCGCAGGATATTTTGGAGTTGGTGTTACAGGTTAACGGTAAATTGCGCAGCAAGATCAAGGTTTCGGTTACTGCGACTAAAGATGAAATAGAGGTAATGGCGTTGAATGATGAACAGGTTAAGCGCTTTATTGAAGGCAAGCCGGTTAGAAAAGTGATAGTGGTGCCTAATAAATTGGTCAATATTGTTGTTTAGGCGAAAGACGAAGGGCGAAGGGCGAAAAAAATCTTGTATTTAGGTCTAGGGGATATTTCAATTTTTAGCCTTTAGTATCCCCATGTTCTATTCATTAAGAGGAAAAAGCGTGTTAACAAAAAAAGCAGTCATCTTAGGTTTAGCTTTGTTATTGAGCGCTTGCGGCTATCATTTGCGGGGCGCTTTTCAATTGCCTGAAAACATGAAAAACGTTTATGTAGAGGGCGGTTCCGGACTGCTACTTGAGCAATTTAGTCAGGTCATGAAGTCATCTTCCGGTCAGCTGACCAGTTCTCGTCAGGGAGCGGGCGTTGTTATCAAAATATTTAACGAGGAGTTTACTCGGCGTGTCTTATCTTTGAGTGCTCGAGGCAAGTCTAACGAGTTTGAACTTAACTATCGCCTGGACTATGAATTGGCCAATGCCGGTGACGCGCTGTTAATGGAGCGGCAGACGGTTGACATCAGGCGTGCATATTACAATGATCAGCAATTTGTTATTGCCAAAGATAATGAAGAAGCCATGATCCGTAATGAAATGTATTTGCAGGCAGTCAATACCATCGTTAATCGTGCCAGGGTCGTATTAGAGGCAGGCGCAAGATAATATGCGGCTCAAGCCCGATCAAATAGCGACAGCTTTGCAAAAGGGGGTGTCGCCAATTTATTTTATTAGCGGCGATGAGCCTTTACAGCTGGGCGAGATAGCCGATGCGATCAGGGCTGCGGCACGAAAAGCAGGTTACGATACCCGCGAGGTCCTGGTTGCGGATACCGGGTTTTTATGGCATGACTTAACCGAGTCGGCAGGTTCTTTATCCATTTTTGCCGATAAGAAAATCATCGATTTAAGGTTGCCCACCGGTACGCCGGGTGCCGAGGGTTCTAAGGCTTTAATCGCTTATTGTGAACGCCTGCCGGAAGATACGCTGCTGCTGATTACTGCCGCAAAGATGGCCGGCGCCTCATTAAAATCGCGCTGGTTTCAGGCCTTGGATAAGGCCGGTTGTGTTATTCAGGTCTGGCCGTTAGAAGGCCAGGACTTGATGCGCTGGTTGCAGCAAAGAATGCTGCGACGCGGACTGCAGGCTGAAGCGGAAGGCATAAAGATACTGGCCTCCCGAATTGAAGGCAATCTGTTGGCGGCCGCTCAGGAAATAGAAAAGCTTTACGTGTTGTACGGTGAAGGATACCTTAGCAAACAGCAAATTTTTGACGTGGTGGCCGACAGTTCCAGGTTCGATGTGTTCAAGCTGATGGATAGCGTACTGGCAGCCAAAGCCGGGCGGATCTTAAAGATATTATCCGGCTTGCAGGCGGAAGGCGTTGCCGCTCCGGTGGTATTGTGGGCCTTAACGCGGGAAGCTCGGGTACTCATCAGGATTAAACAGGCGTTAGCTCAGGGGCAAAATAAAGCGTTGGTTTTCAAAAATAACCAAATCTGGGACAAGCGCCAGCAACTGGTCAGCGATGCGTTGAGCCGGTTGGGTGAACGTGATCTCAACAGCATATTGCTGTTGAGTGCAAAGGCGGATCGGCAGATTAAAGGTCAGCAGCAAGGAGATTCCTGGGAAACGCTGCTAGCGGTTTGTCTGATGTTTGCGCAAAAGGCTTGAACATGCGATAAATTGTAAAAGTGACCGGCCGGTCGCTCTCTTACGCCAAGGGTTGAGTTATTTAATTTCTATTCTTTAGCCTTTAGCCTTATGGCAAGTACAGTTTAAATCGGGCTCCACCAAGCTGGCTGTGGTTGTCGGTGGAAATAAAACCGTGCTTGCTGCCTTTGACATGTAATTGTGCAATGGTCTTGGTGAAAAACAAGCCTAAGCCGGCGTTGCCATTCGCTAGATCAATCTGGGGGAGTTGTTGGTGCTCGGATGGCATCAGGTTTTCAGGGTAACCCTTGCCATCATCTTCTATGCAAAAAACAATATAATCATCTTCCTTGCTTACAGAAAGCCGAATTTTACTTTGGCAATAGCGCTGCGCATTATTGACCAGTGTACAGAGGGCGTTGCTGATCAGGGTGTTGTCGCAATAACACAAGAGGTCGTCATCGCATTGGGTAATGAGTTGAATGTTGCCTAAGGATAATAAGGTAGATTGCTGAGCAACAACATCTTCTACTATGTCTGCGGCACTATGCTCGTCTATAGCCAGATTAAATTGAGATAAATCAATTTTATAAAGCGTCAGCAACTGCATGAGGCTATTGTTCATGCGATTGGTTTCAAATTCTAATTGCTTAAATTCATTAGGCTTCGGATCTTGATGGCTATTTTCTAGCTGGCCGATTAGTACCCGAAGAGTCGTCAGTGAATTCTTTATATCATGTACTGAAGAAGCCAGGATGGCGGGAAAACTGATTGCAAGTATAGGCGTATTAAACATTTTGGCGGGTTATGGATGCGTTTTATATTGGATGATATTCAGCTCTGTTTGAAGTCCGCTGATTTGATTATGGGGTATGCCTACTTGAATGGCCTTATTGATATAGGACTGGGCGTTGATGATTTTTTCAGGATCAGGTTTAGAGGTCTTAATATCATGAATAATGATTTTTATCATATTTAAAATAATCGTTTGATTATCAGGTATTTTTACTATGGCTTGTTCAAAAACCGCCAGAGCCCCCTTAATGTTACCTTCCTGAAACAGGCGGACGCCTTTATTGTTGATGTCGACCAATTCTTTTTTTATCTGTTGAAGCAGCGTTTCCGCATAGTTTTTGCCGATAATGGTGTCGCATAGCGTGACGATATTTTTGATAAAAAGATTGTCATCAATATTGGTTTTAATTAAATCATTAAGGATTTCATCGCAAATCCCGTTGTTTCCGTTCAGATAAAAAGTTTTTGCCATTTCCAGGCGCAATTCTTTGGATAGCTGCTTGTCAAACTGCTCGTTGAGTTTAAATGCTCTTCCATAGGCTTGCTGAGCCATGGTCTTGTTGCCTTTTGCCTGATGAATTTCGATTTCTAACAGGGCCGACCTCAGTTTAGCCTCAGGATCATCGCGAAACTGCTGGTTCAACTCATACAATATTTTTAGCGCTTCATTCGCAGCGTTACTTTTCAGGTAAATATTGGCCAAGCCTGAATAGTCGCTGGATGACCGGTGTATGGAGTTTTTTCCCAATTTAATGGTGGCTGTGTAAGCTTTTTTTGCAACAGGGAGATTCTCAGTTCTTTCCGCCAGCAAGGCCAGTTTTTTTTGCCTTAAGATAGACAAAGGTGAAAGCGTAACGGCCGAATTAAGTGAAGACACGGCATCGTCATCATTACCCATCAATTCGTAGGTTTTTACCAACCAATCATAAGCCTCCATCATCACCGGATGCTGTTCGATCAGTGCCTGAAAAGTCTTAACAGCTTGAGCATAATAGCCGAGAAAAAAAGCGGTAGTTCCTAACCCCAGTCTGGCCCAGGGCAGTTCTCTTTCTTCCAGGATATCCTGATAAATGGCCTCGGCCGTCTTAAAGTCACCAACCTTAAGGGCCAGTTCGGCATGCAGTTTTAATAAAGGCAAACGCATTTTTTTATCATTCTGTTGGAGTAACTGCTTACAACACTGAATGGCTTGGTAAAGATTGCCGTTGTCTATTTCATTTTCTATGTCGGCCAAGTATTGCTTGCGGTCATGGCATCTTTGAATGCGGCTTAATAATTGCTGCGGGTTAAAAGGTTTAATCAGATAGTCATCGGGTCTGTTGTCAATAGCGCTAAGCACCATCTGCTGACTTTGTTCGCATGTGACCATGATAAAGATGGCATGAACCGGTAACAACTTAAGGTATTTGGCCTCTTCAAGAACCTGCTGGCCGTTTTTCCCCCTGAGCAGATTGTAATCGCAGAGCACAATATCAAACCGGTCTATTCGCATAGCAGTTATTGCGCTGATACCGGATTCCGCCTCAACAATAAATCGGGCGCCAAATGAACCTAATATATGTTTAAAGGTTTCGCGCATGATCGCTTGATCGTCAACGACCAATATTTTTTTTGAAGCGAGGTTTATTGCCATAAGGGGTAAACCTTAACCTTATATTTTGGGCTTGAAAAAAACCAATGTGTCCCCACATCGGCGTTAATCTTATAATTAATCAGGATGAATAAAAATGACTGTTGAAGCAAAAAAAGAAACCTTAGGCTTTGAAACTGAAGTAAAACACCTGCTGCATTTAATGATTCATTCATTATACAGCAACAAGGAAATCTTCTTACGGGAACTGATTTCCAATGCGTCGGATGCGGCAGACAAACTGCGCTTTGAGGCGCTGTCTAATGATGGCTTGTATGAAGGTGATAGCGAGCTGAAAATTCGTCTGGAATACGATAAAGAAAAACGCACCATTACCGTTATCGATAACGGTATTGGCATGACCCGAGCCGAAGTCCAGGAGCATATTGGCACCATTGCCAAATCAGGCACCAAACAGTTTTTTCAAGCCTTAACCGGTGATCAGGCTAAAGACAGCGAATTGATCGGCCAGTTTGGCGTAGGTTTTTATTCGGCGTTTATCGTTGCCGATAAAGTGACCTTAACCACCCGCAAGGCCGGTGCCGACAACAGCGACGGCGTACGCTGGGAATCGGCTGGTGAAGGCGATTACACGCTGGAATCGGTAGAAAAAGCCCAGCGCGGAACCGAAATCGTCCTGCATATGAAAGAGTCCGAAAGCGAGTTTCTGGACGGCTATCGTATCCGCGCTATCGTCAGAAAATTTTCCGATCATATTTCCTTGCCTATCGTGATGGACAAAGAAGTCATGCCGTCTATGGACGCTGAAGAAGGCGAAGAAGAAGAGGAAAAGCCGGTAGAAATCGTCGAAGAGACCGTTAACTCGGCGTCGGCCTTATGGACCAAAGCCCGTCAGGAGATTTCCGATGAGGCGTATAACGAATTTTACAAGCATGTAGGGCACGATTTTCAAGACCCGTTAACCCATGTGCACAGTAAAGTCGAAGGTTCCAATGAATACACGCTGCTGCTTTATGTGCCGTCACGTGCGCCGTTCGATATGTGGGACAGAGACACCAAACACGGCGTAAAGCTGTACATACGCAAAGTGTTTATTACCGATGATGCCGAGCAGTTAATGCCGCGCTACCTGCGCTTTATCAGAGGGATTATCGACGCCAACTCCCTGCCGCTGAACGTATCGCGGGAAATTCTGCAACAAAGTAAGCAGATCAGTAACATCAAATCGGGCGCGGTTAAAAAAGTGCTGGGTATGCTGGAAGACCTAGCCAAGACTGAGCCGGAAAAATACGAGACTTTCTGGGCTCAGTTTGGCCAAGTCATCAAAGAAGGCCCGATTGAAGATCATGGCAATAAAGCACGCATCGCCAAATTGCTGCGTTTCGCTTCAACCCATGCCGATACCGACAAGCAGGAAGTTTCGCTGGAAACGTATGTCAGTCGGATGAAAGAAGGCCAGGACAAGATTTATTATGTCACCGCAGACAGTTTCTCGGCGGCAAAAAACAGCCCGCACCTGGAAATATTCCGCAAGAAAGGTATTGAAGTCCTATTGTTATCGGATCGTATCGACGAATGGCTGGTGTCTAATCTGGATGAATTTGACGACAAGCATCTACAGTCTGTCGCTAAAGGCGATCTGGACTTGGGTGTTTTGGATGCCGAAGAAGACAAAGCGGCCCAGGAAGAAGCGAGTAAGGATTTTGAAGCGGTGCTCAAACAGATTAAAGACGTGCTGGCCGATAAAGTCAGCGAAGTACGCTTGAGCCATCGTTTAACCGAATCGCCTGCCTGTCTGGTTGCCGATGTCTACGGCATGAGCCTGAATATGGAAAGAATCATGAAGGATGCCGGACAAGGTATGGGCATGGGAATGGGCAGAAAGCCGATTTTCGAGCTTAACCCGACCCACCCTTTAGTAGACCGTATGAAAGAAGAGCAAGATGATGCGCGTTTTGCCGATCTGACCCATATCCTGTTCGATCAAGCCATCCTCAGTGAAGGCGGGCAACTGGATGATCCAGCGGCCTTTGTGCATAAATTGAACGGATTATTGCAGGGCTTGCTGCACTAAGCGTTAACAAACGAAAAAGGCTGGAGAATATCCAGCCTTTTTTTTGCGTGATGGTTTTGTTGGCCGCATTATGTGTGCCCGCTCTCAGCTGTTTTGTAAAACAAGCAAACGATTGTTGGCAGGCATGGCAATATCATTCATTAGGTTAAAGCCTCTGGATGTCGCTAAAAACAAGATATCTTCAATATTTTTAATGCCGCTTAAGGTGTTTTTGAGTTTAAGCCATTGATCAAATTGGGCGTTACTGGCACTAGTATAGGCGCCGTTATAGTTAAATGGACCGTAAATACACACTAAAGCTTTGGGGTTGAGGTACACCGCCAGGCGATCAAAGAATATATGCACCTCATCTCCGCTCATGATGTGCAGCGTATTGGCGGTAAATAAGGCATCAATTGATTCACCTGGCCACGCCGCATCGGTGACATCGAGCGGTAATGCCGGTTTCAAATTGGCTAATTGCGCTTCTTGTTGCCACAAACAGATGCCGGGAATATTTTCAAGCTTATCGGTAGGTTGCCATTCAACATGCGGGAGGTATTTGGCAAAATAACAGGCATGTTGTCCGGTACCGCTGCCGATTTCCCAAATAGTAGTTGGCTGACAAAAAACGGTGCTAATGGCCTGTAAAATCGGGTCTTTATTGTTTTCACAGGCTTGAGAAAAAGGTTTCTGGGTCATTGGTTTGATGGATTGATGATATTCTGTCGTTTTCACTGTACTGTTTTTAAAAATGGAAGTAAAACAAATCCATAGTATGGCTCAAGTTGATGGTGTCGACTGGAACCGCCTTGCCGGTGAGGCTTATCCTTTTCTGCGTCATGAATTTTTATTGGCGCTGGAGCAAAGTGGTTCTGTCTGCGAACAAACAGGTTGGTTGCCGGCGCATTTGTTGGTAATGGATCAAGATAAACTGCTGGCTTTTATGCCGCTGTATCTTAAGCAGCATTCCTACGGAGAATATGTGTTCGATCATCAATGGGCCCAGGCTTATCAGCAACAGGGGATCGATTATTATCCAAAATGGTTGACTGCCATCCCGCTGACGCCTTGCCAGGGAACCCGTATTGTTATTCAAGCGGAAGGGATAGATCCGTTGGCAATTACTCAAGTATTGCTGGCTTTTATCCAGCAGCGTTCGGAGCAGTTGGGCATTTCTTCATGGCATTGCTTGTTTCCTGAACTACAACAGGCAGAACAGTTACGCTCACTGGGCTTAAGCATCCGTGAAGGCGTGCAATTTCACTGGTTTAACCAGGGTTACCGTGATTTCAATGATTTTCTGCACACCTTGAATGCCAGTAAACGTAAAATGCTCAAGCGCGAACGCCGCCGAGTCAGCGAACAGGGTGTGCATTTATTGCGGATTGCCGGGCCAGATATCAGTGAGCTGCAATGGCAGGCATTTTTTCAGTTTTACACGATGACCTATTTAAAAAAAGGCTCTCAGCCTTATCTGAATCTGGCGTTCTTTCACCAAATAGCTGCAACCATGGGTGAGCAATTACTGTTGGTGTTGGCGATTAAAGACGATATCGCCATTGCGGCGGCATTAAGTTTTGTCGGCAGCGATACCTTGTATGGTCGCTATTGGGGCTGTTATGAAGCATATAACAGCCTGCATTTTGAAACCTGTTATTATCAGGGACTGGACTATTGTATTGAACAGGGCTTAAAGCGGTTTGATTCGGGCGCTCAAGGAGAGCATAAAATTTCGCGTGGTTTTGAGCCTGTCACCACCTATTCTGCACACTGGATCAAAGATGCCCGGTTTGCTCAAGCGATCGAACATTTTTTAGCCAGAGAACAACAAGCCGTGCAGCATTATAAGCAGGATGCGGCCACTTATCTGCCATTCAAGCAGTAAACTGTTGATCGATTATATTTTGATTAAGCCGCTTTGATTGTGCGAGCATCAATAGCTAATTCAATAAAAATAGAGTGTTAGGATTTATTTATGAAAATAATCATGTATGTCTGTGTTTTGGTGTTAATTATTTCAGGATGTGATGATATGAAAATGGATCGAAAAGTAGCGCAACAAACCACCTTGTTACAGTAAGGCAGTAAGGGGAAAAAGCATGAGCGTCAGTTCGATGCTTCGGTTGAACTGTACTGTTTTGTATGCGGAAGATGGGCGGTATGGTTAAGAAATCGAGGTTCAATTGATGCTTATAAATTCTTTTTTGGGTCATTAAGAGAGTCAGCGCCCTGAACCGGGTGAGAGCAAAAGTCTTTTATTCACATATACATTGATTTAAAAAGTCGGGATAATTCCCAGCCTTAATCAATGCACTCAAGTTTTTATGGACTTCAAATTAATCAATACGGACGGTCATGCGCGGCGTGGTCAACTTACCTTTGCCCGTGGCATCGTGGAAACGCCCATTTTTATGCCGGTCGGTACTTATGGGACGGTTAAAGCGCTGTCACCCGAAGAACTGACCGGTATCGGCGCGCAAATTATTCTGGGCAATACCTTTCACTTGATGTTAAGACCGGGCACCGATGTCGTCAAGGCGCATGGCGATTTGCATGATTTTATGCATTGGGATAAGCCCATCCTGACCGATTCCGGCGGCTTTCAGGTATTCAGTCTGGGCGCGCTACGGAAAATCACCGAACAAGGCGTGACTTTCAAATCGCCGATCAACGGCAGTTCCATTTTTATGGGGCCGGAAGAATCAATGCAGGTGCAACGCGATTTGGGTTCCGACATCGTGATGATTTTTGATGAATGCACCCCGTATCCGGCGACGGTACATGAGGCGGCCGATTCGATGCGCTTATCGTTGCGTTGGGCGGCGCGCAGTAAGGCGGCTCACGAGGGCAATGCGTCGGCTTTATTCGGTATTGTGCAGGGCGGGATGTATGAACATCTGCGTCAGGAGTCGATAGCCGGTTTAGTGGATATCGGTTTTGACGGTTACGCGATCGGCGGCTTGTCGGTCGGCGAACCCAAGGAAGAAATGATGGCGACGCTGGATGTGGTGCATGCCAAGATGCCGGTCGATAAACCCCGCTATTTGATGGGAGTGGGTACGCCGGAAGATTTGGTGGAGGGAGTCAGGCGCGGTATCGATATGTTCGATTGCGTGATGCCGACCCGTAATGCCCGCAACGGTCATCTTTTTACCAGCTTCGGCGTAGTCAAAATCAGGAACAGTCAGTATGAGTTCGATACCGGGCCATTAGATGAAGCCTGCGACTGTTACACTTGCCAAAATTATTCCAGGGCCTATCTGCGTCATCTGGATAAATGTAAGGAAATGTTAGGCTCCCGACTCAATACCCTGCACAATCTGCATTATTATCTGAGTCTGATGCAAAGCTTGCGTGACGCGATTGAAAGACGAGAGCTGGATATTTTTGTCAAGCAATTTTACCAACAACGAGGAAAAGCCATGCCGACTGTGGCATAATGACGGACTCTTTTTTACCAAAGAGTCCGTAAAGCTCCTTCCTTTAGGTGGGGGATGTCAGGATGCTCTTGACTTTGGTTGTTCATCATTTATCATTTTTTCTGTTGGATGCGCTGTTGCTGCGTATCTCCTGCCATCAGGGTAACTGAGATGGCGTGAAGTAAGACGATTTTCAGAGTCGTCCCCTTCGGGCATGGAGGGCTGTACTAAGGAATCCTCTTGCTTTAGCGGGGGGTGGATGTCAAAACGCTTTAATTATAATAAATCATCGAGGATAACCATGAGTTTTTTTATTTCTGATGCTGTAGCCGCAGCCGATTCCGCCACCCAATCACCCGGCATTGAAGGCATGCTGTTTCCACTGGGTATATTGGTGTTTTTTTACTTTTTGTTTTTGCGTCCGCAATCCAAGCGAGCCAAAGAAAAGAAGGAAATGGTTGCTGCCATCAATAAAGGCTCTGAAGTGGTTACTTCGGGTGGTATTTTAGGAAAAGTTATTGATCTTGATGATAATTTTGTAAAAATTGAAATCTGCGACAATACTTTTATTCAAGTACAGCGTCACAGTATTGAAAGCATGATGCCGAAAGGAACTTACAAGGCGATCACTAAAAAAATCGCTAAAGTTTAATGCTGTGGGCGCGAATTTATTCGCGCTTTTTAATCTACTGCGCGAATTTGTCGCGCCCACAATGTCTCTACGACATAGTTGAGTTATTGGAATAGCACATGCAAAACAGCTTCCCACTTTGGAAAAATATCTTGGTTCTGATCGTTTTTGTGGTCGGGATTATTTATGCTTTGCCGAATTTGTACGGCGATGATCCTTCTGTTCAGGTGTCATCGACACGTCCGGCCAAACTGGCCCAGGAACAGGCTAATCAAATCGAGTCTGCGATTAAGGCGGCAGGATTTACTGCAAAGGCCTTCGAGTTTACAGACGGTCTGGTTTTAGCTCGGCTCAATAGTGCTGATGACCAGCTTAAAGTAGCGGATTTACTTAGAGATCAAATGGGCGACGATTATAACGTTGCCTTGAATCTGGCGCCTACCACACCTGCCTGGCTAAGATCTTTGGGCGCAGAGGCGATGTATCTGGGGCTGGACTTGCGCGGCGGGGTGCATTTTCTGCTGGAAGTGGATATGGATGCAGCCGTTAAGCAGGCTGAAGAACGCTACAACGATGATGTGCGTCTGGCCTTAAGAAGCGGGAAAATACGTTATCAATCGGTTTCGAAAGACAGCGGCTTCATTAAGGTTAAGCTGAGTTCGGCGGATGACAAAGCGGCAGTGTTGACACTGCTGGATAAAGATTTTCGCACTCTGGATGTTACCGAGCCGAACGAGCAGGATCAGATCTGGCTGAAGCTTTCCGAAAAAGAAGTACGGGACATCAAAAAGTTTGCCGTCGCGCAGAACATGACCACCTTGCGTAATCGCGTCAACGAACTGGGTGTTGCCGAACCGGTGATTCAGCAACAAGGTGAAAATCGTATCGTGATTCAGTTGCCGGGGGTGCAGGACACTACCCGGGCCAAGGAGATTCTGGGCACCACAGCGACGCTGGAATACCGCCTGGTTGATGTCGAACACGATGTGCAAAGAGCGGTTGAGGGGCATGTTCCGGTTGGCAGTCGCTTGTATTATGAAAGAAACGGCAAGCCTATCCTGCTGGATAGGCGGGTTATTGTTACCGGCGATCAAATTGTTGACGCTTCTTCCGGAGTCGATCAGGACGGCAGACCTTCGGTGAATATTTCCTTGAACGGCATCGGTGCAAGCAAAATGGGTAAACTGACCCAGGCCAATGTCGGCAAGCCGATGGCGGTGGTGTTCATCGAATATAAGGTCGAAACCAAGTCGGTAAACGGCCAAAAAGTTCGTCATAAACAGAAAGTTGAAAAAGTCATCAACGTAGCGACCATTCAGGGCGTTTTTAGCAATCGATTCCAGACCACCGGCTTGGATAGCCCTCAGGAAGCGCGCAATCTGTCGTTGTTGCTAAGAGCCGGGGCGCTTGCGGCACCGGTTGATATTGTTGAAGAGCGCACCGTAGGGCCAAGTCTGGGGCAAGATAACATCAATAAAGGCATGTTGTCTTTTGTCGTGGGTTTTGTGCTGGTTGCGCTGTTTATGATGGTGTATTACCGTCTTTGCGGCGTGATTGCCAATATTGCACTGATATTTAACGTGGTCATTATTCTGGCGGTTTTGTCGATGTTACAGGCAACGCTGACCTTGCCCGGCATTGCCGGCATCATCCTGACCGTGGGTATGTCGGTTGATGCTAACGTGTTAATTTTCGAGCGGATTAAAGAAGAGCTCAGAAATGGCAATACGCCGCAGTCGGCTATCTACATCGGTTTTGAAAAAGCTTTTGCGACCATTCTCGATTCCAACATCACCACGTTGTTGGTGGCGGTCATGTTATTCAGTTTTGGTACCGGTTCTGTTAAAGGTTTTGCGGTCACGCTGATAATCGGCATTTTATCATCGATGTTTACCGCGATTACCGGCACACGGATGATTATGAACTGGGTCTATGGTAACCGCAGGGTTGAAAAATTATCTATTTAGCCAATGCAATCCCCCACTTTTAGAAGATTAAATTATGTTTAAAACAAATATAAACTTTATCGGTAACCGAAATATAGCGTTGATATTTTCTGCCGTGCTGTCGATTATTGCGATAGGATCGCTGGCTATACGCGGCTTGGAGATGGGTATCGATTTTACCGGCGGCACCTTAATTGAAGTCGGCTATCAACAAGCTGCCGATTTGACTGAGCTGCGTAGCACCTTGGCCGCTGAAGGCTTTGGCGAGGCTACGGTGCAGAATTTTGGTACTACCAAAGATGTACTGATACGCTTAAGATCTGATGAAAAGGTCAGTAGTGTCGATTTAAGTGCCAAGGTACTTGATGCGATTAACAAGACGACTAAAGAACCGGCAATTATCCATCGTGTTGAATTTGTCGGCCCCCAAGTGGGAGATGATTTAGCTGAGGATGGCTTTTTGGCGCTGCTGTATTCGACGATAGGTATACTGATTTATGTGGCCTGGCGTTTTGAGTGGAAATTTTCTGTCGGCGCGATCATAGCGACCTTTCATGATGTGATTGTCACGTTGGGCTTTTTCTCGGTGTTAGGGTTGGAGTTCGACCTGACAGTATTGGCGGCGATTCTCGCACTGATTGGTTATTCCTTGAACGATACCATTGTGGTTTATGATCGTATCCGTGAAAATTTTAGGCAATTAAGAAATACATCGACCGAAGAAATCATGAATAGCGCGGTTAATGTCACCTTAAGCCGAACTATTATTACCTCGTTGACGGTATTTTTGGCGCTGGTTTCGTTGTTTTTCCTTGGCGGACAAGTGATTCATAATTTTTCGATTGCGCTGTTATTTGGCGTGGTTTTTGGCACGTATTCTTCTATCTTTATCGCCAGTCCTGCGGTTTTGCTGCTGGGTATTAGCGCAGAAGATTTGATGATCCCGGTAAAAGAAGGTGCTGAGCTGATGGATGATAGACCTTAAGTGCATCAGGTATTTTCAAAGTACAGCGGTTGATTCAGGTATAATCCGCCGCTTAACACTATTTATTCTTAATTTGGAGCTTTAAAAAATGGCGATAGAACGCACTTTCTCAATCATTAAACCTGACGCAGTAGCAAAAAATGTTATCGGCGAAATTTACAGTCGTTTTGAAAAGAGCGATTTAAAGATCGTTGCCGCAAAAATGCTGCATTTGACTAAAGAACAAGCCGAAGGTTTTTACGCAGAACACAGCGAGCGCGGTTTCTTTAATGATTTGGTTGCATTTATGATTTCAGGTCCTGTGATCATGCAAGTGCTGGAAGGCGAAAACGCGGTTCTTAAACATCGCGACATCATGGGCGCTACCAACCCTAAAGAAGCGGCTGCGGGTACTATCCGCGCTGATTTTGCCAGCAGTATCGATGAAAACGCTGTACACGGATCTGATGCAGTCGAAACCGCCCAAAGGGAAATTGCTTACTTTTTCTCAGACAATGAACTCTGTGCTAGAACCCGTTAATACCAAAACCATCAATTTGCTCGATTTCGACAGAAAAGGCCTTGCGGCCTTTTTTGTCGGCTTAGGCGAAAAACCGTTCCGGGCGACCCAATTGCTCAAATGGATCTATCAGGAAGGGGTCGAAGACTTCGACCTGATGACCGATATGAGCAAGTCTTTGCGCGCTTATTTATCCGAAAACTGCTACATAGCAACGCCGGAAATCGTGCTTGAAAAAATCGCTACAGACGGTACGCGTAAATGGGTGGTTCAAACTCACTGCGGCAACCGGATAGAAACGGTTTTTATTCCGGAAGAAGGGCGCGGCACCTTATGCGTATCCTCGCAAATCGGTTGTGCATTGGCTTGTACCTTTTGTTCTACGGCTCAGCAAGGCTTTAATCGTAACCTGAGTACCTCAGAAATTATCGGCCAGTTAATCGTTGCGCAAAAGCGTTTGGGTGCAGAAAAACGCATCACCAATGTCGTGATGATGGGCATGGGCGAACCGCTGCTTAATTTTAACAATGCAGTCGCCGCGATGAATCTGATGATGGATGATTTCACCTTCGGGCTGTCCAAGCGCCGGGTGACCGTCAGCACCTCGGGCGTAGTGCCTGCCATGTACAGGTTAACTCAGGAATGCGATGTCAGTCTTGCGGTGTCGTTACATGCAGTGACCGATGAATTAAGGGATGAGCTGGTTCCTATCAATAAAAAATACCCATTGAAGGAATTAATGGAGGCGTGCCGGGATAATGCCAAGATAGCGCCGCGCCGCACCGTCACCTTTGAATATGTGATGCTTGATGGCATTAATGACTCGCTGCAGGATGCGCGGGGATTGATTAAACTGTTAAAAACGGTGCCGTCAAAAGTCAATTTAATACCGTTTAACCCGTTTCCCTCATCGTCTTACCGCTGTTCAAACAATGAAACGATCAACCGGTTTAAAACGCTGTTAACTGATGCCGGTATCATCACCACGATCAGAAAGACGCGAGGCGAAGATATTGACGCGGCCTGCGGTCAGCTGGTAGGGCAAGTTCAGGATAAAAGTCGGAGGCACTTAAAACTCCATGCGGTAGGTTCTGAACGTGCCGGTGCAGCTTGAAGCGTCAAAAAAGTTGAATCGATTTACACCGGTCCTGCTTGCTGTGATGTTGGTTGCCTGTGGTTCAGCGAGCAACGCTAAGCATGATGATGCCGGCGATATACATTTTCAGCTGGGGGTGCGCTATCTCAGCATGAATAAGCTAGAGCTGGCTAAGGAAAACTTGCTGCGGGCATTAACAAATAACTCGGATAATGCGCAGGCGCATAATGCCCTGGCTTTTTTGTATGAAAAATTAAATCAACCCGATAAAGCCAAAGATCATTATGAAACGGCCCTCAATTTGGTGCCTAATGATTTGGCGGTGAAAAATAATTTGGGTC
This sequence comes from Methylobacter sp., assembly GCA_030653985.1. Lineage (GTDB taxonomy): Bacteria > Pseudomonadota > Gammaproteobacteria > Methylococcales > Methylomonadaceae > Methylobacter_A. The sequence continues at coordinate 26,864 of JAURYJ010000016.1, read as the reverse complement.
GTTTTCTCTGTGAACATGGTGAGTTTGAAGACGGTATGGCTTTATTGTCTGAGGCGGGTTCAAATCCGCTAAACGATAGGCAATGGTTGGCATTAACCAATGCCGGACGTTGCCAACTGGGCATGGGGCAAAAACAGCAAGCCGAGAATTATTTCAGGCAAGCATTGCAATTTAATAAAGCCTACGCGCCGGCATTAGCGGAAATGCAGAAAATGGCTTATGAAAAAAGCGATTTTTGGGCAGCAAAAGGTTTTTTGCAGCGCTATTTAGGTGTTGCGGGACATACCTCGGAAACCTTATGGTTTGCTGCGCAAGCTGAACGGGCACTGGGCAATAAAGAGCTGTCCAAGCAATATAAAAACTTGTTACTGGAAAAATTCCCGCTTTCAACTGAAGCAAAGAAAATTTTAGAGCTTAACGGTTTTTAATGAAAAGACGAAGGGCGAAAGGCAAAGGGGGATGGCTGTGTTTTTTGTCTTTTGCCTCTTTTTGTTTTTTGTAGGTTTACCCCTTATTAATGATGAAGTTATTTAAATCCGTGACATCAACCCTATTTAAATATGGCCAATAATATTCAAGCAATTCGTGGGATGCACGATGTGCTTCCTGAGCAGACACCACGCTGGCAATATGTAGAGCTTTGCATCAGAGACATACTCGGCGCTTATGGTTACAGTGAAATACGACTGCCTATCGTCGAAAAAACTGAACTTTTCAAGCGTTCAATCGGCGAAGTAACCGACATCGTCGAAAAAGAAATGTATACTTTCGATGATCGGAACGGCGACTCCTTAACCTTGCGTCCCGAAGGTACCGCCGGTTGTCTTAGAGCCTGTCTTGAACATGGATTGTTACATAATCAGGTACACCGGTTATGGTATTACGGCCCAATGTATCGACATGAGCGCCCGCAAAAAGGCCGTTATCGCCAGTTTTTTCAACTCGGCGTCGAAACCTACGGCATGGCAGGTCCTGATATTGATGCAGAATTAATTTTGCTGATGGATCGGCTGTGGAAAAAGCTGGGCATCCGCGATAAGGTTCGTCTACAGCTTAATTCCTTGGGTACTCTGCCTGAGCGCATGGTGTATCGTGAAACGCTGGTTAACTATTTTCAAGGCCATTTGGAACAGTTGGATGAAGATAGTTTGCGTCGGCTCAAGACGAATCCGCTGCGAATTTTGGATACCAAAAATCCGGCGATGCAGCAGCTTGTCGCCAACGCACCGGAATTGACCGATTATCTGGGCGATGACAGCCGCCAGCATTTTAACGCGATCACCACGATATTGGATGATTTAGGCATAAGCTACGAGCTTAACTCCCGATTAGTACGCGGCCTGGATTATTACAGCAAGACTGTTTTTGAATGGGTTACCGACGAACTGGGATCTCAAGGTACTGTTTGCGCCGGCGGGCGTTATGATGGACTGATAGAACAACTAGGCGGCAAGCCGAATCATGCGGTCGGTTTTGCGATGGGTATTGAGCGCCTATTGGCTTTGATGGAAACATTGCCTAATGTGCAGCTTGCAAGCCCCGTCGATGTGTATATGATCCGTGTCGGCGAAGCCGCTGAACAAGAAGGCATGCGTTTTGCCGAGGCTATTAGGGATGAAATACCCGGTTTGAAATTGCAGGTGAATTGCGGCGGAGGCAGTTTTAAAAGTCAGTTTAAAAAAGCCGACAAAAGCGGTGCCGAATTTGCGATCATTCTTGGCGACGATGAAGTCAGTCGCGGTGAGGTCAGCGTCAAAACGCTACGTAATAATGAGCAAGAACAACAGAATATGACTCAGCAGCAGGCAGTTGAGTTTTTACAAATTCAGATGGGTTAATGACAACGAAAGCTACGACGAAAAAATAGAATAAGAACTTCGTGCCTTCGTGGTGGAAATATATTTTTTAAAACATTAAACAAGAGAAAAACAAGTGGAAATGTACGATACAGAAGAAGAACAGGTTGAAGCCTTAAAAAGATGGTGGAAAGAAAACTCAATCTCTATCATCGTCGGTTTAGTTATGGGTATTGTCATTATTCTGGGCTGGAATTATTGGCAGGATCATAAAAAAGAGCAGGCGGCGCAAGCTTCCGTAGCTTATAGTCAATTACTAAAAGCACTGGACGAGGGTAAAAAAGACACAGTGGACACGCTGGCGGAAGGTATGCGGGAGCAATTTAAAGGTTCCGAATATGCGGCATTCAGTCGTTTATTGCAGGCCAAATTAAAGTCCGAGCAAGGTGATTTCGCCGCAGCAAAGCAAATTTTGAAAATGGTTGCGGCAGAGTCTGATAAACATCTGAGTCATATCGCCAAGATAAGACTGGTACGTCTAATGCTTGCTACCGGTGAATATGAACAGGGTTTACAGATAATTAACGATGTCGATGCCAAAACGGCAGTTAGCTATTCAGCTAATTATGATGAATTAGTCGGTGATTTATATGTAGCTCTGGATCGCTTGGATGAGGCCCGTACTTCGTATCAGAATGCCTTAAGAGCTGGCCAACAGTCACCGTTGTTACAGTTCAAAATTGATGATCTGACCGCTCAAGAAAAGCTATAAACTTAAAAACAATGACTAACTATTTAAGCTATGTGAGTCAGGCACAGGGCAAAAGGCGCAAGACGAAAGGTTTTTTCGCCTGTTGCCTTTTGCCCTGTGCCTTCGTTGCTATCACTGTATTAACGGGCTGTACGGCTATTGATACTCTGGGTGAATCTATTTCCGGCATTACCGATTACTTTAGCGGCGGCGAAGATAATACGGCGCCTCCGAGTCTCCTGGTGGAGTACACCCCTGAAATTCAGATCGATGTCACCTGGAAGGAATCGGTGGGGGTAGGTGCTGACGAGCAATCGTTAAAATTGATACCCGGCATCGGCAGTGGAAAAATACTGGCGGCGGATCGTGAGGGCGTGGTGCAAGCCAGAAGCCTGACGACCGGTGATTTGCTTTGGGAGACTGAAACCGAAGTGCCTTTTTCCGGAGGACCGGGGCTGGGCGAAGGCACTGTGATTTTGGGCTCCAGCGATGCTGAAGTTGTTGCCTTAAATATTGAAACTGGAGCGGTATTGTGGAAAGTCGCAGTATCCAGCGAAGTGCTTTCGGTGCCAGTTATCGCCAATCATATTGTTATAGTGCGCACCACGGATGGCGCGGTGATCGCGCTTGATGAAAAGGCCGGCGGCAAGCTGTGGAGTTATGAGCACGCCGTACCTGCATTAAGTGTACGCGGAACCGGATCGCCGTTGATTGTTGAAGGTAACGTAATCGGCGGTTACGACAGCGGAAAACTCATGGCTTTGCGCCTGGTTGACGGCAAATATGTGTGGGAAACCAGCATTGCCATTCCCAAGGGGCGTTCTGAGATTGAACGGCTGGTGGATCTGGATGTCGATCCTATCGCCATTAACGGGGTGATTTATGTTGTCAGTTATCAGGGCGGCATAGCGGCTATTTCGGAAGTGGATGGCGATGTGTTGTGGCGCAATGAAACCATTTCGTCGCATTCCGGTTTGAGCAACGACTATCGGTACTTGTACCTGGCCGATTCCCAAAGCCATGTCATGCAACTGGATCAGCGTAGCGGTGCGTCCTTGTGGAAGCAACAGGATTTACATCAAAGAAGATTAACCGCTCCTGCCGTCTATGAAAATTATGTGGTAGTGGGCGATCTTGAAGGCTATGTGCATTGGTTGTCCAGTACCGATGGCAGGCAACTCGGTCGTGTACAAGTGACCGACGGCCCCATTGATGCCCAGCCAATCGTGGTAGATAATATTGTTTATGTTTATGCAAAAGACGGCACTCTTGCCGCTTTAAAAGTCCGATAAAAAGGAACTGCCCTGTCATCAAATACAATGGAACGCAGATGACGCAGATCAATACGATTAACGCAGATAATTCAAAAAGATCTTATTTGATCATAACTATCAGCGTCATCAGCGTTCCATTTTTCTAATTACCGAGTCGATATGTTACCTGTAATAGCCCTAGTAGGGCGGCCCAATGTGGGCAAGTCCACATTATTTAATTATTTAACGCGCAGCCGCGATGCTCTGGTTGCGGATTTTTCAGGATTAACCCGAGACAGGCAATACGGTCGGGTAAAACTGGGCGATCGTCCCTGTCTAGTCGTCGATACCGGCGGTATAGCCGATGACGCCGAAGGCATAGAAAGCTTTGCCAGAAAACAGGTGCAGGTCGCGCTGGAAGAGGCCGACATAGTGTTCTTTATGGTTGACGCACGAGAAGGGCTGAGCGCTTCCGACAAGGTCATTGCCGATACCCTGAGAAAGCTGCAAAAGCCGATTATATTGGTCACCAACAAGGTTGACGGCCTGGATGCCAGTCTCGCTAGCACCGATTTTTATTCGCTGGCCTTGGGCGAACCGGTGCAGATCGCCGCCTCCCACGGCAGAGGCATACCTGAATTACTGCAAAAAGTTAACGAACTGTTGCCGCCGGACGCTAGTGACGAGGAAGAGCAACATGGGGGAATCGGCATCGCTGTGGTCGGAAGGCCCAATGTCGGCAAATCAACCCTGGTCAACCGCCTGTTGGGCGAAGAACGGGTTATCGTCTATGATGAACCGGGCACGACGCGGGACAGTATCTACATCCCTTTTGAGCGCAATGGCAAGCTGTTCACCTTGGTCGATACTGCCGGAATGCGCAGAAGATCCAAAATATCAGAGACTATTGAAAAATTCAGCGTCATTAAATCGCTGCAGGCGATTGAAAAATCCAATGTCGTCATCTACTTGATTGATGCACAAGAAGGCATCACCGATCAGGACGCGCATTTATTAGGTCTGGTATTGGAAGCCGGAAGAGCCTTGATTATCGGTCTGAACAAATGGGACGGCATCACTGCCGAGCAAAAAGTCACCATTAACCGGCAACTCGATATCAAGCTGTCTTTTCTGGAGTTTGCGGAAAAACACCCGATTTCAGCACTGCATGGCAGTGGCGTCGGCAAAATGTTCGATGTCGTGCAGCAATTGTATGCCGCGGCAATGCTTGATATGTCCACGCCGGTACTGACCCGAATCTTAAAAGAAGCGACAACCGCGCATCAACCGCCGATAGTGAATACGCGGCGCATTAAGCTCAAATACGCTCATCAGGGTGGCAGAAATCCACCTGTTGTGGTGATTCATGGCGTACAAACCGATGTCCTGCCCGAGTCTTACAAGCGCTATTTAATGAACTACTACCGGGACAAAATGAGTTTGGTCGGCACGCCGATACGCTTAGTGTTCAAATCGCCGGTTAATCCCTTTCACGGGCAAAAGAAAAAAATGACCGAATGGCAGGTAAAGAAGCGTGAGCGCTTGATGAAGCGGGCAAAAAGTAAGAAGAAGGATTAAAAGGCAAGGCAAAGGGTGAGGGCTGTGTTTTTGCCTTTCGTCCTTTGTTTTGCCTGTTATTAAGGTATTAAACCAAGACTACAGGAAATCACCATGGCTACCATTACATTTCAAGGCAAACCACTACATACATTCGGAGAATTACCTGCGGTAGGCAGTGAGGCACCGGCATTCTCTCTGACCAGTCGCGAGTTAGTCGATGTCACTTTGGCAAGTTATGCCGGGAAAAGAAAAGTACTGAATATTGTCCCCAGTCTGGACACGCCAACTTGCGCCGCATCAACGCGTAAATTCAACCAGAAAGCCTCGCATCTGGACAACACTGTGGTGTTAGTCGTTTCTGCCGATTTGCCTTTTGCCCAAAGTCGCTTTTGCGAATCAGAAGGCTTAAAAGATGTTATCCCTCTGTCTACCTTCCGCTCCAGTTTTGCCGATGATTACGGCGTAACCATCGTTGATACCTTCCTTCGCGGTTTGACCGCTCGTGCCATTGTCATTATCGATGAGCATGATAAGGTGATATACACGCAATTGGTGGGTGAAATCGCTAACGAGCCTGATTATGAAAGCGCATTAGCGGTATTGTAAAACGGGTTTTCGCTTGGTCACGCAGAATCTGTTTAGTTGTCTTGCCCAAGGTGTATTAATCAACAGTCCATTGCACTAGGCCGCTGTATGATGTGGCAATAACAATCAAGCCAAAGGCTATGCGGTACCAGGCGAAAACAATGAAGTCATGATGACTGATATAGCGCAATAACGCCTTGATGGCCAATAGCGCACTGAGGAATGCGGTGATCAGGCCAGCGATAAAATAGGGGCCGTCGACTGCCAACTCTAATAAATCGCGATGTTTATACAAATCATAAATGCTGGCCGCAATCAGCGTGGGAATCGCTAAAAAAAACGAAAATTCAGTTGCGGCTTTGCGCGACAGGCCGAATAACAAGCCGCCGATGATGGTTGAGCCGGATCGTGACGCTCCAGGAATTAATGCAAAAGCTTGTGCGACACCGAGTTTTAATGCATCCAGTGGGCTCAAATCTTCGATTTCGTGAATGCGGATTTTATGTTCCCTTTTCTCTGCCCAGATAATCACGAAAGCGCCGACAATAAACGCCAGAGCCACCGGAATGGGCTTGAACAAGACGGCTTTGATGTATTTTCCGAACAATAAGCCCAGGATCGCTAACGGCATGAATGCAATCATCAGGTTAACGACGAATTTTCGCGCCTGCGTCGAGCTGGGCAAGCCTCTGATAACCTCGGCGATTTTGGCGCGATATTCCCAGCACACGGCCAGGATGGCACCAACCTGAATAACAATTGAAAACAACTTGCCTTTGTCATCATTAAAATCCAGTAAGTCGCCAACCAGGATTAAATGTCCGGTACTGGAAATCGGTAAAAATTCGGTTAGGCCTTCAACAATGCCCAGAATAATAGCTTTAAGCGTTAATATTAAGTCCATGATTTATTAGTAAGATGAGGGTTGGTGAGTGAAGAATTCGTCTGTTCTGATCGTAGGGTAACTTGGTCTATGATAAACCGTCATGTCGTAAAAAAACAAACATCCGACCTGTGAAACGCGAATGGGTCGTCTTGTTTCAGTATCGAAATGACTAAAACGGGTGCATTGTCCCCTCTGCATTGTTTATACTGTGCGCAGTGAATTACTCCGACCTAAAGGACGGGGCTTCTAACGTCAACGGCACCAGCAAGAACAGAGGATTTACGTCTCCTGACTTGGCTAACAGTGCCTCAGTTAGCAGTACCGGCGATTCTCGCCGCTATGGAAGTATCATGCTAACTTAGGGCGACTAGCGCCATCAGCACAAAATGAGCCTACAACTTTGAAAAAGAAAAATCAAGCGCATCCTTACATCCCCGACCTGAAGGAAGGGGGTTTTACGAAAAAACTGATAAATAGAGCGTTTCTGGCCTTATTTTTACTATTTCAGTAAAATGCCGGGTTACTTTACGTTCGCGCCCTTTAGGTAAAACTAACTCACAATTTTTAATCCATGCATACCCGTCGTAACAGGATCAATCAATGACCAACAGTTTAATCTCAAAAATCACCGGACAGAATGACATCGATCCAGCAGAAACCAGGGAGTGGGTTGAAGCGTTGCAAGCCGTGTTAGAACACGACGGCAGCGAACGTGTACACTTCCTGATTGAGCGGTTGGTTGAGGTGACTCGACATGCGGGCTTCGATATTCCTTTCAGCGCCAATACCGCTTATATCAATACCATTCCTGTTGCACAACAGGCGCAGTTTCCCGGCGACGTTAATATAGAACACAAAATTCGTGCTTATGTGCGTTGGAATGCGATGATGATGGTGTTAAGGGCAAATAAGCACACCAACGTTGGTGGGCATATTGCCAGTTTTGCATCAGCAGCTACTCTATATGACGTCGGTTACAACCATTTCTGGCATGCGCCTTCAGATCAACATGGCGGTGATTTGATTTTTACTCAGGGTCACTTAACGCCGGGCGATTATGCCCGTGCGTTTCTGCTGGGACGATTATCTTTGGAACAGATGGATAATTTTCGCCAGGAAGTGAACGGCAACGGCTTGCCATCTTATCCTCACCCCTGGCTGATGCCGGATTTCTGGCAATTTCCCACGGTTTCTATGGGTCTTGGCCCGATTATGGCTATTTATCAGGCACGATTTATGCGCTATTTGCAGGATCGCGGTTTTGCCGATACTTCAGAGCGTAAGGTTTGGAGCTTTCTGGGTGACGGAGAAACTGACGAGCCGGAATCATTAGGCGCCATCGGTATGGCTGGACGGGAAAAGCTGGATAATCTTATTTTTGTGATCAACTGCAATCTGCAACGTCTCGATGGGCCGGTGCGCGGTAATGGCAAGATTATTCAAGAACTGGAAAGCGAGTTTCGCGGTGCCGGTTGGAATGTCATCAAACTGGTTTGGGGACAGCGCTGGGATACCTTGCTAGCACGCGATAAAGACGGGTTGCTGGCGGCGCGAATGATGTCCTGTGTCGATGGCGATTATCAAACCTTTAAGGCTAAAGATGGTGCCTACGTGCGCGAACATTTCTTTAATACGCCAGAATTAAAAGCCATGGTTTCCGACTGGTCGGATCGCGATATCTATGAGCTTAATCGCGGCGGACATGATCCGGTTAAAGTTTTTGCCGCTTTCCATACGGCGGTAAACCATAAAGGCCAGCCCACAGTGATTCTGGCTAAAACCATTAAAGGTTATGGCATGGGCGAATCAGGAGAAGCTCAAAATATCTCTCATCAACAGAAAAAAATGAGCCCCAGTTCGTTAAGCAACTTCCGGAGCCGTTATGCGTTGCCGGTGACTGACGAAGAGCTACACGAGTTGCCTTATCTGAGCTTTGCCGAAGGTTCAAAAGAACTGGCTTACATGAAGAAACGCCGCAATGAACTGGGCGGCCATTTACCCGCCAGAAGGGCAAAATCTTACGCACTGGATGTGCCGGTATTGAGCGATTTCAAGCCGTTGCTGGAAGCCAGCGGGGAGGGCAGGGAAACCTCTACGACCATGGCTTTCGTGCGTTTGCTTAATATTCTGACCAAAGATAAAAATATCGGCAAACGCATCGTGCCGATTGTTCCTGACGAATCCAGAACGTTTGGCATGGAAGGTATGTTCCGGCAGTTGGGTATCTGGTCGCAGGTCGGTCAGTTGTATACTCCGCAAGATGCCGATCAGCTGATGTTCTACAAGGAAGACAAACACGGACAGGTCTTGCAGGAAGGTATCAATGAAGCCGGCGGTTTGTGCGATTGGATTGCCGCAGGTACTTCGTATTCGACCCATAACGTGCCGATGATTCCGTTCTTTATTTATTATTCGATGTTCGGCTTTCAGCGAGTCGGCGATTTAATCTGGGCGGCCGCCGACCAACGCACCCGTGGTTTTTTAATGGGTGGCACCGCAGGCAGAACCACGCTGAACGGCGAAGGTCTGCAACATGAAGACGGACACAGTCATTTGATGGCCGCAACCGTACCCAACTGCGTATCTTACGATCCCACTTATGCCTATGAAGTCGCGGTGATTATCCAAGACGGTTTACGACGCATGTACGTCGATCAGGAAGATGTTTTTTATTACATCACCGTGATGAACGAAAATTATGCCCATCCTGCGATGCCTAAAGGCGTGGAATTGGACATACTCAAAGGCATGTACAGCTTTAAGAAAGGGGCTAATGCCGCTGTTCCCAGCAGCTCTTCGGCATTAGCTCCTAGAGTTCAATTGCTGGGTTCAGGCACGATTTTCCGCGAAGTCGAAGCGGCGGCTGAATTATTAAGTAATGATTGGGGCGTTGACGCTGATTTATGGAGTTGCACCAGCTTTACCGAACTGGCCAGAAACGGCCAAACCTGTGAGCGTTGGAACCGTCTCCATCCTACCGAAACGCCTAAGCAATCTCATGTCGCAAGTTGTCTGGCCAGTGCGCAAGGCCCGGTGATTGCGGCCAGCGATTACACCCGCGCCTTTGCCGAACAGATTCGCAGCCTTATTTCCGCGCCTTATACGGTGCTGGGTACCGATGGTTTTGGCCGTTCCGATACCCGCGAAAACCTGCGCCGGTTTTTTGAGGTAGACCGTTACCACGTCACCATTGCGGCACTAAAAAGCTTGGTAGACCTGGGGCAGTTCGATGCCGCCAAAGTGGATGTGGCTATTGCCAAATACGGCATAAACCCTGATGTCACATCTCCCTGGCTAATTTAACTGAAGGAATTGAACATGGCTGCTCTAATTGAAATTAAGGTTCCTGATGTCGGCAATGTCGCTGATATTGATGTCGTTGACGTATTGGTTAAGGCCGGTGATACGGTAAAACTGGAACAAACCCTGGCGGTGCTCGAAACCGACAAGGCCAGCATGGATTTACCGGCCAGTGCAGCCGGTGTTGTGCAGGAGGTTTTCATCAAATCTGGCGATAAAGTCTCCGAAGGGACGCTGGTGGTGACGCTATTGCCAAGTACCGAAGTGGTGACTCCGAGCGTAGCCGAAGAAGAGGTTAGTATTGCGCCACAGGAACAACCGGTACAGCAAGCAGTTGCACCGGTACAGCAAGCAGTTGCAGCGGTTGAAGCTGTCGTTGTTAAGCCTGAATCTTTGGCTGGCATAGATGCGGCAACAGCGGCTCATGCTACACCGGCGGTTCGGCTTTTTGCCCGCGAGCTGGGTGTCGATATACAAAAAATAACCGTCGGCAGTGGCCGCAAAGGACGCATCTTAAAAGACGATGTGAAAAGTTTCGTCAAGAAGGTTATGACTGAAGCTGTCGTACAAAACGGCAGTGGAATTCCGGCAATGCCGAGTATTGATTTCTCCCAATTCGGTGAGACCGAAGAGCAGCAACTTAGCAAAATCAAACGGCTGACAGGAAAAAATCTGAATCGCGTGTGGCTAAATTTGCCTATGGTCACCTACCATGACGAAGCGGATATTACCGAAATGGAAGCATTCCGCATTGCGCTGAATGCCGAAAAATCCAAGGATGACATCAAAATCACTGGCCTGCTATTTATTATTAAGGCGCTGGTAGCGGCTATGGAACAGTTTCCGCAATTTAACTCATCATTGTCTGCTGATGGCGAAAAACTGATATTCAAGAAATATTTAAATATTGGTATCGCGGTCGATACGCCCAACGGTTTAGTGGTTCCGGTGTTACGCGATGTCAACCGTAAAGGCATCAACGAATTGTCTGCCGAATTGGCTGAGAAAAGCAACAAAGCCCGCTTGGGTAAGCTGATGCCTGCCGATATGCAAGGCGGTTGTATTACTATTTCCAGTCTTGGCGGTATCGGCGGCACCGCTTTTACGCCTATCGTCAATGCGCCGGAAGTGGCGATACTCGGGGTTACTCGCGCCAAAATGCAGCCGGTCTGGAATGGCAAGGAATTTTTGCCGCGCCTGATGTTGCCGCTCGACCTGACTTATGATCATCGCGTGATTGACGGAGCAGAAGGCGCGCGTTTCATGGCTGCCGTTAAACAGTATTTGGGCGATATTCGCCGCTTATTACTTTAAGTGTTTAATCAGGGGAATAATATGGATGCTAATCCAGCGGTTGATGAGTCAGTAATACAGGCTGAAGTTCTGGTATTGGGCGGCGGTCCTGGCGGTTACACGGCAGCCTTTCGCGCTGCCGATTTAGGCAAGCAAGTGGTGTTGATTGAGCGCTATTCGGTTCTTGGGGGCGTGTGTCTTAATGTCGGCTGTATTCCGTCTAAAGCTCTGTTGCATACAGCGCAGGTCATTCATGAAGCGGATGAATTTGAGCAACACGGTGTCATTTTTGGCAAGCCAGTGCTCGATATAGATAAGATTCGCTCATGGAAACAAAGCGTTAGCGCAGGCTTGAATGACGGGCTTGCCCGTTTGGTAAAACAGCGCAAAATAAGGTTAATTCAAGGTACAGGGCGTTTTACTTCATCGAATACAGTCGAAGTGCAAACCGAAACGGGGGTAACTACCGTGAGTTTCGAGCAGGCGGTTATTGCGGCAGGATCGCATCCCACTAAAATACCCAGTTTTCCGCATGATGATCCGCGTTTATGGGATTCGACCGACGCACTGGAATTAACAGAGATTCCGAAAAAACTGTTGATCGTCGGCGGCGGCATTATCGGTTTGGAAATGGCTACGGTTTATCATGCGCTCGGTTCCGAAATCAGCGTAGTCGAGCTGATGGATCAGATCATTCCCGGTTGTGATAACGATTTGGTGACGCCGCTGTATCGGCGTATTAAAAAACAGTATAAAAACATCTGGCTGCAAACCAAGGTGACTTCCATTGAAGCCGACAAGAAAGGCTTGAAAGTCACATTCGACCGTGCAGAGTCGGCTGGTGGTACTAGCGATAAAGGTAAAGGCGCACCGGAATCAGAATTGTTCGATGCGGTTTTAGTGGCTGTAGGACGTAGACCTAACGGTAAGCTGATCGCTGCGGAGTTGGCAGGGGTTAATGTCGATGAACTCGGTTTCATCGCGGCCGACAAGCAGCAGCGTACCAATGTCCCGCATATTTTTGCGATAGGCGATATCGTCGGTAATCCGATGCTGGCGCACAAAGCCGTACATGAAGGCAAGGTGGCCGCCGAAGTGGCAGCCGGACATAAGGCCGGTTTTGATGCTTTAACTATTCCTTCTGTTGCCTATACCGATCCTGAAATAGCCTGGATGGGGCTGACTGAAAATCAGGCCAAGCAACAGGGCATAGACTATGACAAAGCGGCTTTTCCGTGGGCAGCCAGCGGACGCTCATTAAGTATTGGCCGCAAAGAAGGCTTGACCAAAATACTCTGTGACAAACAGACCGGCAGGATACTCGGTGCGGGCATGGTCGGCACCAATGCCGGTGAATTAATTGCCGAGGCGGTACTGGCGCTGGAAATGGGTGCTGATGCCGAAGATATCAGTTTGACTATCCATCCGCATCCGACGTTGTCAGAGACCTTTGGTTTTGCCGCTGAAATGATCACCGGTTCAATTACCGATCTTTATATAAAAAAATAGTACTCAAGCGCTATTCATGTATATACCTACAGAAATATAGGTAATAAACCGTTGCTTTAAATGCACAATCAAATAAATATTTTTCTCTGTTCAGCGGAATACTCGAGCAACTAAATGAAAACCAAGATAGTTACTGTCATTGCACTCGCATTACTCGTTTTTATTAATTTCAGCATTTGGAGTTATGTTAATAACCCCTTGCAATTGCAACCTTGGACTAAAACCACAATGGGCGTCACTTTCGACCCCATGAGAAAGCAGGATACACAAACAAGCAATACTTATCCCAGCGAAGCCGATATTGATAGCGACTTGAGTTTGCTAGCCAATAAAGTTCACGCCGTTCGTACTTACAGTGTGCTTAAAGGTCTGGACAAGATTCCTGAGTTGGCCGCCAAGCATAATCTGAATACCACGGTGGGTGCCTGGATTGATGGCAATCTTGAAAAGAATCGGCAAGAAATCGAAACCTTAATTAATGTCAGCCGACAGAATAATCCGAACATTGTTCGTATTATGGTGGGCAACGAGGTTTTACTCCGTGCCGATATGACTGCAGAACAACTGATCGAATATATCCGTGAAGTCAAAAAAAATACTTGGCGGCCGGTGAGCACCTCAGAAACTTGGGATGTCTGGCTTAAACATCCTGAACTGGTTGCAGAAGTCGATTTTATCGGCGTCCATATTCTGCCTTATTGGGAAGGTATTGCGGCGGAAGATGCCGTCGACTATGTGTTCGACCGTTATCATGACCTAAAAAAAGCTTATCCCAATAAGCCTATTGTCATTACCGAGGTCGGTTGGCCTTCAGATGGACAACCGTTTAAACATGCGACAGCATCAGTGTCCAATCAAGCAAAGTTTCTGCGCAACTTCCTCAATCGAGCCGATGCTGAAAAAGTTAATTATTATATTGTAGAGGCGTTTGATCAACCTTGGAAAATGTCACTGGAAGGCTCGGCGGGTGCTTATTGGGGTGTTTTTAATGCGGATAGACAACCTAAATATCCTATGGATAGCGATGTTATTGCGATGCCTAACTGGGAGCATTGGGCAGTCGGGGCGGCTATTTTTAGTGTCGTTTTAATGGTTTTATTTTTATTTACCCGCAGCAGCTTAAAACTGCCCGGTTTGTTGTTTTTCGGGCTGATTGCCAATCTTGCCGCATCAACCATTTTCTGGTCTGTATCGATAGGCGCTCAGCAATACCAAACCAATATTACCATGGTATTTTGGGCTATTCTTATCTTGATGCAGGTGATGGCTGCAGTCATCTTATTAATAGAAAGTCTGGAAATAGCCGAAGTCGTCTGGCACCGAAACACGGCCAGGACTTTTCAGCCGCTTAAGCCATCCCCTGAGTTTACCTATCCCAAGGTATCGTTGCATTTACCGATCCATAACGAACCGCCCGATATGGTGCGTATGACCTTGGAGGCTCTGGACAAGGTTGATTATCCCAATATGGAAGTGTTGGTGATGGACAACAATACCAAAGACCCTGCGGTCTGGGAGCCGGTGCGTGACGATTGCGAACGTCTGGGGCCGAAATTTAGGTTTTTCCATCTGGAAAACTGGCCGGGCTTTAAAGCGGGCGCGATCAATCATGCCCTTGAACAAACGGCTCCTGATGCCGAGATCATTGCTGTTATCGACAGCGATTACATGTTGTCGCCGGATTGGCTTAATGCCATGGTGCCTTATTTCGATAATGAAAATGTCGGATTTATCCAATCGCCTCAGGATTATCGCGACCGCGACCAAAGCGCTTTTAAGTCCTTTTGTTACTGGGAATACGCCGGATTTTTCAATATCGGTATGGTGCAAAGAAACGAGTACAATGCCATTATCCAGCATGGCACCATGACGATGATCAGAAAGTCTGCGTTGCTGGAAGTGGGCAAATGGTCTGAATGGTGTATCTGTGAAGACAGCGAGTTAGGTTTGCGTCTGTATGAAGCGGGCTATGATTCGGTTTACGTCAAGGATTCATTTGGCAAAGGCGTTATGCCCGATACTATGTCCGGCTATATGACCCAACGTTATCGCTGGGTTTATGGTGCGATGCAAATTATCAAGGCGCATTGGCGCAGCTTTTTGCCCGCTAAAGAACCTAAGCTGACATCCGCCCAGAAGTATTATTTTATTGCCGGGTGGCTGCCGTGGTTTTCGGATGCGCTGGCATTGGTCTTTACCATGACCAGCTTGATCCTAACGGCCGTGATTCTTTACGACCCGATACACAGCGAGCTTCCGGCCAATGCCTTTTTATTGCCGACTGTGGGCATATTCAGCTTTAAAATTATCCGGGGCTTATGGTTGTACCAGGCTCGTGTTCCGTGTTCCGTGTGGCAATCATTAGGTGCATCATTATCTGGATTGGCCTTAACCCATACCGTCGCCAAGGGTACCATGCAGGGCTTATTTACCTCGGGCAAACCGTTTATGCGCACCCCCAAGTTTGAACAGCACGGTGCTTTATTTGTCGGCTTAGTCACCATACGGGAAGAGTTACTTTTGTTGATATTATTGAGTGTCGGTATCGGTATGATGGCGTCTCTGGAGCATTTTGATAATTTTAGCGGCAAGCTATGGATAGCCATTCTTTCGGTACAGGCAGTTCCTTATCTTGCAGCCTTGTTAACATTATTGATCAGCATAGCGCCGGATTATAAGTCTTATAAACCTGATTTGATTGTAGAAACACCGTCTGCCAAATCTAAGTCAAAAAAGAAAAAGTAGGCTGGAATAAGCCTGTTCGAGTGTGAGCGAGAACAGGCGTTTACGGCGCTGCTATCTTAAACAACTTTCATCGTTATGCAGCGGATTGTTGACCCGTGTGCTGATCGGAGTAACCCGCATGCTGCGGTAGGCGTCGGCGGCTAAAAAATCGGCGATATCGACAGTTGTGGTTTTTTTTGCCAGCCAGCGATGGTAATCATCGGGCGCGATAATAACCGGCATTCGCTGATGAATGGGCGCTATTTTTTCGTTGGCAACGGTGGTAATAATCGTGCATGAATAAACCGTTTCCTGGTCATGTTCCCAATGCTCCCATAATCCAGCCATGGCGAACAAGGCATGGTCTGGTTGGTGTATATGGTAGGGTCGTTTACCGGCATCGGTAGTGTGCCACTCAAAAAAACCGGTAGCGGGAATCAAGCAGCGTCGATGTCGATGTCGATAAGCATTTTTAAATGACGGTTTTTCAGTCAGGGTTTCCGCTCTGGCATTGATCAAGTGACTGGAAATTGCTCGGTCCTTTGACCATGATGGAATCAACCCCCAGTGTAAATTAACGGCACTGTTGCTGCCGTCTTCCAGTTCGACGATGGCGAGAATTTTTTGCCCCGGCGGAATGTTGTAGTCAGGACGGTGCGCGGGTAAACTCAGTAGACTGAAACCATCTATAATCCGCTGCCCGGTTGCGATCAAGTTATAACGTCCACACATACATGCACCCCGAACTGATAAAACTGGAAAAAACTTTCAAGTCATCGATTCTAACAAAGATCGATGATCCGATGCTTACGCAATATCAAATCGAGTTGTGGATGAAGCGTGACGATTTGCTGCATCCGGTTATTTCCGGTAACAAATGGCGCAAACTTAAATACAGTCTCGATCATGCCTTGTCGTTAGGTGCGGATACTATCATCAGCATGGGCGGCGCTTATTCTAATCATTTGCATGCTTTGGCTTATGTGGGTAAGGTGTTAGGCTTGAAAACTATCGGGCTTGTTCGCGGTGAGCAACCGGTAACATTGACACCGACGTTGTCGGACATCAAAGACTGGGGTATGGAACTGAGGTTTGTATCTCGTGCCGATTACCGATTGCTCAGGCAATACAAAAACCATCAGACGTTGCCTGGGTTGCAGCCGGGTCAATACTGGTTAACAGAGGGCGGAGCGCACGCATTGGCGTTGAAAGGTGTAGCGGAGCTGGTTAACGAGATAGAAATCCCATGCGACACACTTTGTGTACCTTGTGGGACCGGGACAACTTTGGCGGGTATTATTGACGCGGCCGAGGATCAGGTGTCGGTGCTGGGGTTTGCGGCATTAAAAAACGCAGGTTTTTTACGGGGTGAGGTTGAGGCTATGTTGTCACAATCACGCAATAACTGGCAGATAAACTTGGATTATCATTTTGGTGGTTTTGCCAAAATCAATGCGGAATTAAGTGCATTTACCGATGACTTCGAGTTGAAAACTGGCATTCCTCTTGAGCCCGTCTATACCGGAAAGATGATGTGTGCGGTCTACGATTTAATCACGAAACACTACTTCAAGCCTGGTGAGCGCATTATTGCGTTACATACCGGCGGCTTGCAGGGAAAAAGGCGCTAGGTTAAAGACGACAGGCGCAAGACGAAAAAAAGCTTGCGATGAGCTTTAAGATTTTTTCAGTTTTTAGCCTAAAATAATACCAACCGAATTTAAATCTGAGCGCAACATGGACATAAACGAAATAGAAGAAATCATAGATCTTCAAAAGCCGGAACTTTATATTAATCGGGAGTTGAGCTTACTGGAGTTCAATAAGCGAGTTTTGGCACAGGCGAAAGATGAAAAAGTGCCGCTGCTTGAGCGGCTTAATTATTTGTGCATCTCTTGCTCCAATCTTGATGAGTTTTTCGAGGTTCGTGTGGCCAGTGTTATCCAGATGGCGGCTATCGATCCTAAAGCTATTGGTCAAGACGGTTTAACGCCTAGCGAGCAGCTGGAGCTGATTGCTGTTCATGCGCACCAGCTGGTTGACGAGCAATATCAAGTTCTTAACGAGATTCTGATTCCCAAGCTGGCTGAGGAAAATATTCGTTTTATTCGCCGTAAGGAATGGACTGAAGCGCAGCTTAAGTGGCTGGAAGCCTATTTTAATGATGAATTGTTGCCGATTTTAACGCCGGTTGGGCTAGATTCTGCGCACCCTTTTCCGCGCATACTCAACAAGAGTTTGAATTTTATTATTTCCCTGACCGGAAAAGATGCCTTCGGCAGAAACAGCGGCCGGGCTATTTTACAAGCACCAAGAGCCTTGCCGCGCATTATTCAATTACCTGCAGAGGATACGGCTAGCGGAGCGACGGATTTTGTCTTTTTATCGTCGATTATTCATGCATTTGTCGATCAGTTATTTAACGGTATGAATGTTAAAGGCTGCTATCAATTCAGGGTCACCCGAAACAGTGATTTTTTTGTCGATGACGATGCCATTGACGATTTATTGCTTGCCGTGGAAGGTGAGCTGGCTATGCGTAATTATGGCGATGAAGTACGGCTGGAGATTGACGCCAAATGCCCGGATGAAACCGTAACCTTTCTGCTGGATCGTTTTGAAATGAGCCGTGATCGTTTGTTTTTGGTTGACGGACCGGTCAATCTCAACAGAATTCAGGAAATTAATGATCTGGTCGGTCGGCCTGAGCTTAAATTTCCACCCTTCAAGCCGGCGGTTCCCCAACAACTTGAGCGTAGCAAAGATATCTTTGCGGCGATTAAGCGCCACGATATTTTGCTGCATCACCCGTTTGAGTCTTTTTCGCCGGTTGTTGAATTTATTCGTCAGGCGGCGGTTTCCCCTGACGTACTGGCTATCAAGCAAACGCTGTATCGTACCGGAGCCGATTCGCCTATCGTTAGCGCCTTAATCACGGCGGCGAAAGCCGGTAAGGTGGTGACGGTGGTTATCGAATTGAGGGCGCGGTTTGATGAAAAGGCCAATATCGATTTAGCCGCCAAACTGCAAGAGGCTGCCGTGCATGTGGTTTATGGCGTGGTAGGCTATAAAACCCACGCCAAAATGTGTCTGGTATTAAGAAGGGAGGGCAAGCAATTGCGTAATTATGTGCATTTGGGTACCGGGAATTATCATCCGAAAACGGCGCAGATTTACACCGATTATGGCTTGTTTTCCTGCGATAAGGAATTGGGTGAGGATGTCCGGCGGGTATTTGCCCAACTGACCAGTTTGGGTAAAGTCACTCGCTTGAATAAGCTGCTGCAGTCGCCGTTCACCTTGCATAGTGGCTTGATGGATAAAATTGAACGGGAAATACGCCATGCCAAAAACGGAAAACCGGCAAAAATAATTATTCAAGTGAATGCTGTTGTTGAAGAGCAGTCTATTCGGGCGCTTTACCGCGCAGCACAGGCCGGGGTTGAGGTTAAATTGATTGTCAGGGGGGTGTGCTGTTTACGGCCGGGCGTTCCGGGCGTCTCTGAGAATATAGAAGTACGTTCTATTATCGGGCGATTCTTGGAACATGCCCGGGTTTATGCGTTTGAAAATGGCGGCGACTGGGAGGTTTACGCATCCAGTGCTGATTTAATGAATCGCAATATGTTCCGACGTGTTGAAATTTGTTTTCCAGTCGAAAATAAAAAATTGCAAAGCCGAATTTTGCAGGATCTGAATTTGTACTTAAACGATAATACTCAAGCCTGGATATTACAGTCTGACGGCAGTTATCAACGGTTGCAAAAAGCTGACGATGAAGAACCGATTCAGGCACAGGCCGTGCTTATGCATGAGTTGCAATGATCAGGGTGTGTGAAATTGCCCAGTTAGGCGATCCGGTGCTCAGACAAAAAGCCCAGATCGTTGCCGATGTGCATGACGCTGAAATTTTACAGATCATCAAGGCGATGCAGGCTACCTTGGCGGCGACTTCAGGCGTCGGTATTGCAGCGCCACAGATCAGTCAATCAAAACAGATTATCATTATGGCCTCACGGCCTACGCCTCGCTATCCGTCGGCGCCATTAATGGCGCCGACGGTAATGATTAATCCTCGGTTTGATGTCTTGTCAGAAATACAAGAAAAGGACTGGGAGGGCTGTTTGAGTATTCCTGGAATACGCGTCTTAGTGCCGAGGTATCGAGACATTATAATCCGCTATACAGATCAACAGGGTGGCTTGGTGGAGGCTACACTAAGCGGGTTTGTAGCCAGAATATTTCAACATGAAGTTGATCACTTGGAGGGTAAAACCTATCTGGATAGAGTGGAGAATAATGCAGATATTTTCGCAGAAAGTGAATTTGTTAAGTTGATTAGTCGTACAGGTTAATAGACCGTTAAGAAAATAAATCTACTGTTGTTAAAAATGCGTTTATGTTATTATTGGCGGTTTTAAATACCCAGGATTATTATAAATGGCCAAAGAAGATCAAATTGAAATGGAAGGGAAGGTGATTGACACGCTTCCTAATACTATGTTTCGCGTCGAATTAGAAAACGGTCATGTTGTGACTGCACATATCTCAGGGAAAATGCGTAAGCATTACATCCGTATTCTTACCGGGGACAGTGTTAAAGTTGAAATGACTCCCTATGATTTAAGTAAAGGTCGCATCACTTTCCGTATGCGTTAATCCTATGATCAAAGGATTAACGTCAGGCTATCCTGCCTGACGCCCTTCGGGTAAATGCAAATCTGTTTCAGACAAATTTGTAACGCAAGTTTATTAAATAATTATACGGATAGATCACTGTATTAAAAACCAGTTGCGGATGCCGTATTAAAAATTGGCTTCAGGAACAATCAACTCAGCGCTTTCTATAGCGAAGTTCAGATCATTATCCTTCACGTAAATTCGTACATGCCCACCGTGCGCCAACTCACCAAACAGCAAATCATTAGCCAGAGGTTTCTTGATTTTCTCTTGAATTAGTCGCGCCATTGGTCTGGCCCCCATTTTTGGATCGCAGCCGTGTTCAGCTAACCATAAGCGGGCATCGCTATCCAATGCCAGCGTTACGTGTTTGTCTGTCAGTAAAGCTTCCAATTCAAAGATGAATTTATCAACGACATGCCCGATAATCGAAATATCCAAGGGTTTAAATTGAATGATGGCATCCAGACGGTTACGAAATTCTGGCGAAAAGCCTTTTTCGATAACCTTTAAGCTGTCGGTAGCATGATCCTGATGGGTAAAACCGATAGAGGCGCGGCTGCTTTCTTCCGCTCCTGCGTTGGTGGTCATTACTAGAATGATGTTGCGGAAATCGGCTTTACGCCCGTTATTGTCGGTCAATGAGCCGTGATCCATTACTTGCAATAACAGGTTAAAGACATCAGGATGGGCTTTTTCCAATTCATCCAAGAGTAATACCGCATGGGGATGCTTGTTTACCTGTTCGGTTAATAAGCCGCCCTGGTCAAAGCCTACATAGCCTGGAGGCGCGCCTATCAGCCTGGAAACGGCATGCCGCTCCATGTACTCGGACATATCAAAGCGAATCAACTCTACGCCCAGTACCTTAGCCAGTTGCCGCGTTACTTCGGTTTTACCTACGCCTGTCGGTCCGGCAAACAGAAATGAACCGATAGTTTTCTGGGTGTCCCTAAGTCCGGCGCGGGATAATTTTATCGCCGATGCCAGCTCGGAAATGGCCTCATCTTGACCAAAGACCAGCATTTTTAGATTCTTTTCCAGATTACTCAGCTTATCGATATCATTCGATGAGACTGATTTTGCAGGCACTCTAGCTATTTTGGAAACGATGTCTTCTATTTCGGCAACGTCAATAAGCTGTTTGCGGTCAGCCTCGGCCGTCATACGCTGTTTTGCACCGGCTTCATCGATAACATCGATGGCTTTATCGGGCAAATGCCGGTCGGTAATGTAGCGATCAGATAATTCCGCCGCGACACGTAATGCTTCAGCAGAATATTTAACGTTATGATGTTCTTCAAAGCGTGATTTAAGCCCTTTTAAAATCAAGATCGTGTCTTCAACAGAAGGCTCAAGTACATCAACTTTTTGGAATCTTCTCGCTAGGGCATGATCTTTTTCAAAAATGCTGCGATACTCTTGATAGGTAGTAGAACCTATGCAACGCAACTGGCCGGAAGCCAGCGCCGGTTTAATCAAATTGGACGCATCCATCACGCCGCCGGAAGCTGATCCAGCGCCGATAATGGTGTGAATTTCATCAATAAACAGAATCGAATCAGGCTCCTTGTTGAGTTGATTTAACAGCGCTTTAAGCCGCTTTTCAAAGTCCCCCCGGTATTTGGTGCCGGCAACCAGGGCGCCCAAATCCAGCGAATAAATCACACTGTTGATCAGAACGTCCGGCACTTGCTCCTCAACAATTCGTTTCGCCAAGCCTTCTGCGATAGCCGTTTTTCCTACACCGGCTTCGCCGACCAGCAAAGGATTGTTTTTGCGACGGCGGCAAAGTGTCTGAATAGTGCGTTCAACCTCCGCTTCTCTGCCGATTAAAGGGTCAATTCGACCTTTTAGCGCTTCTTCGTTGAGATTGGTGGCGTATTTGTCCAACGGGCTGCCCGAAGTTTCGGCATCGGGATTGCCGGGTTCCTGAGAAAGGATATTGGGCGAATCATTTTCAGGGTCAATTTTTGAAATGCCGTGAGCCAGATAATTAACCACATCCAGCCGTGAAATATCCTGTTTATTTAACAGATAAACCGCGTGGGAATCCTGTTCGCTGAATAAGGCCACAAATAAATTGGCACCGGAAACTTCTTTCTTGTCGGATGCTTGCACATGAAAAACAGCACGTTGCAACACTCGCTGAAATCCCAAGGTAGGCTGGGTTTCCCGCTGGATACCGACCGGAATTAGCGATGTGGTTTCATCAATAAACTGCGTCAACTGGTTACGTAGCGTCTTAATATCGCAGCCGCAGGCGATTAAAATCGGTTGTGCCGATGCATTTTCGAGCAATGCCAACAACAAATGTTCAACCGTGATAAATTCATGACGTTTATCATGCGCATTTTTAAAGGCATTATTCAACGTAACTTCAAGTTCTTTACTTAACATAAGCTCTCCAACCTACACTTCTTCCATCGAACACATCAACGGATGGTGATGCTCTCGGGAATAGTCGTTAACTACATAGACTTTGGTTTCTGCAACATCTTTAGAATACGTACCGCACACACCAACCCCTTGCGTATGTACTTGTAGCATTACCTGAGTTGCTTTTTCTTCAGGCATAGCAAAAAAATCCATTAAAATTTCAATGACAAAATCCATGGGCGTAAAATCATCATTTAACAAGATAACCTTGTATAAAGGCGGTCTTTTTAACTTGGGTTTGGCTTCTTGAATAGCCAAGTCGCCATCTTTATCTTTGTACGGATCAAAATCGGACATAATTGAAATAGTAAAATATTACAAGTTACTAACATAGTGCTAATCTTGGCGAATTTCAACTCTTAATATTGGCAACAAAATTAACAAGGCCTGTAATGAAGGGTTGGTATCATTACTCCGGAATCTTTTTTACCAGCATAATATCTCCAGATCTAGTAAAATGTAAGCTTTTATAGCCCGGAATTTTGCAATGGTTTGGAAGCCGCACGTTACAGTTGCCGCAGTTATTGAGCAAGACCAACGCTTTTTGCTCGTAGAAGAAGAAACCACTAGCGGGCTCCAATTCAATCAACCTGCCGGGCATCTTGAAGCAGGCGAAGATCTGATTGCCGCTGTAAAGCGCGAAGTACTGGAAGAAACTGCCTGGAAATTTGAACCTGAGCACATCATATCTATCCAGCTTTGGCGAAAAAATCCCGATTTCCCGAGCTTTGTCAGAGTGTGCTTTTCAGGCAGCTGTCATTCACATAACCCGGCACAAGCACTGGATGACGGCATAATTGCCACACACTGGTTGACGCGCGATCAAGTCGAAGCCGAACGGCATCGTTTACGTAGTCCGTTAGTGCTTGTCAGTATAGACGAATATCTCAGCGGGCAACGCCACCCCTTATCCTTGCTTAAATCATTTATCGATCTTGACCATGAGTAAAAAAATAATCGTCGGCATGTCCGGCGGTGTCGATTCTTCGGTAACCGCTTTGCTGCTGTTAGAACAAGGTCATCAAGTTACCGGTTTGTTTATGAAAAACTGGGAAGAGGATGATGGCACCGAACAATGTACGGCGATGGAAGATCTCGCTGACGCCCAACAGGTTTGCGATAAATTGGGCATCGAATTAAAAACCGTCAATTTTGCCGCCGAATATTGGGATGAGGTATTTGAAGTATTCCTGGCCGAATTTAAAGCAGGTCGTACGCCAAACCCGGATATTCTGTGCAACAAACATGTTAAATTCAAAGCCTTTTTAAATTATGCGATAGAAGATTTGGGGGCGGAATATATTGCCACCGGGCACTATGCGCAAGTAGCCGAGAACGACGGTGAGTTCTTTTTATTAAAAGGCCTGGACCCCAATAAAGAGCAAAGTTATTTTCTGTACACGCTGGGCCAAAAACAATTATCGCGCACCCTGTTTCCGATAGGTCATCTGCATAAACCGGAAATCCGGGCCATGGCGGATAAAGCCGGATTTGCCAACAGCCGCAAAAAAGACAGTACCGGCATTTGTTTTATCGGCGAGCGCAAATTCACCGAATTTTTGCAACGCTATCTGCCGACCCAGCCCGGCGAAATGCGCACCCCTGAAGGGCAGGTTATCGGCAAGCATCATGGCTTGATGTATTACACCTTCGGCCAACGCCAGGGCTTAGGCATAGGCGGTGTTAAAAATGCACCGGATGAGCCGTGGTATGTACTGGAAAAAGATTTGGAACACAATATCCTGATCGTCGGCCAGGGCCACGATCATCCGTTGATGTTGCATAACACGTTGGAGGCCAGTCAACTGGATTGGTGCAGCAACCGGCCGTTGACAGAAGCCTTGCGCTGCACCGCTAAAACCCGCTATCGTCAGGCAGATCAGGCTTGTTATTTAGAGCCGATCGGCGATGACCGATGCAAGGCTACCTTCGACCAGCCGCAAAGAGCCATTACACCCGGGCAATCCGTCGTTTTTTACGATGGCGACATATGCCTCGGCGGCGGGATTATTGAATCCAAATATAATGAATAACAACATACCCTTAAATACTCGGATAACCCTATGACTAATTTTGCCCTCACCGCCATTTCCCCTATCGACGGCCGCTACGCCGACAAGGTTGCAGAACTGCGGCCGATTTTCAGTGAATACGGCCTGATTCGTTTTCGAGTCCTCGTCGAAGTGCGCTGGCTGCAGGCTTTGGCCGGACATCCGCTGATTACCGAAATCAACCCGTTCAGCGACGCGGCAACGCAACTGTTAAATAACATCGTCGATAATTTTTCAGCGGCCGACGCGCAACGCGTCAAAGACATCGAAAAAACCACCAACCACGATGTTAAAGCCGTTGAGTACTTGCTGAAAGAAAAGATTGCCGGTTGCGCAGAACTGGAAAAAGTCAGCGAATTCATTCATTTTTCCTGCACCTCCGAAGACATCAATAACCTGTCTTACGCGTTAATGCTCAAAGAAGGCCGCGTAGTGATCCTGGCGCAAATTGGCGATTGCATCGCGGCGCTGAAAACCATCGCCGTGGAAACCGCAGGCCAGCCGATGTTGTCGCGCACCCATGGACAATCGGCGACGCCAACCACCACCGGCAAAGAGTTTGCCAACGTCGCCGCGCGTATGCAACGTCAGCAAGACCAACTGCAAGCCGTAGAATTATTAGGCAAAATAAACGGCGCCGTGGGTAATTATAATGCGCACTGTGTGGCTTATCCCGATGTGGATTGGGCGGAATTTGCCCAAAACTTTGTCGAATCTTTAGGCCTGCAATTCAACCCCTACACCATCCAGATTGAACCGCACGATTATATTGCCGAATATTTTCATGCACTGTCCCGTTTCAACACCATTTTGCTGGATTTCGACCGCGACATCTGGGGCTATATTTCGCTGGGTTATTTCAAACAAAGAACCATTGCCGGAGAAATCGGCTCATCGACGATGCCGCACAAAGTCAACCCAATCGATTTTGAAAACTCGGAAGGCAATTTGGGCCTAGCTAACGCGATATTCGGTTTTCTGGCCGAAAAACTGCCGGTATCACGCTGGCAGCGGGATTTGACCGATTCAACCGTATTGAGAAATATCGGCGTCGGCATCGCTCACACGTCTATTGCCATTCAGGCCAGCTTAAAGGGCATCTCCAAATTGCAGATCAATGTCGATGCGATTGAGGCTGATCTCAATGCCAACTGGGAAGTATTGGCGGAACCGATACAAACCGTGATGCGTCGCTACGGCATTGAAAAACCTTATGAAAAATTAAAGGAACTCACCCGAGGCCAGCGCATTACTCCCGAACAAATGCAGGCGTTTATTGAGAAACTGGACATTCCGGCTGAAGCCAAAACCATTTTGCTGGAATTGACGCCGCGCAATTACACCGGTTACGCTGAAAAACTCGCTAAAGGAATTTAAAGTATCTGTAGGCATAGCGACTTCACCTACCGAAGCAGCCTGAGCCTATTAAATAACACCGCTACAGCTTCGGCTTTTGCTAAAAAAAGGGGGATATGTCCACCCCTTTTTTTAGCACCGATTACAGACCAGGATAGAGTTTATTTCCTCAAGATCACGCGACAAAGATTTGCTAGTCATTTTTTCAGTCTGATTGATATACTCAGCGCACATCAAAATTCGGCAGTTGGGTAATAGGGACGATGGTTATAGTGGACCCCATAGTCCAGACAAATAATGCCTTAATTTAAGATAGAGCCCTGTTCACACTCCAGCTGAATGGCGCTGTCCCAATTTTTTGATACGGGAACTGATATTTCTGCCGCCCCGTATTTATCCACGATCATGGCACCGCCACCCCTAGCGGTTTGGTAAACCACACTGGGTGTTTCATAGCCCAATGATTGATGACGCCGCTCTTCATTATAAAATATGAAGTAGTCGGTCAATCCCATCAGCAAGCTTTGTACACTGTCATGCTGCTTCAAATAGACTTCTTCATATTTAACCGTTCTCCAGAGCCGCTCGACAAAAATATTGTCTAGTGCGCGACCACGCCCATAACCTACAAGGATGTGGGGAATGCAGATATTGCAGGAGCAAATATCTGTCCATGCTGAT